>JBCCEJ010000082.1:0-26137 GCA_039030335.1 Pseudomonadota bacterium | reverse complement strand
CTGGATCGCTGTGAACATCGATGGCCGACAGTTCGCCGCCCTCATGTGTATCGCCATACAGGTAGGTGTACGAGCGCAGCCGCTCGTGCACTTTACCGCCCAACAGGTTGTAGACCGGCTGTTCCAGCGCCTTACCGATAATGTCCCAACAGGCGATTTCGATTCCGCTCAGGACGCCGCCGATCGTCAGGTCGGGATGCAGCGTAAAGGCGCGCGCATACACGGTGCGCCAGATGGTTTCTATTGAGAATGGCGTCTCCCCGATCACGTGATCATCAACCACGTCTTCGATCAGCGCGCACACCTGCTGCGGTGCGAAGGGGACGCCATAGACTTCGCCGTAGCCGCTTATGCCGTTGTCGGTCGTGAGCTTCAAGAAGATCCAGTACGTCCCGCCATGATGAGGGGGCGGCGTGGCGACGACCCAGGTCTTGAGGTCAATAATCTTCATCGAAGAGACTCCTTTCGAGCTCCGACTGGTGTGGCACGGACGGCTGGCAGACTCTGCCGCCAACAGACCGGTAGCTCAGTCGTTCGTGGGACATTAACGGGCACACCACATGTAATGCACCGGCCTGCGCCAGTTACTTGCGTTCGGACAGCTGTACCAACACGCCGTGCGCCGAACCCGGGTGCACGAACGCGCTACCGAGGACACGCACATCATTGGCCTTCAACGCGTTTGCAGTTTCTTCCTGGTCGTCGACGGCGAACGCGATCGTGTGAATGCCTTCGCCTCTTTTCTCCAACGGGCCGGCGATCGGTGAGCCGGGGTCAGTCGGTGTGATGAGTTCCAGAAAAGTCCCGTTGTCGAAATCGTAGAAAGCCTGGTCGGCCTTGAGGTCATCAGAGTGCGCCATGCGCGGCTCGATACCGAGGATATTGTTGTAAGACTGAACCGCCGCGGCGAGGTCGTGCACTCGCACGACGACGTGATCAACACCTTTGAATGCCATTTGATTTCTCCGTTTGGTGAATGAGACCTACCAGGGATCGATGCAGGGATACTTCTTTGTATCGAGCTATACATGCTCTGTGCGTCATCCGCCGCGTGAACCGCTGCGGTACGCGGACCGAGGTCGGTGTCAGCACGCGCGATGCGACCGGCAATTTCGCCCCGATTGACGATGAGCAAGCATGAGATCGGCACCTGCGACCCCCCGGCAGCACAAAGTCACCAGTCTTGCGCAGTGGATGCGCCCCCGCTATGCCGGATTGGGAATGGCTCAAGTACATCATCGTTTTTGCGCACGGCGGGCCGGTTCAATTCCATGCCGCTTATGGCGATACGTGCGGCGGTATCGACGCGGCAGCCGTGCTGGTAACCGGTTTGATTCACCGCCAGCGAATCGAGACTTCGCGGGAGGCCTTAGCCGGCTACACCGTGGCGGCTCAATGGTGAGCGAGGCGAACTCGAACGGCCCGCACCGCTGCTCGGTCAGCACAATCGCGACGTCTGCTGCGATCGGCTGGGAACGAAGGAGGAGGCGGTCGAGGCGTTCGCCAATGCCGGTGTGATCGGCGATCGGCCCGTCATTCAAGACCGTTGAGAACTTGCGGCGCCGCGTGTCACGACATTTTGGTCTGCGCCCGGACCACGTTTTACGGCGTTGCGTAGCGCTGATGGCATGGGCACGATACCGATTCGCAGGAATCTCTAGAGATGGATCATGCCGGTAGAGTTCATCGGTTGGATAGCACCGCGCGTATCGTCGGAAATCATCGATGGCGAAGGACCGGCGTTCAGTCGCGACGTGATCAAACACACTGCCATCGTGCACGAGCAGGCCGGTTTTGACCGCGTACTCATCGGCTACTTTTCGAACGCTCCAGACGGATTCCTGTTGGGCGCCCACGCGGGGGCACACACGGAACGGCTCGGGTTCCTGCTGGCTCACCGTCCCGGCTTCGTCGCACCCACGGTCGCGGCACGAAAACTCGCAACGTTCGATCAACTGACCGAAGGTCGGGTGGCGGTCCACATTATCTCGGGAGGCAGTCCCGTCGATCAGGCGCGCGATGGCGATTACGAAGACCACGGCGCACGCTATCGGCGAAGCGCCGAGTACGTCGACATCCTGAAGCGTGTATGGACAGCTTCAGAGCCCTTCGACCACGCCGGCGAGTTCTACCAATTCGAAGGTGCCCACACGGAAGTCTACTGTTATCAGTCGCCGCATATTCCGGTCTACGGCGGTGGCGGTTCTGAAGACGCGGTCAGCACGTTATCCCCGGGCATCGATGTTTTCATGTTATGGGGCGAACCGTTGGCGGCTACGGCGGAATTCATGCGGCGCGTGCGCGACGCCGCCCGGCACAATTCCATCGAATTCAGCTTGTCGACCAGACCGATCCTGGCCGACACCGAAGGAAAGGCCTGGGATCGCGCGAGAGACATTCTGAAGCGGATCGAGGCGAGGCTGCCAAACGGTGCAGCCAGGCCGCAAAATGCCGGATCCCTCCGGTTGCTGGATGCGGCGGCCGAAGGCGAAGTGCATGACAGCTGTCTGTACACGGCGCTGGCCGTCGCAACCGGTGCACGGGGCAACTCGACCGCCCTGGTTGGCACGCCGGATACGGTCGCGGAAGCGTTGGCGTGCTACTACGACATTGGCGCAAAAACGCTTCTGGTGCGCGGCTACGATCCGCTGCCCGACGCGGTCCAGTACGGCGAAGAGCTAATCCCGCGCGTGCGCGCACTCGTTGCTGAACGAGATCGAGCGCGCGCTAGTGCCGCAGACCGTCCACGTCCTTGACCGCTTCGACCGCAAAGTCCACAAACGCGCGCACCCTGGCCGGCATCAACACACCCGAGCGCCAGATGATATGCATCGGCATGGCCGGCTGCGTATAGCCCGGTAACACTTCCACCACTTCACCTCGCTCGAGAGCCGCCTGGAACGCCCAGCGAGGACCGATATGAATGCCGCAGTCGGCTTTGACCGCTTCGACCGCCGACGCAACCGCATTGATCGTGACGGCGCCGCGCCTGCGGATCGCATAATGCCGGTTGTCAGGACCCACCAGTTTCAGGCGCTCGTGGCGATTCGTACCGTCGAAGAACACGAACTGATGCTCGCTCAGATCGTCCGGCGTCTCGGGCACGCCCCACTTCGCCAGATAGCCCGGCGACGCCGCCAGCACCCTCGGCACGTCGGCCAGCTTTCGAGCCTTCAGCGCTGAATCTTTCAGTGCGCCGACACGAACCGCCACGTCGATACCCTCAGTCGAGATGTCAACGAACTGACTGGCGAGAACGAGTTCGATCTCCACCTCCGGATAAAGCCGACGAAAGTCCAACAGCCACCGCGTGACGTGCAGCTGCCCGAAGTCGATGGAGGCGCTCACCTTGAGCAGACCTTTCGGTGTTGCCGAATCGCCCGCTACCTCGCCTTCGACCGCTTCGATCTGAGGCAACAGCTCGCGCATCCGCTCGTAGTAGACCATGCCTCGCTCCGTCGCCCGGGACCTGGTCGCGGTCCGGTCGATCAGTGTTGACCTGAGCCGAGACTCGAGGCTCGCAATGCGCCTCGACACGCTGGACGGTTCGAGCCCCTGCTCTCTTGCCACAGCGCGGATCGAGCCAAGTTCGACGACCCGGAGAAAAAGGTTGATTTCCGTGAAAGGGTCCATCTCCGAAGTCCGCCTGCAGTCGAAGCAACCGTTGCGAATACCGCAACTTAGTGTGCCTATTTTTGTACCTATGAGGACGAATTCGCAACAGGTAGCCTGTATTCGAAGCTGACATGCGGCGAGCCTCGCGCAGCCGAAAGACATTTCGGGTTACGCGATAGCCGACGGGCCGGTTGCCAGTCGGACGGCCGCCGGAACCGCGTTCCGGTCGCCGCTACGGCCTTCCCCAGACAGGTCAACAGAGGCACAGATATGAGCGAACAAAAAACCCAGGTTCCACGACGGGATGCCATGAAAACGATGGCGGTGGCCGGATTGGGCGCCTTGAGCGCGGCGTCGGTCGCGGCGAGTTCAGCGGCAAACGCCAAGACCCGGAACCGTCCGTTGGCCGGTAAGGTCGCCATCGTGACGGGCGCGCGCGCCAATCTCGGCCGTGCGTACGCGGTCGCGCTCGGCCAGCTGGGCGCCAACGTAGTCGTGCACTACCACCGGCCGGAGACCATTGGCGAAGCGCAGGAGACCGAACGACTCGTGCGCGAGCACGGTGTAGAGACGGTGCTGGCCGTGGGCGACCTCGGACAGGTTGACAACGTCAAACGCCTGTACGACACGGCGGAGACCACGTTCGGCGGCGTTGACATCGTCGTCAACAACGCAGGCGCCATCGTCAAGAAGCCGGTCGCGGAGTTCACCGACTCGGACTTCGAGCGGCTGAATGCCATCAACAACCGGGGGCTGTTCTTCTCGCTCAGAGAGGCGGCGCGGCGCGTCAGGGATGGCGGGCGCATCATCAACAACGGCACGTCGCTGCTGGCGGGCGCGGCGCCCGGCTATGCCGTCTACGCGGGTACCAAGGCGCCGGTCGAGGAATACACGCGGATGCTGGCCAAGGAACTGGGGGCGCGCCGCATCACCGTCAACAGCTTTGGCCCGGGCCCGGTCGATACGCCGTTTTTCCACGGCCAGGAGACCCCCCAGTCGGCGGCGTACGCGTCTAAGCTCTCCACTGAGAAACGCCTCGGGACGGTGGACGACATAGCGCCGGTGGTCGCGTTTCTCGCGTCACCGGAAAGCCAGTGGGTCAACGGCCAAACCATCTGGATAAACGGCGGCTATGTGACCCGGTGACTCGGGGACGGTGGGCCTGACAAAAAAAGGCCGTCGCATCAGCGACGGCCTTGTGGACTGTTCGGGCCCGGCCCGCCAGAGATGACAGCCGGCTCCCGCGCGAAGCGGTGAGCCAGGTTGAAACGATCAGCCGTCGTAATGCCCGACGATCGAAATGCTGCAAACGTTCTGCACCGGATGCCCGCCCAGGTTGTGGGTAAGTCCGAGCTTCATATCGTCGAGCTGGCGATCGCCGGCGCGACCGTGGAACTGGAGATACATCTCGTAGAGCATGCGCAGGCCCGATGCACCGATCGGATGACCGAAGCACTTCAATCCGCCATCGATCTGGCACGGCGTTTCACCGTCTGCATCGAAGCGCCCGTCCAACACCGCACGCCAGGCCTGACCTTCGTCGGCGAGCCCCAGGTCTTCCATCGTCACGAGTTCCGTTATCGAGAAGCAGTCGTGTACTTCCGTCGCGCGAATTTCCTTACGCGGGTCGGCGACCCCGGCTTCTTCGTAAGCGCGCTGCGCGGCGATACGCGTGGTCTTGAAGTGCGCACCGTTCCAGTTGTTGAAGCCGGCTTCTTCCCCGTTCGATACGCTTAACTGCAGCGCTTTGACCGTAACGATATTCGTCTTGCCAAGCTCCATCGCGATCTCGGGCGTCGTGACGATCGCGCACGCTGCACCGTCGCTCACGCCGCAGCAATCGAAGAGCCCGATGGGCTCGGCGATCATCGGCGCACCGATCGCCTGCTCGGAAGTGATCGCACGCTGTAGGTGAGCCTTGGGGTTTTTTGCGCCGTTGGCGTGGCTCTTGACGGATACGTGCGCCATGGCGCGCTTCAGATCTTCTTTGTCCAGGCCGTGCGTACCGCGATAGCCTGCAGCCAGCTGCGCAAATGCACCGGGCGCGGATACGTTTGGCGCGAACATGTCGTTCGTAACGCCGCGGGTACGCGCCGGCAGGCCGCCGTAGCCGGTGTCTTTGAGCTTTTCGACACCCATCGCAAGGGCAAAATCGGCCGCACCGGAAGCGACCGCGTAGCACGCGCCGCGAAACGCTTCAGTGCCGGATGCACACATGTTTTCAACGTGCGTCACCGGGATGTAGGGCAAACGCAATGAAGTGGCGAGCGGCAGTGCGCTCGGGCCGACGTTGACGGAATCGAACGCCGTAGACAGCCATGCCGCGTTGATCTGACTGCGCTCGACTCCGGCGTCGGACACGCATTCTTCAAACGCTTCGGCCATCAGGTCCGACGGCTCCGCATCCCAACGTTCACCAAACTTCGAGCAACCCATGCCCAGTATGGCAACCTTGTCGCGAATTCCACGTCCCATGAGATTTACCTCGCTATGCTGTCTTGCGAAGCCGACCGTTGACCTCGCCGTATCTGCAAACGCGGACCGTTACGCCGGTGCCGCCTTCCAGAAGTACTGGCGCATGCCGCGCCGTTCATCAATGTATTTGATCCGGAAGCGCATGACCGTTTTCTGGCCAACGTCGAAGGTCTCCGGATCGACCTCGGTAAAATCGACCATCGTACGGCCGCCACCGTCGAACTCGACGAGCCCGAAATAGGCCGGCGGATCCATGGAGAACACCAGCCGGTCAGCCGTATAGGTGCGCACGGTAGCCGGCACCTTCGACATCGGGTGGTCTTCCTGCGTGTCCTTCGTACCGCAGTTCGGATTTACGCAATAGATCGACTTCGGGTACTGGACCGTGCCGCACTTCGAGCAGTGGCCACCAATGAAGCCGGTGACGCCGGCGCGGTTGCGGTATTGAGCGGTCAGGACTGGCGAGCGGTCGAGTTCAGCGCGCTTGCCGTACTCGCGCTCCATGACGCCGCCGTACGTCAGAAACTTGCTGTAGTTCGTTTCAGCCACACCGGTCGCAAGCCAGCCTTCGACGCCGGCGACGGGCTGGCCGTCGGCAATTTTGGCAGTGACCTCGAAGACCAGCGCGTCGCAGCCTTGACCGAACGCGGTCACCAGAATCTTCTGGCCCGGCTCCGCGCTGCCGAGCACCGACGCGAGCAACAGCAACGGATGCGCAACGCCACACTGCCCTACTTTGGCGAGCAACGGGTCGGTAACGGCCTCGGCGTTGATACCGCACTTCTTCGCCACGCCTTCGGGAACTCGACGCAGATGACACGGCACGATGAAATGCGCGATGTCGGCGGCGTTGACACCGGCTGCCGTCAGCGCGCGCTCGACCGCTTCGGGCACGAGCTTCAGCCACCCTTCGTCGCGGATCCAGCGCTCTTCCCAGTCGTAGTCGAAGTCGTCGCCACTCGCCCGAAAATGATCGATGAAGTCGGCGCTTATGGTGGCACTGCCGAGCAGCGTCGCGATTTCGTTTTCATGCCCTACCTGGACGGCGGCGGCACCATCTCCGGACAACAGTTCCATCGGGCTGCCGGCGCGCGTCTTGCGTTTCTCTGCGGCGGCGACCACGACGGCGTCGGCGCCAGCCGCGGCGCTGTCGAGCGCGCTCATCAAGGCGGAGGTCGCGGCGCGCTGAGAGCCGGATACGTCCATCGTGCGCAGGGCGGTCCCGAGATTCAGCGCCTCGGCCATAATGCCGGCATTCTGACGGTCCGCGAACGGCAGGGTGGTGGATGCGAGTATCACGGCGTCGACGGAATCGGCCATGCGCATGTCGCGCACCGCTTCCACGGCCATCGTGACGGTGTCTTCATCCCAGTTGCACATCGTGCGCTCGCCGCGCGCGTGGGCTGCGAGCGACGCGTCGAACCACGTATTGGCCTCGGCTATCACAGACCGCTGCAGACGGCGGCGCGGCAGGTAGGCGCCAAACGCGGTAATCCCGGGCACAACGTAACTCCTTATGACGATAGATTCGCACCAAGACCGTGCCTGGCACGGTCGGACGCCCGATTATGGCGCGAGCGTGCGGAACATGCGAATCACGGCACCCGGCACTTCAACCGCCGATCATCAGGCTATAGCGCACAAACCGGACCTCGTCGATAAGGCCAGCATCGATCTGTTCGTCGAGTGACAGCACGGCTTTTCCGTCGAGCCAGATATTGAAATCCTGACGGTCGAACCCTGCCTCGGCGGCGGCGAGCTGCGCCTGCATATCCACGACAGGCGGCGTGAACAGCTCGATCTCATCACCGCGCTCACGGCTGCGCAACGGTTGCACAAGTGCGACATGGCGTTCGGGGAAGTCGGGTTCGATGCGCTCAAGGTCAGCGACGATGCGCGCGCTCAGCAGTGCACGCACGCTCTCGGAGCCGGTGCCGAATTCGAGCTCGAAGCGGGTCAGCTCAAGGCCGTTCGCATCGACATCCAGTATCGTCAGCACACCGGGATCAGACACCGTCAGTCAGCCAGGAATCGATAACCGTTGGAGCTCGTTTCTATGTGCAACGCGGTCGGCGTCGCGAAGTGCGTGCCAAAGAGCCGCGTGCCGTCGGACGCCCAACGGGCGAAGTGCTCCAGGCGGGTCGCGACGGCCTGCTGCCCATCGCTGTCAGCGTGAGAGTAGATGGTTGGGTCGTGCAGCTGAACCGGGTGATGCACCATGTCCCCCGTGATGACGCCTTCGCGATCACCCAGCATGACGCTGCAGTGGCCAGGCGTATGGCCCGGGGTCGCCACCACGCATACACCATCATCGATCTGATGGCCTTCGTCGACGAAGTCCACCTGCCGCGCCGCGACGATCGGCTCGACGCTGTCAGCCATGACCGGTGCCTGATAGCGGTCATCCGAGTTTGACCAGTGGTCGTATTCGGCACGGTTGTACAGATAGCGCGCGTTCGGAAACGTCGGCACCCAACGCCCGTCTTCGAGGCGCGTGTTCCAGCCGACGTGGTCGACGTGCAGATGAGTACAGAACACGTAGTCGACGTCTTCGGGCTTTACCCCGACGGCACCCAGGCGCTCAAGGTAAGGGGTGTCCATCTGATTCCACGTGTCGATATGACGCTCCTTGTGATTGCCAACGCACGTATCGACCAGAATTGTGTGCCGTTCGGTTCGCAGCACAAAACTGTGGATGCTGAGCTTTAGCTTGAACGCCTCGGTCACATAGTGCGGCGCGAGGATGTTGGCGTAACCGCGCATCGTGTCGTAGTCCGCGTTGGCGAACAGCCACCTCGGACTCACCTCCCATATCTGCTCTTCAACCTTGTCGAGCTGCAATTCGCCGATTCGCCATTGGTCACTCACAGAACGCGCTCCGCTAGCCGGTGCAGCCGGTCGCGCATCGCCTGAGGCGGCTCCGGCTTCAAAAAGAACAGGATACGGGTCACGCCAGCATCTTCGAAGCGCCGCATTTCGTCCCGGCTCTGGCGGCAGCCGAACAGCGTGATATCGATCGTCGACGGATCGCGGCCAAATTCGCGGTACGCGTCGACCATCCGGTCGCGGCCCTCGGCGATCGACTCGGGCGTCGACCAGAGGTAGCGCGGAATCCATCCATCGCCGTAGATGGCGGCACGCCGGACAGCCACCTTCATTTCGCCGGCGATCAGGATGGGCGGATTCGGCTTCTGCACGGGCTTTGGTTCGCAGACGAGTTCCGGAAAGCTCACGTGCGTGCCGGAATAGGCCGATACGGGGTCTTGCCAGCAGCGTTTGATGGCCCTGAAATAGTCTTTCATCTGCGTACCGCGGCGCTCCCAGTCGACCCCGAAAATCGCACCTTCCTCGCGTAGCCAGCCCGTACCCGCACCAACGATCAGTCGTCCATCGGAGACCACGTCCAGCGTCGCCAGCTGACCCGCGGCCAGTAGCGGCGGACGTTCCAGAATCAGAGTTATGGCGGTGCCGATCCGGATCCGCTCGGTGGCACCTGCTACCGCCGCGAGCGCGGTGTAGGGATCCAGCATCCGCCGGTACTCGTCCGGCGTGTCGCCGCCTTCCGGGTACGGCGAATCGAAGTTCGCCGGAACGACCGCGTGCTCGGGCAGGAACAGCGATTCGAACCCGAGGCTCTCCGCCTCGATTCCCAGTTCCACGACCGGCATCGTCTGACTGGTGGCAAATGGAATAATGCCGATGTGCACGGTTCTAACCCCCTTGCCCAGCCGCCGGCAGCAGCGTCTCAGACCATTGCGATACCGTATCGAGAGCTTCTTGCCCGGCCACCGGCGGCAATACGATGAGTGCGCGCTCGACGCCCGTAGCGGCCAGTTCTGCAACGGCGCCGGTTTCCGGGGGGCACCTGAATACGGTGGTTGCAAAGCGTCCCGGGTCGCGTCCGGCCCCAGCCAGGCGCTGACGAATAGCGTCGCTGCCCGAGCGCAGTCCCGCCAGCGAAATGCGGTCGTAGCGCGGCATCCAGCCATCACCGTATTCGGTAACGCGGGTTGCAGCGCCCTGCAGCTCTCCAGCGATCAATACTGGCGGATGCGGATTCTGCACGGGCTTCGGATCGCTCACCAGCGGCGGAAAATCGACGAATTCGCCATGAAACTCGCTCACCTCATGCGACCAGCACGCGCGCATCGCCAGGAGGTGTTCGCGCGTCTGTGCCCAACGTCGTGGCCAGTTGACACCGAGGAGTTCCCCTTCTTCGCGCAGCCAGCCGGCACCGATGCCGAGTTCGAAACGCCCATTGGAGGTAAGGTCTATGGTGCTGACCTCCTTGGCAGTCACCAGCGGATCTCGTTCTGCGATGAGCGCCACGCTGGTGCCAAGACGCAGCGAAGCCGTAGCGCCCGCAGCCGCCGCCAGACCGACGAACGGGTCCAGCAGATGTGCGTAGTAGGTCGGCATCGTACCGCCACCCGTATCGGAGCTCGCCCGCCGCACTGGCATGACCGGATGGTCAGGCATCCACATCGATTCGAATCCGGCCGCTTCGATATGCCGGGCTATCACTTTGACACTGGCGAGATACGTCGTCAGACCGCAGACGATTCCAAGTCTCATCGTAGTTCCTGTCCCGGCACCATTAGGCGGCGCGTTCATTCTGGCGCATCTCCGGCACCTTAGGTATGTACCACCGGTCTCAGCCCTGGAGTCCGGCGATGACGGGGGCCGTGGGATATCCGGTCGCCGCCCATCCCGATCCTGTTCCAGGGCTGAAGACTGCTCTAGTCTTGATGAATCCCCGAGGGCATGCCCACGGCCGGGACGAACCCGTATCTGAGGCGACCCGCTGAACCCGGATACCGCAACATTCGTGGAGGAGAGGCCTGAATGTCTGATGGAATGGAGGTTTTTCCGCTACTCGTCCCTGGCGCGACCACGACGGCCCCGCCAGCCACGGTTTTCGCTCCGTGGGACTTGAGTTCGATCGCATCCGTAGCGCGCGCCGACCAGCCGACTGTTGAATACGCCCTGCGCAATGCCCGGGAACGATTCCTGGCGCGTGACGGGTGGCTTCCGCTGCGCCAACGTCTGCAAATTCTCGGCCGGGCCGCGGCGATCATGGAGAGCCGGCGCGACGCCCTGGCGTTGGAGGCGGCCCGCGAAGGCGGTAAACCGCTGGTCGATTCACTGGTCGAAGTTGACCGCGCGATCGATTCCGTGCGCATCTGCACCGAGCAGCTCCGTGCGCACGCGGGTGAAGTCATACCGATGAATTTGAGCGAGAGCTCAAAGAACCGCATCGCCTACACCCGGAAAGAGCCGATCGGAGTGGTTGTCGCCGTCAGTGCTTTCAACCACCCGCTCAACCTGATCGCCCATCAGGTAGCGCCGGCCGTTGCGACCGGCTGTCCTGTGATCGTCAAACCGTCCGACCGCACGCCACTGTCTTGTCTGCGCTTCGTGCAGATACTGCACGAAGCGGGATTACCGCCGGAGTGGTGCCAGGCTGTCGTAACGGACGAGCGCAAGGATGCAACCGCGTTGGTGACCGACGCGCGCGTCGCCTTTTTCAGTTTCATCGGGTCCGCCGGCGTTGGGTGGTCACTACGCTCACAGCTCGCACCCGGCACGCGCTGCGCTCTCGAACACGGCGGTGCGGCGCCGGTCGTCGTGGCGGCGGATGCGGATCTGACGCGCACGCTTCCGGCACTGTTAAAAGGTGGCTTCTACCACGCCGGACAGGTCTGTGTGTCCGTCCAGCGGGTTTTCGTGCACCGCTCCATTGCGCGCGGCTTCGCCGGGCAACTCGCCGAGGGGGCCGACAAACTGCGGGTCGGTGACCCGACGCGAGCCGACACCGAGGTTGGCCCACTTATCGTCCCGGCCGAGGTGCAACGCGTCCACGAGTGGGTCACTGAGGCATGTGACGGCGGTGCGACCGCGCTGTGTGGCGGCAAGCCCCTCTCTGAAACCGCATACCGACCCACCGTCTTGATGAATCCGCCGGCCGGGGCGCGCGTGTCGACATCGGAGATCTTCGGGCCGGTGGTATGTGTATACGCCTTCGACCATCTCGACGAGGCCATCGCAGCCGCCAACGCGCTGCCGTTCGCGTTTCAGGCAGCGGTGTTTTCGGAATCGATAGAAACGGCCATGCGTGCATCTTCACGCCTCGACGCGGCCGCCGTAATGGTCAACGACCATACGGCGTTCCGGGTCGACTGGATGCCATTTGCCGGTCTGCGCGCCTCCGGTCACGGCGTTGGCGGAATTCCGCACACCATGCACGATATGCAGGTCAATAAGATGACCGTCATCCACTCGCCGAACATCGACGACTAGGGCCCGTTGATGCGATCGCCTTGGGATTCGCTCGCTGGACCCGACGGGCGGCAAGCCTGGTGGTACCGGACGGAACCGGTTTGAAAAGCTATGGCAAGACGCTCGAAACGCAAACGTAGCAGGCTCCCGGCCAGTCAGGTACTGAGCCCGGCTACCCGAGAGCTGTCCGACGACGGGACGACGGCGTACGCGCGGGGTGAGCTCGCGAAAGCACGATTGGCGATGGAACGGGTCCTCGTCGCAGCGCCGGCGCATGTGCCCACCCTGTTGACCCTGGCTCAGATCGCCCGCGACGAAGTACGACTGACTGATGCCATCCGGTATCTGAAAACAGTCGCGACAGTGGATCCACAGCACGGTCAGGCCCTCGCCGAACTCGGGCGATTGCTGTACCAGCAAAACGAAGTCTCACAGGCCCTGGATATGCTGCGCCGCGCCCATCGGCTGGGGGATCGGTCGGCGGCGTTGATGTCTTCCCTGCCCGGTGCACTGATGTCCATGGGTCAACACGAAGCGGGGCTGAAGATCGCCTCGGAGTCTGCGCAGACACACCCCGACGACCATCGGCTGCACTCATCGCGGTTGCTGGCGCTCAACTATACGAATTTGCGTTCAGCCGAATCCGTCGCCCGCGCACACCGCGAATGGGGTAACCGCTGTGCTGACGACATCGCCGGGTATCCGCCGCCGACCGACGCTGAGGCATTCGGGTTGGAGATCCGACCGAAACGGTTGCGCCTGGGCATCGTCTCGGCTGATTTGCGACAGCATTCCGTCAGTTATTTCGCAACGCCGTTGCTGGCCAACCTCGACCGGGAACGTTTCGAGGTCGTGGTTTACCACACGCATCCAAATCGTGATGACACGACCGTACGCCTCATTTCGAGCGCCGACCGTTGGCACAACGTCGCGGAGCTCGCGGACCGCGAACTGCTGCGGTGCATACGCGCCGACGGCATTCATCTGCTGTTGGATTTGAACGGCCACACGGCCTACAACCGGTTGCCGGTGTTCGCGGCTCGCGCGGCGCCGGTCCAGCTGACTTACGCAGGCTATCCGAATACGACCGGGCTCGAAGCGATGGACTACCGCGTCGTCGACTGCATTACCGACCCCGCGTCCGAGAATGATGAGGAGCACTACACGGAAACGCTCGTCAGGCTGCCTGAGACCTTCCTTTGCTACGCGCCCGGCTCGGGCCGACCTTCAAGACGCGTGCGGGAGCAATCGGGCTGGCTGACCTTCGGCTGTTTCAATAACCCGCAAAAGATAACCGGGGACGTGCTCGCGACCTGGCTGGAGATCCTGCGAACGGTGCAGCGATCGCGACTGTTGTTGAAATCAAGAGTCTCCGGAGATCGAGGTTACGTGACAAGGACAACGCGGTACTTCACGGAGCGCGGCATCTCACAAAAACGCCTCGAGTTCAGACCCTATGCAACATCGGCAGCGGATGGGATGGCGGTGTATCAGCACGTGGACATCGCATTGGATACGTTCCCCTACAACGGCACGACCACCAGCTGCGAGGCCATGTGGATGGGCGTGCCGGTCATCACCCTACGGGGCGCGGCCCATGCGGGTCGAGTGGGTGCTTCGCTCCTGTGCGCAGCCGGGCTTTCCGAACTGGTTGCAGAAGACCGGGCCGGCTACGTCGACGCGGCGGTCACCCTCGCCAGCGACGCCGACCGGCTGTACCGGTTGAGCGCCGGCTTGCGCGACCAGATGCAACAGAGTGCGCTAATGAACGCGCCCGCTTTCGCCCGCCGGTTCGAGTCGGCGCTGGACCACGTGTGGGAACGCTTTCTCGATGCGTCGCGAACATCTGCGACCGGGCCACCAATACCTCGCTAGTGCTTGATGCGACCGGACTCTGCCAGAGCTTCAGAGAGATGCTCCGCTCGCTCCAACAGCGTATCCAGCAGGTCGGCGACGTCGGGCGAATATTCAAAACCAAGAAACGCGGCGCTCGATAAATGCAGGAACGCCTCGGCGACGTGAACGCCATCGCGCGCGGCTTCCATCTGAGTCAGCAATACCTGGAAATACTGCTGCTCCGCGATGGCACCTTGTGCTTTCGTGAGTTGCACCAGTTCCTTCAGCAGCGGGACGAGTTCGGTGTGGACGTACTGGACCGGATCGAATTCATCAACCATATCGATTCGTCTCTCTTGTCCACCCGGTCGACGTCATGGCCGGTCTGGTCGAAGCCGCAGTATGCATTTGTTATCGCTTCCAGCTTGTTCCGATTTATACCACCTAAGGGTCCATATCAGAGGACCGGATGCCGGTACACATGGTGCAGACCGGCGCGTATAGTGATTTGAACATTCTGCTCGATCGTGACGCGAATCTCTCCCGCCACGGCTCGCCGCCAGCGCTCTGACACCGAATCCAATGAAACCTACCAATACGACCGACCCGCGATACTTTCATCGTGTGGTCGACTGTCAATACGCTTGTCCTGCGCATACGGATGTACCCGAGTACATACGACTGATCGCCCAAGGACAATATTCCGATGCCTACCTGGCAAACCGCCGGACGAATGTATTTCCCGGCATACTCGGGCGGGTCTGCGATCGGCCGTGCGAGCCTGCCTGCAGGCGCGGTCGAGTCGAAGACAATCCCGTCGCGATCTGTCGCCTGAAGCGGGTAGCGGCCGACTTGCGCGACGACGTTACGGACGGACTACCGAAACCCCCATCTACCAGGAACGGCAAGCGCATCGCGCTGGTCGGGGCCGGCTGTGCCTCCCTGACCGTTGCGAACGACCTGGCGCCACTCGGCTACGACTGTACGATCTTTGAGGCGCTCGGCACGACGGGCGGCCTCATGCGCACGAACATCCCGTCCTTCCGGCTGCCCGCCAACGTGCTCGACGAGGAGATTCAGTACATCCTCAACACAGGTGTAGACCTGCGTCTGAACTCCCCAATCGACAGTCTCGAAGCGCTGCTCAATGAAGACTACGACGCAGTGTTCGTCGGCAGCGGGGCGCCTAAAGGCAAAGAACTGGATCTGCCGGGACGGTACGACACAGAACAGGTGCACATCGGCATCACGTGGCTCGAATCGGTGGCGTTCGGACATGTCGAGGCGATCGGTGAGAAGGTGTTGATCATCGGCGCCGGCAATACAGCCATGGACTGCTGTAGAAGCGCACTGCGCCTCGGCGGCAAGAGCGTAAAGGTCATGGCCCGTAAGCCTCGCGAGTACTTCAAGGCTTCCGCCTGGGAACTCGAGGATGCGGAAGGCGAAAACGTCGAAATCATCGAATGTCTCTCGCCACTTGCTTTCCTGATCGAAGACGGCCGGCTCGCGGGCATGCGGTTTGAGCGCCTGGAGTATTTTGACGACGAAAACGGTCGGATGCGCTCGCGCGTGGTCGAAGAAGTAGATCTCGAATGCGATGACGTGATCCTGGCGATCGGCCAGGAGAACGCATTTCCGTGGATTGAGCGCGACATCGGCCTCGAGTTCGACAAATGGGACGTACCGGTAGTCGACCGGGTTACGTTCGAATCCACACGCCGCGGGGTGTTCTTCGGGGGCGACGCTGCGTTCGGCCCGGAGAACATCATCTGGGCCGTGGAGCACGGTCACCAGGCCGCCGTATCCATCCATCGCTACTGTCAGGGTGACGATCTTCACGATCGCCTGCCGATGGGCATGAACCTGCAGAGCCGCAAGATGGGTATGCACGAATGGAGCTTCAGTAATGACTTCGACGGCGCTGCCCGCAGCATCGTCCCGCAAGTTGATCTGGGTCAGCGTTTCAACGATCTCGCGATCGAAGTGGAGCTCGGGTTCACCTACGAGCAGGCGATGCAGGAAGTTGAACGATGTCTGAACTGTGACGCGCAAACCGTGTTCGCCGCCGAGCGATGTATCGAGTGCGACGCCTGTATCGACATCTGTCCGGTGCACTGCCTGACGATGATCGACACCCGCGACGGCGAGCCTGAAGAGGAGTTTCGCCAGCGGCTCAAACTGCCAGCCGCCAACCCGGACCAGGCGGTTTATATCTCCGAACCGCTCAAACAAACCGGCCGGGTCATGGCCAAGGACGAAAACCTCTGTGTGCACTGCGGTCTGTGTGCGGAGAGATGTCCCACGGCGGCCTGGGATATGCAGAAGTCGAAACTACTGGTGCCGTACGCGCGCGACGAACAACGGGGAGGCGAGGCATGGCGCACGCACGTGGGGGAGTAAACGACTTCACGATCCGGATCGCCAACGTCAATGGCACCGGTTCGGCAAGCGCCAATGGTCTGCTGATGCGCTCGGTATTTCGGATGGGCGTGCCGGTATGCGGTAAGAACTTCTTTCCGTCGAACATCCAGGGACTACCGACCTGGTACGAAATCCGTGTGTCCGACGCTGGTTACCTGTGTGCGAGCGGTCGCGTCGACATCATGGTGGCGATGAATGCCCAGACTTACGACAAGGATCTTGCTGAACTCAGCGCCGGCGGCTGTTTGATCTACGATTCGAGCTGGCCCCGCGATAAGCAGCTCTGGCGCGACGACATCCAGATCGTTGGCGTACCGCTCGCACGTATGTGCAACGAACGCTATGCGGATCCGCGCACCCGCATCCTGATGAAAAATATCGCTTACTTCGGTGTACTGGCGGCGTTGCTGAACATCGACATGCGGGTCGTCGAGCAGCTCATCCAGGAACAGTTCGGTGAACGCAAGAAACACCTCGTGGCGTCGAATCTCGAAGCTATTGCGATGGGCTACGACTACGCGCTGGAACATCTGGCCTGCCCGCTCGCGACGCGCGTGGAGGCGAGCGATCGAACCGCTGGACACGTCCTGATGGACGGCAATACCGCGGCCGGGCTTGGCAATGTCTTTGCAGGTGCAACGGTGGGCGCGTGGTACCCCATAACGCCGTCAACCTCACTGATGGACGCGTTCGGTAATTTCTGCCGCCGCTTTCGGATCAACCCGGAAACCGGCGCAAAGAACTACTGCATCGTGCAGGCAGAAGACGAACTCGGGGCGGCCGCGATCGTGCTCGGCGGGAATTGGGGCGGCGCGCGCACCTTCACCGCCACGAGTGGCCCGGGCGTGTCGCTCATGTCGGAGATACTCGGTTACGCGTCGTTCACCGAGGTGCCCATGGTGCTCTGGGATGTGCAACGTACCGGTCCCTCTACCGGCCTGCCCACGCGAACCCAACAATCGGACCTGATCTCAGCGGCGTACGCATCTCATGGCGATACACGCCACGCGCTGTTGTTTCCCGCCGATCCGGCGGAGTGTTTCGAGATGGCGAGCAGCGCGTTCGACGCCGCTGAGCGTTTGCAAACGCCGGTGATCGTTCTGAGCGATCTCGATATCGGCATGAACGACTGGATGATCCCCAAGCCACAGTGGGACGACACCTATCAACCGGACCGCGGCAAGGTGATGGATCAGGCCGCACTGGAAGCAGCCGCCGAATTTCATCGCTACGCAGACGTGGATGGAGATGGCATCCCTTACCGCAGCTACCCGGGTGTGCACCCCAAGGGCGGCTTTTTCACACGCGGGTCCGGGCACAACGAGAAGGCGCAGTACACCGAGGATGGCGGCGACTACGTGCGGTTGATGGAGCGTCTGCGCCGCAAGATGGACGGTGCGCCGAAGCACTTGCCAGCACCCGTTGTGCAACGTGCAAACCACGCCACGCAAGACGGCATTATCGCCTACGGAAGTTCGGACCGCGCCGTGTTGGAGGCGCGGGACAAACTGAACGCCAGCGGACGTCACTTCAACTACCTGCGCATCCGGTCATTTCCGTTCGGAGACGACGTACAGCGGTTCCTCGATGCACATGAGCGGATCTACGTGGTCGAGCAGAACCGGGACGGTCAGCTGCGCACGTTGCTGCTGAATGAACTGAACGTCGACAAGCAGAAACTGCTGCCGGCGTTGCACTTCGACGGCATGCCGATTTCGAGTTTGAACATACTCGCTGCAATGGCAGAGCCAGACGCACGGGAGGCTGCAGCGTGAGCTTCATAACCAAGCCGCATGTCGTGCGCGTCGAGATGCCCACCAACGCGCTCGGCCTGACAATGCGTGACTACGAGGGCGGCATGTCCACACTTTGCGCAGGTTGCGGGCATGACTCGGTGAGCTCTGCGATCGCACAGACTTTCTTCGAGCTGTCGATTCCTCCGCATCGCGCCGCGAAGATGTCCGGTATCGGTTGCTCTTCCAAGACGCCGGCGTATTTTCTACGCACGTCACATGGAATGAACGCCGTACATGGGCGCATGCCGGCCGTCGCGACCGGCGTCGCCGCCGCCAATCGTGAGCTGCACGTGTTGGGCGTCTCCGGCGATGGCGATTCGTTGTCGATCGGGCTCGCGCACTTCGTGCATGCGATGCGACGCAATCTGAACATGGTCTACATACTCGAAAATAACGGGGTCTACGGATTGACCAAGGGCCAGTTCTCCGCGTCGGCGGACATCGGGTCCACGGCCAAAGGCGGCGCGCCGAATCTGCAACAGCCGCTCGACCCTCTGCAGATGGCGCTGAGTGCGGGTGGCACTTTTGTCGCGCGCAGCTTCTCGGGTGACAAACACCAGTTGATTCCACTTATCAAAGCCGGATTGGAACACCGTGGCTTCGCGTTGATAGATGTGATCTCGCCTTGCGTTACGTTCAACGATCACGTCGGTTCCACCAAGAGCTACGCACACACGCGCGACGCCAGCCGCGAGCTGTTCCCAACCGACTTCGTGCCGCCGGCCGAAGCAATCGAGGTGGAACTGGCACCCGAGGGCACGACGCCAGTGAAGCTTCACGACGGCAGTCAGATCCTGCTGCGACAGACCGATTCTGGCTACGACCCGACGGACCGCGGCGCCGCTTTTCAGGCCATCGTCGAACACCAGGCGCGCGGAGAAATCCTGACCGGGCTCGTCTATATCGATCGTGACGCCGACGACATGCACGCCAGCAACGAGACCTGCCCCAAGCCGTTGGTCGACGTCCCGTTTGCAGAGCTCTGCCCGGGCTCGGACGCACTCGAGAGGTTGATGGCAGGCTTCGCCTGAGGTCTGCGCGATCGACGGATAACGTGCCACCAACGGGCCGCGGCGGCGCGCCGGCGCCCGGTTCGCCGCCCTCGCGAAGCACCGTCAGGGGTCGATCGAAGACAACGCCGCAGTTCGCTTTCGTATCATCCGGACTTGCGTAGCGGTAAATTCCCCCCAAAATGTCGGGTGATCCCGCACTGCACCGCTCCCACAAAGGCTACGTATGGCCCGTTCCCTGCAAGAACAGCTGTTGGCGCTCGGCATCGCCAACGAGTCGCAGATCCCCAAACCCAAGTCAAAAGCGAAGTCCGGCCCAGGCGGAAAACCCGCCGGCAAGGGTGGCGCAAAAGCCAGGAAGGGTCGCGGGAAACCGCGTAAAGCACCTCGCCCTGATGCTCGTCAAAGTGCGCCGACAGGCAAGAAACGCGGGGCACAGGTCGAGCTCTCGCCGGAAGAGCGCGCCTTGCGTCAACGCGTGCATCAGCTGATCACGGATAACCACGAGCCGCGTGGCGAAGAGGCGCAAGTACCGTTCCATTTCGTCAAAGGCTCGCGCGTCAAGCGCATCTACGTTACTGAAGATCAGCAGCGCCGACTGTCGGCGGACGAACTGGCGGTCGCAGCCATGAAGGGTCGCCACTACGTGATACCGACGCCCGTAGCGCAGCAAATTCACGAGCTGATCCCGCCGTATTTCATCTCGATGGGCGCCCAGGATCAGGACATTAATCTGACCGACGTCGACGACGAATACGCCGAGTTTCAGGTGCCAGACGATCTGATGTGGTAAGCGTGCCGCATCACACGCGAGTCTGACGAGGTCACCGCCAGCGCTCAGCGATCGGCAAGCTGGCCCAGGTTGACCACGAACCGGGTGCCGCCCTCTTCTCGCCTCTCACAGACGACGCTGCCCGCGTGGCGTTCGGCTATCTGCCGAACGAGCGCCAGGCCGAGCCCGACGCCCCGGTCCCGGCCCTCGCGCATGCCGTCCGGGCGGTAGAAAGGTTCGAAGATCCGCTCGCGCAAGTGTTCCGGGACGCCGTCGCCGTCGTCCTCTACCACGATCACGGCACCGGTTGCCGTCGATTCGACGGTCAGCGCAATGTTCTCGCCGCCGCTGTGACGGCGCGCGTTTTCGAGCAGATTACGTACGAGCCGCCGCAGCCACCGGGTCTCTCCGCGGTATTCAACGCTGCTGCCGCCGACGTCGGCGCCTACGCGGGCGCATTCCTCTGCCGCCAGAACCAACAGGTCGACCGGAGTGAGGTCGGATATCTCCGGCATAGACACCTGGAAACGGCTCGCGGCCAGTAGCTCCTCGATCAGCTCATCCAGCTCCTGGATATCGCGCGTGACCTGCTCGCGAAGCGACACACGATCCTCGCCGGCCAGAAGCTCCAACGCCATCCGAATGCGGGTCAGCGGCGAGCGCAGTTCGTGCGAGGCCCCAGCGAGCATCGAGTTCTGCGACATCACCAGGCCTTCGATTCGCGCCGCGGCATCGTTGAATGACTGCGCGAGCTGGGCCACTTCGTCACAGCCCTGAATCTCGACGCGGGCCGTGAGGTCGCCTTGCCCAAGTTCGTCCACGCTCACGCGCAGACGTTCCAGTCGGCGCGTGACCCGGCGGGCGACCGGGTAGGCGCCAAGCCCCGCTACCAGCACCAGCATCAACAGAGCCAGCAACCAGTGAGGACGCCGGGAATGGTCGTGCCCCAACATGGCCCAGCGCCCGTCGGCGAGCTGCACGCCGGCCGTCAACTTTCCGCGACGGATCCTGAACCACGCCAGCTCGTCTTCGTCACGGCTCCGGCGCATGATCGGATCGCCGGCGACTGCCAGCACATCACCTTTGGCGTTGGTGACGGTGAAATCAGCCTTGAGCTCTGTGCGCCAGTGTGCGAGCGCGCCTTCCAGCTCGGCCCTGGGCGCATCTGCCGGAGGCAGCAGCGCGGTTACGATCGCCGAGATCGCTCGCGCCTTGTGCTCATCTTCCAGATCATCATCCAGGGCCCAGAACGTCGCGGCTGTCAACAAAGCGAACATCAGGATCACGCCCAGGATCGCGATGTATATGTGCAGATAGAGGCGACCGCGAAAGAACTGACGAATCACACTACTGGCGCTCCAAGAGGCAATTGAACTTCGGTTTCAGATGACATGCTGACTGGGTTCGGAGGTGTGGATACGGGTTTCGTCGGACGGTCACACGCGCGGCCGTCTCGATTCAGTCATCCTGGTTGCGGGGGAACAGATAACCCGCTCCCCTCAGCGTCAGAACGCGCCGGGGTGCCTTTGCATCATCTTCGATAGCGGCGCGGATTCGCGAAATATGCACATCTATGCTGCGGTCGAAGGCTTCGAGTTGATGGCCGCGCACATGATTCATCAGGGCATCGCGCGACATGACCCGGCCAGCATTTCGGGCGAGTGCCAGCAACAGGTCAAATTGATGACCGGTTAGCGGACGCACTTCGCCAGCAATGCTGACCTGCCGCTGCTCGGGGTCGATTTCGAGTCGTCCGAACCGCAGGAGCGTCGACGCGGTCGGCTCACCCGCCGCGCCCCGTCTGGCGATGGCGCGCAATCGCGCGAGCAATTCGCGGGGATTGAATGGCTTCGGCAGATAGTCATCCGCCCCCAGCTCAAGGCCCACGATGCGGTCCATTTCGTCGCCGCGCGCGGTTAGCATCAGAATCGGGATGGTTGACTCCGCGCGAACGGCGCGACAGACGTCGAAGCCGTCCCCGTCGGGCAGCATCACGTCCAGGATCAGGACCTCGAAACTGCCCTGGCGCAGGCGTGCAAGGCCCTCGGCGACGGTATGTTCAGCGTCGAGCATCACATCCATCGGTGTGAGGTAGTCTGCCAGCATGGCCGTCAGATTCTCATCGTCGTCGATCATCAATACGGTGGTACTCACAACCGTGTCCTGCCGGTGATGCTGAATTCGGCATTCTACTGAAGGCGCTGGCGAAGCGGCCCGCTCAAGCGAGCGTGGCGGGCTGCATCCAGTGGGCCATCTTCTGCAATACGAGTACGTGCCGCTGCCACAGCCCAACCCCGCGGCGCGGATAGCTCATCTGGAACAAGCCATGGTCTGCGAACTGTGTGCGCAGGCGGTCGGGCGTCAGCGCGGCAAAGCCATCTCGCCGAACCCAACTGAGCCACGGGTGTACGCTCGTGTGTTCGAGCACGACCAGACCGCCTGGCCGCACGACGCGCGACAGTTCGTCAATAAGCGCGGGGCCGAGAACACGGGTAGCGGCCGATGCATGCCAAATCACGAGGTCGAAACTCTGCGCGGAGGCGCTCAGACGATCGGCGCAGAGAGTCTCGAACTGAAGATCCGGCACGCGCGCGAACATGGCCGCCGCCTGCTCTACGGCTTTCACGTCCGAATCCATCCCCGTGACGCGCAGTTGATATTCGGCGCAGAGATACGCGGCGAGTGAGCCGCGATCGCACCCAAGTTCCAACGCATCGCGAAGCCCGCTGCGATCGACGCCGGCCAATACCGAGTCGAACTCCGTCGCACGTCTCCTGGCACGACGCAGGGTTGACATCCCGGACAGCGCGCGCGGTACGCGCCTCACTATTGAAGCCAGCATCTCGAATGATCTCCCTGGCACCGAAAGACGGAGAGGGGCCGGCGCCGCCACGGACGCCGACCCGCAAACTCAGTTATCGCCGCCGTTGCTACGGCCGGATTCGTTGCCGTGGCCGCGGAACCGGCGTGCCTTGCTAAGCAATTCCTGGCGCTGCTCCGGTGTCAGCACATTCACCGCTTCGGCGAGCGCGGACGTCAGCGCCGCGCTGCCCTCATCGATCAGCCGCAGCTCCGACTGGCGCAACGCCTCCAGCGCCTCTTCATCCAGGTCCGGGCGCGACAGCAGCTGCATCAAATCATCGCGATTACCGCGATGGCGCTCGACCAGCGGATAGAGTCGGTCGACGGTGCCCGCCATGATCGACTTGATGTCGGCCTTCTGGGCTTCCGTCGCGTCAACCCAGTCGACTACCCAGGCGGCCCGTTCGCTGGCCCGCTCGCGGACTTCTTCAATCGAGCGTTCGCCGCCGTGATGCCACATGCCGTGCATTGCGCGGTGAGCGTAGGCGTTGAAGGCACCGGTCGCGATACTGCCAGTGACGGCCCCGACACCCAGAAGCGCGGCCACTTTCAGCCAGCGGCGGGTACGCCCGGGGCGCGCACGGTCCCGAACTGCGGGATTCGGGGTTTCAGGAATGTTGGTTGTCATTGCTCAATACTCCGTTGGTCGTTCATCGAGGTTGGTCACGGTGGCGTCAGCCCATGGCGCCGGGGGAGCGTGAGCGGGGTCCGTTCACCACCGCGACCAATGGAGCAAAAGGCTAAACGGCGCACGTTTCCCGCTACTTTCCGTGTGGTAAAGATTTGTTAACGCGGTGCAAACGTATCCGGTGTTCGCGTGTAGACTGGCGCGCCCGGCGCGCGCGCCGGTCCAGTGTCCTTTGAGACACCCGGCTAAGCCCTCCGATCAGACGACGGTCACGATGTCCAAAGTCACCCGCGCTACCACACAGGCGACGCGCCACGACCCGATCAACGCACCGTATTGGTGGGACCAGTCTCGCCCGCCGTCCCTGTCGATTCGCGCGGTACCGACCGAATGCGACGTCGCGGTGATCGGAGCGGGCTATACCGGTCTGAGCGCTGCACTGGTGCTCGCACGCGCTGGGCGCAGCGTGCAGATCTTCGAACGCGAGCGTCCGGGCGACGGTGCTGCGACCCGCAACGCCGGCATCGTCACGGCAAGTCTTGCGACCGACGTCGCAACGGTGACACGGCAGCGTGGTACCGAGGTGGCTCGAGCGGTGTTCACGGAGGCCAGGGAGGCATGGAACAGTCTGGCCGTCATGATCCGGGACGAAGGGATCGATTGCGGCTTCGAGGTGTGCGGGTCGGTGCAAGGCGCTCTATGGCCGCGGCAACTCGACGCGATGGCGCGCGAGGCTGAATTCTGTCAGTCCAGGCTCGGCGTGGACGCGCGTACCTTGCTGGGCGCGCAGGTTTCCGAAGAACTCGGCAGCACGCGCTACATAGGCGCGCTGGTCCGGCCGGATGTGGCAGTGCTGGATCCTGCCAGGCTCCACGCGGGGCTGTTGAAACTCGCGATGGATGCCGGCGCGCGCGTGCACACGGAGACAGCCGTGACGGGTATCCGCCAGAGCCGGCAGGGTCGGCATGAGCTGCAGACGATGCGAGGGCGAACCACGGCGCGCGAGGTGCTCGTGGCTACCAACGGCTACACCGACCGATCCGACCCGTGGCTGAGCCGTCGCGTCATCGGCATCCCGAGCGGCATGATCGCGTTGCGTACACCCGATCCAAAGCGGCTGCGGCACTGGTTGCCGCGCGGCCGGGTATTGATGGAAAAGCGCCGGATGCGGCATCAGCTGCGTATCGCTGACGGCGGGCGCACGCTGCTGTTTGGTGGGCTCTCATCGATGGCGGAGTTGAGACAGCATCGCGTCGTCAACACGCTTCGAACGGAATTACTGAAGATATTTCCAGACCTTGAACCAGCACGTGTCACTCATGTCTGGCAAGGTCTGACGGGTTTCAGCCGTGAACAGCTGCCGAGACTGTTCGAGCGCAGGGCAGTCAGATATGTGGGCGGCTTCAATGGTGTCGGTATTGCGTTGGCCAACTGGTTGGGGCGCAAGGCCGCATGGCAGATTCTTGAGGATGAGCGCGGACACAGCGTATTCGAAGCCAATCCACCGGGATTCGTTACGTTGTATCCTGGCCACCGGTGGTTCCTGCCGGCCACAGCCAGCTACCTCAGGCTGCGTGACCGGCTGGACCAGCGCGGCCGCGCAACTGGCAGCCGCGCTGCGGTAGTTGACGTGATGGATCCCGGCGAGGCGATGGATACCCAGGCGACTCGCCAGCCGGATCAACAGGAGCACACATGAAGGTAAGTATCGAATACTGCACGATGTGAAATTATGAGCCGACCGCTCTCCGTGTGAGAGACCAGTTGACTCAGGCAGGAGCCACCGTCGAGCTGATCGAGGGCGGCGGCGGGGTCTTCGAGATCGTGCGCGATGGCGAGCTCGTCTACTCCAAACGCAAGCTGGGCCGCTTTCCGTCCGACGAAGAAGTTGCCAGCATTGGAGCCGGACAGGCCGCGGTTTAGTCGCGCGTCCTCGGCAGGTGCGTGCAGGGCATCAAGACAGCCTGCGGAGCGTCAAAAAAGATTGAGCCGTCCCTGGCTCGAATTTGTTGACGACGAGGGAAACTTACGAAAGCGCGTGACCGCGTCGCTAACGCGGCCGCGCCTCAGTGGGGCAGTGGCTCAGGCACGCCGGAGAAACCTTGGGCGCGGAAGTCGTCCAGCAGCATCCGCTGGCGGTCGATGTCGGTCTGCAGCCAGCGGCGCAGACGGTCGATATCCGCGTCGCCGTTGGCGGATGACATCATGTCCAACAGCTCGGCCCCGAGGTCGATGAGTTCGCGAAGCCGATCCACGCAGGCGTTGATCTCCTCCCGGCTCCGCGTGTCGTACAGCGAACCGGGGCCAAGCCGCTTCAAGGTGTCAATGCGCTCTTCCATGTACTCTCGTTCAGCCATGACCATGTTCTGCTCCTTATCGGTTGAGCATCAGTCTCCATGCCTGGCCGTTTGCTGTCAGTGTGAAAACGCACATTTGGGCGCCG
>JBCCEJ010000081.1:0-26267 GCA_039030335.1 Pseudomonadota bacterium | reverse complement strand
TCGGGCGCCGGTAAGAGCACGCTTATCCGGTGTGTGAACCGGCTGGTGGAGCCGACCTCCGGGAACATTGCACTGGACGGCCAGGAACTGACCGTGCTCGGTAGTTCAGCACTTCGCCGGGCGCGACGCACGATGGGCATGATCTTCCAGGAATACGCTCTCGTAGAGCGCCTGACAGTGATGGAGAACGTGCTCTCGGGGCGACTCGGTTACGTCGGCTTCTGGCGGAGTTTCGCCCGCCGCTTTCCGCAGACCGATGTCGACGAGGCATTCCGTCTGCTCGAACGCGTTGGCCTCGATCAGATGGTCGACAAACGGGCCGATGAACTGTCCGGCGGCCAACGTCAGCGCGTCGGTATCGCAAGAGCGCTGATTCAAAATCCGCGTTTGTTGCTGGTCGACGAACCGACCGCGAGCCTCGACCCGAAGACATCGCGCCAGATCATGCGATTGGTCTGCGAACTGTGCGAAGAGCGTGAACTCGCAGCCATTATCAACATTCACGACGTCATGCTCGCGCAGATGTTTGCGCGGCGCATCATCGGTCTCCAGCTCGGCGAGATCGTCTACGACGGCCCACCTGACAAACTGACGCCGGACGTGCTGACGCAGATCTACGGCGAAGAAGACTGGTCAGCCACGGTGCGCCCGGTATCTGAAGACGACGAAGCGGACGAGCAAACCGCCGACCCCGCGCCGGTGTCCGCCGGCTGACATGGCAGCCGGACGCAAATGGCGTAAGCCGCCGCTCATCAAAGACGCGAGGCTGCGCTACCTGCTGATCGTGGGCAGTCTGGTGTATCTGGCTCTCGCCATCGGCACGATGGAGATCAACTGGACGCGGATGTGGGAAGGCATTCCGCGCGGGCAGCGTTTCATCGCAGCGTTCTTTCCGCCCGACTTCACGTCGCGCTGGGATTCGATTCTCGATGGCCTGCTGGAAAGCCTCTGGATGACGGTTACGTCGACCGTCGTTGGCGTTGCCATCTCGGTGCCGGTGGGCCTTGGCGCAGCCCGCAACCTCGCACCGCTGCCGGTCTACTACTTTTGCCGCGCGATCGTCGCCCTGTCGAGAACATTCCCGGAGATCATTCTCGCCATCTTCTTCGTCAAACTCTTCGGCTTCGGGCCTTTCGCCGGATTTCTGGCGTTGTCTCTGGCGACGGTGGGTTTCTACGCAAAGCTGCTCGCGGAAGATATCGAAGCCATGGATCCTTCGCAGGCCGAAGCGATCCGGGCCACTGGCGCCAGCTGGTTCCAATGGCTGGAATACGCCATCCGTCCGCAGGTCATGCCGCGCATGATCGGGCTCGCGGTGTATCGTCTCGATATCAACTTTCGTGAGTCGGCCGTCGTCGGGATCGTCGGCGGCGGCGGTATCGGGGCGACGCTGCTGACCGCCTTCGATCGGTACGAATTCGACTCGGCCGCCGCCATCTTGCTGGTGATCATCGCCATCGTCATGGGGCTCGAATACGGATCCAGCTGGGTCCGGCGGATGGTGCAGTAATGCCGGTGGGTCAACGCGACGGTACGCGGGTCTGGAAGCGCCGCGATACACGTACCCAAATCTCCATATGGGCCGCGTGGTTCTTCGGCACGGCGGTGTTCGCCTACTGCTGGAAGCTCATGTCGGACAAGACCATCTGGATGTTCGTGCATGACGCGCCGGCCCAGGCAGCGGATCTCGCCGGCCGCATGGTGCCGCCGAAGTGGAGCTATATGGATGCGCTGTGGCAACCGGTGTGGGACACCCTCAACATCGCCACGCTCGGCACGGTGCTCGCGTTGTCGATGGCGGTTCCGGTGGCGTTTTGCGCAGCGCGCAATACGACGCCCAGCGTTCTGTTCGTCCGCCCCGTGGCGCTTTTCGTCATCGTCTCCTCACGCTCCATCAACTCGCTCATCTGGGCGCTGATGCTGGTCGCCATCATCGGTCCCGGCGTCATGGCCGGCGTCATCGCCATCGCGCTTCGCTCCATCGGTTTCTGCGCGAAGCTGCTCTACGAAGCTATCGAAGAAATTGACGAAACGCAGGTTGAAGCGGTCACGGCGACGGGCGCATCGAGAATGCAAACGCTGTCCTACGGTGTGTTACCGCAGGTGATGCCAGCACTGGCGGGAATCGCGGTATTTCGCTGGGACATCAACATTCGCGAATCCACGGTCCTCGGTCTGGTCGGGGCCGGCGGCATCGGGCTGCAACTCGATGCGTCGATATCCAACCTCGCGTGGACTCAGGTGTCGCTTATCCTGTTGGTCATCCTTGGGACGGTGATCGTCAGTGAGTGGGTGTCGGCCAAAGTGCGCCACGCGATCATCTAGAGTCGAGGCGCGCGCGGGCTTCGCCGTTCACCATGATGATCTGCTCAGTCGGGGCCGGTAACGCCATCGGTGAACAATGCTCCGGCGCTACCGAAGCCCGCAGTTTCGAGAGCTCGGGATGTTCTGACGCAGCATGAAGTTACATGACGTCATACATCGCAGTCTGGAAGCGGCCGCCGCCGAGCTTGGCGACCCCACCGAGCGCATCTACGCGCAGCTCTTCCTCCGCGCCCCCGAACTGGAAGCACTGTTCGTACTCGATGCCGATGGCGGCGTTCGCGGCGAGATGTTGAGCCGCGTGTTCGAAACCGTGCTGAACATCGCGAGCGACGACGAGTTGAGCAAGCAGCTGCTGCAAGCCGAGTTCCTGAATCATTGCGGTTACGGCGTGCCACCGGAGCAGTTCGGCACGCTGTTCGATGTGGTGCACGAAGAACTTCGCGACGGCCTCGGTTCACAATGGACCGATGAGTTCGCGACGGCGTGGCAGATCGTGCTTCGCCGCCTTGCGGCGCTGCTGGCACAACTTCGCGAAGCAGAGCCGTCGGGAATTGACTGAGCAGACCGGGTTGATGACCGGCGGCGCTACCACGGCGAGCGGCGTTGCGCGAAGCTGACACCGCCCTCACTGCTGTCATGCACATAACACGAAGACTGTGTGGCCGTGCGTCACGAGCCCTTTGGCGAGTCCCGGAAGCCACCAAACATGTCGCTCAGAGCGCCGGTCGGTCAGCCGTTCGCTGGCACACTCCCCAACCGCTGTAACACGAACCCAATCCCAGGCTTCGCCTCGCCCACCCATGCGTACAACCATCGGCATCGATACTGGCGGCACCTATACAGACGCCGTCGTCTTCGCACCTGAGACCGGCGCCATTCTCGCGAGTGCGAAAGCGCTGACCACGCGCGGCGATCTCGCGATCGGAATTTCCGAAGCGCTGCAGGCGGTCGTGTCAGAGGCCGGCGCGGCTTTTAGCGCCTCCGGTCTGCAGCGCGTCGTGCTGTCGACCACCCTCGCGACCAACGCGCTCGTGGAGGGTCACGGTTCATCTGTCACGTCGATTCTCGTTGGTTTCGACGAACGCATGGCAGCGCGCACGGAGATTGCGCGGGCGATTCCCACAGCGCATCTGGTGCATCTGGCCGGTGGCCACCGGTACACCGGGGACGAACAGACGCCGCTTGACGAGACCGGTCTTGCGCGTCTGCTCGAAGGTCCCGAGGGGCAGTCTGCCGCGTTCGCCGTGACGGCCAATTACGCGGTGCGCAATCCCGCGCACGAGCATCGCGTCAAAGCGCTGATCCGGGCCCGGACGGGGCGTCCGGTCACGGCATCATCAGAACTGAGCGCCGCATTGAACGGTCCGCGCAGAGCCCTGACGGCCACGTTCAACGCGCGGATCGTCGGACTGATCGTCGCGTTGGTCGACGCGGTCGAAGCCTCGCTTCGCGACCTGGACATTGCCGCGCCGATCCTGATCGTTCGCGGCGACGGCACCATCGCACGGGCAGAGACCGTGGTCGAAAAACCGATCGAGACGATTCTGTCCGGTCCGGCTGCCAGTGTGATCGGCGCGCGTTTCCTCTGCAGCCTGGACGACTTCATCGTCAGCGACATCGGCGGCACGACGACCGATATCGCCACGGTGCGCAACGGCTGGCCCAGCCTGAACGAGGCCGGCGCATCGGTCGGCGGCTTTCGCACGTTGGTGCGGGCGGTCGATATGACGACCATGGGACTCGGCGGCGACAGCGAGTTGCTGATCGCGACCGACGGTACGGTCACACCCGGGCAACAGCGCGTCGTGCCGCTCAGTCTCGCCGCCCGCCGCTTCCCGCAAATCGGTGCGGAACTTCTGAACGCGCTCGGCCAGGGGAGCGGAATGTTGAGCGCTACCCGCTATCTGCTGTTGCCACCGGGCGAACACGGCTGGCCAGCCGACCTTGGCGACGCCGACATCCGATTCCTCGAAGCGCTGAAGGCGCGCACGCCGGTCTTGTACGGCGCTCTGGTCATGCGGGCGGCGGACCGGTCGCGGGTTGCCAGACTCATCAAACGGGGGCTCGTGCAAATCACCGGCCTGACACCGAGCGATGCCGCACATGTACTGGGGCTGCAATCACAGTGGGATGCGAACGCGGCACGCCACGCCGCGGAGCTCTGTGGCCGAGCGACGGGTTGGGTGACCAGCCAGGACGCCGCAGCAGAGGTGCAGCGTTTCGCCCGCGCCGTCGTCGACAGCGTTGTCACCGCGAGCAGCCGTCTCATCCTGAACCGTCTCACCGGGTTGGAAGATGCCGGCGCGTCGCCCTTGCTCGAAGCGCTGGCCCGCGGCGAACCGGTGATGGGCGATCTCGGCCTGCAAGCCGTCAGCAACCTGCCGCTGATCGCCGTCGGCGGGCCCGCGCCGGTCTACTACCCGGAAGTCGGCACTCGGGTCGGCGCACAAACCGTCGTGCCAGACAAAGCCGGCGTTGCCAATGCCGTCGGCGCCGCGGTGGGCGTCATCAATGCCCGGGCGCAGGTCGAGATCACCTACAACGAAGGCGGCGGTTACCTGGTGCACGGCGACAGCGCACCGGACTTTCATCAACAAGCCGCTGATGCGCTGACCGCCGCTGAGGACCTGGCCCGCACCCGGGCCGAGACGGCCGCGTGGTCGATGGGTGCGGGGCAGACCCAGACACGCGTCGATGTGAAGCGCATCGACATTCCGAATCTGAGTTCCGAGTTCAGCCTGATGGCGGCGACCATCACGGCGGAGTGCACCGGCGAAGCGGCGGGGAAAGACGCTTCGCACTAACTGCCCGCGCCCGGTCAACCGGTCGTCTGCGTATCCTGATACTGCTGGTCCATCGCCCGCCAGCGCGAGACGGCGCCGGCCTCCAGAGTCGCAATCGCCGGCAGCTCCGTCGCGAAGTGCCGGTGGCGATCACACCCGCGCACAAGGATCGCGGAATCGGTGTCGTGTTTGGTCTGGCGCATCGACGGCGTCAGATACTGCGCATTCAGCCCGATACGGCGTGCCTTCGCATGGTTCGGTAGCGACGCGTGCAAGGTCCAGCCATGGTGGAACGACGCCTCACCGGGCGCGAGCGGACAAAGCCTGGCGGTGTTCTCGGCGACGTCGCGCACGGTCTGCCCGCGCAGCAGCAAATTCGACGTGTCCGCGACCGAATCGTGATGCATCTGACCACCTGCATGACTGCCGGGCACCATGCGCATGCAGCCGCTTTCGGCCGTCGCCGGCGTGATCGCAAGCCAGAGCGACACCTGATCACCGCCGTCGAATCCCCAGTGCGTGAGATCCTGATGCCAGCTGACATGTGCGTGCGTTTCAGCTTCTTTGATGATGTAACAGGTGTTGTGCAACAGGATGTCGGGACCGAGCAGCGATTCGACCACATCCAGCACACGCGGGTGGGTGGCAAGCGCGAAAGCAGCCGGCCAGATCGTGTGAACCTTGTTTTTGTAGTGCAAAACGCCGAGCTGTTGTTCAACGTGTTCGAGTTCGACGCGGTGCGCCGCGGCTTCCTCGGCGCTCAGGATCGGCACGGGCGACAGAAAGCCATCGCGCGCGTAGCTCACCGCCAGCGCGTCGAGGTTGGAGACAGGTTGCGTTGCCACCACGTCGGTACCTTCCGGACGTTGATCGTTTGCGCGGCAGACTAGTGCGACCCACGCCCGTTTTATGCGCCGGAGGCGACCGTTTTCGATGGCCAGCGCGCCGTGGTCATCACGCGGCCGTCACATGGGCCTGCGCTACAATCGCCGGCACTTCACCATTCGCCAGCAGACATAAGGAGTCCGGTAGGCATGGCTAAAACCATCAACTGGTATTACCACCGCAAGGGTTGAAACAGCTGCGGAAAAGCATCCAAGTTTTTGGAGGCACGCGAGCTGACCCCTGAAGAAATCATTCCGGCGTCGCGCAAACTGGGCCGCGACGACGCGATCGAAATGGCGCAGGCCGCATCGAAACTGGTCGTCGCCAAAGGCAAGAAAATCGCCGAGTTCAAAGCTGGCAAAGACGTCAGCGACGAAGCCGTCGACGCAATGCTGGGCCCGACCGGAAACCTGCGCGCACCCACCCTCAAGGTTGGCAAGACCCTGCTGGTAGGCTTCAACGAAGAGCAGTTCGAAGCGGTCTTCGGCTGAGAAGGTCTGCGAGACAGGTCGAGATCCGACAACCGGCGCATTGCCTCGAAAACTGGCTGCGGAATCGGGCATGCACTGGCCCGATTCCGCATCGCCGGGCGCGGATATCTGCAGTACCTGGCGCACTCGGCCAGTACCGGAGATACTTTCCTGGCATCTCGCGAGAGGCCAGGCGAAGACCATCGGTCGTCGCCGTGGCCGCACATACTGAGCACACGGAGAGCCAAGATGGCCAGAGTACGCACCGTTCCCGCAGAAGAACTGACCGGCGCTGACCGGGAAGTCTACGAGCGCGCCGCCTCCTACGGAGAGTTCGGCAGCCTGCTGGGCGCCATGGCCAACCGCCCCCCGGTGATGCGCAATACCTGGAATCTCCTGCTCGAGCTGCGCGCAGAAGGCGTCCTGCCGAAGCGTTATCTCGAGCTTGCGCTCGTCATGGTGTCGAAGCTGAACGAATGCACGTACTGCGTGTCGCACCACACGCCGTTCCTGACCATCTCGGGCGTTTCCGACGAGGCGGCCACGAATATCCTCGATTTCGAGAATCAGGCGGAGTTCGATGACGTCGACAAGCTGGTCTGTGAATACGCCCGCGAAGTAACCGTGAACTGGAACCGCGTGCGCGATGACCTGTATGCGCGGCTTCGCGAGCACTTCGACGACGCCCAGCTCGTCGAGCTGACCTGGCGGATCGCCCTTTGCGGCGCGTTCAACCGCTTCAACGACGTGTTGCAAACCGACGTCGAAGACGGTGTTGATGTGTTGCCGCAGCACCCGGCGGACGCCGCCTGAATGCCGGCGCCCAACGTTTCACCCACGCTTTAGCTGACCGACCTTTGAGCCCGCATGCGCTGCACGGCGCCGCGATCGTCGGCGTTGTATTCATGTCGACGGCGGTCGCGGTTGGCACGGCCCAATACGCGTTTGGTCTGTTCATTCCGTCGCTGGCGGACACCTACGGGTGGACGCGCACGGAGATCAGCGCATCGCTGTCATTTGCCGCCGTCAGCGGCCTGACCGCCCCGCTCATCGGCCGCATCATGGATCGGATCGGCGCGCGGCCCGTCATCGTCTTCTCGCTCGTCATCTCGGGCCTTGGACTGGTGTTGCGCCCCTTGATGACCGAACTTTGGCACTGGTACGCACTCAGCTTCCTGCAGTTCGTGACCTTCGCGGGCATGACGACGCTGCCGACGGGCAAGCTCGTCGCCGCGTGGTATCCGACCGCGCGCGGCCGCATGCTCGGCATCGCCGCGATGGGCAACAACTTCGGCGGGCTCACCGTTCCGATCGGCGTTGCCGCCGTGCTCGCGATGGCGAGCTGGCGCGAAGCGTTCGCGGCGCTTGGCGCCACCTGTTTCGTGTTGGCCGTGATCGCGTGGTTCATCGTGCGCGAGCGACCCGGAACGACTCACGCCGAGAACGCGCCATCAACGGCGACGACCACGCAAACCGGCTACACGGCGCGGGAGGCGGTACGCACGCGGCTCTTCTACATCATCCTGCTGGTCGTAACGCTCGGGTACTTCACCTACAGCACCATCCTGTCCCACGCACTCGCGCACCTCGTGAACCTCGGCGTCAGCGCGACGGAGGCAGCCGTGGCGCTCAGTACGCTCGCGATGGGCGGCTTCGCCGGGAAGGTGGTGTTCGGCACCATGACCGACAAAATTGGACCCAGGCTTGCAGCGATCGCGAACCTGTCTGGACAGGCGGTGACCGGCGCGCTGGTCGCCTATCTGGACTCACCCGACCTGGTGCGCTACCTGCTGCCGGTGTTTGGGCTTTTCATGGGGGGGTTCGGCGTCGTGCATACGGTGCTCGTGCAAGACGCGTTCGGGCTCAAGCACTTTGGCGCCATCATGGGGCTCATGAGCTCGAGTTCGGTGGTCGCGTTCGGCCTGGGGCCGCTGCTCGCCGGCTACGCCTTCGACCGCTATGGCAGCTACAGCGTGGCGTTCATGACCGTGGCGGGTTTCTTCGCGCTCGGCGCCATCCTGCTTTCACTGACCCGGTTCAAGCCGATGACGCGTACCGCCTGACGACCCCCGGGGCAACACGCGCCAGTCGGATCAACCGCGGCGCTGGATTTCGGCGCGTTGCCCGGCCTGCCCGCCAACGACGAACTCAGACCCGCCGTAACCCGCTTCAGCCGGTATGTGCAGGATGCGCCCGTTCTCGGTCTTTTCGACTTCCGGGCGAACGCATACCACCGGTGCGCTGCGCGCCGCGCCGAGCGCGGCTTCAACGGTCGGGCTCTGACCGAGCTTTTCGACATTCAGCCGTGTCGGGAAGATGATCGTCCGCTCACCCGCGTCAGCGGCTGCGCACGCATCGGCCGGGCGAATCCAGATGGAATCCACCGACTCCGTGCCGTCATGACGCAACTCGTGATCAGCCGGCGCCGCCGACACGAAGAAGTGCGTATCAAAGCGCTTTGGCATGTTGGCCGGCGTGACCCAATGCGCGAAGTGTTCGAGTTCGCCAAGCGCAAGGCGCAATCCCTCGCGTTCGGCTACATCGGCCATTGACACTTCGCCTTGCTCCAGCGCCTCACGGTATCGCGCACCCAGCGCCTGCGCGCGGGCGCCATCGATCAGAGCGTCTGAGCCGTTTTCTCGCGCGTATAGAACGCCACACTCTTCGAAAGCTTCACGCGCCGCTGCCACGCGCACGCTGAGTGCCGCGTCGTCCAGACCGTCCACGCCATCACTCAGTGCGCGCACCCTGGGATCGCTGTCGGCGGCATCGACCGACCCGCCCGGGAACACCATGGCGCCGGAGGCGAAATCAATCTCGTGATGACGCACGACCATGAAGACTTCAAGACCGTCGGGACCGTCACGGACCAGCAGGACCGTGGCGGCGAGGCGTGTGGTGGTTTGTTCCGACATGAAACGGGCTCTCGCAAATCTGATCGGCGGCCAGGCGCCGTTTAGCCGTGCAACCTAACACGGCGGCGCTCGCCAACGCCGCATCAGTGCAAATGTCGGAAAAGCTTACAGAACTTCGGGGGAACGCTGGGCGCGTGTCAGTCATCTTCCTGAAATACATAGAGAAATCAGTTCGTGGCCCGTATTTTGCACTTTTGAATTTACAGATTTGAATTTACAGATTTGAACTTACAGATTCGAATTTGCAGATTTGATTTCCGCAAACTCGCGTTTAATTGAAAGGCAACTGTCAATGCGCTATCTGATTTCCCGCTCGCTCACTCTAGTCCTGCTGGCAGTGCTGAGCCCGGCCGTGTTCGCAGTCGTGATCACGCACGACCCGGTCAACCACGCCGCCGCTGGCGGCACTGCGGCCGGCAAGGTGCTCTACGTCTGGGAAGGCGCCTCGGACCGTCCGATGGACACCCACAGCATCAGGGCAAAAACCGGCTACATCGACACGCTGACGCAGGCTGGCTACGACGTCGTCGAAGTCGCCCTGACGCGCACCGCCAACTCGGCCTTCACGCTTGGTATTCAGAACAACGGCTCAGCGGACCTCATCTCGCACGTGCTCGACGCGACGTTTGATCAGGTCTGGGTCGTCAACAACTTCGCATCCAACACACCGCCGAACCTCAGCGCCGCCGATATCAACGCGTTGCGCAACTGGTCGGATGCGACGTCCAGAGATGAGTTCGTGATGGACGCCATGGGCTGGCGCTTCCACGAGAACAATCCCGACGAGACCAACCTGACCACCAACATCGTCAACACGCTGCAAGACGCCGGCGGCGGCATTTACGTGGCGGCAGACAATGAGCAGGGTGGCCGGGTCGACGGCAGCGGGACCTTGATCGCAACCGTCAATCAGGTCATGGACGAGTTCAACTTCGAACGTTGGAAAGGTGTCTACACCGTGCCGGCGAGCACGCTCACATTTGGCGGCGCGCTGTTCAACGACGCTCACAATCCAGTCGATCCGACCAACGTGGCCGGCAGTGTATTGGGGTCCGTCGCATTGCTACCGGTTGGCCTCCAGCCGAATGGCCGCGAGTTGTTCTCGGCGATCAGTGGTCCATCGACGCCGCTCGTCGGGTCCGCGGCACCAGCGGGCGGCGTCAGCCACACGATCACGAGCACCATCGCAATCGCAGCGTCCACGGCAAACGTACCGGCGCCTCTGACGCTTTGGCTGCTGGCGCCCGCGCTGGTTTTCGTGGCCGCGTATCGCCGTAAGCCGACCGAACGGTAGCATCCGGGTTCGACGGCGCCGCGGTGGAGCCATCTACCGCGGTGGCGATTCCCGATACCACAGCCGTGGCGTTCCAACGCCTGTATCGACGGCATTTGCCACCCGCACGTGGTAAAACGTCGCAACTGCCACCACGGGTACTCACGATGTTTCGCACCTTTCGCTCCGCCATGGTCGCCGCGATCTTAGGTATTGGGCTGACGGTACACACGCCCGCCAAAGCGCTCGATTTCTACCTCGGCCAGGTGCTGCTGATGGGCACGAACTTCTGTCAACGCGACACGCTGCCAGCGGACGGGCGGCTTCTACCCATCTCCCAACATACGCCGTTGTTTGCGCTGTATGGCACCACCTACGGCGGAGATGGCCGCACCACGTTCGGCTTGCCGAATCTGAAGGGTAAAGAGCCGGCAAAGGGCATGCGCTACTGCGTCGTCGTCGCGGGCATCTTTCCCTCGCGCCCCTGACGCTGGCATCGCTTGACGCCCTGCGGCGCGCGTCATACTCTCGCTCGTCTACCCAGGGGAGCCTTGCTAGAAGGCTGAGATGTCGCCGGGCTCGAGCCAACGCGACGACCCTTAGTACCTGAACCGGATAATGCCGGCGTAGGGATGGGGCCACGTCTGTCGATCCACGCCCTCGTCTGCACCGTTCGGTTCTGACCCGGAGTGGCGTGTGCGTGAATCAAGATCAGGTCGTTAGCGAACTTCTGCAGTTCATGGGCCGCGGCGACGGCTCGGATGGAGCTTTCGACGAGCAGGCACTACGCCTGTTCGCCTACCAGTTCGAAAACAGTGCGCCGTTTCGCCGCTTCTGCCAGCAGCGCCGGCGAACTCCCCGAACCGTCCGCTCTTGGCGCGACATCCCCGCCGTGCCGATCAATGCATTCAAAGACCTCACACTCAGCTGCGTGGCGGCGGAAGCAGCCGCCCGCGTGTTCATGACGAGCGGTACGACCCGGGGCGGTGTGCGCGGTAAGAGCTACCACCCGACGCTGGAGGTCTATGACGCCTCGATGCAGCGGAATTTCGGCGCACGTTTCATGCAGGGTCGGGACCGCATACGGATCGGCATCCTGTTTCCTGATTCAAACGCGATGCCCAACTCGTCGCTCGCGCACTACCTCGATTTGGCCCTTACCCACTTCGGCGCAGACGGCTCTTGCAACCTCTATCCGGGCGGCACGCTGGACCTCGCGCTCGCAATGTCGCACCTGGAAGAGGCCGAAGCGTCAGGCGCACCGTATGCGCTGCTCGGTGCGAGCTTCAGTTTCGTGCACCTGCTCGATGAAATGGGCCGGCAGGGCCGTCGCTTCGCGTTGCCGCCTGGAAGCCGGCTCCTCGATACCGGGGGCTTCAAGGGGCAGTCACGCGAACTCGAGCTGGACGAGTTCTACGACCAGCTGGCCGCCGGCTTCGGCGTTGCGCGCAGCGACTGCTTCAACATGTACGGGATGACGGAACTCAGCACGCAGTTCTACGACGATGGCAACACAACCTGCCCGTCAGTCAAGTCCGGCCCGCACTGGATCCGAACACGCGCCGTCGACCCGTTGAGCGGTATCGACGTGCCGCCAGGCGAAACCGGTGTGCTGGTGCACTGTGACCTCGCGCACTTCAACATCGTCACCGCCATCCTGACCGAAGACGCCGGCACCATCGTCGATGGTGGCTTCGTGCTGCACGGCCGCGCGAGCGGGGCGGAAGCGAAAGGCTGCTCGCTCGCCGTCGAGGAGTTTCTGCAAGCGGCTGGCCGATGATGGAGCGCGCCGGATATCTGCCCGGGCTCGACGGCGCCAACGTCGAGTACCAGGTACTGAACTACACGCGCGGGGACCTGCGCGTTGAGGTTGAGGTCCCGGCGCTCAGCGACGAACAACTCGTTCGCGTGATAAACACGGTGCGCGACGCGCGCGAACGGATTCTTGCCCCGATGCGCACCGACGAGATCATCGCGGTGATCGACGCCGTGATCGGGCGCCTGCTCGATCGCGATGATCCATTCCGGCGAAAAGCCGAGGAACTGCTGCCTGCCGTGACCGGCTACGACGCCGAGATGGTGCGCCTCGGGCTCACGGATTATCTGAAGACGTTTCGAGCACCGGATCTGAAGCGCTTTGTCAGCGAAGATTTCGCCAACCCCGGGCTGCTCGACGGTTTCGAAGCCGCGCCCAAAGGGGGTTTCGTACGCGCGCTCGGCCCGCCTGTCCTGGCCCACGTGTGGGCGGGCAATGTCCCGGCTCTGCCGCTTTGGAGTCTCGCCTGTGGGCTGCTGGTCAAGGCTGGCAACGTCGGCAAGGTCGCAAGCGCGGAGCCATTGTTTGCCACGTGGTTTGCACAACTGCTCGCCGAAGTGGAGCCGCGCCTCGCCGACTGTCTCGCGATCGTCTGGTGGGCTGGCGGGGATGAGCGTGCCGAGCAAACCGTGTTCGGGCAGTCGAACGTCGTGCTCGCCTACGGCGGCAACGACGCACTGGAAGCGATCCGCGCGCGCGTACCCATCACGACGCGCTACCTGCCCTACGGGCACAAACTCAGCTTCGCCTATGTGGGCGCCGAAGCGCTCGATGCGCAGAAAGCCTGGCAAACGGCCCACCGCGGCGCGATCGACATCATGCGCTACGACCAACAGGGCTGCTATTCACCGCAGTTGTTTTTCGTAGAGCGCGGGGGAGGCGTGAGCGCGCCGGAGTACTCCCGCTATCTCGCAAACGAACTGGAGAGCTTCGAGAAGAAACACCCGCGCCGCGCACTCACGCTCGAAGAAGCTGGTGACGTGGCGGCGTGGCGCCACCGCGAAGAAACGGAACTGTTAGCGCACCCCGATCATGAGTTGCTGGGCAGCGATTCCGGGCAGTGGACGGTTGTACATACGGAGCGGGCCGATCAGCTGAGGCCGAGCGGGCTCAACCGCACTGTGCGGGTTGTCGCGGTGGACGAACCGGCGCAGGCGCTTGCGTTACTGCAGCCGTACAGGGCGCTCCTGCAAACGGCGGGCGTAGCGCTGACGCCGGAGCGCCTGCTGCCGGTGAGTGACGCGCTTGGCCGCGCCGGCGTCACGCGCATCTGCGCGCTCGGCAACATGGCGTCACCCGAAGCGGGCTGGCATCACGATGGACGCTTCAATCTGCTCGACCTCGTGACGATGGTCGAAGTGGAACAGTCGTCTGTCGTATCTGCCGACGCCTTGGCGCCATATGCAGACTGAACCTGGATACCGTCGACGGTGTTCGTCAGCCTGCAACACGTGAGCTATGGATACGGCGGCGAGCAGCCGGGCGTTGCCGGCGTCACATGGGACCTGGAGCGCGGCGCGACCCACTGCCTGCCCGGCCGAAGCGGCTGCGGCAAGATCACGTTGTTGAAGCTTACGGCCGGACCCATCACGCCGCTCGACGGTCGTGTGCTCGTCGACGGTGAAACCATCGCTGAGCCACACCCACGAGTCTCACTCGCCTTTCAGACTTCCACGCTGCTCGAATGGCGCACCGTCTTCGACAACGTTTGTCCGCCATTGACCCCCGTCGATCGCTTGACCAATGTGCAACGGAAACAAGCGGAAGAACTGGATGCCACCGACAACATCTATCCACAAAACGCCTTCCTCGTGGTTGCGCCGAGCTCCTCTGGCATCAGCAAGCCGCAGGACTTGAAGGGCAAAAACGCATCGGTGTGTATTCGCTGTCGAGCGGCACGCGCCAGAACCTGCGGGTGTTGCCGCAACGAAGCGGTTAACCTCGAGATCATCAAACTGCGTAAAATCTCGACCGTGACTGAAACGACCAGAGACAAAGGCCTCGGCCACTTCGATATCGACCTGTTGAAGAAAGGCGCCGAAACGTTCCGCGGCCTCGGTCTTGGCAAGAATCCGACCGACATCGACGCCGTCGTCAAGTCGGATCTCATTCCCGAGTAGGGCGAAACGCCGATGTCGATGGGACTCGCTGACAAAGTCGTGCTGATAACCGGTGCAAGCCGCGGCATCGGTGCCGCCGTCGCCACCGCCTTCGCCCGCGAGGGCGCGGCGGTGAGTATCAACTACCTGTCGAATCACGAAGCCGCCAACCGGGTCGCGCAACAATGCGCGGCGCTCGGCGGCACCGCTGAGTGTATTGCGGCTGACGTTACGGATGCGGGCGCCGTTACCAGACTGGTCGCGGAAACCATCGAAACCTTCGGCACCATCGACGTGCTGGTCAACAACGCGTTTCGTCAGTACGCGTTCGATCCTGAACAGCGCAAGTTGTTCTGGGATATGCCCTGGGCCGACTACGAGAACCAGTTCGAGGGTGCGGTGCGCTCAACCTATCACCTGTGTCAGGCGGCGTTGCCGGCGATGAAGGCACGTACGGCCGGCTCGATCATCAACGTCGCCACCGACCTCATTGCCCGGCCCTCCGTGCCCTATCACGATTACACCACTGCCAAGGCGGCACTGGTGGGCTTCAGCCGGAATCTGGCCGCGGAGCTGGGCCCGTTTGGTATCCGGGTCAACTGCGTGGCGCCCGGACTCATCTACCCGACAGACGCCAGCCGGGCCACGAAAGAATCGGTGAAAGACGCGATCATCTCGCAAACACCGCTAAGGCGGCTCGGGCAGCCCGAGGATATCGCCGGGCCGGTGTTGTTCCTGGCGTCTGAGTGGAGCCGGTTCATGACCGGGCAGGTTCTGACGGTGGATGGTGGACTGGTGATGGGTTGATGTGGAAGCGCGGTTCGTCTGGTCGCGCAGAGCGCCGAGGCGGACGAGTAAACCCGGTCAGAAACCGTGCTCAAAGAGAATTTTGCGTACCTCCCCGTCGAGCCTGAGTCGCGTCAGCGCATTGTTGAATGCGCGCGCCATTGCTGTATGAGGCTCGCTGTCCTTCGGAAAGATGAGATGAATCGACTTCTGCTGCAGCGGCCGTTTGACCGCGACCACGGCTTCGCTATCTTTCTTGAACTGCGTACGCAGGATATGCAAACCGGTATAGCGATCTGCAACTGCCATATCCACCCGACCGTTGATTAACGACCGGATGTTGTTCGCGTCCGAGCTCGACGTAACCTTGTTGATAAAAGTCGCCGCATCAAACTCAGGCGTGTTCGCATAGCCAGCTACGACGCCAATTCGTCTTCCCTTCAGATCGATCAAACTCTCGAATGAGAAAGGCCGGTCCTTGCGCACGAAAAGTACCAAGGGGCCGCGCACCGTCTGATCCGAATAGGCATAAACCCTGGCCCGTTCTTCGGTGTGATAGGCAGGATACCCGGCGTCCGCCTTGCCGTTCTTGACCGACAACAGCACGCGTTTCCAAGGGTAGAACTTTACCTCCAACCCGTACCCGGCCTTCTCGAACGCGCGCCGGACGATCTCGATACCGAACCCGCTGCCTTTGAGATCAGGCCCCACATACGGCGGCCATGCGGTAGTGGCGAGGCGCACGACGCCTTTCTCCGCTGCGTGCGAAGCAACGCCCATCAGCGAAAAGACAACGGCCAGAGCCAAGATCACCCAGCCCGGAACGATCGCTCTTTCTGTACGTCCTTCACTCGTGGTCATAACCATCAATTAGCCGCGTCGCCGCACCTACTGTTGATGCCTGTACCGAACCCTTGAAAGTCCACTCCCGGAGGAAGCGGTGCCGAGACGATACCGCTCACACAGGACTGCGCCGGGTGCAGGCCGCGATACGGTGGCGCTGCCGTTCAGCCGACCTCCGCGTGGAAGGCGTCGAGCTGAGCACGAGCCCCTGCGACCATGGAGTGCAGATCCGAGGTCAGCATGATCATGTCGAAACCCCGCTTGATCGCACCTGCCGCAAACTCGGCGCCCGCGCAGTGCATGACAACCTTGATGCCGTGCTTGTGCGCCGTATCGCGAATTTTGTCGCAGGTCTCCAGATGCAGCGGATCCGGGTTGTCGGGGCGCGGCGGCAAACCCAAAGCAAAGGACAGGTCAGCGGGTCCGATATAAACCGCGTCCAGCCCGGGGGTCGCGCAGATCTCTTCGAGGTTGGCCAATCCTTCAACTGTCTCGATCATGGCCATGACAACGATCTCGTCATTGGCTTCGTCGAAATAGTTGGCGCCGCCATAGTGCATCGCACGGACCGGTCCGGACGAGCGAATGCCCGCCGGCGGATACCGACAAGCAGATACAGCGCGGGCCGCTTCTTCTGCGTTGTTAACGAGCGGCACGATGATCCCGTATGCCCCCAGATCCAACGCGCGCATGATCGCGGCGGGATCGTTCCATGCAACGCGCACGACCGGCACCGTGTCGGTCTGCGAAACCGCCTGCAGCATCGGCAGCACGTCGTTGGCTTCCGAAGTACCGTGCTGCAAATCCACGCACAGCGCATCAAACCCCTGCCTTGCCATCATCTCCGCACTGAAGCTGTGCGCTATGGACAGCCATCCCAGCGTCGCCGGCTTTCCTTCCTTCCAGAGTTGTTTGATCTTGTTCGGTCGCATGATGGGGCCTTCACTGATTCGGGGTGTCGTGGCGCACTATGTTAGCGATCGTGGTCCCTCGATGCAGCGGTGCCGTCTCCGGCCAGCTTTTCAGGAGGAGATCGGACCAACCGAGATGCCTTTAACGTACTGATCTGATTAACATTAGAACGATGAGACGGCGGTTACATCAATATTTGTGCGGGCAGAACAGGTCATCTCATTCGAAGCGCGGTGGTTGCATCTTCAGGGCGGGCCGCGTACGCAAAAACCGCCCACATGCTCGCCTCGCACAGATCGAATTCGGATCAACGCCGACACCACGTTGAGGAACAGGGTCATCAATGAACGTGGCTCGACTCGATGCTAAAGCACGCTGCAAAGCCTCAACGCATCAAACATGGCCGCTGCCACGTTCCGGCTGGAAAGTGCATCCCCAATCCGGTAAAGCCGCATGCCGTGTGTATCGAAGAACGGTTGCGGCTCGCCGGCCAGCAGCGCACGGTGGTCCGTCACGCCGTCGTTGACACTCACTGCCCGCAGCCCGTCAAAGGCTTCCGTAACCGGCAGCGTGCCGTGCTCAACCACCACCTGCTCGGCCTGCAATGACAGAGTCTGGTCGGTCAGTTCATTGTTGAACGTAGCGAGCAACAGATTCCCTTGCCGTTCGACGGAGACCAGGCGGTGCTCGCGGATCGGGTCCAATCCCGCACGCGCGAACTCTCTTCGCCAGATCACGCGCTCGCCGTAGGCCAGCTCGGCGCCGGGGCGTTCGTCCAACAGCACCAGCTTCGGCATGACACCCGCTTTGAGACATCGATCCGCCGCTGTCAGCGCCGGATGCCGGCCAGTCCCGTCGAAGATGATCACATCCTGCGCGGCGGGCGCCTGACCATTCAGCAGATCCCACACGCTCGTGCAATGTTCGGCGCCTTCCAGCCACTCGAGATCCGGCACGCCGCCGGTCGCGACGATCACGACATCCGGCTGCTGAGCTGCGATGAATTCCGGCTCGGCGTAGGTGTTCAGATGCAGTTCGACGCCAAGGCGGCGGATCTCGTCGTGCCGCCAGTCGATCACGCCAGCCAGATCGCCGCGCCAGCTGGCTTCGGCGCCGAGGCGCAGCTGGCCGCCGACGTGCGCGGCCGCTTCAAAAACCTGCACGGTGTGCCCGCGCTCGGCGGCGATGCGGGCAGCTTCAAGTCCGGCCGGACCGGCACCCGCGACGACGACCCGCAACGGCGCACCGCTCGCCCTGCCGATCACCTGCGGCCAGAACTGCTCACGCCCGGTCGCGGCGTTGTGCACGCACGTCGGTCGGGTCTCGCCCATGCAGTAAGTCGTCCCTACACAAGGGCGAATCCGGTGCTCCTCACCGCGCTTTAGTTTGTTGACGATTTGCGGATCGGCGATATGCGCGCGAGTCATCGCGACCATGTCGAGCAGACCTTCGCGAATGGCGTAGCGCGCGGTGGCGAGATCGGTAATACGAGCGGCGTGAAATACCGGCAGGCCAACTTCACGTTTGAACGCACCAGCTTTTTCCACCCATGGCGCAATGGGCGATGCCATGCCGGGCATGCAGTCCGTGATTAGGGTGAGTTCGGTATCGAGCCGCCCATAGTTCGCGTTGAAAAAGTCGACCAGCCCGGCTCGTTCGAACCGGTTGGCGACCGCGACGCACTCCGCGAAAGTCAGGCCGTCTTTCATCGTCTCGTCTACCGGCATCCGCATGCCGACGATGAAATCGTCCCCCACGCGCTCGCGAATGGCTTCGTGGACCATGACGCCGAAGCGGCAGCGGTTTTCAAGCGAGCCGCCGAACTCATCGGTGCGTCGATTGGTGGCCGGCGACAGGAACTGACCGATCAAATGACCGCCAACCATGGTTTCGATACCGTCCAGGCCTCCCGCTTTACAGCGCAGCGCTGCATCCGCGAAGGCCTGCACGATGCGTTCGATATCGTGACGGTCGGCTTCCCTTGGAATCGAGCGATGACCGGTTTCGCGGACACGTGACGGCGCCACCGTTGGCAACCACGCGTGCGTCGACGTTTCGCCGCGCCGGCCGAGGTGCGTTATCTGAATCATGATCGCGGCGCCGGTCGCGTGGATGCGCTGAGCGAACTGCTGCAGATACGGGATCACCGCATCGGTGCCGACGTTCAATTGGCTCGAGGACCATGTCGAGTCTTCGGAAACATAAGACGAGCCGCCGAACATCGTCAGCGCCAGACCGCCGCGCGCTTTTTCCAGGTGATAGTGCTGATAAGTCTCGCCCGGCATGCCATTCGCGTCTTCGAGCCCGCACGCGTGGCTCGTCGACATGATCCGGTTGCGAAGGCGCAGGTGCTTAATCTGAAGCGTGCGCAACAGCGGGTCGTTCGTAAGCAGGCGAGTCTCCCTTGTTGAAGATTCAGAATTCAAACGTTGTTCCTCCAACCGCATACCACCAGCGTTCCCAATGAACCATCGCCATCCGTCACGTGGGTGCACCCGTGACCTGGCTCTCGCCGCCCACCTCGAGCGTTGTTGCCCGGTCAGGGCAACTTAGAGCATCGGCCAGCACGCCGCCAACCGCGCACAAGGCGTCGTTGCCACCCGCGCGGAAGCCCCGCCAGACGCCACCAGACGCCCGGTGCCGGCACAGGCGTTATGCTTTGCGCAACCATCTTCAGGTGCGGCCGGTTCCAGAGAACCCGCCTGCGTAAGCCGCCGCACCGCCACCTCGACGGGCGAGCAACACCAATGAAGGCAACCACGGCTACGGCCGTACTCGACAATGTTCGTGACGTCGCAGGCCAGTTTGGCCGCGATGGCGTCGAGCGACGCGAACGGCGACATCTCGAACGCGCGGATTTCCAGCAGCTGTCCGATGCAGGCATGACGCTGACAGGGGTGCCGGCCGCAGCCGGCGGCCTGTGGGAATCATTGACCGAATCCGTCGCCCTTTATTGCGCGCTCTACCGCGCACTGGCAGCCGGTGACCCGAGCGTTGCGCTCGTCTCGACGATGCATCCGGCCGTGCTCGGGTTCTGGCTGATGGTGGACGCCGCGCCGGATCCGTATGCGCAAAGCTGGCAAACACAACGTGCGAAGTGGCAGGAACTGGCCTTGAGCGGGCATTGGTTCGGCACGATCGCTTCGGAGCCTGGAAGCGCCGGCGACCTGATGGCAACCCGCGCGACGGCGACACAAAGTGCCGACGGCAGTTGGGCAATTTCGGGCGCGAAACACATGGGCAGCGGGTCGGGAATCACATCGTTCATGGTCACGGTCGCCAAACCGCAAGGCGAAGACCTGCCCGAAGTGTTCATGTTCGACACGCGCGCGCGGCCCTGGGACGGCAGTGCCGGCGTCAGACTCATGGCCGAATGGGACGGCATCGGGATGGCCGCGACGCAGAGCCACGCCTTCCACTTCGATGCGATGCCCGCCGAGCGGTATGCGTGGCACGGCCGGGCGCTGCAGATATTTCCGCAACTGGGGCCGTTCATCAATTGCCTGTTTGCGGCGGTGACGGTCGGTATTCTGGATGCCGCGCTGACCGCCGCCCGAACGACGCTCGGTAAGCGGCCGGCGTTGAAGACACTCGAAGAAACCGAGTGGACCGCAGCCGAAACCGGCCACTGGCAGGCTGACCAGATCCTGCGCGGCATGATCGGTGCCGTGCAGACCGGCGACCGCGCGTTGTTGCAGACGTTGCACGGCAAGGTCGCGCTATCACGGCTGGCCGAAGACACGATGACGCAGGTAGGGCGCGCCATCGGCGGACGCGCGTTCTCACGTTCGGCCCCGTTTGCGCAGTGGAACGAAGACGTGCGCGCCCTCGGCTTCCTGCGCCCGCCCTGGGCGCTGGCGCACGAACGCCTGTTTGAGTTCGTGCAGGCGGATGCCGCGACGCAGGCCGGCTCATGAGCGACGACACAAACGACGGCAAGCCGCGCGGAGACGATTCGACGGGCTCCATTCGAGCCGCCGAACTGGAAGAACTCGAGCGGCGTCGCGCGTTCGCATTGCGCATGGGCGGTGACGCCAACGTCGCGCGCCAGCACGAGGCCGGGCGCCTGACCGTCCGCGAGCGGCTGGACGCCATCTGCGACGCCGGCAGCTTCCGGGAGATCGGCACGTTCGCCGGGCGCGCGCAATATTCAGAAGACCTCGAACTCGAACACGTCACGCCCGCGACGTACGTCGGCGGAACGGCTCAGATCGACGGCAGGCCGGTTGCGATCGGCGGTGAAGACTTCACGGTGCGCGGCGGCACCAGTTTCGGCGCGGCGCGGCGCAAAGGCGGCCAGGGCGGGTACGTTGAAGACCTGGCGCACTACTACAAGATCCCGCTCGTGAACCTCGTTGACGGCGCGGGTGGTTCAGTGACCTCGGCGGAACGCCGCGGCTACGTCACGTTTCCGGGCATCGACGGTTTCGAACGGTCGGTCGAACTGTTGGGCGAAGTACCGGTGGCATCCGCGGTACTTGGCACGGCTGCCGGCGGCCCGGCGGGACGCGCGATCCTGTCGCACTTCTCCGTGATGGTAAGCGGCAGCAGTCAGATTTTCGCGGCCGGCCCCCCGGTCGTGAAACGCGCGCTCGGGCAAACCATCTCCAAAGAAGAACTCGGCGGCCCGGGTGTTGCGGTCCGCAAAGCCGGTGCCATCCACAATGTCGTCGCGTCGGAAGCGGAAGCCTTCGAGCAGGTCAGGCGGTTTCTGACCTACATGCCGACCAACGTCTGGGAGTTACCCCCGGTGACCGCGACCGATGACCCGGCTGACCGGATGGACGAGGCGCTCGCGACGATCGTGCCGGAGAACCGCCGACAGCCGTACAACATGCGCAAGCTCGTGCAGAAAGTCGTCGACGACGGCTCCATGTTTGAGATCCGGCGCGAATACGGCAAAGCGGTGGTGTGTGCGCTGGCGCGTCTCGGTGGCCGACCGGTCGGCATCATCGCTAACGATCCGATGATCTACGCCGGCGCGATGGATGCTGACGCAGCGCGCAAACAGATCCACTTCATGGAACTTTGCGACACGTTCCACCTGCCGATCGTGTTCTTCGTCGACGTACCGGGATTCATGGTGGGTCTCAACGCAGAAGAAGCCGGGACGCTGCGTGAGGGAATGCGGGTGGTCTACACGGCCGGCCAGCTCAAGGTACCGACACTGACCCTGGTTATCCGCAAATGTTACGGAATGGCCGGCATGGCGACCTGCAACAAGAACGACATCGATCTCAAGCTCGCGTGGCCAACCGGTGAGTGGGGCTCGCTACCGGTGGAAGGCGGCGTTGCTGCGGCATTCCGTCGCGAGATCGAAGCGGCGCCCGATCCAAAGGCCCGCGAGGCAGAGCTCGAAGCGCGGATGCGGGCCTACGCCTCGCCGTTTCGCACCGCGGAGGCGCTCGCGGTCGAGGAGATCATCGACCCGCGTGAGACCCGGCCGATGCTCTGTGAGTACATCGCACTCGCCGAGCATCGTCTGAAAGTAGGGCTTGGTCCGCGCTCGCGCTGTGGTGTCGCTCCCTGAAGACGATGGCGCGTGCGGCGAAAGCTTCTGATGGCTGAACACGTCCCGCCATTACCTGACTGACGGGATGCGGTCCCGCGAGCGCTCGCCAGGACCCGTCAACGTTCCGCAGGAACGTCAGTTCGCCGCCGCCTCCACCGCTGCGGTTACCGCACCCATCACGTCCGCCCAGACGGGCGACCCGGCCGTCACGACCTCGAAGTGCCCGGCGTTGTCGACCGGGGTGTGATACACCGCGTCACCGGAAGCGAGAGCGGCGTCGACAAACTGCTGCACGTGATGCGGCGGCACCAACGGGTCCTCGATGCCGTGGATATGCCAGTGCGGCACGCCAAGCGGCAGCAGCGCATGCGGCGAGGCTTGCGCATACCGTTGCGCCAGTGCGTCCGGCGGCCCCCCGACCAGATCGCCCGGGGCGCCGCGGCAAATCCCGTCGGCAAGTGCTGACGCCAGGTTGCCGATCCCGGCGACGGAGACCACGGCGCCCGGCGCCGCCACCGGCTCGGCGCGGAGTTCCGAATCGGCGGGCAAACGCCAGAGCCCGGCGAGCCACAGGGCCAGGTGACCGCCCGCTGAATGACCGACCACGGTGACCGGTCGCGGATCGCATCCCCATTCGACCGAAGCCGAGAGCAGCGCCGCATAGCCGCGCTGGACATCGGTGAAGGTATTCGGCCAACCGCCCTCGCCGCCGAGCCTCCGATACTCGAGATTCAGTACCATGAGACCGCTATCAGCCAGGGCCCGCGCAAACTGGCCCATCGGCCGCAGCCCAAACGCGTGCTGCCAGCAACCGCCATGCAGCAGCAAAACGCGCGGCGCACGGGGCGCGTCGGGCAGATACAGCTCGCCGTACTGCTGTTCGTGCGGACCGTACGGCACCCGGCGGTCTGGCCGGCGTTCAGGCAGAGCGACATAATCGCCCGGGGTCATTAGACTGGTCATGTTCCAACACCTGGGACTGCTCGGTCCAACGGAGGATGCCACATGCAAGCACCGGCCAAGGTTCACGACGTTGCGGATGACGCGCTGAGCGCGCTCGACTACTGCTACGAACAGGGCTGGACTGACGGCCTGCCGGTCATCCCGCCCGAGCGCAGCCGCGTCGAACAGATGCTCGCGTTCGAGGGCCGGCCCCCAGAGACCGTGCTCGCCGAGCACCCCGCAACCGGGCTGAACTGCACGGTGCATGCAGCTGCCGTCAACGCCGTCATGTCCGGCTGCCTCCCGGAGTACTTCCCGGTGATCGTCGCGGCACTCGAAGCGATGAACCAACCGGGCTTCAATTTCCACGGCAGCACGGCGAGCACTGGCGGTTCCGCCCCGTTGCTGATCGTCAGCGGGCCCGTGGTCGACGACATCGGGCTCAACTGCGACGTCAACCTGTTCGGCCCGGGCAACCGCGCGAACTCGTCGATCGGGCGCTGCGTACGTCTCATCTTGATGAACGTCTTCAGGATGATCCCGGGCGTGTCGGATAAATCCACGCAGGGGCATCCGGGCAAGGGCGCGTTTTGCATCGGCGAACGTGCAGCTGGCAATCCATGGCCACTGCTCTGCGAAGAGTTGGACTATCCGGAAGGAGTCAGCTCGGTGACAGTGTACGCCGGCGGTGGATTCGTAAACGTAGAAAACCATGGCGCCAACACCCCGGAAGCGGTGCTGCTGACGATGGCCGACGCGATGGCGAACTCCGGTTGCCTGACCATCGGTGAGTCGGCTGTCATTTTGTCACCGGAACATGCGCGTATCGTGGCGGGCACCGGCTGGAGTCGCAAGGACGTGCAGGACTTCCTGTTCGCCAATGCTTATCGCAGTGTCGATTTCATGAAGCATATCGGCAAGTTCCGGCAGGACGATTACGACCTGCAGCACCACGGGCCTGACGCCCACCCGTTGGCCGGCGAAGACCAGATGCACCGCGGCCTGGCACCAGAGGACATTCTGGTGGTCGTGGGTGGCGGCGAAGCCGGCGGGCATTCGGGATTCGTGCCGTCGTGGAGCCGCACCCGCGCTTCGCTCCGGCAGTCGCAGGCGATCGGTGTCTGCATCGACTGCGACTGAATTAAACCAGCGCTTAATACATCGGGAGCACTGCGGATGTTCGATACGGAAATGCACGATGACATCGCCGTCGTCACGATGTGCCACGGCAAGGCCAACGCGCTCGACACCGAGTTCTGTAACGGCCTGGTCGGAAAGCTCGATGAGCTGCGCACCAGCGCGCGCGGCGTGGTGCTGACCGCGAGCGGCTCGATCTTCTCGGCCGGCGTCGACCTGCACCGAGTGCTGCAAGAGGACGTCGGCTACGTGCACACTTTTTTGCCCGCCCTGTCGCGCGCTTTCAAAGCGCTATACGCATTCCCGAATCCGATGGTGACCGCTATCAACGGACATGCGCTGGCCGGCGGCTGCATCATCGCGATCGCCGCCGATCACCGCATCATGGCCGACGCCGGTGCCACGATCGGCGTACCGGAACTGCGCGTGGGGGTGCCGTTCCCGAGCATGGCGCTCGAGATGATTCGCCAGGTGGCCGGGCGCCATGCGGAGCGCATCGTCTATCGCGGCGAGCGTCTGAGCCCGGCCACTGCGCAACAGCTCGGGCTCGTCGATGACCTCGTATCGGCTGATGAGCTGCAGACGAAGGCCATCGACTCGGTGCGCGACCTCTGCTCGCTGGCGCCCGAATCATTTGCGGTTACCAAATGGCAGCTCCGCGAGCAGGTCTTCCTGCGCCTGCATGAGTTGGAAGACGAGGAGCGCGAAGTCGAGCGTATCTGGCTCGAGGAAGGCACGCGCTCGCGCATTCAGGCCTACGTGGATCAGGCGATCGGGAGCGCCTGAACGCGGCCCGGCCTGGAGACACCAGAAACTCGCCGACGACCGGTCTCGGGACCTCGGCCGTCGACGTCTTACCCACCACCTCGGAGGACTGCTGAAGTGGAATTGATGGACCCCACCGTCCCGCCGCCACAACGCGGCTACGCACGGGCTCCGGCGCTCACCGCGCTGCAAGGCAAGACCATCGGTCTGCTGACCAACGGCAAGGTCAACGGCGATGTGCTGATAACGGAAACGGCGGCACTGTTCAGTGCGCGGCATGGCTGCGAAGTCACGCCGATGTTCTCGAAGAATAATGCGAGCGCGCCGGCACCGGACGGATTGCTGGAGGAGATCGCTGGTCAGGCAGATTTTCTGCTGACCGCCATGGGTGATTGAGGGAGTTGCTCAACGTGCAGTGTGCATGACGGCATCACCTTCGAGCAGCTCGGCAAACGCGCGATCGTGCTGTGCACCGACCCGTTTGAGGTCACTTCACGCAACATCGCGCGCATGCTGGGCATGCCCGACTACCCCTTCGTCATGGTCGAACATCCGATCGGCAGCCGGACGTTGCCAGAGATTCAGGTCCGTGCCGAAGTGGCGTATCAGCAGTCGCTGGCGATCCTGCTGGACGACTAGCCGGCTCACCAACCGCAGCGTGCCACGGCCTGCGTTCTGGAGTCTCTGTACTTTTTGGCCAGCCCAAAATCCACAGCATACACTTTATTGCAGTGTCTTCCTACTCCCATCAGGAAGTTGTCCGGTTTGATATCCCTGTGAATGAAGCCTTTGCCATGTATGAAC
>JBCCEJ010000080.1:0-27268 GCA_039030335.1 Pseudomonadota bacterium | reverse complement strand
GCACGTGGCGGAACATGATGACGGTATCGCTGACGCCGAGCGCCCTGGCGGCCCGCACGTATTCGAAGTTCCTCGCCCGCAGAAATTCCGCGCGCACTACACCGACCAGTCCCATCCAAGAGAACAGCAGCATGAGACCGAGGATGGTAAAGAAGCCGGGCGTTATGACAGACGCCATGATAATCAGGAGATAGAGCACCGGCAGCCCGCTCCAGACTTCTATGAAGCGTTGCGCCAGCAGGTCGACCAGACCGCCGAAATAGCCTTGCACGGCGCCGGCGGCGACACCGATGACGCTCGATAGCACTGTCAACAGCAAACCGAAGAGGACCGAGATACGAAATCCGTAGATGATGCGTGCGACGACGTCGCGCCCCTGGTCGTCCGTACCCAGCCAGTTATCCGGCGTAGGCGCGGTCGGCGCGGAACCGGGCAGATCCAGGATCTTCGTGTCATAGCTGTACGGCACCGGAGCTCGCAAGACCCAGCCGCTCGCTTCGATAAGTTCGATGACGTAGGGGTCGGTGTAGTCGGCGTTGGTTTCCAACTCGCCGCCGAACGTCGTCTCGGCATAGTCGTTGAAGACTGGCCAATAGAGTTCCTGCTTGAACGACACGACCAACGGCTTGTCGTTGGCAATGAACTCGGCCGGGAGGCTCACGGCAAACAACAGGAGAAACGCCCATAACGACCAGTAGCCGCGGCGATTACTGCGGAAGTTTGCGAGGCGCCGTGCGGTGATAGGGCTCAGGGTCATCGGTGTCAGTGGCCGTAGTTCACGCGCGGCTGTCGAAATCGATGCGCGGGTCGACGACGGTGTAGACCAGATCGCCGATCAACTGCATCAGCAGGCCGAGTAGTGTGAATACGTACAGGGTTGCGAACATCACGGGATAGTCCCGATTGATGGCGGCGTCGAAACCCAGTCGTCCGAGCCCGTCCAGCGAAAAAATGGTCTCCACCAGGAGTGCGCTGGTGAACAGCACTGAGACGAACGCGGCGGGAAACCCCGCGATGACGATCAGCATCGCGTTGCGAAACACGTGGCCGTAGAGGATGCGCGACTCCGTCAGCCCCTTGGCCCGCGCCGTCATGACGTACTGCAGGTGAATTTGGTCGAGGAACGAGTTCTTCGTGAGCATCGTCAGGCTGGCGAAGCCGCCGACGACCAAGGCCAGGACCGGTAGCGTGATGTGCCACAGGTAATCGGCCACCTGCTGCCACCACGGCATGGTGTCGAAGTCAGACGAGGTCAATCCCCTCAACGGAAACCAGTCCAGATACTGTCCGCCGGCAAATACGACTACCAGCAGCACACCGAACAGGAATCCGGGAATGGCATAGCCGACGATCACCATCGTGCTGGTCCAGATGTCGAAGCGCGAGCCGTCGGCAACGGCTTTACGGATGCCGAGGGGAATCGATATCAGATAGACGAGCAGCGTGGTCCATACGCCCAGCGAAATCGAGACGGGCAGCTTGTCTGCCACGAGGTCCATGACATCCCGATCCTGGAAGAAGCTCTGGCCGAAATCGAGGCTCAGGTAGTTCCAGAGCATCGAGAAGAAACGCTCATGCATCGGCTTGTCAAAACCGAACTGCCGCTCGAGCTCGGCCAGATACTCCGGTTCCAGGCCAGCGCCACCCCGATACTTGCTGGTAGTGGGGTTGCTGCTGCCACCGGAAGACTGCGCGCCAACTTCGGCCCCGCCGCTACCGCCGCTGATGCGAGCCGTCGCCGTTACCGCAGTGCCTTCCATCTCCGCGATCAGCTGCTCGATCGGACCGCCCGGGGCCATCTGCACGATAACGAAGTTGAGCGCCATGATGCCGATTAGCGTCGGCGCGATCAGCAGCAGTCGTCGAAGGATGTAGGCACCCATGGGCAAGCGTGAATCGTGGAGCGTTTGCGCGGTCGGCTAGTCGCCCGGCGCGCGCCACCAGTTGTGCGGGAACCCGGTGCCGTATTTGGGCAATTGTTCCGGACGCGCGAACTTGTCCCAGTAGGCGAGCCGGTAGGTGTCGTTGTGCCATTCCGGGATGAGGTAGTGCTGCCACAGCAGCACGCGGTCCAGCGCACGTGTATGGACTTTGAGCGTATCCAGATCTGGCGCGGCGATGATCTTCTCGATAAGCGCATCCACAACTGGGTCCTTGATACCCATCATGTTGCCGGCGCCTTTCTGGTCCGCCGCCGCCGACCCGTAGAACGAACGCAGTTCGGCGCCAGGTGGAGGGAAGAAATTGAAGCGCACGTTGACCATATCGAAATCGAGCTCTTCCGTGCGGCGCTCATATTGCGAGGAATCGACAATACGAATGCTGGCATCGATGCCGATCCGCTCCAGGTTCTGCTGATACGGCGCGATGAGGCGCTCGAAGCCCGGCTGGACCAACAGGATTTCGATGCTGACCTGCTTGCCGTCCGGCCCGATAAGCTTGCCCTCTACAACCGTGTAACCAGCGTCCTTGAAGAGCTTTAGCGCCTGGCGGACCTGCTTCCGGTTGCGACCGGTCCCGTCTGTTTTCGGTGGCCGAAAAGCCTCTTCCAGAACCGCTTTCGGAAGCTGGTCGCGGTACGGCTCGAGCACCGCCAGTTCCGGAGCGGAAGGCTTGTCCGTTGCACCGTAGTCGGAGTTCGGGAAATAGCTGCTGGTCCGCGTGTACTGGTTGTACAGCAATTTTTTACGCATCCATTCGAAGTCCATCAGCAGACCGTAGGCCTCGCGCGCACGCACGTCCCTGAACTTGGCGCGTCGGGAATTCATGATGAGTGCCTGGATTCCGGACGGCGAACGGTCCGGAAGGGTCTCGATGATGATGCGCGCTTCCTTTACGGCCGGAATGTCATACCCGGTGGCCCAACGTTTCGAGGAATTTTCGATGCGATAGTCGACCTCGCCGGCTTTGAAGGCTTCGAACAGAACGCCGAGGTCGCGGTAGTAGTCGTATCGAATCTGGTCGAAGTTGAAGCGCCCACGATTGACTGGCAGATCAGCGCCCCAGTAGTCCTTCACTCGCGTGTAGGTGAGAGTTCGGCCAGGTTCGACCTTGGTGAGTTCGTAGGCACCGCTCGACGGCCACGGGTCCAGTGTCGTCTTCGTGATATCGCGGGTTTTCCAGTAGTGCGCTGGCATCGGCGCCATCGTCGCGACCTGCATGAGCGGTTTCATGTTGCCGCGCGTTTTGAATGTGAACTTGAGCTTGTGGTCCGAGATTACCTCGACCGCGTCGACATCCCGGTAGAACGACCGCAAGAACGGCCGGCCGTGTTTGCGGATGGTATCGAAGGCGAGGGCAAAGTCTCCCGCCACGATGGGCGCGCCGTCGGCGTAGCGGGCCTCCGGGCGCAGCGTGAACTCGATCCAGCTCTTGTCAGGCGGATACTCGGCGCGCTCGGCGATAAGGCCGTATACACTCAGCAACTCGTCGCTCGACGCCACCATCAAGGTGTCCATCGTAAGCCCGATACTGCGGGGCCAGTTACCTTTCAGGAGGTACATGTTGAGGCTGTCATAGGTCCCGAAGGCGCCGAGGACGACGCGGCCGCCTTTGGGGGCGTTGGGGTTGACATACGGCCAGTGGGTCATCGAGTCGGCGTACTTCGGTGTGCCGAATTCGCTGATGGCGTGACCGCCGAGAAGTTCGTCGGCGCCGGCTGCACCGGTCAGGGCGGCGAGACCGACACCCAGCAATGCCTGATGCAGCTTTCGCACGATCGAGTTCATGGGCTTGGATCCCGTTATTCGCATGACGTTTTCCATCTGTAGTCGGCTCTAACCGGTTCGGGCGAGTCCGCGGAGTGTAGCGACGACGTCTGGCGCATCCCACTCGCGATCGCCCGTCACTTTGTAGACGACCCGGCCAGACCGGTCGAGGACGTACGTGGTTGGCAGGCCGAGGGCCCCGTATGCGCGCAATACGTTGCCGGTCGGATCCAACAGCAGGGGGAATTCGAGTGCCGTTTCGCGCCCGAATTTCGCCACATCAGCGGCCGTGTCACCAAAATCGATGGCCACGAGTTCGACGCCGTCAGGGCGCAGGGCTTTCCAAAGGCGCTGCAGCGAGGGCATCTCCTTGCGACACGGTGCGCACCAGGTAGCCCAGAAATTGACGATCAGAAGTTTGCCGCGATAGTCGGCCAGCTTATGCGCTTTGCCATTCGGGTCGGGCAAGTTGAACTCGGGGGCGGGAGGTCGGGGATCCAAGGCCTGCATCGGCGTGTTCGGCGACGCGCTGCTCCGCCCCAGCCAGAAGCCGAGCAGCGGGGCACCGAGCCCGGCAGCGATGAGTTGGCGGCGTAGCATGGTCATCTATGACTCCTCGCGGGAGATTGGCTCCTCGCGGGCGTGCGGCGGGGCAGGGGCCGCAGTAGCCGGAACGAAAACCGCGTTTCCGGGCGTCACCGCCGCCGTCGCGCGGAGGGCCGCCTGAACGTTGCCGTTAGGACTCAGCCGGAGTGCTGCTGGTTCCGCCGTGGAGCAACGTTTCTACGTGCAAAGCAACCGATTCGGAGAGTGCGCGCAGGTCGTAGCCGCCCTCCAGAATCGAGATCAGTCGGCCGCCAGCGTGTTTGTCGGCGACCTCGAGCATGCGTAGCGTCATCCATGCATAACACGAGGTCGTCAGATCGACCTGCGCCAGCGGGTCGTTCGCGTGGGCGTCGAAACCGGCGGAGAGGATCACGACTTCCGGTGCAAAATTGTCGATGGCCGGCAGGACCCGCTCAGTGAATGCAGCCTGATAGTGCGCATCGGTCGCGCCAGCCGGCATCGGACAGTTGACGGTGGCACCGCGTCCGGCACCTTCACCGGATTCGCTGTGGGCGCCAGTGCCCGGATAGAATGGATACTGATGCAGGCTGATGTACATCACGCTCGCGTCGTTTTCAAAACTGTGCTGCGTTCCGTTGCCGTGGTGCACATCCCAGTCGAGGATGAGGACCTTCTCGAAACCGTATTGCTGTTGCAGATAGCGCGCCATGATCGCCACGTTGTTGAACAGACAGAATCCCAGCGCAAGCGACGTCTCGGCATGGTGGCCAGGTGGGCGAATGAGGCCGAAGGCGTTGTCGACCGTTCCGCTGACGACCGCGTCGGCGAGAGCGAGGCCGGCGCCGCATCCGGCCAACGCAACGTCGTATGAAGCAGTCGATATGCCGACATCTGGAACGTCCAGGTGCGCCTGGCCTGCGGCACAGGCCGCCTGCGCGCGGGCAACGTAGTCAGGGGCGTGAATGGTGTATACCCAGTCGAGTGACGCTGGCGCCGCGCGCACCGCGGGCATCTGGTCGAACCAGGTCTGTGCCTGCAGATGCGCGATCGCGGCTTCGAGCCGCTCCGGCCGTTCCGGATGTCCGCGTCCGGGCTGGTGCGCCAGGTAGATGGGGTCGTAATGAAATCCGGTCGTCATGAGTACTCGGTAGAAGGGCGGCCATGTCGCGCTTGGGGATTGCGCTCATGCTAACGCAGGACTTTCCCGCTGTTCATCTCGTCGCGCATCGCGGACAGGCTGTCGACCATCCGGAAAATTCGCTGAGCGCGCTGCTGGCAAGCATTGCGGCCGGCGCGCGGATCGTGGAATTCGACATTCAGCTGGCCGCCGATGCGGTCGCGGTCGTGATGCACGACGAGCAGTTGTTGCGCACGACGGGATGTCCCGGGCGCGTTGGCGATTTCACGAGTATGGAACTTGCGCGCTGGCATTGCGGCTATTCGACCAGGTTCGGAGATCGTTTCGCTACCGAGCCCATACCGACGCTCACCGAGATGGTGGCTGCGCTGGGCGCCGGCGCGCGGGTTCAGGTACTGGCCGAACTGAAGGACGAGAGCATCGCCCGGTTCGGGCTGGGTACCTGCATGCAGGCCGTGCTGACCGATCTCGAGCCGATTCGGGACCAGACGGTGTTCATCTCGTTCTCCGCCGCCGCGGTGCGCGCTGCCGCTGCGGCGGGATGGCCGACCGGCTGGTGTCTGGAAACCCACGATGCCGCCGCGTTGCAGACGGCCCGCGCGCTGGCGCCAGATATGCTGTTGACTGACGAGCGCGCCATCGCCTCGGCCGCAGACGTCTGGGACGGGCCTTGGCGTTGGGCGGCCTGGGAGGTCGTGGATCCGGTACGCGCGATCGCGTTGATGCAACTCGGCGTCCATTACGTCGAGTCAATGGACGTGCGCGGTTTGTTGGCGAACCCCGAGGTCCGTGAGGCATTGAGTAAGTGATGACGAAAGGGCAGGGCGGAGCCACCTGGACCGATGCGCACCGCACCGGCGCCGGGCGACGCAAGTGACGCGCGCGGCGAGGACGGTGCGTGGTGACGGCACGGTTATCGCCGGGAAAGCGCGGGGCGGGCGCACGGTCTACGGCGGTGCTGTCGGTGTGCTGATGCTGGAGACGCGTTTCCCGCGGATTCCGGGCGACATGGGCAACGCGCTGACGTGGCCATTTCCGATGCACTTCAAAGTCGTCCGCGGCGCCTCGCCAGACCGCGTTGTGCGCCAGCAGGCTGACGGCCTTTTGGACGCGTTCAAGGAGGCTGCGAACGAGCTGGTCGAGGCCGGGGCAGACGGGTTGACCACTACCTGTGGCTTCTTGTCCTTAATGCAGGGCGAACTGGCAGAACACGTCCGGGTGCCGGTGGCCACGTCGTCTCTGCAGCAGGTGTCGATGGTGAACGCAACGTTGCCGCCACGACAACGATGCGGGGTCGTCACGGTTAGCGCGCCAGACCTGACGCCAGCGCATCTGGCGGCCGCCGGAGCCCCGCCTGACACTCCCGTTGTCGGCACGGAGAACGGGCGCGAACTCAGCCGTGTGATGGTTGGTGATGAGCCTGAACTCGACGTGCTGGCCGCAGAGGCGGATGTGGTCGAGGCCTCGCTGGCACTGTTGGGGGCGGACGCCACGGTCGGCGCGCTGGTGCTCGAGTGCACCAACATGCCGCCGTATGCCGCCGCCGTGCAGCGCGCCACGGGTGTGCCGGTCTACGACATCGTGAGCTTCATCTGCTGGTTTCAGTCCGGCCTGAGACCGCGCGGGTTCGCTTGAGCGGGACCGCCTTTCGACGGTCCCGCGGGCTCCTCTTCAGCGCGACTCCTGCGTCGCAAAGCAGCCTTGCTGCGGTACGCGCTTGCGAATCGTTCTGCACGTGAAGCTCGCCGCCGCGAGACCTTCGAGCGGGCCGGCTTCAAGCCGGTGCAGCAATCCGTTGCCGTCGCCTTTGTCACGGCTGGTCACCGTTACCGTGAAGCCCTTGAGAAATCCGCGCACGGCCCGCTCGACGCGCAGTCGGTGACGCTCGGCGACTGCCCGGCTGCGGTAGGCACCAAGCTGAACGATGAACCGCACCGGTCCTTCGCCCGAACGCGAAAATCGTCTCTGCGTCGTCTCTCGGCGGGCGGGGGCACTGGCGGGCGGTGCGGCCGGTTTCGCCACACCGGAAGCGGAATCCGCGAGCCCCCACCTGCTGGCCGCGGTCACCGTGTGGCCGGGCGATGTCGGGGGGCGCGGACGAGCCGCCCGTTCGCGCCAGATCTGCGCCTGCGCTGGATCTGGCGCCACGCCCTCACCGTTTGCGTACATGACGCCGATGGCCGCCTCCGAGGCGCGATGCCGCTGCTCGGCGGCTCGGAGGTGCCAGCGGAATGCGTTCAGGGGATCCTTCCGCACGCCGACGCCCCGGCGGTACAACTCGGCGATGCCGTGCTGCGCTCGCACATAGCCGGTCTCCGCGGCCGCCAGCATCAGACGCGCCGCCTCACGCGGGTCGAAAACGCCTGACCGGGGACGCAGGTGCAGACGCGCCAGCAGATATCGGGCTGGCGCGACGCCCCGATCCGCAAGCGGCCCTGCCAGTCGGTACGCGGTGTCGAAGCGGCCGCTTTCGTACGCGCCTTCGGCCGCGCGCAGCGATGTAGTGACAGCGGTGGAGTCAGCTGCGGAGGCGAGCGAGGCATTGAGCAGTAACGCACAACAGATGACGAGCCGGCCGGCCGGCCCGGTGCGGATGCCGGCCGCTGGTGGCGCGCCGGCGAGCACCCGTTCTGCGCGACTCAACCCGGCGCGCCGTAGCCGCCGCCACCCGGTGTCTCGATAATGAAGACATCGCCCGGGTGCATGTCTGCGCCGTCCGCACCTTTGAGCTCTTCGATCGATCCATCGGTGCGCTCGATGCGGTTACGTCCCGTCTGACCCGGCTCGCCACCACCGACGCCATAAGGGGCAACGTCACGATGTCCGGAGAGAATCGACGCGCGCATCTCCTCCAGAAAACGCAGCCGTCGCACCGCCCCGTTGCCGCCGCGGTACTGCCCGTTGCCGCCACTGCCGTGGCGGATGGCGAAGCTCTCGAGCAAGACCGGAAAGCGCCACTCCAGTATTTCCGGATCCGTCAGGCGTGAGTTGGTCATATGTGTATGGACGGCGTCGGTGCCGTCGAAATCCGGCCCGGCCCCGGAACCGCCGCAGATGGTCTCGTAGTACTGATGCTGGTCGTTGCCGAACGTCAGATTGTTCATGGTGCCCTGCGCGGCTGCCATGACGCCGAGCGCGCCATAGAGTGTGTCGGTAATGGCCTGACTGGTCTCCACGTTGCCGGCGACTACTGCCGCTGGATACTCCGGATTCAGCATGCACCCTCGCGGCACGGTTATCGTAAGCGGTTTGAGGCAACCGTCATTCATCGGGATTTCGTCATCGACCAGCGTACGAAAGACGTACAGAACGGCGGCCCGCGTGACTGCGGCCGGCACATTAAAGTTTGACGGCCGCTGCGAGGAGGTGCCAGTGAAGTCTATCTCGGCGCTGCGCGCCGTCCGGTCGATACTGATGCGGACGCAAATGGTTCCGCCATCATCCATTGGATAGGCGAATTCGCCATCCGAAAGGACCTCCAGCACGCGACGGACCGCACCTTCCGCATTGTCCTGCACGTGCTGCATGTAAGCGTGCACGACATCCAGGCCGAATTGCTCGACCATCCTCTGTAGCTCCTGCACACCTTTTTCGTTCGCAGCGACCTGAGCACGGATATCGGCGATGTTCTGGTCCGGATTGCGCGCGGGGTAAGCGCCGCTTAACAGCAGATCCCGCAGTTCGTCCTCGAGCATTTTGCCGTCCCGCACCAGCAACACGTCGTTCATCAACACGCCTTCCTGATCGATGTGCGTGCTGTCAGGTGGCATGGAGCCGGGCGTCGTGCCGCCAATGTCGGCATGGTGTCCGCGCGATGCGACATAGAACAAGATGTTGTCTTGATGCTGGTCGAAGACCGGCGAGACGACCGTGACGTCCGGCAGGTGGGTACCGCCGTTGTACGGGTCGTTCAATACATATACCTCGCCGCGTCGCATCGTGCCCGCGCGGCGCCGCATCAGGGTCTTCACCGACTCTCCCATCGATCCGAGGTGTACTGGCATATGCGGCGCGTTCGCGATCAGCATGCCGTCGGGGTCGAACAGCGCGCAGGAGAAATCGAGCCGCTCCTTGATGTTGACCGAGTACGCGGTGTTCTCGAGCGCAGCACCCATCTGCTCTGCGATGGACATGAACAGGTTATTGAAGACCTCGAGCATGATGGGATCGGCCGTGGTGCCGACCGCGTTCGGGCGGGGACGAGGGACGACCCGCGTTATCAGCAGGTCACCGGTGGCGGTCAACGACGCGCGCCATCCCGGCTCGACTACGTTGGTGCCGGTGCTCTCGGTGATGATGGCCGGCCCGTCGACCTTCTGCGACGGGCGCAGGCTTGCTCGATGGTAAACCGGTGCGTCGTGCGTTGCGCCGTCGGCGTACATCGGGACGGTGTCGACGGCCACAGGCGCACTGCCGCCGGCGCCGGTCAGGCGCGAAGTTTCGGTCGCCGTCCCGGTCTTGCCGATGCCCTCGACGGCGATCGCTTCGATCATCAGGTCACGCCCCGCCATGTTGAAGCCGTACCGGTTGCGGTAGGCCTCGGCGAAAGCGCTCTCGATGGCTTCCAGGCTGCCAAGCGGCACCTCGAGGGCGGAATCGGTGCCTACGTACCTGACGTGTAGGCGGGTCTCGACGGTGATCTGTCCTGCATCCAGGCTCTGTGCCAGCAGTTCCTGGCGGGCTTCTTCGCCGAGCCTGCCGGCGAGTGCCGTGGCGTTTTCCAGCGCCGCGGTGGACAGGATTTGTTCGAGGGCGTGCTCGCGAAGTGCCCGCACGTCGGCGAGACCCATGCCATAGGCAGACAGGACACCGGCATACGGGTGTAGCAGGATCCGCTCCATCCCGAGCGCGTCCGCCACCAGGCAGGCGTGTTGGCCGCCAGCGCCGCCGAAGCACGTCAGCGTATAGCGCGTGACGTCGTAGCCGCGCTCTACCGAGATCTTCTTGATGGCGTTGGCCATGTTCTGCACGGCGATGTTGAGGAAGCCCTCCGCAACCTGCTCGGCGCTCAGCTGCCGGTGGCTACGCTCGCGTACCTCGTCGGCGAGACCCGCGAACGCACCCGTGACGGCGTCGACGTCCAGGGGCTGGTCGGCACCGGGGCCGAATACCGACGGAAAATGCTCCGGATGCAGTCTGCCGAGCATAACGTTGCAGTCGGTCACCGTCAGAGGGCCGCCTCGCCGGTAGCAAGCGGGGCCGGGATTGGCGCCGGCTGAGTCTGGGCCCACCCGGAACCGCTCGCCGTCAAAGTGCAAGATGGAGCCGCCGCCTGCAGCAACGGTGTGGATGCGCATGATCGGTACGCGCATACGAACGCCGGCGACCAGGGTGTTGAAAGCCCGTTCGTATTCGCCCGCATAGTGCGAGACGTCGGTGGATGTCCCGCCCATGTCAAAGCCGATAATCCGGTCGAAGCCCGCCTGCCGGCTCGTCTGCACGGCCCCCACGATGCCGCCAGCCGGGCCCGAGAGGATGCTGTCCTTGCCCTGGAACAGCCGGGCGTCGGTCAGCCCGCCGGTCGACTGCATGAACATAAGGCGCGTGTCTTCACCGAGAGCCGATGCCACCTGCTCGACATATCGCCGCAGTATCGGCGACAGGTAAGCATCGACTACCGTCGTGTCGCCGCGGCTCACGATCTTCATCAGCGGGCTGACCTCGTGCGACACCGACACCTGGGTAAAACCAGCTGCTCGAGCCATCTCCGCGATCCGTCGCTCGTGCGCGGTGTGCTGATAGCCGTGCATCAACACGATGGCAACCGCGCGGATCCCGGCTTCGTAGGCATCCGTGAGAGCGTGCTCCACCTGGCTCTCAGACAACGTCTGCAGGACATCGCCGTCGGCGTTGACCCGTTCGTCGATCTCGTAGACGCGCTCGTATAGCAGTTCGGGCAGAACGATCTGCCGGGTGAACAGGTGGGGCCGATTCTGGTAGCCGATCCGCAAGGCATCGGCAAACCCGCTGGTGATTAGCAAAGCGGTGCGGTCGCCCTTGCGTTCCAGCAGGGCGTTGGTGGCGACGGTGGTCCCCATCTTCACGGCTTCGATGCCGGCGAGCGCCGTATCCCGATCCACGCCGAGCAGATCGCGGATACCCTGAATGGCGGCATCCGGATAGCGTTCCGGGTTTTCAGACAGCAGTTTGTGCGTGCGAATTTGCCCGTCGGGTGCACGCGCGACGATGTCCGTGAAGGTACCGCCCCGATCGATCCAGAACTGCCAGCCTGCGCGATGCGCCACAGATGGCTGGCTGTCGGGGCCCCGGCCGTTGACATTCTGGTTCACCGTCGATCAACCTCTCGGGCAATGCTGTGGGTAGAGAAAGCCGCACAGGATACTCTGCATTGACCCGACTGCGCAGGCTCGCGCGCCGCCGACGGTCCGGCGTGGTCGTCGGTTGCGGCGTCAGGACCCTTTCTGCGACGCTTCGCGCTTGAATCACTGCCCGTTCGCCGTGTCCGCTCCCATTCGGATGGGGTAGATGACTGCCTCTTCTCATCCGGGGCGGCATGTGCGTCGCAGACCAACCATTGAAGAGACCAACGACCATGAGCAAAGCCATTCTGATCGAAGCTAACGGTGGACCGGAAGTGATGCAGTTGAAAGACGCTGACGTCGGAGATCCGGGCGTCGGCGAAGTGCGGATTCGCCACACCGCGGTGGGCCTCAACTATATCGACGTATATTTCCGCACCGGTCTGTACCCCGCGCCCAGCATGCCGTTCACGCCGGGAATGGAAGCGTGCGGTCGCGTCGAAGCCGTTGGTGACGGAGTGACCGACGTGGCCGCCGGTGATCGCGTCGCGTACGCCGCGCCGCCGGTCGGCGCCTACGCCGAGGTACGGCTCATGCCGGCAGACCGCGTTGTGAAGGTGCCGGAAGACGTCTCGGACGAGGCCGCGGCCGCGATGATGTTGAAAGGTATGACGACTGAATACCTGTTGCGGCGCACCTACCCGGTGAAATCGGGCGATACCATCGTCTTCCACGCAGCGGCAGGAGGCGTTGGCCTGATCGCGTGTCAGTGGGCCAAACACCTCGGGGCCACCGTTATCGGCACCGTCGGCAGTGACGAGAAAGCGGAACTCGCGAGAGCGCACGGTTGTGACCATCCGATCGTCTACACGCGTGAAAACCTCGTCGAGCGCGTTCGCGAGCTCACCGATGGCGCGGGTGTACCGGTGGTGTACGACTCGGTCGGCGCCGACACCTACAGCGCATCGCTGGATTGTCTTGCGCCGCTCGGCATGATGGTCAGTTTTGGCAACGCTTCAGGGCCGGCGCCAGCGGTCAATCCAGGTGACCTCGCCGGGCGCGGGTCCCTCTTCTTCACGCGTCCTACGCTGATGACCTACACAGCGAAGCGCGCCGACCTCGTCGCCAGTGCCGCAGCGCTGTTCGACGTCGTTGCCCAGGGCGCGGTAAACATCGAGGTCAATCAGCGGTTCGCGCTGGCGGATGCGGCCGAAGCACATCGCGCACTGGAGGGCCGTCAGACGACCGGTTCGACGTTGTTGATGCCCTGAAGCAGCTTCCCGTCCCGGGCCAAGGCCGGATGGTTCAGGCGCCGTCGGCGGCCCGGGATTGCTGATTGTGCTGTCGGAGACGCTCACGAATCACGTCCAGAAGACCTTCGGTGGTGAGTCCCGCGTCGCGCAGCATCTCACCTCTGGAGCCGTGCTGAATGTACCGATCGGGCAGACCGTGGTTCAACAGGTTAGCCGCCAGTCCATTGGCTGAGACGATTTCGTTCACCGCGCTACCCGCACCGCCGGCCACGGCGTTTTCGTCGACGGTAACCACCAGCTCGTGAGTCCGGCAGATGTCCAGCACCACAGCTTCATCCATCGGCTTGACGAACCGCATGTTGACCACCGTCGCATCGAGCTCGTCGGCGGCTTCAAGGGCGGGCTCCAGCATCGGGCCGAAGGCGAGAATTGCGATTCCGCTGCGGCCGACACGGCGGCGCTCGGCCGTACCTACCGGGATGGCCTGCATGTGCGCTTCGATGGCCACCCCTGGGCCTTTACCCCGCGGATATCGCACCGCGCTCGGCTGTTCCAGCTGCAGGGCGGTATAGAGCATTTGGCGGGTTTCATTCTCGTCAGCTGGGGTCATGACCACCATGTTGGGCAGGCACCGCAGGAAGCCGATGTCGAAGCTGCCGGCATGGGTCGGGCCGTCGCCGCCGACTACGCCTGCGCGATCGATTGCGAACACTACCGGCAGGTTCTGTATGGCGACATCGTGGACTGCCTGGTCGTAAGCACGCTGGAGAAACGTGGAATAGATCGCAACGACCGGCTTCATACCCTCGCACGCGAGCCCTGCCGCCAGCGTCACACTGTGCTGCTCAGCGATCGCTACATCGAAGTACCGGTCGGGGTATTCCTTCTGGAACCGGACCATCCCGGAGCCTTCGCGCATCGCCGGGGTGATGCCGACGACGCGCGCGTCCTGCGCGGCCGCATCGCAGAGCCAGTCGCCGAATACCTGCGAGTAGGTCGGGCTGGCGTCACCGGCGTTGGACGGGGTAGGTGCGATGCCTTTGGCCGGGTCGAATGGCGCGCTGATGCCGTGGTATTTGACCGGATCGGCTTCCGCTGGCGCATAGCCCTTGCCCTTGCGCGTCGCGATGTGGAGCAATCGCGGTCCCTTCAGGTCGCGGAGGTTGCGCAGCGTTGCGACCAGCGCATGGATGCCATGCCCGTCCACCGGCCCGTAGTAATGAAAGCCGAGTTCCTCGAAGAGCGTGCCAGGGACGAGGAGCCCCTTGACCCGCTCCTCCGCGCGCCGGGCCATTTTTTTCATCGGCGGCACGTGGCCGAGCACGCGCTTACCGCTTTCGCGCATCGAGGAGTAGACCCGTCCGGACAGCACCCGGGTCAGATAGCCGGATAGTGCGCCCACATTCGGCGAAATCGACATTTCGTTGTCGTTCAGGATGACGAGCAGGTCGGACTTACAGGCGCCCGCGTGGTTCAGCGCCTCGAATGCCATGCCGGAAGTCATCGCACCGTCACCGATGATCGCAACGGCGCGGCGGTTACTGCCGGTGCGTTTGATACCTTCGGCCATGCCCTGCGCGGCGCCGATCGAGGTGCCCGCATGACCGACGCCAGACGTGTCGTAGTCACTTTCCGAGCGCTTCGGAAACGGCGACAGGCCTCGCCATTGGCGAACGGAGTGCATGTCGTCGCGCCGGCCGGTCAGAATCTTGTGTGGGTAGCTCTGATGGCCTACGTCCCAGACCAGGCGGTCCTCTGGTGTGTTGTAGACGTAGTGCAGCGCGACCGTCACTTCGACAGCGCCCAAGCCGGCTGCAAAATGCCCGGTCGACTTCGACACGGAGCGGATCAGAAACTCGCGCAACTCCCGGCACAGTTGCGGCAGGTCACCTTCGGGCAACGTCCTCAGGTCGGACGGGAACTGGATTCGCTCCAGCAGCGGGAGGTGAAGCGTCTCGGTCATTATCTGGGGGCCCGACAATACGCCGTGGGGGCGGGTATGCAGGAAGCCTTCATTATGAAGATTGGGTTGGATCGAAGCTACTCACCAAATCTGGGCGCAATCTGGTGATATGAAAGACTTTTCTGGCATTGCGGTCCGGTTGCCGGATGTCGTGTGGGCACAGATGTCTCCGGTTTGCGCAACTCTCAAGGAGGTCGCGGTGTTGGCCGATGTGGATCAGTGCGGCGAGGCATCCACCGTCAGGCCATCGCGGCTTTCGGTCGGGCCGCGGCGCGCAGAGCATCGGGTAACCAGACCGAAGCTGCGGCAGATGTCGCATCCGGGCGGCGCGCTGCTTGATTGACAGGTACCCCGGCGCGTACCATTGCAGGCCATAAATTCGTCTCCGCGAAGGCCCCGGGGAGGCTGTGAACGAACCGCAAGACATCGTTCTGGCGGGGCCTGGTAAAGAGAGACACATATCTGCATTCATGCGGAGTATTGGATGAGAGACTGCCAGGGGCGTTTGGCGCATCTGTTTGTCGCGATCGGTCTGCTGATCGCGCTGTCCGGCTGCGCCACCACACAGTCCGAGCCGACCGACCCGCTCGAGGGCTTGAACCGCGAGCTGGACGCAGTTAACAGCCACCTCGATGCGGAGATTATCGAGCCGGTATCCGACGCCTACGTCGAGTACCTACCAGGACAACTCCGCCAGGGCGTCACCAATTTCTTCGATAACCTCGGCACGCCAAACGACGTACTGAACAGCTTCCTTCAGGGCAAGCTCGGAGACGTCATCTCGGGCACCGGGCGTTTCGTCATCAACACGACGATCGGGCTCGGTGGATTCTTCGATCCTGCGACGATGATGGGCATGGAGGCGCTGAACGAAGATTTCGGTCAAACCCTGGGTGTCTACGGTGTCGACGAAGGGGCCTACCTGGTCTTACCACTGTACGGACCGAACTCCACCCGTGATGTATGGGATTTCCCGGTCAGCTATTTCACCAATCCGCTGACCTATTTTGACCTGGGCCTGTACACGATCCCGCTGGTCGTTATCGACGCGATCGATACGCGCGCCCGTCTGGCGACGGCCATCAAGATCAGCAATGAGGCGCTCGACCCCTACGTCTTCAGGCGCGAGGGATACCGTCAGCGCCGAATCGATCTGATCTACGACGGCAATCCGCCGGACGAGGAACTCGACAGCCTGGAGCAGGCCGAAGCTGACGCGTTCGAGGAGCCGCTGCCGCAGTCTTAATGGGCCTCGCCGGGGCCTTGAACACTCGTCTACGTTGTCCCGTATCCGTCCAAATGCCCCGTGAGCGGGGCGTTTGTCGTTTTGGACGACTCTACTTCTGCTCCACCGCGGCGGCCTGCCACGTAGCGTGATATCCAGCTAGCGCCGCTCAGTTACGACGGCCCGGTGGCCGACCCGGGCGAGGACACGACCGAAAGATATGGCTCAATACGTCTACACCATGAACCGCGTCGGGAAGGTTGTCCCGCCAAAACGCGAAATCCTGCGCGACATCTCGTTGTCGTTCTTTCCCGGCGCCAAGATCGGGGTGCTGGGCCTGAACGGAGCGGGGAAGTCGAGTCTGCTTCGCATCATGGCCGGGGTGGACAGTGACTTTAACGGCGAAGCGCGGCCGCAGGCGGGCATCCGGGTTGGCTATCTGCCGCAGGAGCCACAGCTCGACGCGGATAAAGATGTCCGCGGCAACGTCGAAGAGGGTGTCGCCGAGATCCAGGCGCTGCTCACCCGATTCGACGAAGTCAGCGCGCGCTTCGCCGAGCCGATGGATGATGAGGAGATGAATGCGCTGCTCGAGGAGCAGGGCAAACTGCAAGACCAGATCGAGGTCGCTGGCGGCTGGGAACTGGACCGTAAGCTCGAGGTTGCCGCGGATGCGCTGCGTCTGCCGGCTTGGGAAGCCGATGTCACTCACCTGTCGGGTGGTGAGCGCCGACGCGTGGCGCTATGCAAACTGCTGCTGTCTGCGCCTGAGATGTTGCTGCTCGACGAACCGACGAACCATCTGGACGCAGAATCGGTGGCATGGCTGGAGCGCTTTCTCCACGATTTTCCGGGAACGGTCATCGCGGTGACCCATGACCGTTACTTTCTCGACAACGTCGCGGGATGGATCCTTGAACTCGACCGCGGCCATGGTATCCCGTGGGAAGGCAACTACTCATCGTGGCTCGAGCAGAAAGATGCCAGGCTCCAGCAGGAAGGTCGCCAGCAGGCTGCATACCAGCGGCGCCTCAAAGCTGAACTCGAATGGGTGCGAAGCAACGCTCAGGCGCGCCGGACCAAGAGCAAGGCTCGTCTGGCTCGTTATGACGAAATGGCGTCACGAGATTTTCAAAAACGCAACGAGACCAACGAGATCTATATTCCGCCCGGCCCCCGTTTGGGAGAACTGGTCGTCGATGCGAACGGCGTCACCAAATCATTCGACGGTCGGATGCTTATCGAGAATTTGAGCTTTTCGTTGCCGCGTGGGGGAATTGTCGGCGTGATCGGGCCCAACGGCGCCGGCAAGACCACTTTGCTACGCATGCTGGCCGGCACCGAGCAGCCAGATCAAGGTGAGCTTCGGGTCGGAGATACCGTGCAGGTCTCATACGTCGATCAGTCGCGTGACTCGCTGGAAGACGCCAACACGGTTTGGCAGGAGATTTCCGGCGGCGTCGACATCCTGAATATCGAAGGCGTCGAGATTCATTCGCGCGCATACGCGGGTCGATTCAACTTCAAAGGTACCGATCAGGAGAAGCGTGTAGCCGATCTGTCGGGCGGGGAGCGCAACCGCGTCCACCTTGCGAAGCTGCTCGTAAGCGGCGGCAATCTGCTGATGCTCGATGAGCCGACGAACGATCTGGACGTCGAGACCTTGCAGGCGCTCGAACAGGCCATTCTCAACTTCCCCGGCTGTGTCGTGGTCATCTCGCACGATCGGTGGTTTCTCGATCGCATCGCTACCCACATCCTGGCGTTTGAAGGCGAGAGCCACTGTGAGTGGTTCGAGGGCAACTTCGAAGATTACGAGGCCGACCGCAAGCGGCGGGTTGGCGGAGACGTCGAGCAGCCGACCCGTATCCGCTACAAGTCGCTGAGTGCCTGATGAGCAAGCCGGACACCGAACGCTGGGGTGTAATCGGCGGGACAGGCCTGGACCAGCTCGAAGGATTGCATGTCGACGCGCGCCGGACGGTCGACACGCCGTACGGTCCTACCTCGGCACCGCTACTGTTCGGGACGTTCGGAGCGGCGGAGGTGGTCTTTCTCGCGCGTCACGGCGGTGATCACAGCATCGCGCCTCACCGCATCAACTACCGGGCGAACATCTGGGCCCTGGCACAGCATGTGAGCCGTGTCGTGGCAGTCGCGGCCGTCGGCGGAATTCGATCGGCGTTCCGGCCAGGCAGCATCGCGATCGCCGACAATCTCATCGACTACACCTGGGGGCGGGAGCACACGTTTTTTGACGGGGAAGACGTCCAGCACATCGACTTTACACGCCCCTACGCATCTTCCGTGCGCGAGGCGCTGCTCAAAGCGGCGGCCGACGCGGCTGTAGAAGTTCATACGGACGGTGTGTACGGCGCGACCCAGGGCCCCCGGCTCGAGTCGGCTGCCGAGATCGATCGCATGGAGCGGGACGGCTGCGACCTGGTTGGTATGACTGGAATGCCCGAGGCGGCGCTCGCGAAAGAACTGGGACTCGCCTACGCCTGCTGCGCCGTAATCGTAAATGAGGCGGCGGGTCGGGGACCCGAGACGATCACGATGGAGGAGATCGGCCGCAATCTCGTTACCGGCATGGCGCGGGTGCGGGCGATATTGGCAGCGCTGCGCTAACGAACGCCGGCTATCGGGACCTGTTGGACACGATTTTGCCGACGCCCGCCACGGCTACTGCGTAGCGGTGTTGGAACCTGGCGTCGTCGCACTCGGCGGCTCGCCGTCAGTCGTCGTACCGTCTGTCTTGGTGCGCGGCTTGACATAAGCACCACCGGGCGCTTCGTAGGGTGTCGCCCTCACCAACATGCCAAATAGTGGATGGTCCAGGTAGTGCAATTCGCCTGAGCGCATGCGTCGGCTCTCACGCAGGACAAAGCGGATCGGATTCGTGCCTCCACTCAGACCGGAGGTCGCGCCCGCGTCCGGCCGCGTGTAGGTCAGATCGGCCTCAAGATGCAGGTAGCGCGATCGGTAGAGCCTGATCGTGCCCTTGACGCTGCTGCCGTTCACCCCCTGGGCCGCGCCGTTGACGCGCACGGGCAGCGCCTCGGATTTGCGCAGACCGGGCTGGCGCCAGCCGGTGTGGAGCAGCGGTCGTACCTCGCCTGAGGCTGCCAGTCGATTGACGAGCCGGCCATAAGCCAGCTGGCCTCTGCCGACCCGTGCGATGGCCGACGCCTCCGACGAGCCGGCGGTTAACACACGTACGCCCGAATCCTGTTGCGCCGAAACCGAAAAGCCGCCGCGCGCGGCGGCCAGCTCTTCCGGCCAGTGTTCCTCCGAGAGACCGGCCGTCGACACTCGCTCGAATACGGCCACTTCGACCGTATACCAACGGGCGTGGGATTGCGCAGGCAGCAACCCGGCGAGACACGCCAGTGCGATGCAAAGCCATTGCGATCTATGTCCAAGCATCATCGTGGGCTTCTCCGGCAGGGCCTGCGGTCGCGGGCTGCGAGCCCGTCTGTCGTCGTGTCTTTCATATCAGGCGGCAGCGCGTGCACCCAACTGCTCCAGGAGTCCCGTCAACGTCTCGAGCCGCGTAGTCGGATCGTCCATATCGGCGTGGACCTTCAATGTGTCGGCGCCATCGAGCCGGAACTTCTTGGGTTGCGACTGTACCAGCTGGACCAGTTGGACGGGATCTACGTTCGGTTGCTCCTGAAAGACGAGTCGCCCACTGGCCGCGCCGAAGTCGACCTTACGGATCCCGAGCGCGTTGGCTTGCAGTTTGGCAACGGAGATGGAAAACAGGCGTTTGGTGGCATCGGGCAGGAGACCGAATCGGTCGATCATTTCCACTTGCAGATCATCCAGCGCGTCCGGCGAATCGGCGCTGGCGATGCGCTTGTACATGATCAGTCGGGCATGGACGTCAGGCAGATAGTCTGCCGGGATCAGGGCTGGGACGTGCAGATCGATTTCGGCGCCGTGGTCCAGGGGACGGTCCAACTCGGGCGTGCGCCCAGCCTTTAGGGCGCTTACGGCGCGCTCCAGCAGCTGCGTGTACATCGTGTATCCGACTTCGCTGATCTGGCCGCTCTGCTCGTCCCCGAGAATCTCTCCAGCGCCGCGAATCTCCAGATCGTGGGTCGCGAGCGTGAAGCCGATGCCAAGTTCTTCCAGTGACTCGATGGCTTCGAGCCGTTTGACCGCATCCGCCGTCAGCGCTCGTCGTGGCGGAACGACGAGATAGGCGTAAGCGCGGTGATGAGAACGGCCGACGCGGCCGCGCAGCTGGTGCAACTGCGCAAGTCCGAAGCGGTCGGCGCGGTTGATGACGATCGTATTGGCGGTTGGCACGTCTATGCCGGTTTCGATGATCGTCGTGCAGAGCAGCACGTTGAAGCGGCGGTGATAGAAATCCAGCATGACCGCTTCGAGTTCGCGCTCACGCATCTGCCCGTGCGCAATCCGGACATTTGCTTCCGGCACCAGTGCCTCGATCTCCCGCCCGACTTTCTCGATGTCTTCGACTCGGTTGTGGACGAAGTAGATTTGACCGCCCCGCCGGATTTCGCGCAGGAAAGCTTCGCGCAGCGTCGCGTTGTCCCACTCCCGCACGAACGTCTTTACGGCTAGCCGCCGCTCCGGCGGAGTGGCGATCAGTGACAGATCGCGCAGGCCTGAAAATGCCATATTGAGCGTTCGCGGGATCGGGGTTGCGGTCAGGGTCAGCATATCGACGTTCGCGCGCAGGGCCTTCAGGTTCTCCTTGTGCCGCACGCCGAAGCGATGTTCTTCATCAACGATGACGAGGCCGAGCTGTTTGAACTTGATATCCGACTGGAGCAGCTTGTGTGTGCCGATGACGATGTCCACGGTACCTTCCGCCATCGCCTTGACCGCCGCTGCCTGCTCGGCTTTGGAACGGAAGCGGGACAGCAACTCCACCCGCACGGGCCAGTCCGCAAAGCGATCCGTGAAGGTCTGGTGGTGTTGTTGGGCGAGTAGCGTTGTCGGCACCAGCACTGCGACCTGGCGCCCGCCATAGACCGCAACATGCGCTGCCCTCAGCGCCACTTCGGTCTTCCCGAAGCCGACGTCTCCGCACGTCAGCCGGTCCATTGTCGACGGGCTGCACATGTCGTGCAGAACCGCGGTGATGGCGGCTTCCTGGTCGAGCGTTTCCTCGAATGGAAAACCCTGCCGGAATGCTTCGTAGGCGTCGCGATCGAATTGGAAGGCGTGCCCTGGCCGCGCGGCGCGCCGTGCATGGATTTCGAGCAGTTCAGCCGCGACGTCCCTGACCTTCTCGGCGGCCTTGCGCTTCGCGCGTGCCCACTGGTTGGATCCGAGGCGGTGCAGCGGCGCATGGTCCGGGTCGGCCCCGGTGTAACGCGAAATGAGATGGAGCGACAGAACTGGAACGTAGAGCTTGTCACCGCCGTCGTACTCGATGGTGAGGAACTCCGCGGTGCCTCCACCTGACGCGAGCGATTGAAGGCCGAGGTAGCGACCGACGCCATAGTCTTCATGCACGACCGGTGCGCCGGGATTCAGCTCGGTGAGGTCCCGGACGACGGCTTCTGCGTCCCGCGTGCTGCGCTTGCGCCGCCGACGCTGCACCGCACGCTCCCCGAAGAGCTGCGACTCTGCGATGAGGCTCATGGAGGGGCTGAGCAGGCGCACGCCATGCTCGACCGGCGCGATCGTGATGGCCGCCTCTGCGTGCCCGTCGACGAAGTCTCTCCAAGATGCGACACGCGCGAGCTGGATGCCGTGGCGCGCGAAGCTCTCGGTCAGCGTTTCCTGGCGCCCCGGGCTGTCGGCCATGAACAAAACCCGACCGTCGTGCCCGCTCAACAACGCTTCGACGCGGGCTAGCGGTTCTGGTGCCCGCGCGTCTATGGGCACGCTGTCGGCGATCTGAGCGGCGAAGTGACACGCGTTGTCGGTATCCGGGTCGCTCACCTGAATGCGACGAAGGGTGTTGAACGCTCCGTGCAACTCGCCAACTTCGAGATAGATTTCCTTCGGTGACAGGATTGGGCGTTCGACGTCGTGGCGCCGTGCCTCGTGGCGTTCGGCGATTTCGGACCACAAGGCTTCCGCCGCGTCCGTGACGCCATGCGTCAGGATCAGCAGAGGATCCTCGCTCAGGTAGTCGAACAGCGACGCGGGGGTCTCGAAGAACAGCGGGAGATAGTATTCGATACCCGGCGGCGCGTTACCCTGCGAGACATCCTGGTAGATCGGGCAGTTGGTTGGGTCGCCGTCGAACCTGGCGCGCCACGCGCGCCGGAAATGCTTGACCGTGTCGTCGTCGAGCGCGAACTCTCGCGCCGGGAGGAGGTCGACTGCTTCGATCACATCCGTCGAGCGCTGCGTCTCCGGGTCGAAGCAGCGGATGGCTTCGACTTCGTCATCGAACAGATCAACGCGTAGCGGCGTGTCGAGACCCATCGGAAACAGGTCCAGTAACGAACCGCGTACGGCGAATTCGCCGTGTTCCACGACCTGACTGACATTACGATATCCGGCGCGGGCCAGCTGCGCTCGCATGGCGTCCAGATCGAGGCGTTCTCCAACCCGGAGCGAGAAGCTGTAGCGCGCGAGGAAGCTCTCTGGACACAGCCTGCCCATCGCCGTGCCCACCGGCACGATCAACACCGCACGCTCGCCTCGCTGCAACGCGCGCAGGGCCGTCAGCCGGTCTGAGATTATGTCCTGATGCGGCGAGAACTGGTCGTAGGGCAATGTCTCCCAGTCGGCGAGGCGGATGCGCGTCAACGCGGGGGCGAAGAAAGCGAGCTCACGGTCGAGCTGGTCGGCGCTGGCCGTATCGGGGCTGACCACGATGGTCAGACCTGCTTCGCGCTCCGCGGCGTTTGCGATCGCGAGACCGAGACCACAACCGTAGAGATGCGTCCAGTACGTACGCGCCGAGGTGTCTTCGGGAACAGGCGGCACCAGCGGGCTGTAGCGCGCTTCGCGGTCATGCATGAGTTGTTGTAAACCGGAACGTGGTGCGTTCGGCAAACCGCGGCGGCCGCCAACCAAGGTGCCGGCGCCGCGTCGCGAAAGGCCAAAACGCGAGAAGGGATTGCGCTATTGTACCGAGCCGGTTTTCTGACTGTCTAAGTCTCTCGTGCGGGGACGCATGGCTGGGGGTACGGAAAGGTGAGCCAGATGGATGAACCGCAATACCGACACCTGTTTCAGTCCGACGGTACAAAGGTGGTCTACCGGGTTCAGGCCGGTCGATCACCGGCCGTCATGTTTCTAGGCGGCTTTCGTTCCGATATGTCAGGCACGAAGGCGACATTCATCGAGCAGTGGTGTCGTGCCCGTGGGCTGCGCAGTATCTGTATGGACTACCGCGGGCACGGACAATCCGCAGGGCGGTTCGAGGCCCTGGCATTGAGCGATTGGATCGACGACGCCCGTCGGGTGTTGATGGCCGTTGCTCCGGAGGAGGTAGTGCTGGTCGGTTCGAGCATGGGCGGCTGGATCGCTTGCGCTCTGGCGCGCGAGTTTGCAAGCTTCGCCGGCCGGACCACGTTGGTCGGGCTGTTGGGCATCGCGTCGGCGCCCGATTTCACGGACACACTTGCGGACAATCTGGACGACGAGCAGCGCCTGGCGTTGGAGACCACAGGCATGGCGCTGCGACCATCTCGTTACGGCGACGGCCCCTATCCGATCACGCGCGCTCTGTTGGAAGACGGAGCCACGCAGCGCGTTCTCGACCGTCCTCTCCCGCTCAAGTGTCCGGTGCGACTTGTCCACGGCAGTGCCGACGCGGACGTCGCCTGGCACCGGTCAGCGCTTCTGCTGTCTCATATGACGGCAGAGGATGCTGAACTGGTGATCGTCAAGGATGCTGACCACCGTCTTAGCGAGCCCCGGAGCCTTGAGCGCATCGGCGAACTGTTGGCGACGCTGACCGGCAGGGCAGACTGACGGACGCGCCGCGAATCGCAGTGCCGCTCCGCGGCGGTCTGATGCGCTGGTCACACCGAGGCAACTCCCGATAAAATGCGGCGTTGACCAACGGAGTTCGAACGCTTGGACTTAGATAGCCAGTTCTGGATCGGACTGGTCCAGATCATCTGGATCGATCTGCTGCTGAGCGGTGATAACGCGGTCGTGATCGCTCTCGCCTGCCGGCGCCTGCCGCCGCATCAGCGTCGTTGGGGCATCATCCTCGGTTCCGGGGCCGCGATCGGGCTTCGCTTCCTGTTCGCCGCCTTCATCATCTTTCTGTTGGCGGTGCCCTACCTGAAGCTGGTCGGTGCCTTACTGTTGCTCTGGATCGCCGTCAAGCTGGTACTGCCGGAGGCGGACGACGATCATGAGAACATCGAGGAGGCGAACAACCTCTGGGCGGCGGTCAGAACCATCGTGATCGCCGACGCCGTCATGAGCCTCGACAACGTGATCGGCATAGCCGCGGCCGCCAAGGGCGATCACGTGCTTATCATCCTCGGCCTCTTGATCAGCATACCGCTCATTATTTTCGGCTCGGCATTGCTGTTGCGGCTCCTCGATCGATATCCCCAGATCGCGTACATCGGCGGCGCACTCCTCGGCTACATCGCGGGTGACATCGTGCTGACCGACCCGGCTCTGGTGCCGTATGTCGAACCGCTGCTCGGTGATGGCGGGTCGATGCCGTGGCTGACGTGGGTCGTACCGATTGCCGGCGCCGCGTTTGTCATGGTGCTCGGTGGTTTCCTGAAACGCCGCATGCTCAGCCGCTCGGAGGCCGTCTCCTGATGCGTTTTCTGGTGCCAACCGATGGTTCCCGGCCCGCTACCCGGGCACTTCAATACGTGTTGGAGCTCGCCGCCAGGTGCGATGTGCGAGTCCAGGTCTTACTGCTGAATGTTCAAACGCCGCTCTCATCGCACGTCGCGGGGTTTATCAGCCGCGACGTCATCAGCGAGTATCACGCAGAGCAGGGCGGTGAGGCGCTTGCTGGCAGCCTGGAGCTGTTGCGTGACGCGGGCGTTGACTTCGAGCCTCTGCTGAAGACTGGTCACCACGCAGAAACAATCTGCGCCGTTGCTGACAGTGAAGCTGTAGACGGTATCGTCATGGGCACACGTGGGCACGGCGGAGTCGCAGGCCTGCTGATGGGTTCGGTCGCTAGTCAGGTTCTGGCAGGTACATCCGTTCCGTTAACGCTCATCAAGTAGTCAACTGTTCGCCCGGAAAAACTTCGAGGCGTAACTAGTGAACATTTCGTTGATAATTCACTCGCTGCGAGCCTAGAATGGTGATATGAGCAGTGTCTTGTCCGAACTCACGCCGGTCGATACCCGAACGCAGATCCTCGACTGTGCGGAGTCGCGCTTCCGGATGTATGGCTATGGAAAGACCACCATGGCTGAAATTGCCCGCGACGCGAGCATGTCGGCGGCCAATCTCTACCGGTACTTTGAGAGCAAGCAGGAACTCGGCGTGGCCTGCGCAAAGCGGTGCATGGAAGAGTTGTTTGCCGTCCTTCGTCAGGTGGTGCGTGGGCCGTGCGGCTCTGCGCGCGCATGCCTGGAGGATTTTGCCGGTGAAATTGCGCTGTGGACGCACGACCAGTGTGGCGAAGAGCCGCGGATCAATGAACTGGTGGAAATGATTCTCAGCGAGCGACAGGACATCGTGTTCTGGCGCGAATCCCGCGTTACCGGGCTCATCGCTGAGATCCTGTCACGCGGCAACGATGCGCGCGAGTTCGACGTCGACAATGTCATAGAAGCGGCGCAGAGCATTCACTCAGCACTCACGATGTTCCAGCTGCCGGTCTTCATGGGGCTCTACGATCGTGACGAACTCGAGCGTCGCGCGCGCGCGCTGGCGGAACTCCTGTGTCGCGGATTGCAGGCTCGATGAGTGCCAGACGGGAGTAACACGTGCATTTTTACTTCGATTTGTGAATATTTTATGAAAAATTCAGGGTTCATTATTCGGCACCCGCCATTCGAGGCAGCAGTTTTGGCGTGGTACGGCCATGCGCGCTGGTACGCGAGGGGAGACGAACAACGGCCCCGCAATGGAGGTGACCTGAATCATGCGTGAGTTCGAAGCCAACTACGGGCGGTGGATCATCCGTTATCGGTGGGTCGTGCTGCTGTTGACCGTAGTCCTGATTCTGACAGCCGGTAGCGGCGGACGCCTGCTCCGTTTCACTAACGATTACCGGGTGTTCTTCAGTGATGACAACCCGCAGATGCTGGCCTTTGAGGCACTCGAGAACACCTACACCAAGAACGACAACGTCATGCTGGTCGTTACGCCAGACGATGGCAAGGTGTTCTCAAAGAATACGCTGGCAGCTGTCGAGTGGCTTACCGAGGAGGCCTGGCAGACGCCATTTTCGAACCGCGTCGATTCGATCAGCAACTTCCAGCATACCCGCGCGGAAGAAGACGACATGCTCGTCCAGGATCTCTACAGCGATGCGCTCGCGCTCTCGGACGAGCAGATCCGCGGCGTACGCGAAGTGGCGATGGCAGAGCCGATGCTGTTTCAACGCCTTATCTCTAACAAAGGGCACGTCACGGCTGTCAATGTGACCGTGCAGCTGCCGGGCAAGGATCCGATAGCCGAAGGGCCGCTGGTGGTGGGGTTCGCCCGCGACCTGGCTGAGCGTGCCGAGGCACGGTTCCCGAACGTCGACGTCCGTCTGGCCGGCATGGTCATGATGAACAACGCTTTCTCGGAGGCTTCGCAAGGGGACCTGTCATCGCTCGTACCGCTCAGCTTTGCCGTCATGCTGGTAACGGTAGGTCTGTTGTTGAAGGCGTTCACGGCCACCTTTGCGACGCTTGTTGTCATCTTCGGTTCGATCCTGGTTGCGATGGGTTTGGGCGGCTACGCGGGCGTCCCGATCAGTCCGCCAACAGCATCTTCGCCGACCATCATTCTCACGGTTGCGGTAGCGAACTCCGTTCATGTGCTGGTCACATTCCTGAATCAGCTGCGCCAGGGCGTGGAGCGAGACGACGCGATCACGGAATCGCTTCGCATCAATCTGCAGCCGGTGTTTCTTGCCAGTGCCACCACGGCAGTTGGCTTCCTCAGTATGAATTTCTCCGAAGTGCCGCCATTCCAGCATCTCGGGAACCTGGTAGCGATGGGCGTGCTGGCGTCGTTTGTGCTCGCGGTGACATTCCTGCCAGCGCTGCTGGCGGTGCTG
>JBCCEJ010000079.1:0-27562 GCA_039030335.1 Pseudomonadota bacterium | reverse complement strand
TTGCAATATCAGTTTTCTGTGACTACACTTCTTCGCGCGCGGAGGAAGCTAAAATGAATAATCTGCTACAAATTGCACTGCGCGATGCGCCGACTTACCTCGCCGTGGTCGACGCCGAACTCGCGTGTTGTGAGCTGAGTGCCGGCTGGCGGGACCTGTTGGGCCTGGGTCGGGACGCGGCCGTTAATATCCCGGTTGGCAACCTGTTCGACGCCGTCGATCAGGGCCGGGTAGTTGCCCGCCTGCGTGCCTGCGCGATGGATGGTCGCGCCGTACGGGGACTGGCGGCCACACTCACTACCGCCGCCCGGCCAATGCCGGCAAGACTCTGGTGCTGGCAAGCCCGGGATCCAGACAGCAACGAGGTACGCACGATCGTCGCGGCATACGACGCGGTGCGCACCGGCCAGTTCGTCGGCGATTCAACGCGGGTCCACAGCTTGCACAAACAGGTTCTCGAAGCGGCAGCGGAGGGGGTCATTGCAGTCGACGAACTCGGTCGGGCGACGTATGCCAACCCGGCCGCTGTCACCCTGCTGGGCGCTCAGATAGAAGATATCGTCGGTCACCCGCTACACGATGTGCTGCATCCGGTCGATGCCAGCGGCGAAGCATACTCCCGGGATGCGGACCCGGTGCGCCGGGCTTGCAAGGAAGGCCTCAGCACCACCGGTGACAACCAGCACTTTCATCGCACGGACGGTACGACCGTGGCGGTGCGCTACAGCGCCGCGCCGATCCGGAACAAAGAACGCCTGACCGGCGCTACGCTGGTATTCGCGGATTGTTCGGAGGAGCAGGCGCGCGAGACAGCACGCCTGAACGCCGAGGCAGAAGTTGCGGAGCTGCGTTCGCAGCTTGAGCTCGAACGTGAATTTCTACGCTCGCAGCGAGACAGCCACACTTCGATTCGCGATCGCATCGTCGCGACCAGCCGGCGGTCGCGGCGCACTCTGGACCAGCTTCGCGCCGTTGCCCGTACGACTGCCAACGTCCTGCTGGTAGGCGAAACCGGTACGGGTAAAGAGACTTTGGCAGCCTTCGTGCACGAAGCCAGCGCCCTCGCCGATCGGCCGCTCGTAAAGGTAGCCTGCGCTTGCGCGTCGGAGGACGAAGTAGAAGCAGAGCTGTTCGGTCAGATACGCGATGCGGGCGCACCACAGGCGGAACGTCTGATCGGCAGAGTCGAACTCGCACGCGGAGGTACCTTGCTGCTCGATGAGGTAGGCGAATTATCGCTGTCCGCTCAGCACCGGCTGCTTCGCCTGCTGGAAGATCTGGACCCGTTGCTCGAAGCGCCCGGCGCGCATACGGGCCGGCTTCCGGCGGATCCCTCGCAACGGAGTTTGCGTGTACTCGCCACAACCAGTCGTACGCTCGAGCGCGACGCTGCCAACGGCATGTTCCTGGACGCTTTGTACGACCGGCTCGCTGTCTTCCCCGTCACAATCGCCCCTCTACGCGAACGTGCTGAGGATATCGAACCCCTGGCCAATGCATTTCTTGCCAGGGTTTGCCGGGAACTCGGCCGCGAACCGATTTCCCTCAATCAGCAGCAGGCGCGCCAACTTCAGACACAGCACTGGACCGGCAACATGCGGGAATTGCACAACGTTATCGAACACGCGGCGATCCTGAGCAAAGTTGGCGAGCTCAAGCTTGAACTTGCGTTGCCCGGTCTGGCGCGCCAACGGCACGATGCCGCACGGCCTGAGCCCGCTGGTGCTGACGGTATTCGCACTGAGGAAGAATTCAGGGAACTCGAGCGTGCGAACATGGTGGCGGCGCTGCGCCAGTGCGGTGGCCGGGTCTCAGGGCCCGACGGCGCTGCGCAGCTGCTCGGTCTGAAACCGTCTACGCTGACCTACCGAATCAAGAACTTCGACATCGAACGACATGAGATCGTGCCAACCCCGATGCGGCTGCGCGTGCTCAGCTGACCTCGGTGCCGTGGTCAGCAGTGCGGCGGGTCATTCCAACCGCAACGTAGATAAGACCCGCCAAAGCCACCACGGCACCGATCCCGAGCGCCAGTGCCCTCGAACCGAAACTGGGGATCAGGAAGAACGACGTGCCGAGCGTGCCCAGAATGGCACCAAAAGTCGCGATGCCGTTCATGATGCCGACCGTCCGGCCAGCCGTCGCGGTAGAACGGAGCAACACGCGGATCTCAAACGGGCTGTGCATCGCCAGTACAAATGTCGGCAACAGCAGGATCAACAAAGCGGAGTACAGCGACGCAGCCCGCACGTCACTCACGTTATCCATTAAGTACGGGAAACTGAGGTTGACGAGCCCGGGTGTCGCCGCGACCAGCGCACCTGCAGCGATCACGGCGACGCCGAACCATCCAACATTTTTCAGTCGGTCAGCCAGCAGGCCACCAACGATGTAACCCGCCGACATGCCGGTCAGCACCGTCGCGATGATGGCGCCCCACGCGAAGATGCCGCTTCCAAAGTATGGGCTGATAAACCGCGAGCTGACCATCTCGAACGCCATGATGGCGCCACCGAGCAGCAGCGCATTCAGAGCCATCAGCCCGAAGAGTAGTGAACGCGATGACATGTCACCAGGCCGCGAATGTCAGGGGGACCAGCGTCTTCATGGGGCGTTACTCACTCCCACTTTCGATTCCTCTGCTCGATCGCCTTCAACATGTTGGCCGGCGCGAAGTCGTCGGTGAGCACTTTGCCTTCGAGCGGACTGGTGAGCCGACGGCGCCCCTGCGCGAGGGCGCGCAGATCGTAGCGAAAACCAAACCGCTGCTGCCGCGCGGCGGCTGTCCTCGACAATGCCTCGGGCTTTCGCGGCTCCCCGTTGTAAGCAATCAACACCACATTGCCGCCGCTCGGATACATATCGACCTGATCGAACACCGCACGCATCGTCGCCACCGCACTATCGAACAACATCGTCGAAGGCTCGACGTTCTGCGCGACCGCTCCTCCGGCGGCCAGCCTGGACTCGGCCAGTTCGTAGAATTCCCGAGTCAACAGATGGAACGGCACGAACGGACCGCGATAGGCATCGATCAGGATCAGGTCGAACAGCGCCTGCTGACGTCTCAGGAACAGACGTCCGTCCAACGTAAAAACCTGATAACGCCGGTCTTCGAGCAGCTTGAAATACCGACGCGCAAACGTCACCACGTCTGGGTCCAGCTCAGAGACGCGGAAACTCGCATCGGGCAGAAAACGGTGCAGATACTGACTGGTACGCCCACCGCCCAGGCCCACCATCGCGACGAGCTTCAACTTGCGCGGGTAGGCTAGCGCGGCCGTCATGAAACGGGTGTAGGTCACAGGCAGCTCGGACAGGTCGGCGAGATTGATCTGCGATTCTGTGTAGATCCGGTCATTGTGCCCGAACGTCATCGTTACGTAGTCTGCGCTGCGATAGATGAAGATATTGTTGTAGAGCGATTCCTTCGAGACGACCAGTTCTCCGGCGCCGCGGGCCGGTAGAGCACACACCGTCAACAAGCAGAGCCCCATGGCGCTGACCGCGTTCGACCGGAGCTTAGGTGTCACCGCACACCACCACGCGGTGAGCCAGTTCGCCCTGTCGTTAGCTCTCATTACTCCCAATTCTTCACTCCCGGTCGAAAGCGCACCAGCTCGCCGCGCAGCTGCGGGTCGTTCAGATCAAACGTTCCGCCTACGAACATTCCGAGTAGCGCGTCGTTGAGCACGGTCGTTACAAACCGCGTGCGCACCGGTATCCAGTGCATTCGCCCGCCATTCAGCGCGAGCAGTCTGCCGGCTCCGTATATGGCGATCCGGAGCGTGCCATCAGCGTCCAGGTGCAGTCCATCGGGACCGGTCCACCAGTCGGAAAAGCCGGCTAGTGGTAACTTCAGGTTGTGCAGTATCTCGGCTGGCCCGAGTTTGCCCGGTGCATGCACCGGAAATTTGAGAATTTGCCGACCGAGATGGGACGACACGAGCAGCCGCTGGCGTACGGCGTCGAATTCGACGCCATTGGCGTAGTGGATGTTCCCGGCGACCCGCTGAATACGACCGTCGGTGTAAAGGTAAAAGATTTGTCCGGCAATCGGCGCCGCGGGCGCGAACTCGCCGGATGACGAGAAGTAAACGCCACCACGGTCATCGCGCACCGCATCGTTGGGCCGCCTCAGCGACAGACCGGCGACGCTCTGCGTTCGGACATCCTGAACTTCGCCGTTCACACTCATCAAAACCACCCGGTTATTGAGGTGGCACAAAACCATGAGTCCCCGACCGTAACCCTCCACTGCGGTCGGACCACAACCGGGGGGCATCGAAAAACTCAGTGTCCGCCCCGCTCGCCACCGCGTGATCCGGTTGGCGCTCATCTCGCCGAACCACAGCTCATCACCGATCCGACTCAGTCCCTCGGGGTAGAAGGCGCGGTATCGATCCGCGACACCCGTGGTGTCGCTACCCGTGGCCGCCAGCCCCGGCCTGACGAGCACGCCCAGCAACAAGAGCAGCAACGTAGTCTGCGGTGACCGCAGCGCTGTGAGATTCGCGCGTGCCGTCATGCGGTCGATAGTGAACGGCGTTGCACCAGCGCGCCGCGGTCGACAGCGCTAATCGACTTTGAAATCAACCAGTCCGGTGGGATTATCGACTGGAATGCCGCCGAAGCAGATCCGACCTTCATCACGGAGCATCGTGCCTTCGCGACGAAGTTGCTGCTCCTGTCCATTCTGATCCACGACCACGGTGCCATTAGAACTCATGTCAGTCAGATGAAAGTGTCCGTTGCGGTACTCGATCTCCGCGTGATTTCTGGACGTCAGGTCGGTTGGGACCATCAGATCGTTGCTATCCACGCGACCGACCGTCAGCGACGGGTTGTCTTTACCCATCTCGATCGTGCGACCTTCATAGTGCAACGTCAGACTCCGTTCCACGACTTGCTGCGGCGCGCGCGTGGGTGTGCCGACCATCTGCGTGGCGTCCGAGACCTCCCAGATCATCTCGACGATTTCCAGCTCTTCGCCGGTACCTTCGGCCGGCACGATATCGAAATAGCGAGTACTCGATGACATGGCCGCCGGAACGTCGGAAAGTGATGACTTGGTAACCAGGATCTGATCCGCTTTCGAGCAACCGATCACCTGTTGCGCAATCCGTGCTGCCGGGCCTTTGACATCGTCATCGGTCTCGTCGCCCGCATCGTGATGGAATCCGACCTTGATGCGCAGCGCGCCGGTGACGAACTCGCCCGCCTCGCTCGCATTGCGCACGGCGATATGAAGCTCGTTCGATGCGAGTACCGCGTGTACAGGCTGATCGAAGGCGATCATGATCTCATCACCGATCGTCTTCTTCAGCCGGCCCTTGAAGCGCTCAGTGACCGCGAGCATTACCTGGACGCAATGGGACAGCGCTTCCCGGGCGTTTGCATCGCCGTGTTCTTCGTAGAGCTTCGTGCTGCCCACCACGTCCGCAAAAAGTACTGTAACTTCAGAGGGTTTCGAACTTTCTGCGTCTGCCATCTGTACTCCGTCGAGTCGCCGTCAGCCGAACCGATTGTAACGCCTTAAGGGTACTGGATGCTGACTGCCCGATCACGCGTTGAATGCCACCGGTCAGACCCGGCAGGCCGCTCGCGTTCCCCACCGCCGACGCGCTTGATAGGATGACACCGACCCCAGATCACGGATTACCCGATGGCCGCGCGCCAGAGAACCGAGAGTCGGCTGGCGTGAGCCCCGCTGGCGCCGGACACGCGACCGTGAGCTATGTGCCGCGACTCGTGCAGGCGCGGATGGCGAGCGGCGCGATCACCGACCAGGCCGTCTGGGAGACTCAGCGGGCAGCCGTCTTGCTGGGCGATCTCGAAGGTTCGACCGCGATCGCGCAGCATTTCGCGGCGGCTGGAGCAAGTGGACTCGAGCAGTTCACCTGGAGCATGAACGCTTACTTCTCCGACTTCGTCGCGATCGTGACCGCAGCCGGCGGAGATGTGCTGTACATCGCGGGCGACGCATTCCTTTGCTACTGGCCAGTGTCTGACTCTGTCCCGCTCAGCCTGGCGACAGCGTGGGCGGTCCACGCGGGTCTGACGGTGCAGGATCAACTCCACGACCGCGAGGCCGGGCTCGGCCGGCACTTCCGCCTGCGCATAGGGGTGGGTGCGGGAGAACTGGTCACCGCGTTCTTGGGGGGTTACCGCGACCGCTGGCAGCTGGTCACGCTGGGCGATGCGCTCCGCCAGGCCATTTTGAGCGAGAAGGATGCTGAACCAGGTACCGTCGTCGCTCCGGAGGCCGTCGTCACGGCTCTCGGCGAACAGGCGAGTGCGGACCCTCTGCCCGGACGACTACATCGGTTGGTGAAGGTCGCACCGACCTCAGCGCCTGTGCCTCTGGCGCCTGTGGAGCACTCTTCATCACTCGAACGGCTGCTCCGGCCTTACATCCCGGACGCCGTGCGTGCACAGGTTCATTTGCCGGACCCAAACTGGCTGGCGGAGTCCCGCGCGGTGACGGCGCTCATTACCGACCTCGCAAGTCTGGGCGTCGCAGGCCAGCTTTCGAGCGGACAAACCGACGGCGCAGTGCGCACGTTTCAGGAAGTTCTGGGTCGTTTCGAAGGTAGTGTCAAAGTCGACGTAGACGACAAGGGCATCGTGCTGCTGGGAGTCTTCGGACTGCCGCCGATGGTTCACGAAGACGGCGCCGCTCGGGCGGTCCTGGCGGCGTTGGAGCTCGAGCGGCGCCTGGACCAGCTGAGCATCAGGCATAGCTGCGGTATCGCTACCGGCCGCGTGATCTGCGGCAGCTTCGGCAGCCATCTGAGGCGCGAGTATCTGCTGCGTGGTGAAGTCATCAATCGGGCCGCACGGCTGATGGACAGCATCGAACAGGGCATCGCGTGCGACGCCGCTACCGTGCAAGCGGCGCGCGGGCCGTTCAGATTCGCGCGCTCAGGTGATACCAGGGCCCGAACGGACGAGCGTCCGGAAACTGCTTTTCGACCAGAGCCGCACGCATCGGAGCCGCCCGCAGCCGCGGTGTTTGGGCGTGAATCCGAGCGCGCTGCACTGTCACGCATGTTGTCCGGCGCTACCGCCACGGAACGGCCGACGCCGTCGATCTACATAGAGGCTGATGCCGGGCTCGGTAAATCGAACCTTGCGCGTTCGGCCATTCACACGGCAAACCGGGTTGGCCTGCACGTTCTCGAGGGACATGGCGACTCGTTCGAACAGCGCACGCCCTACTTTCCGTGGCGCGCGCTGTTCAGCACGGTACTGCCACCACGCGACTCAGGCACGGATGGTTTCGCGGCGACGCTTGCCCGGCAGGTGCGCGCGGCCGGTATCGACCCGAGGCTTTCACCTCTTGCGAGCGTGGTCGCGCCGGTGCTGCTGCCGGACAACCCGCTGACAGCGGACATGCACGGGGAAGTGCGCGAATTCAACACACGCACTGTGCTGCTCACATTGCTGACCCGGTATCTGGCGCTCAGACCTTCGCTCATCATCATGGATGACCTGCATTTCATGGACCCCAGTTCGCTCGCCCTGCTTCATGCGGTGATGCGCCAGCGGCCGGCCGGCGCCCTGCTGATGACGTCGCGTCCGGACGGCGACGAATCTGTCACCGCGCTCAGGGAGCAGGCCGATCAGGTGCTTACGCTGAATCCGTTGGAATCGGCGGAAATCGGTGCACTGCTGCGCGCACAGCTTGGCGTTACCGAGGTGCCCGACGAATTTGTCATGCGCGTGACCCGGCGCTCCGAAGGCAATCCTTTCTACGCCGAGGAGATTGCGCGGGCGATGGTGGCAAACCGGCACATCGAAGTGACCGACGATCGGGTCACGGTCGGCGACGCCGATCTGGAGGAGCTGCCCATCTCGGTTGAGAGCGCGATCTTGAGCGCATTCGATCGATTGCCGGCTGAGCAGCAACTCAGCCTCAAGGTCGCATCGGTTCTGGGTCACCGCTTCAGTGCGGAGATTGTCTGCGCCATCTGGCCACTCGGGGAAACGCGCAGCGTGGTGCTGAGTGCGCTGGAACAACTGGCCGACCAAGGCCTGACGCTGCGGGAAGCGTCCGGTGACGAAAGTGCATTTCGGTTTCGCCACGTCATTACCCGCGACGTCATCTACGCGCTGATGCCGCAAAGCCAGCGTAGCGGCTTACATGAAGGCGTGGTGCGCTGGTACGAGCAGCGCAGTGGCGCCGAGCTGCCATTTCACTACCCGCTGCTCGCGTTTCATGCCGACCGCGCGGGCAACCTCGAGCTGAGCTGCCGGTACCTGGGACGGTCCGGTCACGCGGCCAACCGCGCAGGCGCCTTCTCGGAAGCCGCGGCCTGCTTCTCGCGCTGTCTCGAGGGCGCCGGCCGCCGAGCATCAGACGACCGCGGACGCGAGGTTTTTTTCGCGCCCGCCGCGCTGCGAGCCACCTGGTTACATGGGCTCGGCGTGGCCCAGTATTTCAGCGGTGCTCACGTCGATAGTAGACGCAGCCTGGAGCGCGCCGTCAGCGTGCTGGATCGTCCATTGCCTGGCCCGTTTGGGCTGGCCGGTGCGCTGCTCATCAACCTGCTCCCACAGCTCTTGCATCGCAGACGCACGCCGCCGCGGAGATTGAACGCAGGGCACCGGCCCGAACTTGGTCGCGCCGTGGACTGCTACAAGATCCTCGGCCAGATCTACTACCTGGCGGGCGAACCGGCACCGCGGTTGCTCTACGCGACATTGCGCGGGTTGAACGTCGGCGAACGGGTGGGACCGTCTGCCCCCCTCGCGGCAATGTTGCAAAACGTGGCGGTGATAAGCAGCCTGATGGGGTTTAAGAAAGCAGGACGCCAGTACGCCGACAGAGCCCGGTCAATGGCCATTGAAACCGGCGAATACGCCGCCGCCGGGTACGTCTGGCACATCCGCGCGATCCAGCTGGCGCAGGACGGCGACTGGACCGGCGCGCTCGAGAGTTCGGGCCGCGCGATGGAACTCCTTCAGCAACTCGACGACCGCAGCCTGATGGCCGAAGCCTTCGTGGTGCGCTCGACGGTGCTGCTCGCGAGCGGCGACTTCGCCAACGCCCCCACGGCCTGGCGCGAGGCGCGGCGGCTGGCCGTGGATCGGGGCAATACACAGATCGAGTGCTGGACCTGGCTCGATGAGGTCGATACCTGCATCGGCGCCGGCGACACGATCGGTGCGCGTGCCGCGCTGGATCGCGCGCTGGCCATTGAAACGGCCGATGCGGACGGCAGCTCCACCGTCGACAAACAACGCGCGCTCATGATGACATGCTGGCGCGAAGGTCACCTCGGCGCCGCGCTGGAAGCGGCCGATACCGTCATCGCCCTGGTGACACGACAGCCGCCGAGCGGCTACCACTGGGTGGACTACTTCGCCTCGGCGACGGAGTTCTGTGTGGCGCTCGTCGAGATCGGAGAGCAGCCGGCAGCAGCGCTGCCGCCCCGCCGCGAACTCGTCTCGCGGGCGCGTCGAACAACCCGGAAACTCCGATCGCTCTCGCGGACATTCTGGAACGTCAAGGCGCGCGCTCTGACCTTGTCGGCCCGTCTGGCTGCTGCCAATGGCAAACCCGCCGATGCCGAGAAACAGCTGGAATCTGCGCTGAACCAGGCCACCGGACTCAACATGCCCTATGAAGCGGCGCTTGCAGAGCTCGCGTTGGCGCGCCTTCAGCCGCGACGCGCCGAGGGCTTGCTGGCATCGGCCAGCCGGACTTTTGCATCGCTCGGTGCAACCGCGTGCCTCGCATCGGTTGCAGACGCACGCGCAGACGTCACCCCAGCCACGCGCTGAGCCCGAACGGTTGCGCACCTCCGGTCGGGCGTTTGGGACGACACGGCGGGCCCGCGGTGCGAGGCCGTCTCCGATGCACCTGCGAGTTGCGATGCTGCCCGCACCCATCGCCAGCGCGTCATGTTCGAGCGCTGGTCCACAACCAAGACCGATGCGGCTCAGGCCGCCGCTTCACCTACGGCACGCACACATTCCCACGCGACCATCGCACCTTTGCGCTCGGCCCCGTACCGATACTGACCAATATCGGTGACGCTTCTCAGAACTCGATGGCAAGGCACCAGCCAGACCACCGGATTGCGGGCCAGTGCAGTGCCGACCGCGCGCTGCGCGCGCGGGCGTCCGATCGCTCGTGCGATGTCACTGTAGCCAGTGACGGTCCCCGACGGCAGGGCCAACAGTGCGCGCCACACCTGGATCTGAAAATTCGTGCCGCGCACGTGCAGAGTGACCTGTCCCTGGGGTGCACCACGGCTCAACCCGGCTACCAGGTCAGCTCCCGCCTCCGGGTCGTACCGGATGCACGCCTCCGGCCAGCGTTGCCGCAGGCGCTCACGCAAAGCTGCTGGAGGCGCCGTCTCGCGGTCTGACGGGAGAAACTCGAGCACACAGATGCCGCGCGCGGTGAAACCGATCAGCACCGGCCCGAATGGCGACGGATGAAGCGCAAAGCGGATGTCGAGCCCGGCGCCTCCGTTCTTGTACTCCCCGGGCGTCATCGCCTCGATCGAGACGAAAGCGTCATGCAGCCGCGCCGGTCCGGACAGCCCCAGCTCGTCGCTCGCCTCGAGTACGCTCCAGCGGTCATCGAGCAGCGCCTTGCCGTCTGCGACCGTGAGGTAGCCGAGCAACTGCTTGGGCGTAACGCCGGACCAACGCCGGAACAGTCGCTGGAAATAGTGCGGACTCAGCCCGCTCGCTGCCGCCAGCTCGTGGAGCTCGGGCTGCTCCCTGCGATGCTGAAAGAGATAGTGAATCGCCAGCTCGACACGTCGGTAGTCGCGGCTCATCGACACGGCCGTACCGCGCTCGGCAGAGATGTCGTTGTCGCCAGAAAGGTTCACGGGTGATCGGTTGACCATTTGGGACTGATCTGCAGTTTGCATTTTGCTCGCTCGACCTCGCCAGGACTACCGGCACCGCGCCGGCTGTTGTGACGTGCAATTTACCGGTCTGCGCGCTTTCGCACGACACGATTCTTGCGCTGGTCGAAGCGGGTTCGGCTCGCGACCCGGGCGGGGCGGGACCGACCCGACTGCGCACGGCGACGCCCCTGTTAAACTGTTAGCTGGTCTTCATATGCCGCGCGGAATCCCGCCGCGGCATGACGGACTGCTAACCGGATAGCCGAAGCTTTGCTGAACAAGATCCTGATTACGGCGCTGGTCATCGCGGTCGTGGCGACCGTGACCCGCTGGCGCAGCCGTCGCGCGCAGCAGATCCCCGTGGTCAACGTGACGCAGGTACCGGCGGCCGCGCCACTGCCACGCTGGGTACGGCCGGCTGCGTATGGCTTCGCGGCCGTGATCGCACTGGGATCGGCCATCTGGTACTACAGCGCATGGCGGGACGGCCAGCAGATCGTCATCATCCGCGTCATCAGCACATCCAGCGGCGAAGTGGCGACCTACCGCGCGCGCAAAGGCAGCATCGACGGTCGGATGTTCGTGACAACCGATGGCTTCGAGGTGCGGGTTGCCGACGCCGACCGTGTCGAGGTTCAGCGGGCGGAGTAGGATCGCCCTGCCCAAGGTATGGACAAAGGACGTTTGACGAACCCTCGTGGATGTCCGAATCAGGCAGCGGGGCGAGACCAGGACGCCAGCCAGATAGTCTCGTAGTCGGCATCGGCTCACATCGGTGAAATCCCGATCCGGCCCGCGTTTCCCACGGCCGTCCGCGCTCAGAAGTCACCGCCTGACTGCCGATCGGCCAGCCAGTCAACCAGGACGTTCACGCCGACGACTACCAGCGCGATCGCGGCGGCCGGCATCAGCGGTATGACGCTGCCGAAGGTAATGCCCGCGGCGTTTTCCCGGACCATGCTCGCCCAGTCGGCGGCCGGAGGCTGAATGCCGAAACCGAGAAACGACAAGGCGCACGTGAACAACATGATCCCGCAAAACCGCGAACCAAATTCGACCAGCAACGGCCCGCGCACATTCGGCAGGACTTCGCGCCACATTACCCAGCGATAACCCTCGCCGCGCAGGCGCGCAGCCTCAACGTAGGGCGCCTGCATGACCTGCCGCGCGAGCGCGCGCGCGATCCGGTAGACCCGACTGGCCTCGAGCAAACCAATTACCAGCGTCAGGCTGATGATCGATGTGCCTAACAGGGCGAGCACGACGAGGGCAACGACGACCGACGGAACCGCCTGCACGACGTCCATTAAGCGGCTGAGCCATTGCTCGATGCCAGGCGGCAACAGCGCCGCGAATAAGCCGAGCGACACGCCGACGGCCAGCGCCAGCGACGCAGTAGCGAGGGCGATGGTGACGGTGTTCCTGGCACCGAAGATGAGGCGGCTTAGCAAATCACGTCCGAGGTGATCGGTACCGAGCCACGTCTTTGGCGATCGGTCCAGATTCAACGCATCCCAGCAGCGCCGTTCAGCCCGGCCTGCCTCGTCGCACTGCTGCGACCAGAACGCCACTTCCCACGACTCCGTGGTCGGCAGGATCTCGCGCTCCGGGTACGGCGCCAGCCAGGGCGCGAACAGGCACGCGACCAGCGCGCCCACTACCACGCAAAGCGCCAGGCGCACCCGTAACGGCAGCCGGCGCGCCCGTATCGGCAGGCTGTCCATGGTTCAGGGCTCACCCATGGCTAAGGCATATCCGTTGGTCAGGGTTGTGCGCACGAATCGCGGCCCTCAGATAAATGCAGACGCCGCCTTCGCGGCTGAGAGCAAAGCCCCCGTGGCGCCTCGGCCAGCCTTGGGCGACAGCAGGGCAAGCGTATATCATGGCGGCATTCAGATTGACCCGATCAGCTGCCCGGCAGCGAGGTGGACGCAGCAGTGCATCTAGAACTCACCGAAGAAGAACGCGCATTTCAGCGGGAAGTGCGCGATTTCATGCAGGAATCCGTACCCGCGGACATCAAATCAAAAGTCGAACGCGGCGTCGCGCTCAGCCGGGACGACCAGGTCACCTGGCAGAAAATTCTGTATCAGAAAGGCTGGATGGCGCCGCACTGGCCGGTCGAATGGGGCGGCACTGGATGGAGTCCGGTGCAAAAGCACATCTTCGAAGAAGAGATGGCGATGGCGAGCACACCGCGCATCGTGCCGTTCGGGGTCTCGATGGTTGCGCCGGTCATCATGGCATTCGGTACGCAAGCCCAGAAGGAGCGCTTCCTGCCGAAGATCCTGAGCAGCGAAGACTGGTGGTGCCAGGGGTATTCAGAACCCGGCTCCGGTTCCGATCTGGCATCGTTGGCGACCCGCGCTGAACGCGATGGCGATCATTACATCGTTAACGGCCAGAAGACCTGGACCACGATGGCACAGCACGCTGACTGGATCTTCTGTCTGGTACGCACCGAGCGCACTGATAAAAAGCAGGAGGGCATCTCATTTTTGCTGATCGACATGAAGACGCCAGGCGTCAGCGTTCATCCGATCAAGACCATTGACGGCGGCGCCGAGGTCAATCAGACACACTTCGAAAACGTCCGTGTACCGGTCGAAAATCTGATCGGGGAGGAAGGCAAGGGCTGGACCTACGCAAAGTTCCTGCTTGGGCACGAACGCACGGGCATCGCATCGGTAGGCCGTTCCAAATGGCAGCTTCAACGTCTGAAGAGAGTTGCTCGTGAGGAGCACGAAGACGGCAAGCCGCTCATTGAAGATGAGTCTTTCGCAATGCAAATCGCGCAGGTCGAAGCTGATTTGCAAGCGCTCGACGCGGTGGTATTGCGAGTCGTTTCTGCCGAGGAAGCCGGTCAGGGTCCGGGACCCGAAGCTTCCATCCTGAAGATCAACGGCACGCTCATTCAGCAGAAGCTTAGTGAACTGCTGTACAAGGCCGTCGGCAACTACGCCCATCCGTTCATCGCCGAGTCGATGCAGGAAGGTTGGAACGAAGACCGGGTCGGACCGGACTACGCGCAGCCGCTCGCACCCACCTATTTCAACTGGCGCAAGGCATCGATCTACGGCGGCAGCAACGAAATTCAAAAGAACATCATCGCCAAGGCCGTGCTCCGCCTCTGAACGACAGCCGCCCGGTCTTTTGCGCGCTGCCAGCCATCCGGCTGGCGGATACTTCCCGAAGCCGCGCCGCAGGCGCGCAGCCAACCTGAATACGAGTTCCTTGTTATGGATCTGGCCTACACCGATGAACAGAAGCTGCTGGCCGATAGTGCCAGCCGCTTCTTCGCCGACAACTACGACTTACCGAAGCGTCGCGAGCGCGTCGCCAGCGACTCGGGCTTCAGCGAGGCACTCTGGTCCGAGATGGCCGACCTCGGATGGCTGGCGCTGCGCCTGCCCGAAGACTTCGGCGGCCTGGATTTTGGCGCGGTGGAATCCGCGTTGGTTTGCGAGGCACTCGGAAGCGCCCTGGCCGTGGAACCGCTGACGAGTTCGGCCGTGACAGGCGCCGTCGCGCTGCGCCTCGGCGCAGACTCTGCCGTAGGTGAAGCGTTTGGGGCAAAGCTCGCGGCCGGAAAATGCCGGTTCGCGCTGGCTCAGGCGGAGCCGAGATCGAGGTACAGCCTCGCACGGGTAGCGACGCGGGCTACGGCCTCGGGCGGCACTTTCGCACTCACCGGCGAGAAGGCGGTTGTGTTCAATGCGCCGGGGGCAGATCAGCTGATCGTGTCAGCGCGCACAAGCGGCGACGACTACGCGTCGAATGGTGTGACGTTATTTCTCGTCAGCACCGACGCGGACGGCCTTTCGATGCGCAGCTACCCAACCGTCGACGGAATGCGCGCGGCCGAGATCTCGTTTAACAACACCCCTGCGCACGCGGTACTCGGTAAGGTCGACCACGGCATGCCTCTGCTCGAACGGATCGTCGATGAGACACAGATCGCACTTAGTGCAGAGGCGGTCGGCGCGATGAGCTACCTGCTGAGCGCGACGGTGGAATATGCCAAGACGCGCAAACAGTTCGAGCGAACTCTCAGCAGCTTTCAGGTGATACAGCATCGTCTGGTCGACATGTACAACGCTCTGGAAACCGCCAAGGCCATGACGTTCATGGCTGCTGCCGGTATGAACATCGACGACGATACCGAGCGTCACCGGCTCGCGACCACGGCCAAGATCAAGGTTGGCGACGCGGCCAAACTCGTCGGCGAAGACGCCGTGCAGATTCATGGCGGCATGGGCATGACCGATGAGTTGGACATCGGACACTACTTCAAGCGCATCACGATGATCGCCCAGACCTACGGTGATAACGACTACCAGCTGAAGCAACTGGCGGCCATGATGCGCGGCTGAGCGCGGGCCATCCTGGAGGTCCGGGCGTCAATCGCTCCGCTCGCGCAGCAACTCCGCCGCCATCTCCCGTAGTTTCACGCGCTGGATCTTTTCGCCGTTCGGGCTCGGGGTCGTCGGAAAACTCGTCACGGCCACGAAGCGAACCGGCACCTTGTAGCGCGCCAGCCCGTGCGCGCTGTGCGCGGCAAGGGCATCGGCGTCGAATGCAGCATCGCGCGCGGGTAACACAAAAGCGACCGGCACCGTGCCGCGCGAACTGTCAACGCCGACCACCTGGCTGGTCTCCACACTGGGGTGGCGGTCTATGTAGGCCTCGATCTCCGCCGGGCTCGCAATGAAGCCGCCGAGCCGCAAACTGTCACCCATTCGCGCGAGGTACCGGAAGCGGCCGTCACCCTCGTCGTGTGCCAGATCGCCAGTGCGCAAAAAGCCGTCGGCGGTCAAGGCACCGGCTGTCGCTTCGGGGTTGCCGAAGTACTCCCGCATCATACTCGGCCCCTTGAGCTGCAATTCGCCGGCGGTACGCACGGGCATTAACGCGCCCGTATCTGGATCGCAGATCCGGAACGCCGCGGCCGGCGCGACCGGGCGTCCTCCGCCGTGAGCACGCTTTTCTACCGGCGAGCCGGGTGCCTGCCGGGAGAACAGCGCCTGCACTTCGCTCATGCCGTACAGGCCGAACATCTCGAGCCCGTGCTGCTCCGCGCGACTGGCGAAGTCTTCGGGATCCGGAGTTACAAATGCCGCGAAGCCCCCGCCAAGAACCGAGGCGAGGTCACCAGCGCGCCCGCTCGCCCACATGTCCTCGAACATGCTGTCAGCGCCGTTCAGGCGCGTGACACGGTAGTCCCGGATCAGGTCCAGCGCACGCTCCAGCGAGAACGCCGACATCAACACGAGGCGCGCACCGGCACGAAGGCCCGCCATTGCCTGCGCATGGCCAAAAGTCCCGCAAAGTGGCAATGCCTGGAGCAGCGTGGTGTCGGGGTCGGCGTAGCCAAAGGCTGGAGCCACGATGTCTGCATGATCGGCGATCGACGCGCGCGCATGCAGCGCGAGTTTCGGTACGCCAGTCGTACCGGAAGTTGTGAACAGGATGCAGCCGTCGTCGGCACGCGGCTCCGGCGCGATTGCGAGTGCGTCGAAGCGCACCAGGTCGTGGTAGTCATGGGCCGGCCGACCGGAAACCTGGCGAGGTACCGGTTTGCCATCTTCGCGGTAAACGACGATGTGCCGAAGCGACGCGAGCGCGTCCACTTCGATGTCGGCGAGGATGGCATCGAAATCAATACCCAGAAATCCGGGCCAGTAGAGCAGCGCGCTCGCCCCGGATCGAGCCAATACGTCCTCAACCTCAGCAGAGCGAAAACGCGTGTTGACGGCCATGGTCATCACGCCCAGCTGACAAGCCGCCAGGTGGGCGATGAGCCAGGCTGGACAGTTTGGCAACCACAGCGCCAGACGGTCATCGCGGCGCAACCCCAACGCGTGCAAGGCGGCAGCAAAACCGTGCACCACACGCTCTAGCTGCGCGGCATCCATGACCTTCCCGTCGTAGATGAGCGTCGGCTTGGCGCCGTTTAGCATCGTGCTCATGATCTCGCCTCTTCGTTATGTTTGACTCACACACGCCAGTGGCGCCACGACGCGCCGTCAGCAGAGCCTACGCTGTCCGGCGTCAGGATTGGTAATCTAACGGCGCGAGCGACGCGCACGAGGAACAGGCATGCCAGACGATCTTCATTTTCGAACTTTGAGTCAGCTGGCACGCGGTCTTCGCGACGGCGACTTCTCTTCGGTCGAGCTGACCCGCCACTATCTCGACCGCATCGATAGCGTTGATCCGGAGTTGAATGCGTTTCGTGTGGTCACACCGGACCTCGCCCTGAGTGCCGCCGAGGCCGCTGACAAACTACGGTCGGGCGGCCAGGTACATGGGCCGCTTCACGGCCTGCCTTACGTTGCCAAGGATCTGTACGACGTCGCAGGATTGCCGACGACAGCTGGTGCCAACGTGCTGGAGGGCAATCTTGCGGTACGCGATTCCACTACGGTCCGCCGACTACGCGAGGCGGGTATGGTGCTACTCGGCAAGACCAACACCGTGCAGTTCGCCTACGGTGGCGTCGGCGTGAATCACGATCATGGTATGCCAAAGAACCCCTGGCACGAGACTCCGCATGTGCCTGGCGGCTCCAGCAGCGGCACGGGCGTCGCGGTCGCAGCCGGACTCGCGCCGATGGGACTTGGCACCGATACCGGAGGATCCGTCCGAATTCCGGCTTCGCTCTGTGGCATCAGCGGGCTCAAGACGACCGTGGGGCGCGTCTCCCGGGCCGGCGTGTATCCGCTCAGCTGGACGCTGGACAGTGTCGGCCCACTCGCCCGGAGTGTCGAAGATACGGCACGCGTCTACGAGGTGCTGTCGGGTTATGACGCCGACGACGACTCGACGTTGGGACATATGCCGGACCAGGTCATGCACGTATTGGACGGAGACATCCGCGGGATGCGAGTGGCGTTTGCAGAAACGGCATTCTGGGACGACGCCGATCCCGAAGTTGTCGCCTTGGTGCGCAAGACGGGCGACATCTTCGCAGCGCTTGGCGCTCAGGTCAGCACTGTGCCGTTCGAGCCTGCCGGCGGTGCGCTGGCCTTGAACCCGGGCGGACTCATCATCGCCGCGGAAGCCTACACGCTTAACCGCGACCTGGTAGACAACCACTTCGACGCTTTGGATCCGGCTGTCGCCAATCGGGTCATCAAAGGGCACGATGTCGCTGCGGCAGATTATCTCGGCAACTTGCGAAAATGGGATGGGCTGCGGGCAGGAGCAGTCGAGGCCATGCGCGACATCGATGTATTGCTCTGCCCGGCGACGATGTATCCAGCGCATGCCGAAGCCGAGGTAGACGCCGATCCGGACAGGTACTCACATTTCAATCTGGCGTACCTGCGCAACACCTCGATCGGTAATATTCTTGGGCTCTGCGGACTTTCGATCCCGTGTGGCTTCACTGAAAAGGGGCTACCCGCGGGCTTGATGATCTACGCCCGCCCTTTCGACGAAACCGCGGCATTACGAGTCGGACACGCCTTTCAGCAAGCGACCGACTGGCATCTGCACACGCCAAATCTCGACTGGATGCCAGTCGGATAAAGCTGGGCCTGCGCTAACCATTCGGCAGGCTGTCGGCCGCGCAATGTTCTGCCGGTCGTTGGATGCTGACGAGAAAACACTCTGGAAATTTGCGGCGCGCACGCCTGACCCAAACGATAACAGGTGCTTTTTTGCCCGTCAGGCGGCTCCAGCGGGCAGCGGGATCAAGCGAACTCTGGCGTCAGAGAAGCGGCGGCTAGTGCAGGCTGGTCGACGTGCCGATCACGCTCGGGGACGGATACGGATTCAGCTCAAAACCGCCGGAGAGCAGTGCGCTGCGTGTTGCCGTCAGATCAGGACGACCGTCAGTCAGGTCGAGCGGCGTTTTCCCGCTGGCATTTTCGCGATCCGGCCGAGCCCCGCGTGCCAGCAGGTAGACCACGCAGAAACGGCAACCGCCGAGCGTCGCATAGTGCAGCGGCGTCATGCCCATGCCGTCGACGGCGTTGACATCGGCTCCGCGTTCCATCAGGTAAATCATCAGGCAGAGGTTGGGCTTCAGCACCGAGTAGCAGAGCGCGGTGGGCTTGCCACCGTACGTGGCGTCCGGGTGGAGCCCGCGCGATTCGACGAAATGCTGCACTTTCTGCATCTGTTGCAGAGCTGCCGCGATGAGGTAAGCCCGGACGCTCTCTTCGTCCTGGTGGCTCGCTGCCGACCCGTCTTGTGCAACCGTCGAGAGACTCATGCCTGACCCCTTGAGCGTTCTACGCCGATTCCATGGCGACCATAGGCGCCTGCGCGACCATCACCCATACGTCAGCTGTCGCCAACGCCCGTTATCAACAAATGATAATCATTATCATTTGTGAATCGCAAGCATTTAGATGTAGTGAAAGAGGCGCGAATGAAGCTGGGGGACGGGTCGCGCGTCAGACGGCGACCAGATGGTTGTCCCAGGCCCAGCCGTCGCTCGAGCGCCAGTTGACCAACGAGCCGTCGCGCGCATCTAGCACCGCCGTCCAACCGGTGCCGCCGCTCAGCACGAACTGCCCGCGATCGCCGTGCGGTGCGATCCCGCTGACGTCTTCCAGACCTTCGACTATGCGATGGTGTTTCCTCGCCAGGTGCCAGAGACTGACCGCATCGCCGCGCGGATGTGTAACGCCAGCAATACCGCCGCTCACGGCGACAGAGCCGGCGTAATGACGCACCGCCTGCTCGAACCGCCGCCCGGTCCGACGGCCCCGCAGCGTCGTCGCGTGCTGGCGGTGCAGCAGAGCGACCGGGTCGGTGCGGGCGCCCTGATGCTGCGCTGCCACCAGCACAGCGCCTTCCTGGTCCAGGGCCAGATGCCTGAGCGACAGCGTGCTCGGGTCCTCGGGTGACTCGAGACGTTCGCGGAGCGCACCCGTGCGCGCATCCAGGCGAACCACCGATGAGCGCATGGAATCGAGGTTCAGTTTGGCCGCGCCGTAGTCCGGGTGTCGGCGAATCCCGCCCACGGCGACGATCACCTCGCTTGCGTCCCGGCCCCAGATGATCTCGTGCGGACCGATACCGTGCGCATCGAACTGCCCGACGCGCTCGTAACCGCGCAGCGCGTCGTAGATACCGACCAGCCCCACACCCGCCTCGTACGCGTTTTCAGTCGCGAGCACCCGGCGCCCGTCCGGCGAGAAGCAGGCATGGCCTTGAAAATGCTGGCCGGGCGGTGTTTTTGCCTGCGCGATGACAGTGCCTTCGCGAAGATTCACGACGTGCATGAATCGCCCCGGGCGCCTTGCGACCACCGCCACCAGCGGCAGGCGCGGATGAACCGCCACGCCGTGTCCCCGGTCGGGCAACTGCAGGTCGAACAGCGCCTCACCCACTGGATCGAGGGCCGTCATCCAGTACGCGCCGTCCGGCCCGCGCCGACACCCTACAAAGGCGACATCGTGGCGGCTCGAGCCGCGCCGTCGGCCGGCGCCCCGGAGGTCCGCGCGTAGCGACCCGCTCGAAGTAGTCAGCACGGCGAACAGGCCGAGTATCTCCCGCCGCGCGATCAACAGGAGCTATCCGTCACCATCGCTCGAGTTGAACCCGGGCCTCAGCTTCGTGAGTTCCGTGCCGGGTCCTGCCAGTAGCTTGTGTACCCGGGTGATGTGGGCCTGTAATGAGCGGAGCTGATCGCGTATCGGGGCCTGCGCGAGCGTGTCGAACAATGGTGCGGGAACCGCCTCAGCGAGTCGCAGCGCGGCGGCGAGTTCCGCTTTGATGGCACTGGCGAGCGCTGCGTCGCCAGCCCCGGTGAACAGATCCGCCAGGCCACCCTCGGTGTCGAGCACGGCTTGTGCGGACCGTAACGTGGCGACGATATTCGCGAGCGACCGCCGGCTCCTCCAACTCTCCGCCCGCTTTGGCTTTGGTGGGCCGTCGGGCTTGCCGAGCGGGCGCCCGATTCGCACCACGGCCAGGTCTTCGAGCGTGGTCAACAAGCCGCCGTAGATCGACTCCGCCGGCTCTGTGATCTCAAGGTAGTGGGGATTGGCGTCCGACGGATTCGACATCATTGCCCGGTGACCGTCCGGACCTTGCCAGGTCGCCAGCAGCGTTTCCGCCAGATGCTGCTGTCGACGCGCGACGGCCCGGGCGTAGGCACACCGGAAAGCACCGCTCGCGCCCGGTTCATTCACCGAACTTTGAGCAGCTGAGGAGTTGTTCAGCAGGACGCGGCCATCCGGGCCGAACAGCAGATACTCGAGCGCCTGCAAATCGCCGAGGGCAACACTCTTGCCTTTCAGCGCGCGCGGGTCGGTTACCGTCTCGTCGAGCGCCTTGAGTACCCGCCGCAGCTGGCGCCGCCCGACGCCGCGCGAATCGGGCCAGAACTGAACCCGTGCAGGACCAGTCGACGTTTCGATCGGTCCGAAGTCCACGAACCGGACGGTATGCCATGCATCCAGAAGCGCCGCGTGGCGGGAGCGCACGGCATCTGTGTCCAGTGCACCCGCACAAGCTTGCGACAGTTCGCTGGCAAGGCGTGTGGCGGCCGCCGCGAACTGCTCGTATCCCGGCACGATCAGGTGCTCGGCGACGCTCTTCGTAAACCTGTCATACGGGACTGGGCTCGCCGCGAAAGAGGCTGAGGCGAACAGCCAGAAGACCATACCTGAGAAGATTCCGGTTGCCCGTACCGTCATCACAAACTCATCAGAAACGCGAACAGGGCTTCGCGGTCGAGCCGGTTCATGGCAGCGAACCGATCGCGGGTCGCCCGGGCTTCGCCGCCGTGCCACAAAATAGCTTCCGCAAGTCCGCGTGCACGACCATCGTGCAGCAATTGCATGTGCCCGTTGACGACACGGGTCAGCCCGAGACCCCACAGAGGTGGGGTCCGCCACTCTCGGTCAACCACGCGGCCACTCAAGTCACGGTCAGCGAGGTCGGCGCCCATGTCGTGCAGCAGCAGGTCCGTGTAGGGCCAGATCAACTGCCCGGCGAGAGCTTTCACGGGAAAGTCGCGGCGGGTCGCGTGCTTCGGTACATGGCATGCAATGCACCCAGCGTCGTAGAACAGCGCCTTGCCGCGCAAGACCTTCGGCGCCGCCACGTCGCGGCGGGCCGGAACCGCGAGGTTCTGACTGTAGAACTCCATCGCTCGGAGCATCTCATTAGAGGCCTCGAAGCCATCGGAGATCTCGTCGTCACCGTGCGGCCCCGCCCGACACGCCGGCTGAGCGGACGTGCAATCACCGAACGCGGCGGGCATGAGCGCGCTTGAAATACCGATGTCTCCGGCCAGCGCCGCGGCCGTCTGATCGATGATCGTCGGTTGCTCGGAACGCCATCCAAAACGCCCGGCCAGCCGGCGCCCATGGGCGTTGCTGCGCACCACGGGGAGGCGGCCGGAGATACCGTCTCCATCACGGTCATCGGGGTCAGCGCGCGCCTCGAGATCCTTCTCAGCGATCGCTTCGAGAAGTCCGAGCCCGATCATCGGCGGCGCGATACGCGGGCTCACTACAGTGGCCGGATCCATGGTGCCGTACGCGAGCCGGGTCAGGCGATAGTGAGGCATGCGAAGCTCGACCTGCGCACCGTCCGACAGAAACCGCGCCCGCTTCGTGTAGGTCACCTCAACGTGGCCTTCGGCATCACGGCCGGGGACCGCAAGGTCTTGAAACTGCGCGCCGTAGACCGGCTCCGGCATGTGTTCATCGGTGCCATTGGGCACCCCGAGGCGAAGCAGTAGTGACACCCGACTGTCGTCGGGCGATGCCGGCGGGTGCCCGCGGCCATCTTTCAGGTGACAGCGCTGACAGGCTCTGGCGTTATACAGCGGACCCAGCCCGTCGGCACTGCGCGTCGAACTCGGTGACGAGACCCAGAGCCGCCGGAACAGTCCATTGCCTACGAAGAACTCGGCACGGTCTTCGAACTTTAGCGATGCCGACGGGAGCGAAAACGCTTCACGATCGAAGCGTTTTCGGTTCGTCGCAGTGCCGCCCGACAACGATTCCCAGCGCTCTGGCGCGGTGAATTCGCTCGCAGGCGCGAGGATGCGAGCGCGCTCGGCGGCGCTCAGCGCCGCCGCCGAAGGCGATGCGGTCGACAGCGCGCAGGCCGCCAACACGCAGCCGCCGGCGAGCCTCAGCCGCCGGCGCGTCGGGATAGCTGCCCGCTCACCAGGCACCTTTGCTACTGAAACACTTTAGTCGGGTCGTCAAGGCTGTCGGAGCCTTCGACGGTGAGGCCTTCAGCGTTCAGCACCTTGGCGATCCGCTCGATAGAGCGCGTTTGATCGACCAGCGCGTCTACGGCCGCCTGCACGATGGCATTGCCCTCGCCGTTGCCCTCGGCAAGCATCTGGTCGTAGGACATCCGGCCGCTGTCGGCCGTGTGCTTCAACAGACTCATCGCGCCAAGCGTCTTGGCCAGAGCCGCGCGCATCTGCGCGTCGAGGTCCGCATCGGCTTTCGCGACCAGTTGAGACAGACTGGGACCCGTCATGACCTCACCGTCCGCGCGTTTGTACCGGCCCAGGTAGATGTTCTCGATACCGAGAGCGTCGAAGTAGTGTGAGTTGTGCGTGTTATCGGAGAAGCAATCATGCTCTTCTTCCGGGTCGTGCAACATCAGACCGAGCCGCATCCGCTCGCCCGCCAGTTCACCGTAGGACAGGCTGCCCATACCGGTCAGAGCTGCGCCGAGCGCCGCGGTATCGCTCATCCCTTCGAGGGCTTTACGCGCTTCGCCGCCCTGGCTCCATGCGAGCACCACGTCTTTGAGGTCCGCAACCAGCAGATCGGCTGCGGCCTGGAGGTAGGCCCCGCGCCGGTCACAGCTGCCGCCGGTGCAGAGCGTACCGCTCGCGTAGTCAGTCCAAGGCCGGCTACCAGCGCCGGCGTCTGTGCCGTTCAGGTCCTGCCCCCAGAGCAGAAACTCGATGGCGTGATAGCCGGTGGCTACGTTCGCTTCCACCTCGTCCACCTCGTGCAGCGAACGCAGCAGGTCGTCGTTGATATTGCCGGCGTCCATCGTCTTACCGGATGCGGTCAACTTGGCGTTCGCGACGACATTGACGGTGTAGAAAGCATTTTCGTCGCTATCCGTGCCGTAATCAGCTGACACGTAGTCGATCAGGCCTTCGTCCAGCGGCCAGGCGTTGACTTTGCCTTCCCACTCATCGACGTACGCGTTACCAAACCGATAGACCTCGGTTTGCTGATACGGTTCGCGGGCGGCTTTCCATAAGACCTTGGCGTTCAGCAAGGCCTTGGGGCCCGGCTTGGACACCAGTTCCCTGACCGCAGTTTGCAGTAGCTGCGCGGTTGCGAGCGAGTCGCTGTAACCCGCTTGCGCTATATCCGCATAGTGATTGATGACGGCGCGTGTGTCGGTGGCGTGTGCGGCGTGCACCGAACCGAGCAGCAACGCGGCAGCGCAATAGGCCTTCGTGCTTCGAGTTGACATCGTGTCTCTCCACGTCAATTGCAGGATGTCGAAATGCGGCAGCGGCAACGCCTCGTGCAGCCCTGCCGCTGAAACGCGGCTACGGGAACGATCCGGGCGATCGCCGCCAGCTCCGCCGTGTGAGTTCAGACTCTGCTGATGCTACGCAGGTGCCCAGGACGTTTCAATGAACCGAGGTCAATGCAGCGGGGCGCGGATAAGAAGCGGCGGACGGCGCGGGCGCGAGGCCAACCCCGCGCGACCCTGAGAGCTAGGGCTGGATATCAGACACCGTCATTCAGCGCTTCCCGGCTGCCCTGCGAGTGCCGAGTGAGTTGCCCGGACCGAGCGGTTCGATCGAATTGTTCATTGGGCTAGTCAGCGCACGGTTATAGCAATGCGTTCACGAGAATTTCACAGGGCATCTGCGATAACGCATCGTGCCTCGAAGATGAGAGTGAGACGCATCTTCAATTGGGGTTGGGCGGCTTCGGAGGCCTTCTGATTCGTAATGCGAATGCGCCTACAATTGAGAATGAATCTCATTTGCATTGTTGTCTGGCTGGACGTAGAATTCGCGACCGAATGTGGGTAATGACCTTCCAAAAGCACCGAGGGCACATACCACTACACCGCCCAGCAACAAGGAATCGATCTTCATGAGTGCGAGTCCGAGCAGCGACCGTAGCGCGCCTCCGCGCAAGCGCACGCACGTGAACCGCGACGTACTCGCCAAGATCGAATCGCTCTACACGGACATCTTCGAGCATGATGGCTACGGCGAGCTGCGCATCGAAATGCGCATTCTGCGCCGCGGTCAGAAGGAGGTAATCCTCCACTGCGGCAAACAGTTTCGCTTTGTCGTCGACTACGAAGCGGCCAAACCAGAAGGCTGAGTGGTAACCGCGCCGACCAACCTCTCCAGGTTGTCGGGCAAATCACTTCAAGCCCCAGCCTGGGACTGGCTGCCAGCTCGAGCAACTGACGCTCTGAGTTCCGAAAACGGGTGCGTGCTGCAGCGCACGACCCTGGGTGCGTGCTGCGGCGCACGACCCCTGCTTCCTCGCAATATGCGTTGACAAACATTGGTGCTCATGTCCCCAGCGGCTGGGGAAACCGGTACCGTACTTCCTCTACTGGAGACAAGAGAATGAAGCTTTCTCGTGCTAGAGCCGCGATCTCACGCGGTTTCACGTTGCTCGAACTGCTGGTAGTCGTCGCCATCCTGGCGGCGATCGCTGGCACCGCCGTGGTGGCCCTGCAAGACACCGACGCTCGCGCTGCCGCTGCAGCCCACGTCGCCATGATGGACGAGCTCGACAAGGGCATCCGCGAGTTCCGCGTACTGAACAAGAACCAGTATCCGGACCGCTATGATTCGCTGCTCGAGTCCAACACCGGCGTCGCAGCTAACGGCGACAACGGAGACATCCTTCTGAGCGTTGCTGCTATCGAAGACATCGAGATCGTTGCGCTGTCCAGTATCGCCAACGACGGTGGTAACACGGTCCTCGGACGCCTCAATGACATCGGTATCACGACGCTTCGCGTTGCTTACGACACCACCAACGGCGGCCTGAACCCGCCGGATGATGGCGACTGCGACGACATGTCTGCGCTTATCGCCAACCGCGGTAACGCCGTTGTCGCTGGCAACATCTACCTGAGCCCGGAAGCCAATGGCTGCGGCGCTGACCACACGATCGCCAACTCGTCCAACGTCGCCGTCTGGAACGGCGGTTCCGAGCGCATCACCGGTGAGCCGCTGGTTGCTGGTGGCACGGACTTCGACGGCGTTATCGACGGCGCAGCGTCCACCGGCCTGCCGATCATGATGGCCGTTGGCCTCGGCCCGAACTCCACGCTGTTCGACAAGCGGGTACTCGGTGGCATGAGCACCGTGCCGATCTACCGCCACGTGTCTGAGACGGAATACCCGCGCTTCGTCGCGCTGTTCCAGATCGGCTCGACCAACGGTACGGCGCAGGCTGACGTGGTTGACCAGGTTCTTCTCATCGCTATCGTCGACGGCGCTGGCGACACCAAAGAAGAAGAACTGGGTGAGTGGGACGGCACGCGTAACACCATCTAAGTTCACGTTGACTTAGGACGCAAACAGCCTGACGCCGGTTGCAAAACCGGCCAGGGCCATGGCGCGGCCGCTCCTGCGGTCGCGCCGTTTGCATCTTGAGGGTCTCAATCGATCGTATTCTGACTCGACACACTGCAATCCCCCGGACTATTCGCCATGACGAAGCAGCCGAAAACCCTACGCGCTTCGCACGCCCGGCATCGCCAGGCCGGCTTCACATTGCTCGAGCTACTCGTCATCGTCGCCGTGCTGATCGGCGTCGCGACGGTCGTATCCCGCGGTCTGGAGGGCACCTACGACAACGCCACGGCGCAGCTCGCACGAGCCGAGATGCGGGAGGTCGCTGAGGCGGTCAGACAGTTCAGAGAAGACACCGGCTTCTACCCCAAGCAAGGTGTATTCGACTTGAGTTCGGCCGGCGGCAGCGTCGATCCGAGCGGATTCCCAGGTTCGTCCGCGGCTCAACGCGCGGCGTGGTTCTACAGCCCGGCCAACCTGATGCAACTAATCCGACAGCCAGAGGCTTCAGGCGGCACCGAGATCCTGCCGTGGGATCCGGAGACCGGTCGGGGCTGGAGAGGCCCTTACCTGCGTTACGAAGGACTCGTGGACGTCGGTGATAATCTGCAAACCGATGGCTCCGGCGATCCGGTGGTCGTGGATACGTTGCAATACGTGCACATACCCGGCATCGGCGACCCGTTCTCGCGCGAGCCCGCCACGCCAGATACCGGCACCGATTGTGAAGAGGTCGCAGGCAACACGAACTGTGTTCTCGACTGGCGGGCGGTACAGGATGACGCATCCGCGCCATTGACGAACGCCGAAACGGCGCTCGCAGATTTTGGCCGCCCGTATCTTTACTTCTTCGACACTAACGTGACGACCAACGTGCCGGCCTGCACCGGCGTTCCGTGCCTGCTCAGCACTGGCCCCAACGGCTTCTATGACGCCGGCGATAATGACGACCTCGTGGTGGTAGTACAATGAAGAAAAAGCGCCCGGCCATTCCAGGGTTTGCCGGTTCAAGTCTTGTCTTTTCCTTGGAGTGGGTTTTGGTTTTTGTCTCTCTGAACCAGACACACTCTGAGGGAGGCTTGGGCCGGCGATACTCTGTGGTGGGGTCTCGTGGGACGTAGGCTAGTGGGAGTGCGTGAGATATTCTTCCCCTTATGTCTGCTATCTA
>JBCCEJ010000078.1:0-27771 GCA_039030335.1 Pseudomonadota bacterium | reverse complement strand
GGTCCGGCGCCGTACGGCGTTGGCCGAAGCCAGCGCCAGCGATGCGGTGTAGGCCACGAGGCCCGCGAAGAACGGACTCGCTACCTCTTCCATGCCGATCTTCGTAAGCAGGTGTGCAGTGACCCTGATCACCGCCGCACCGAGCGGCAGGAGAAGTGCCCACAGTGGCCAGTTGCCGGCGACGGCACCGCCTCGCCAGGCCAGCAGCATGACCCCGCCGATGATGCCGAGTGTCCCGAGCGCAACCCCTGGTGTCAGCGGTTCGTTCAGAAACACGACACCGAAGAGGAGCCCGAAGAACGGTGAGGTGCTGGCCACCGTGGTGCTGATCGTGGCGCCGAGGATGGCGGTTCCCGTCATCGCGAACGTCGTCGAGATCGCAGGCCGGAACAATCCCACCAGCGCGAACAGCCATACGACGCTGCTCCCCCACCACGCGCTGTCGAGATACCAGGGCGACACGAGCCAGTAGAGCAGGAATGCACTCAGTATCGAGATCCCCGCACCGTCCTGCGCCGACAACGTGCGCAACCCCAGACGCGCGAACTGCGCACCGAGCCCGAACAGGCAGGCGGCGGCCAGAGACAGCATCACGGACCAAGAAAAGTCGGTCATGTCCGCGGCCTCGGGCGAGGTGCCGGCAATGCCCGGTTCAGACTCACGGCCGCACCCCGCGCCGCTGGAATCCTGGTCCTTTCTGGTCGTCCAACACGCAGTGAGCCGGGTGCCCGCAAAACGTTACACCTTACCGGGGAATTCCGCGTGCGCGAATCGCCGGACTGGACGGTTACGTGGAAATTGCGTTAGAAACGCGCCTTTCGCTGGTCCGGCTGAGCGTCGGAGCGACGCACGACAACAGGAACCATTCGCACCCATGAGCGCTGGAGAACGCCTTCCCGGTACCCCGATCCCTCAACACGTCTGGACTGGAGCGGGGGGCGTTCGCATCGCCGGCGACACCTGGGGTGTGCCCGGCAACCAGCTGGTCGTCCTTCAACACGGCGGTGGCCAGACTCGCCACGCGTGGAAAGGCGCCGGCGAGACGCTCGGCGAAGCCGGCTACCACGTGGTGGCCTTCGATGCCCGCGGCCATAGCGATTCCGACTGGGCCCCCGAAGAACACTACGGCGTGGAGTACATGGTGCAGGACCTCATCGCCGTGGTGGCGGCGCTCGGGTCGGCGCGACCGATACTGGTCGGCGCATCGATGGGCGGCGGCACCAGTTTGGTCGCAGTCGGCGAGAAACACCTGGAAGCGGCAGCCCTGGTGCTGGTCGACATGGCGCCGCGGCTGGAACCCGAAGGGACGGCCAAGATCCACGCCTTCATGAGCCAGAAGCCGGACGGTTTCGACTCACTGGAAGAGGTGGCGGCCGCCATCTCGAACTATCAACCACATCGCAAACGCCCGCGCACACTGGACGGGCTCGCCAAGAACGTGCGCCTTGGCGCTGACGGAAAATACCACTGGCACTGGGATCCGGTCAGACGCAACAATCGGGGCATGGCCCAATACCGCGCGCGCCTGGGAGCGGCAGCCGACCATCTCGACCTGCCGACGCTGCTGGTGCGCGGCGGCCTGTCCGACGTGTTGAGCGAAGAAGGCGCGCAGAGCTTTCTGAAGCAGTGCCCGCACGCCGAGTACGTCAACGTGCAAAACGCAGCGCATATGGTCGCCGGCGACCGCAACGACATCTTTGCGACGTCGGTGATCGAATTTCTGCAGCGCACCGTCCCTGTTAACTGACGGCTCAGCTGATCGGATCACCCGTAATCGGGTCGGCGCTTCTCCCGAAACGCGCTGACACCCTCGGCGAAGTCCGGTCCGGCGCGCACCGCGTCGCCCAGCTGCTGGTCGAGCGACTCGCGTGCCCGCGCGTGCTCGGCCGCTGTGGCACTCACCTGCTGCTTCACAGCCGCTACCGCCGACGGACTGTTGCGGGCGATCAGCTGGGCGCGCTCCAGCACGGTATCCAGGAGCCGGTCAACCGGCACGACGGCGTTGATGAGTTGCATGCCGGTCGCCTCCTGCGCATCGATCAACCGGCCGGTCAACAGCAGATCCATCGCATGCACATGGCCGATCTGCCGGGTCAGCTTTACCGTGGCGCCACCGAACGGATAGATCGACCAGCACACTTCCGGCAGCCCGAAGCGCGCGTGGGGTGCGGCGAGCCGGATGTCGGTCGCCAACAGCAGTTCGACACCGCCGCCGGCACAGTCGCCGTTAACGGCGGCGAGAAGTGGCTTTGAAAAGGTCGTGGTCTTTTGGAGAGCGCGGTTGACCATCGCCGCCGTCTCATCGCTGGCGCTCAAGTCGCCGCCGATGTCTGCGCCGGCACAAAAACCCTTCTCGCCGGCACCAGTCAGCACCACGGCCCGCGTGTCATCTCCATCGACGCGATCCCAGAGCTCGGCCAACTCGCGCATCATGTCGCGCGACATCGCATTGCGCTTGGCCTGATTGTCGATCGTTATCAGAACGACGCGTGGGTACGGTTCGGTAACGTGCAGTGGCATGGCGATGAGTCCCTGAGTGGCGGCGCCGCTAGCATACCGTGAGCCCACCAGGACTCCGGACAGCCGCCTGGTCGCCTGACCCGAAGCGCTGCGCTGCGAATTGGGGCTGTGGCAACATCACGGCACGAGTGTCTCCATCGACAGCGCCAGACGAGTCCGCCATGACCGCCCCGCTCGCCCGAACATTTCCGGACCTGTTGCGCGAGCAGGCGTCGCTCCGCGGCGATGCCGCGGCCGTCATGACCGCCACCACGGAACTGTCGTTTGCGGAACTCGCAGCGCGCGCCGCGGAGGTTGCCCGCGTGCTATACCGGCGAGGCGTCAGGCGCGGTGCGCACGTCGGGCTGCTCGCCAACAATCGCATCGACTGGCTGGCCGTGTGTTTCGGCGTCAGCGCACTCGGCGCGACCGTGGTGCCGTTCAGCACGTGGTCCACGGCACGTGAACTGACGTTCCTGCTGGCCGATTCCGGCGTTCGCACGGTGCTCACGATCGGGCAACTTGGCGAACAGGACTTCGCGGCCAGTATTGCGGCGGCGAGCACTGCGGCTCAGGTGGACGTGATAGTGCTCGACGAAGCGCCAGGACAGGACTGGCCACGGCTGCGCGAACTGATCGATACGAAGGCCGATGCGGCTCCTGCGCCCTACGACGCGCCGGGTATCGGGCCGAGCGCGACCGACACCGCATTTCTGCTCTACACCTCCGGGTCCAGCGCTCACCCCAAGGCCGTACCGTTGACGCACGCGCACGCCATTGAGAATGGTTTCAACATCGGCGAGCGCCAGGGGCTCGCACCGGGCGACCGGGTGCTGGTACCGGTACCGCTGTTCTGGAGCTACGGCGCCGTCAATGCGCTGCCGGCCATCATGAGTCACGGCGCGACGCTGGTGTTGCAGCCGCAGTTCAATCCATCGGATGCACTCGACCTGATCGAACACCGCCGCTGCACGGGCATCTACACGTTGCCCGCGATCACCGGAGCGCTGCTCGCGGCGCCGGCGTTCAAACCGGAGCGCACCCGCACCTTGCGCACCGGCGTCACCATCGGCGCGCCGCAAGACGTGATCCGGGCCGCCGAGGTGCTCGGTATCCACGGCATCTGCAATATCTACGGCAGCACGGAGACCTACGGCAACTGCGCGGTCACACCGTACACGTGGCCGCTCGAAAAGCGCGCTCACACCCAGGGTCCGCCGCTGCCTGGCGTCAGCCTGCGCACGGTCGACCCGGAGACCGGCGCGCCCTGCGCGACCGGCGAAGTCGGGGCGCTCGAGGTCACAGGCTACCTGACCCCTGGCTACGTCGGTGCGAGCAGCGGGCTGAACGCCAAGGTGTTTTCAGAAGACGGCTATTTCCGTACCGGCGATCTCGCGAGCCTGGATGCAGACGGGCAGGTGCGCTTTGCCGGACGTTTCGGGGAGATGATCAAACGCTCCGGCATCAACGTTTCACCTGCCGAAGTCGAAGAAGTGCTGTTGCAGTTGGCCGATGTCGCCCTCGCCGGTGTCGTCGGCACCGACGATGCGCGGCTCGGACAACGCATCGTCGCGTTCGTCGTACTTCATCCGGATGCCACCGGCACTCCGGAAGACGCTATCGAGCGATGCCGCATGCACTGTCGGAAGGCGTTGTCGCGCTACAAGTGGCCCGATGAGATCCGCGAGGCTGACGCACTCCCGCTGACACCGACCGGCAAGCTCATGCGAAAAGCGCTGCCGACCTTGTTGTCTGCCGGAGCACGCCACGCCGATCCCTGATATGCAGATCGGCCGGCGGCCTGGGTGGGGTACACTTCGGTATCGGAACCCAACCAGCCAACCCAAAACGCTATGACTCGAATTCGCATCGACCGGGACGGCCCGGTCACTACGGTGACACTCACACGCCCGGAAAAGCGCAACGCCATCGACCTGCAGATGCTGGACGAGCTCAAGGCCTGTTTCGAAACGCAGCCCCAGCCTGCCGACCGGGTGATCGTACTGCGCGCCGAAGGGTCGGTTTTTTGTGCCGGAATGGACCTCGCCGAGCGTGCCCGTCTCGGGCCGACCACCGGTGCGGTCAGTCCGATCGAAGCGGTGCTGCACGCGATGGAAGCGAACCCGTTGCCGCTGGTCGCGGTCGTGCAAGGGGACGCCATCGCCGGGGGCAATGAGCTCGCACTGCACTGCGACTTCGTGATCGCTTCATCGCGGGCCCGGTTCGGCATGTCTCTGGCCCAGATCGGTCTCGCGCCAACATGGGCGTTGGCGCGCAAGCTCATGGATGTGGCCGGACCGGTCGCGACGCGCGAGATCCTGCTGCTGGGCGATCCGCTGCCGGCGGCACGCTTTCTCGATCTCGGCATCATCAGCCGCGTAGCGGAACCGGACGACCTGGAGACGGAAGTCGAACGTGTCGTATCCCGGCTCGCCCGCAACGCGCCGCTGTCGCTTCGCGCCATGAAGGCACTGTTGAACCGTCAGGTGGCGTACCGCGAGCATATCGATCACGCCGACGTCGACGAACTGGTCGCGCAAGCCCGCTCCAGCGACGATGCGCGCGAGGGTATGCAGGCCCGGCTGGAAAAACGCACACCGAACTTCACGGGGAGCTGAGCGATGGCCGTGCGTATGGACAAGGCGTGGCAACCCCTGACCGAGGAGCGGGTGAGCCAGCTACCCGGCCATCTCGGCGTATTCCAGCTCGGCGACGCCGACGGCAACGTCGTCTATATCGGCTGTGCGGATGCGCGCACCCGGTACGGCCTGCGGGAAGTGGTTGGGGCACAGCTGAGCGCCCCGGCCGCTGACGCGACCTGCTTTCGTACCGAATCCACGATGGCCTACCGGACGCGTTTTGCAGAGCTCGTGCAGGCCTACCTGCACGATCACGGACGGCCGCCAGCCGGCAATACCGACCTCGACCCGAGCCAGTTCGGCCGCCTGCGCCCGCTAGGGGGTTGAACCGGGACTCCGGCACGGCAACGCTGAATCGAACCTACCCAGAGCTGACGCAATGACACCGCTGACCGGCTACGAACTTTGCGTCCCAGGCGCACGCGCAACGGTCGCGAGCCTGACACCACAGGAGATCTGAAACGATGGATCTGGCGCTGACTGACGAGCAGAAGATCATTGTCGACATGGTGCGCCGCTTCGTGCGCGAAGAGGTCGTGCCGCTCGAAGCGGATATGGACCCCGACGCCGACGAACTGGCGCCCGAGCACCACGAGCGCCTGACCGGCATCACCCGCGATATGGGCTTATTCGGCCTGGATACGCCGCCCGAGTACGGCGGCCCGGACATCGACGTGGTCACGCGCACCCTGATTGCAATGGAAAGCACGCAACACCGCGGCGGCCTCTATACGCCGTGTTATTCGACCTTCGGCGGTGCGCGTCAGGCGCAGATGTTCGAAGCGACTGACGGACAGAAGGACAAGTACCTTTATCCGATGCTGCGCGGCGAGCGAAAAACCTTCTTCGGTCTGTCCGAGCCTTCCGGCGGCAGTGACCCGGCGCGTTCCATTCAAACTCGTGCAGTGCGCGATGGCGACGAATGGGTCTTGAACGGGACGAAGCTCTGGATAAGCGGCGCGGACCGCGCCGACTACGGGCTCGTTTTCGCGCGCACGGGCGGACCGGGCCGAAGCGGGGTGACGTGTTTTATCGTCGAAACCGAATGGGAGGGTTTCAACGTCGCACGGGTCGTGCACACGCTGCGTTCGGCCAAGTACGCGACCGAGATCCACATCGAGAACCTGCGCGTACCGCACGAGAACATCCTCGGCAAAGAAGGTGGTGGCTTTGCCATCGCGAATGACCGGCTGTCGCGTCAGCGCATCCCGTACGCCGCCGAATGCGTGGGCGTCGCCATCCGCGCCCACGAAATGGCGGTCGACTACTCACAGCAACGCGAGACCTTCGGCGCCCCGCTGGCGTCACGTCAGGGCATCCAGTGGATGCTGGTCGAAAACGAAATCGACATTCGCAGCATGCGCTGGCTGGTGCTGGACGCCGCTGCCAAGGCCGATCGCGGCGAGCCCTTCAGAATGGAGTCGGCGATCGCCAAGCTGCAGTGCTCGGAGCTTTCCTTCAAGGTTGTGGATCGGTGCATGCAGATCCATGGTGGGCTCGGCGTCGCCAAAGATCTGCCGCTGGAACGCTGGTTCCGCGAGATGCGCATCCGGCGTATCGGAGAAGGGCCGAGCGAAGTACAAAAACACGTGATCGCTCGTGACATCCTCGGCGCGGCGCTGCGGTGAGCGGTCCGGCCGACACCGTCGAGGATGCACCGGCTGCCGACCTCGGCCCGAGTAAGTCGGCCCGCAAACGCGAGTTTCTGGGCTACCAGAAGCTGGCCGACGAGCTGCGTCAGCTGCGTGCCGACGATCTCGACAGACTGCCGCTTTCCGAAGCGCTGCGCGTCGATCTGGAAGCCGCGCGAACGTTGCGCAAAGGCGCACTCAGCCGCCAGCTCCGCTACCTCGGTAAGCGGATCGCCGAAGAAAACCCCGAGGTAATTCGCAGTGAGCTCGACCGCCGGCGTCATGCGCACGACACCAACACGCGGGCATTCCGGCAGCTCGAGCAGTGGCGCGACCGGCTGCTGGCCGGTGACACCGGGCTGCTGACCGAACTCGTCGGGCAATTTCCAGCGGCCGACGTGCAGCACCTGCGCCAGCTGGTCCGCAACGCGTCGAAGGAGCGCGAGCGCAACCAGCCGCCCAAATCGGCACGCGCCTTGTTTCGGTATCTCGCCGGGCTGCGCGACGAATCGGCCGGTTAGCGCCCGGGCATCGGCGGGTTGACCCATAGGGCGGACTGGAGCCGCACCGACCGGCGAGCTGGCGACGCGCGAGCGGTATTGAGCATACGAAGGGAAATGACATGGACAGAGTGAAAGACAAGGTGGTACTCGTCACCGGCGCCGCCGCTGGCATCGGCAAGGCAACCGCCGCGTTGCTGCACCGGGAGGGGGCCACGGTCATCGTCTCCGACCTGAATGGCGAGGCTGCCTCGGCGCTCGCCAGCGAGCTCGGCGACAACTGCACGGCATTCGCGCACGACGTCTGCGAAGACAGCGCGTGGCACCACGTGGTGGACGCAACCGTCGCAGAGCACGGCCGACTCGACGTACTGGTCAACAACGCCGGGATTCTCGCCACCGCCGGTTCGCAGACCGTGGAAGACACCAGTCTCGAACAGTGGCGCACGGTGCAACAGGTCAATGTCGAGGGCGTCATGCTCGGTTGTCAGCATGCTGTTCGGGTCATGCGCGAGCGTGGCGGATCGATCGTCAATCTGTCATCCGTCGCGGCCATTCTCGCCACGCCGCACATCTTTGCCTACGGCGCCAGCAAGGGCGCGGTGCGCCAGCTGACCAAATCCGTCGCGGCGCATTGCGGCCGGATGGGCTATGGTATCCGGTGTAATTCGGTGCATCCTGGCGTCATCGAGACGCAGATGGGTGATGCCGTATTCGCGTTGGGGGGTGGCGACGCGGAACAGCTGAAAGCCACGCGTACCGCGATGGTTCCGCTCGGTCGGTTCGGTGTGCCAGACGACGTGGCGAACTGCGTCCTGTTCCTGGCGTCGGATGATGCCGCGTATGTGACCGCAGCGGAGCTGGTTGTCGACGGGGGCTACACCGCCGTCTGAGACGGCGGCTCGAAGGACGCGCTATCCCAAACGGTATCCCGCACCACTGCGGGTGGCGCTACGCGCACGCGGCGGCCAACACCGCGCCAGGCAGGGTTTGCATGCGACGTTCGGTCCGGTTCGGAAACTTCGTGCGCGAGATTGCGCACGAACAAAAGCGCGTTGATTTCGCCGCCATCACGGCAGCCGATCCGGATCCCCGCAAACGTCTGCGCCTGCACTCGCGCGAAGTCTTCAACATCATCGAACCGTACGTCGCCGTTCGCCTCGCCGAACAGCTGAAAGCGGTCGTTCCGCTCGCGCTGTATCTGGCGCTCTTCCAACTGCTGATCCTGCGCCAGGACGTCGTCGACGGCGCCATCATCACGGCCGGTCTTTGCTGCGTCATCATCGGCCTGATGCTGTTCATGGAAGGGCTGAAAGTGGGCTTGATGCCGTTTGGCGAAGTCATCGGCACATCCCTACCGCAGAAATCCCCGTTGCCGATCGTGCTGCTGATCGCACTGCTGTTGGGTGTTGGGGTGACGTTCGCGGAACCGGCCATCGGCGCCCTGAAGGCCGCGGGCGCGATCGTTACCGTAGAGCGCGCACCCTACGTACACGCGCTGCTGAACGACTGGTCCGGCACGCTCGTGCTCCTGGTAGGGCTTGGGGTCGGACTTGCCGCCGTGCTCGGTACGCTTCGATTCCTGTATTCGTGGAGCCTCAAACCCCTCATCTTCGCGTCGCTGGTACCGACCGTGGGGCTCACCATCTACATCTCGCAGGATCCGGAACTCAGTAAGATTCTCGGGCTCGCCTGGGACGCTGGTGCGGTCACCACCGGGCCGGTGACGGTGCCGCTGGTTCTGTCACTCGGGATCGGCATTGCGGCTTCCGCGGGGAAGAACAATTCGTCGCTGTCCGGATTTGGCATCGTCACACTGGCATCGTTGTTCCCGGTGCTCGGTGTGCAGGCGCTGGCGCTCTACATCCGCGCCACGGTGCCGCTCGAAGACATCATGGCCGCGGGGCAGACAGCGAGCGTGGTCAGTGAGCCCGCGTGGTACGAAAGCACCCCTGGTGTGGAGATCGTCGGCGGATTGCGAGCCATCGTGCCGCTGGTGCTGTTCCTGCTGCTGGTCCTGACCGTGGTACTGCGAGAGAAGATCAGGCACCCGGGCGAGATCGCCTACGGGATCACGCTCTGCGTCGTCGGCATGATCGTCTTCAACCTCGGGTTGTCTTACGGTCTGGCGATGCTCGGCGAACAGTCTGGCTCCCTGGTCCCGGCCGCGTTTACAACGCTCGATGCCGTCGCCAATTCACCGCTTTATCAGCTCTCGCTCGGCCTTACGATCGCGGCGATCTTCGCCTGGTTTCTGGGCTTCGGTGCAACGCTCGCGGAACCCGCGTTGAATGCGCTCGGGTTGACCGTGGAAACGCTGACCAACGGCGCGTTTCGCAAGTCGGTTCTCATGTACGCGGTTGCGCTCGGAGTCGGATTCGGGATCGCCATCGGCGTACTGAAACTCTATTTCGAAATCCCGATGATCTGGCTGGTGGTGCCGGGCTACGGCCTGGCTGCCGTCCTGACGCTGCTCTCCAACGAAGAGTTCGTCAATGTCGCCTGGGACAGTGCGGGCGTCACGACCGGCCCCGTGACAGTGCCGCTGGTACTCGCTATGGGACTCGGCTTCGGCGAGGCGGTGGGTGCCGATGAAGGTTTCGGCATTCTCGCGATGGCCTCCATCGGCCCGATACTCGCAGTGCTGACGACCGGCATCTGGATCCAGTGGAAGACGCGCCGGCGCCATGCCGATGAAGACGGCGAGGACAACGCATGAGTTCGCCCAAGAAAAATTCGATCACGGTACTGACCGATGTCAGTCTGATCACATGCATCGTGCAGCGCGGCGCTGGCGATGACATCGTCGCGGCCGCGCAGGATGCCGGCGCGCAAGGCGCCACCATTTACTACGCGCGGGGAACAGGCGTGCGCGAACGTCTGGGTATTCTCGGGGTGGCGGTCGAAGTCGACAAAGCAGTCGTCAATATCATCGTGTCAACCGACCAGGTCGACCGTATCTTCGAACACCTGTTCGTGGTCGGTAAGCTCGATACGCCTGGGCGCGGTTTGATGTACGTCACGCCGCTGGAAAAGGCGGCAACCTACATTCCCAAGGATATTCTCGCGAAGCTCGAGGCCGAAGGCATGGTGGAAGGCGCATGAACGGCGGTAAGCTGGTGACGTGCATCCTGCCCAAAGGTACCGCGGTGCCGGCGTTGCACGCGCTGCGCGCCGAGTTCGATATTCAAGCGTGCAACATCAACAACGCGCGCGGCGTCGGACGCATCACGCCGCTGCGAGAGCGCGGTATCGGCGATCAGAGTGAAAAGGAAGTACTCCGGTTCGTCGTCGCTGACGAAATAGCCGACGCGGCATTCGAATTCATCTATCACGAGGCACATGTCGATCGCCCGCACGGCGGCATCATCTACATGTCCGCCTTGAATCGCACGACCGAGTTCGTGTTGCCCGACTTGCCTGAAGAAGAGAACTGAACGGTCGAGTGCGAACGCGAGCGGGCAAGGCGCCCGCTCCGTTGTTCAACCCGGGTTCGCTCAGCCGTTGCGCTGTTTCTCGTAGAACCCGATCACCTGCACCGCGGACTCCGCCGAGATCCGGCCGATCGGACCGGAACTGTAGGTGGACGTGCGCACGGTGCCATCGGAGTCCATGATGAACTCGGACGGCTGAATGATGCTGCGGCGGTCTTCCCACCACGATCCAAGACTGTCGGCCATTTCACGGGTGACACCCTGGCCCACGGCGAAGCTGACGGTGTCCGCGATCTTGCGGGCGTCTTCGCCGGTATCAACGCTGGCAGCCACAACTGTAGCTCCCAACGCTGTCAGCGCTTCTTTCTGCGCTTCGTAGCCGGTCAACTGCCGGCGGCAATGCGGTCACCAGTGGCCGCGATAGAACAAAGCGATCAGATACCGCGTCTCGATGCCATCTGGCAATACCAGGGAGCCACCGCTCACCAGGTCCAGTTCGAGTTGCGGAAACTGCTCGCCGGCGTCAAGTTTTTGCGCCATCTAGCACTCTCCTCGAAGGATCGAATGAACCGCCATTGTGGCACAGCACCGGCCGCACCCGGGGCGCTGGTGCTAAACCCGTCGCCGAATCGGGCGATAACCCGGTTAGTGCAGGAATCCCGTCGCTAAATGAGCGCGGGCCTAGAAGTAGCTCAGCATGGTTTCAAAAGATTTGATCGCCGCTCTGTTCGACACCGGACTAGGCGAGTTGCTCCTGCTGCACGTGCACGACACACAGCCCGTGCTCGGTCAGATCGTGAAGGAAAAGGGTCGGCTCGTACTTAAAGATCGCGGCTTGCTAAGAGGTGTTCATGGGGCACAGGTCGGACCTTGTTGCGATATCGGCATGGTCGGCGCCGTCACGGCCGAAGAAGGTCTCGAATGGGAGAGCCTGACCTTCAGCGGGCCCGAGCATTGCCACCTGAAACAGGATCTCAGCTCGACCCGAGTTGGCCTGATGAGCGCGTCGACCAATGAATTCAACGAGCGTCTCATCGACTTTCGAGGTAGCGTGCACCGCGGCTTCCGGCTGATGCTCGACAACCATTTCCTGCCCGTCATCCTGATGCAGGAAGTCGTGTTGAAAACCGGTCAGCTGGGCCTCGCCGTCAGCAACCTGCGCATGGCCAACGTCAGTTTCGACGTACTGGGCGCCGTGCACGAGAAGCTAAATGACCTGGTGCAGAAGAACATCGACGTCGAGGTCGAAGACGTGACCATCGACAACAGCGATTTCGAATCGCTGTTCGGGCAGTACACGCGCGCGCAGGCCTGACGCACACCGCTGCAAGAGATCGCCCGGCCTTGCGCCGGACCGATCAGAACTCTGGTAACCCGTCGTCCAGATACCAGTTCTGCGCGGTGGTGTCATACCACCACACGCCTACCTGCTTGAGCTTCCTGATCGTCGCCGAGTCGGGCAGGTAGTAATCGAAGCGCGCGGTCATGGTGGCCTCGACGGCCTCCGGACCCGGCGCCGCAATCTCATAGTTGTAATGCGTCACCTTGACACCTTCGATGCGGCTGGTGTCGGTGGTGGCCGGCTTTCCATCGCGGTGCCGCAGGTAGCGCGTGGCAAGGTCGTAGTCGCCCCAGCGGATGGCCTTGGTATAGGACTTGATGCGCGAGGTCAGCTGATTCGAGCGTTTCTTCTCTTCGATGGCAGTGCAGCCAGAGAATGCTCCCGCCACCAACACTATTCCCGCAAACCTCGCGGCAAACGCGCGCCGTGATGTCATTGTGTCCTCCCCAAGACGGTTGCGTGATGTGTGGGCGCCCCTTCGCGCCCGCAGATACTAAAGTGGCGCTAACGCCCCAGATATCCCAGCAGTTCCCGGCCCGACGCGCAGCGCCCAAGCCAGCTGAAGCCGCCCTCGTCTCGCATTTCACGCGCCGCTTCGGCTAGCGCGGCCGCGACCAGACGCCCCAGTGCCCCTCCGACGCTAATGCGTTTGGCGCCGGCCTCAGCAAGCTCCGTTACAGTGGCGTCCGGGAGTCCGCCCGCCAGCACGTTGACCGGCTTGCCGACAGCCGACGTCACCGTGCGTACGTCTTCTAACGTCGTGAGACCCGGGGCGTAGAGCACGTCCGCGCCGGCCGCCTCGAACGCCTGCAGTCGCTCGATCACCTCTTCCATGGTATTGGCGCGCCGCAGCAAACCCTCGGCGCGGGCCGTCAGTACAAACGGAAAATCAAGCGTACGTACTGCCTCGACGGCGGCCTGCACCCGCTCAACCGCCAGCTCGAACGGGTAGATCTGGCCGTCGCGGCTGTAATCCTCGATCGAGCCTCCCGCAAGTCCGGTACCGGCAAAGCGGAGCAGGTTGGCAGCGGCGCCGGCCGGCGTATCGTCGTAGCAGTGTTCCAGATCCGCGCTGACTGGGATGGAGACCGAGGCGCAGAGCGCGCGGCAGTGTTCCAGCTTCTCGTCCAGGCTGATTTCGCCGTCGAGCCTGCCGAGCGTCTGGGCATAACCAGAGCTGGTTGTTGCCAACGCCTTGAAGCCGAGTTGCGCCAGCATGACGGCAGAGCCGGGGTCGTAGGGATTGGGTATCACGAACGCACCGGGCGCCTCGTGCAAAGCCTCGAATTCCCTGGCGCGCTCCACCTGTGACGCCATGGTGCCTGCTTGCGCCGACATATCTCATCTCCTGACGGGTTGCCGGCAGTGAATCTGTACCCGGCAAGAGCCACCGCCCTGTTGCCCGAAAGCTCCCGAAGTCACGGCGGCAACGCGAAGCTGAGTGCAGTAAGCTCTCGGCGTGATTCAATCACGGCAGGCCACGCGCCGCCAGCAGGCGATCATGAATCAGGTAAGCGCGGTAGACGGCGAGCGGACCTCACCTTCCGACTTCAAAGCGAGGTTCGGTTGGGCGATGTACGACTGGGCTGCCCAACCCTATTTCACGATCATCCTGACATTTATCTTCGGCCCCTACTTCGTCAACTACGTGGCGGCCGATGCGCAGTCCGGCCAGCAACTCTGGGCCAATGCCCAGGGCGTGGCCGGCCTCGCGATGGCCGTCACCGCGCCGTTCCTCGGCGCTTACGCGGACACGGCCGGGCCGCGCAAGCCGTGGGTGGTGGCATTCAGCATGCTCTGCGTCATCACGACAGCAACGCTCTGGTTCGCTGAGCCCGGTGCTGACGGACTGACCATCTGGCTGATTCTCGGCGCGTTCATCCTGAGCTTCATCGGCGCCGAGTACGCCATCGTCTTCAACAACGCCATGCTCCCGGATCTGGCCGGGCGCACGCAGATCGGGCGGCTTTCGGGCTTTGGCTGGGCCATGGGTTACATCGGTGCGCTGCTGGCGCTGCCGATCGTGTTATGGCTGACGGGTCAGCTGCCGGGCGTGGCAGGGCCAGAGCTGGACGCCGCGTCTCACGTCGGTGACCGGCTCTCCGGTCCGTTCGTAGCCGTGTGGTTCGTCGTCTTCATGATCCCGTTCATGCTGTTTACGCCGGACGCGCCGGCGACCGGCGTCGACCGCGCTGAAGCCACCCGGCGCACGCTCAGCGAAACTTGGCAGACGATCAAGACGCTGCACCACCGGCCGAATCTGCTCCGTTACCTGATCGCGCGCATGTGCTACTACGATGGCTTGAACGCACTGTTTGCGTTCGGCGGCGTCTACGCCGCGCTCCGGTTCGGCTGGACCACGACCGAGCTTGGCATCTTCGGCATCATCATCTTGCTGTTCGGCGCGCCCGGCTGTTTTCTGGGCGGCTGGCTGGACGATCACATCGGCTCCAAGAACACGCTGTACCTGTCCGTCGGGGGCTTGTGCCTGACGATGCTCGGCATCCTGTCGATCGGCGATGGCCATGTCATGTTCGTCGTCGAAGCCGGCTTTCCGGTGCCGGACGACGGCTTGTTCGCGGCGCCTGCCGAACTGTTCATGGTGACCATGGCGGTAGCGCTCGGAGTGTTTGCCGGACCTGCCCAGGCCTCGAGCCGCTCGCTGATAGCGCGCATCGCGCCGCCTGATGAAATTGGCAAATACTTTGGTCTGTTTGCGCTGTCCGGCAAGGCGACCAGCTTCGTCGCACCGCTATCCGTCGGGGCGCTGCTGGGCGTGGTTGGCGACCGCTGGGCTTACGGGGTCATTCTGGTGTTCCTCGTGCTCGGTCTGGTGCTGTTGATAGGCGTACGCGAGGAGTCGGAAGCATGAAATTGAACGCAGTGGTCGCCGGTGTCGGCATGACGCGCTTCGCCAAACACCTGGACCGCAATCTCAAATCGCTCGGCGCCGAGGCGATCACCAAGGCGCTGCGCGACGCGGGCTTGGAAGCCTCTGAGCTCGAAGCCGCCTACATGTCGAATGCGTCTGCGGGCGCGATCAGCGGCCAGGAGATGATCCGCGGTCAGGTCGTCCTGCACGCGATGGGCATCGGCAAAATTCCGGTCATCAACGTCGAAAACGCCTGTGCCAGCGCGTCGAGCGCCTTTTCGCAGGCAGCCGCAATGGTGAGCGCCGGCATCTACGACGTGGTGCTCGCGTGCGGCACCGAAAAGATGTATCACGCCGACAAGCGGCTGACCTACAAGGCACTTGGCGGCGCGGTCGACGTTGAGGCCGCGGCCGCGCTGAAGGCCGAGCTCGAAGCGAGCGCGGCATCGAGCGGTGCCGAAGCGGCGGCCGCGGGCGCCGGCGAAAAGCGCTCGGTGTTCATGGATTTCTACGCACGGGCCGCGCGCGAGCACATGCGGGCGCACGGCACGACGGCCGAACAGTTCGCGGCGGTATCGGCAAAAAACTCTCTGCACGGCAGCCTGAACCCGAACGCGCAGTTCCAAACGCACATGAGCGTAGACGATGTCATGGCGGCGCCGATGATCGCGGAGCCGCTGACCCGCCCGATGTGCTCGCCGGTAGGCGACGGTGCCGCCGCAGCCATCCTGATGAGCGAGCGTAAAGCCCGCGCGCTCGGTCTTGCCGGCAAAGCGCCGCGCGTCGTTTGCAGCGCGCTCAGCGCGACATGGCCGAAAGGTGACGACGAACCGGGGCTCACCGAATGGTGTGCGACCAGCGCTTACGAACTGGCCGGGCTCGGCCCAAACGATCTGAGCCTCGTCGAGCTGCACGACGCGTCGGCCCTCGCCGAGCTTGTCGCTTACGAGAATCTGGGGCTCTGCGGCGCCGGCGAAAGCGGCCCGCTGGTCGCCTCCGGCGCCACCCGGCTAGGCGGGCGGCTTCCCGTCAACACGAGCGGTGGCCTGCTCCGCAAGGGTCATCCGATCGGCGCAACCGGAATCGCACAGGTAGTGGAGCTGACCGAACAACTCCGCGGCACCGCCGGCGCGCGACAGGTCGAAGGTGCTCGCATCGGTCTGGCCCACAATGCCGGCGGCAGCCTGGGCCGCGACTCGGCCGCGTGCTGCGTAACGATACTGACCGCAAACTGACCCACTGGCCGGCATCCGAAACGCGCGCGCTACGGCTCTGCACGATCGTTGGTCTTGGCATCAAACCAGACAGGCTGCCATGCTCTCTCAGTTGACTCGGCGAAGACCGTTATCGTGGTCTGGCGCCGCAAAGTGAGGGGGCAGCTCCATGCACGACCTGGTTATTCGTAACGGCACGATCATCGACGGCACCGGCGCACCGCGACGCAGCGGCGATCTGGCGATAGACGACGGGCGGATCAGCGCGATCGGCAACGTCGCGGCCCGAGGCAGGCGCGAAGTGGACGCACGCGACCGGCTGGTGCTGCCTGGCTGGGTGGACGCACATACGCACTACGACGGTCAGGCCACCTGGGACCCGGATATGACGCCGTCGGCCTGGCACGGTGTCACGACGATCGTCATGGGTAATTGCGGTGTGGGCTTCGCTCCGGCGCACGCCCATCAGCACGACTATCTCATCAGTCTGATGGAAGGCGTAGAGGACATTCCCGGCACCGCGCTGGCCGAAGGTCTGACCTACAACTGGGAGAGCTTTCCGGAATACCTCGATGCGCTCGAAGCGATGCCGCGCACAATGGACATCGCCGCGCAGATGCCGCACCACGCGCTCAGAATCTACGTGATGGGCGAACGGGCTGCGCGCCACGAAGACGCTACCGCCGAAGACATCAGCCGCATGGCCGACCTGACCGAAGAAGCGATCCGTGCCGGCGCCCTCGGCTTCACGACGTCGCGCACCTACGTGCACCGCACATCGCAGGGCGATCAGGTGCCGGGCACCTTCGCAGCGCCGGAAGAACTGGTCGGCATCGCCCGGGCGATGGGCAAAACCGGGCGCGGCGCATTCGGCATGATCAGTGACTTCGACAACGAAGATCTCGACATGGAATGGATGCGTCGGATCGTGACCGAATCAGGGCGTCCGCTGTGGTTCCTGTTGACGCGTTGGGACCATGAGGGCGACAAGTGGCGGCGCATGCTCGACCGCACGGTCGAAGCCAATGCGGATGGCCTGGACATTCGCGCTCAGGTAGCGTGCCGCCCGATCGGCGTACTGATGGGTCTGCAGTGCTCGCTGCATCCGTTCGTATCGCATTCGGCTTATCGCGACCTACGCGGCCTGCCGCCAGCCGAACGGGCGGCGCGATTGCGGGATCCGGACGTGCGCGCAGCGGTTCTGAGCGAACAGAAGAACCCGAAGTCCGGTTTGATGAAAACCATCGTCAACGACTTCCACAAGCTGTTCCCGATGCACCACCCGATGAACTACGAGCCCGACTTCGCGGCCAGCATCGCAGGCCTTGCGCAGGCGCAGGGCGTGGAACCCAAGGAACTCGCCTACGACATGCTGACCGCCGGCGATGGCGATACGATCTTCTTCTTTCCGCTGGTGAATTACGGCGACGGCGATTGCGAATCCATTCGCGAGATGATCTGCCACCCGAACTCCTTGATCGGGCTGGGTGATGGCGGCGCCCACTGTGGCGTCATCTGCGATGCCAGCATGCCGACAACCTTGCTGACGCACTGGGGCCGCGACCGCGATCGTGGCGATCGCCTCGACCTCGAATGGCTGGTCAAACGGCAGACCTGGGACAACGCCGAGTACTTCGGCATGTTCGACCGCGGGCGTTTGCAGGTTGGCGCGCGCGCCGACATCAATGTCGTCGATTTCGACCGCATGAATGTCAGGCTGCCTTACATCGTCAACGATCTGCCCGCCGGCGGACGGCGACTCATCCAGGAAGCTGACGGCTACGACGCCACGCTCGTCGCAGGAGAAGTGGTCTCGGAGAACGGTGAGTTGACGGGCGCGCGGCCGGGTCGCCTGGTACGCGGTTGACGCGGGCGCACTGACCCGTCGAGGCGACCGGCCCGACGGTCAATCCGGATCGGCGAGCAGCAACAATTCCATCGTCGGCTCACCGGTTTGAGGTAAGCGCATTTTTTCTTGAAGCGCGCGGATTCCTGCCCGCGTCTTCGGGCCCAGAATGCCGTCAACCGCCCCTTTCAGCAGACCTTTTTGCGCGAGCACCCGCTGCGTATCCCTCACCAGCTCGAACGTCGGCAACGCCGCACGGTCGGTGCGCTCCAGCGACAGGCTGCGACGGAGCCGCACTTCCGCCCGGAGTTCGCGCGCAAGTTTCTTGCCCTGTTTGCGCTCGGCGGCGTTCATGCGTTTCCACGGGCGCACACGATACTGGCGGGCGCGCACGTGGCCGGACGCCGCGGCGAGTGTAATCCAGGCATACGCTTGCGGATTGCTCTGCGCAACGCCCTCGCCTTTGAGGTAAGCGATACCCAGCATGTACTGCGCTTTCGCGTTGCCCTGCTCAGCCGCGCGGCGGTACCACTTGATGGCTTTCGTGATGTCTTTGATGCCGCCCTGACCGAAGTCGTACATCAGCGCCAGGTTGTACTGGGCGCGGGCGTCTCCCTGCGTAGCAGCGCGCTTGTACCAGCTGACCGCTTTTCGCTCGCTCTTGCGCACGCCTTTCCCGAAGTCGTACAGCACGCCGAGAACAAACTGCGATTCAACATGACCTTGATCGGCCGCTTTGGTGTACCACTTGACCGCTTCGCGCATCGATTTCTCGACCCCTTGCCCGCGGCTGTGCAGCAGGCCAAGCGTGTACTGCGACGGCGCATGACCGCTGTTGGCGGCACGGGTGTACCAGTGCACGGCTTTGGCGTCATCCACCGGTACGCCGCGGCCGTGGTCGTACATCACGGCGAGGTTGTGTTGTGCGCCCGGATGCCCGGATTTTGCCGCCCGGCGCCAGATCTTGAGCGCAGCGTCGAAATCACCGCGCTCATAAGCCACCAGCCCGCGCTCGAAAGTCGCGAGCGCGGGCGTCGCGAATACACCGAGCAGCAGTGCCGCGATCGAGGCGTTTTTGCAACGTGACCAAAGCGACGACAGCAACCTGGCCGTACCTGACCGCCGCCGCCGGACGAGGGCATCGCCGCGGCTCGGAAAGCAATGGAAAAATGCGCGCGAGGGCATAGCGGAATTTTAGCCGGTCCGGAGCATTTGGCGACCGGAGGTGCTCTTAGCAGCACACCATCGCGGCGACAATGTGCGAAGGAGCGTGCCTGAATTAGCGCTTACAACGCCCACCCCAGATGGGACAATGTGGCCCACGCACGACGATGCCGGATGGATAGAGGCGGCCATGGCGATCAAACTCTGGGGACGCTATACGTCCGGGCGCACGTTGAAAGTATTGTGGGCGCTCGGCGAGTTGGAACTCGACTTCGAACTGGTGCTCGCGAGTGGTGCGATGGGGCCGGACGGCGCTGTTTCCAAAGGCCATACGCCGTACGGTGTAGTCGACCAGGCCGACTATCTGGCCATGAACCCGAATGGGCGCGTGCCGACCATCGACGACGACGGCTTCGTGCTGTGGGAATCGAATTCGATCGTCCGCTATCTCGGCATGCAATACGGCCCGGAGCATTTCTACGGCAACAGCGTGCAGATGTTCGCATCAGCGAGCCGCTGGCTCGATTTCGAGAACAACAATCTGGTCCCGAGCATGCACGAAATCGATGTGCAGATAAGGCGCACGCCTGAGCCTGACCGGGACCCGGCCAAAGTCGAACGCGCGACGAAAACCCTGATCGCCGAGTTCAACAAGGTGGAACACCAGCTCGGCGAAACCCGCTTCATGTGCGGCGACCACTGGACGATGGGCGACATCGGCATCGGCCTTCGCGTGCACCGCTGGCACATGTTCGCACTGCCGGGCGCACCTGAATGGCCCAACATCGGGCGCTACTACGCAGAGATTCTCGCTCGCCCGGCGTTCGACGCCGTTTCCGATCGCCGCTATCACGCCGGCTGACCAGCCGGGAGACAGCACCCCGGACCTTTCCCTGCGGTGCGCACCGTGGTTCACTAGGAGATCGCTTTGCAAGTCAGGAAAGCCCCGATAAATCAGCGCTTTCCTGAGTGTCTGGTCCGCTGCCAAGGAACAATGGAATGAGCTACTACGATATGGGTCCCTACAGCCTGACGGTCACGACCGAATCGGCTGATGCGCAAATGTGGTTCGACCGCGGACTCAACTGGACCTATGGCTACAACCACGACGAAGCGCAGCGGTGCTTCCGGTCAGCCATCGAAGCCGACCCGGACTGCGCCATGGCCCACTGGGGCCTCGCGTATGCAGCCGGGCCCAACTACAACCTGCCGTGGGACAAGATGGACCCCAAAGGCCGGGTCAAGAATCTGGCGACGGCCTACGACGCCACCCAGGCGGCGCTCGCGCAAATCGAACGCGTGACGCCGGTTGAGCGCTCACTCATCGAAGCGATATCAGCGCGCTATCCGCAGCGCGATGTCATCGACGATCACTCCCCGTGGAATGACGACTTTGCGAACGCCATGCGCGCGGCACTGAAAGCACATCCCGATGACCTCGACGTGCGTACCGTTTGCGCGGAGGCGCTCCTGAACCGCACGCCGTGGAAGATGTGGAACTTGAGCGAAGCGGTGCCGGCCGAAGACGCCGACACCATCGAGTGCGAACAGGTGGTGGAACACGCCCTCGACAACGACCCGCGCGCGATGAAGCACCCGGGCCTGCTGCACGTGTACGTGCACCTGATGGAAATGTCGCCCTATCCCGAGCGCGCGCTGAAAGCGGGCGACGCGCTTCGCATGCTGGTGCCGGATGCCGGGCATCTCATCCACATGCCGACGCACATCGACGTGTTGTGCGGGCACTACCAGAACGTCGTGCACTGGAACGAAGCGGCGAATGTCGTCGACGTGCGTTTTTACGAAGACAAGGGCCCATACACGATCTACTCGGGTTATCGCCTGCACAACTATCACTTCGTCATTTACGGCGCGCTGTTCCTGGGCCAGATGGAACCGGCCATGCGCGCGATCGAAGGCATGCGCGCGACCACGCCCGAAGACATGTTGAAGATCGAATCGCCGCCGATGGCCGACTTCTTCGAAAGTTACATGGCGATGGAACCGCACGTGCTGGTGCGCTTCGGCAAATGGCGTGAAGCGATCGACCTCGCAATCCCGGAAGACCAGAAACTCTATTGCACGCTGACGGCCAACACGTGGTACGCCAAAGGCGTTGCGCATGCCGCGCTGGGCAACGTTAAAGAAGCCCTGGAAATGGAGCAGGAATTCCTGGCCGCGGCTGAGCGCGTGCCGGAATCGCGCCTGTTGCACAACAACAAGGTGGTCGACCTGCTGGCCGTGGGTACGCAGTTGCTACGCGGTGAAATCTTGTATCGCGAAGGCAAGTTTGACGAAGCATTCGAAACGCTGCGTCACGCCGTGCACCTCGAAGACAACCTCGCCTACGACGAACCGTGGGGATGGATGCAACCAACGCGCCACGCGCTCGGCGCGCTGTTGTTTGAACAGGGCCGCACTGACGAGGCGGAAGTTGTGTTCCGCGAAGACCTGGGGCTTGGCGGGCAACTCAGCCGTTCAACCGTACATCCAGACAACGTGTGGGCGCTGAAGGGGCTCTACGATTGCCTGAAAGCGCGCGGCGAGGCAGTGGAGATTATCCAGATCGGCCAGCGCCTGGAACTTGCGAATGCACGTGCAGACAAGGCGGCGGCGGCACCTTGCTTCTGCGCGCAGGCAGCGATGGATGCCGCCTGAGTTAACGCATTGGTCTGAATTGAGAATGAGCGGCGCGGCGTCGCGTTAAGCGATTGTCGCGCCGCCGTCCACGACCAGCTCCGCACCAGTCATGAACGAAGCCTGATCGGAGGCAAGAAACGTTACGACGTTTGCGATCTCCTCTGGCGTTGCGAACCGCCCCAACGGAATACGCCCCAGCCGATCGGCACGAATATCTTCAGGCACCGCCGCGTGGCCCATGTTGGTATCGACCGGTCCCGGGTGCACCGAGTTACACCGAACGCCATCTTTGGCACCGAGCAGCGCGATCGACTTCGTCATCGAGCGCACCGCGCCCTTGGATGCACCGTAGTGCGTCGCGACCGACGCGCGGATGCCGGCCGTGGAAGAGATATTCACAATCGAACCGCCGCCGCGCGCGCGCATTGCGGGCATGACGGCTTTGGCGGCCAGGAATGGGCCTTTGACGTTCACGTCTATCAGGCGATGCCATTCTTCGTCTTCGATTGCTTCGAGCGGCGTGCGAGCGTAAATGCCCGCGTTGTTGACGAGCACATCCGCGCCGCCGTGCGTATCCATCACTGACGCAATGAGTGCGTTCCACGCCTGCGAGTCGGTCACGTCGAACGCGTGACGGAGCAATCGGTCAGCCGCGTCCGCTGGCGTTTCAAGGGCGTCTAGTTCAGCTTGCGATAAGTCGGTTGCGATAACCGTCGCGCCTTCGGTCAGGAAGCGATGCGTTGTTGCGGCGCCGATGCCGCGGCTCGCGCCGGTGACGATGCAGATTTTTCTTTGTAGAGTCATTTTGCTGACCTTGCGTAAAAGGATCGCTGGCAACGTCGTTTATCAACCATCAGCCTCATCCGCGCTCACTTGCAGTCTTCGGAAGACGAGTCCACCAGCTGGCGGTGCGGCTCCGGCCGGAACGCGCCAATCCGCGCCAGCGCATTGCGCGCGATCAACACATGAAACGGATAGATGGCGCGAAGGTAAAGCCGACCTCCAGGGTTATGCGGATGCACCCATGTCGCCAGAAATACGCGGCCATCGCGCGACATCACGGAAACGCGGAAGTCCAGATGCCGGTCGTCGAAGCCGGCGATCAGTTCGTCTTCCGTCTCGGACTCAACCGGGAACGCCCCGACCTTGTCGTCTGCTGGCGGGCCGTCGTTCATCAGACCAAACGGCGCGGTGAGGATGGCGCGCAGGCGCAGCAGCAGGTTCGCCCATCCCGGGAACGCGGTGATGATTTCCGCGGCTTGCCGAGGCGGCAGCGATGCGTCCACTGCGAAACAATCCAGAAAGTCGGACCGATTCAACCGCGCATGCAACCGGCTGTTCGGCGGCAGGCCGGCGGCCACCACGGCGGTCATATCAACCGTTCTGCGCACTGAAGCATCCTGGTTCTGCCATCCTCGCCCGCTCTCGCAGCAACGCGCATCACCTCGACGCTCAGCAGGTGTAGTTCATGCCGAGGCGGCCGCCGTCTACGTAAATGGTCTCGCCGGTCACGTAGCTCGACTTGTCGCTCGCGAGAAACGCCACTACGTCGGCAATTTCAGACGGGTCACCAATACGACCTAGCGGTGTGCGCGACATCACCATCTTCATGGCTTCCGGGTTGGCGTTGACGCCGGCCAGCATCGCCGTATCGATCGAACCTGGCCCAACCGCGTTGACCCGTATGCCGTGCGGCGCAAGCGCGAGAGACGCTGACTTCGTCAACTGCATGACGCCGCCTTTGGAGGCGCAGTAAGCAGCGATGGTTGGAATGGCAACGACGGCATTGATCGACGACATATTGACGATGCTGCCTTTGATGCCTTCAGCGACCATCGCTTTCGCGGCGCGCTGGGTGGCGACAAAGGTCCCCGTCAGATTCAAATCGATAACGGCCCTGAAATCGTCGAGCGACAATTCCAGGAAGTCGCCAGGCAATGCCATGCCGGCATTGTTGACGAGTACGCTCGCCGGGCCGTGATGCGCTTCGATATCTGCAAACAGCTGACCGATCGCGTCCGGGTCTGACATGTCGCAAACGTGACCAACGGCGCCACCGCCAACTTCGTTCGCCGCCGCTTTGACGGCGTCAGCCTGAATGTCGGCCAACATGACCTTGTGACCATCGGCAGCGAGTGCTTTTGCGCAGGCGAGACCAATACCTTGCGCAGCGCCGGTAACGAGAGCGGTTAGGTTCGACATGTGAGGTCCTCAAATAGCACAGGAATTCGATCGGCACGGCGAGCGCTACCGCCGTCTGGCTGACGCAGCGCCTCGGCGGCGTCAGCGACCGTGAAACGCGGCCTGGCGTTTTTCCTTGAACGCGGCGATGCCTTCCGCATGGTCTTCGCTGGTACCCGCCTCGGTCTGGTAGCGCGACTCGAGCGCGAGCTGCGACGGGTAGTCGTTCTCAAGGCTCTGCCAGTACATCTTGCGGATGAGTCCAAGCGACATCGGTCCGTTCGCAAGTCGATCAGCCAGTTCCATCGCCGTATCCAGCACGCGATTGTCTTCAACGACGCGGTTCACGAGGCCCCAATCGAGCGCAGTCTCAGCCGGCAGCTTGTCAGCCAGCAGCGACAGCTCAGCAGCGCGCTTCGGACCGATCAGCCGTGGGAGGATATAGGTAGACCCGCCGTCAGGGACGAGGCCGATCCGCGCAAAAGCCTGCAGAAAATAGGCTGATTTCGCCATGACAACGAGGTCGGTAGACAGCGCAAAGCTCATACCGACACCCGCCGCCAGCCCGTTGACAGCCGCAACCATCGGGATTGGCAGCTCGCGCATCCTGAGCAGCATCGGGTTGTAATACGCTTCAAGCGATGACGGCTTCTCGCCGCGGGCTTCAGCGGCCCGGTCGCGCGGCGGCGCATCCGGGTCATTCAGATTGGCTCCTGAAGAGAAGGCGCGCCCGGCGCCAGTTACGACAACGCAGCGTATTCCACTGGTACCCGTCTCCAGCAAGTCCATCGCCTCGGCAAAGTCGGCTTTCATCTTCTCACCCCAAGCGTTCAGCGTTCCGGGGTCGTTCAAAGTCAGCACCGCCGTGGTGCCCTGTTGGTCGAGCGTTATCTTGCCGTTGTTCATGCGCTTGTCCTCGTTACGGGCCCTCGGGCCGATACCCACGCTATTGTGCCAGCACCAGCCGCGCTCGGTTGGGATCTAGAGCTGTTCGTGGATCCAAGTGGCGGCTCTCGCTGCTTCTTCGCTCTCGAACGTCCAACCGACGTTGAGGTCATCGGTCTCGGTGAAAATACGCACGGCGTAGAGACCCATCCAGCGCTTCTCGAGCGTCACGCCTTCAACGTCCGCGCGGCGCAGCGTCTGACGGCGGACGGGCTTCTTTGCGAACCTTGTATCCAGATGCAATGCACCAGGGGTTATCGTCAGCGCGTGATCGCGAGCGTTGGTGAACAAGTAGAGCAGCGCAGCGACGAGCAAGGCCGTGACAACGTAACCCGAATCTACCGGTGACGACTGCAGTCGAGGCATATCGTCCACGAACGCGGCGCCAGGGTCTGTCATCAAAGCAGCGCCACCAGCCAGAAGCAGCAAAACCACGAAGGCAACGCCACCGATGACGTAGTTCGGAACGGTAAAGCGCGCGATCAGCCAGCGCTTTTTCCTGCGCCTGAACGCGCGGAACCGCGGCAAATCCAAGGCCACCTCGGGATCGTCCGGGCGTTCGAGCGGCTTCGGCATCCATTCGTCGTCAATCGAGCCGACGATCGCGACTGGCGGAGTCTCGACATTTTGTTCGCGACCCATTTCAGCGCCTGTGTGCGTATCCACGCTCCGACTGCCAGTTTCAGCGGCCGTCGGCACGGCGCAGGCGACGTGGGCGGGTTCATGGGATGGCGCCACCAGATCTTCCGCCGCTCGCGCCGTCTCGATAGATGTATCAGAAGCAACTTCCAGCGCGGCCACGGGCGTCGCCACCTCGAATGGCTGAGACGATGTCAGCCCCGCTAGTTCCAGTTCAGCGCTGTCACCGGGTATCGGAACCGAGTGCGGCTTCGGCTCAAGTCCTTCGCAATGTTCAACCGGCACACCCAACAGCGTCGCATAGGCGTCTGCCAGCTTGCCGACACGTGCGTTGTCAGTCAGTACCGCCAGATCCACATGACGCTCAGGCAAGCTCAGATGACGCAGCGCGATGCGGTAGCCGACCGGTGCACCGGCCTCGCCTGGTACCACGTCCGACGCGACCAGCGAATAGGCGTCGCGCGGTTCTGACCAACTGACGTCGGTCGCGATCAGGCCACGATAAAAGCTGACTTCAACGTCATCGACGCGCACTCGCCGAAGCCCGGTGAAGGCGCGCACGGCGCAGTAGAAGACAACCAACGTGGCGAACAATGGCAGCGCGGAAAACAGCAGCACGAGTGCCCGCACGTTACTGAGGTCCGACAGCGCTTCGACAAATCCCAATCCGCTGACGAACAGAAGAACCACGCACACAAACCCGAGCCCCTTGCCAAGCCGCGGTGAGCGCTCGCCACGAAACTCGATCGGGTATTCGAGCGGCGCTTCGAAAGGGCGCGTGGTCTTCGGCCTCGCAGACGGCGTTTCAGGCGTCATGACTTAATCATCTTGAGCGTCGCGCCACGTCGCAGAACCGACGTAAATGCGCGCGCAAAGCGCAACTGACTCAGCGCTGAGTTGGCCCGTGCACCAGCCGAACTGACGGGTTTCAGCGCCGCTGACGATTTCGACGCCTTTGAAGAACTTCATGCGCTCGATAGCGCGAAAGCCAATCGGGTCGGCCGTACCGAACCGATGCACGTGCAACGTAAAGCCAAGCAAACGCGTGCGCACAATCACTTCGGTACGCCTGAACGCGAGCACCTGGTCAAGGCCGTGCACCAGCACCATCGAGACGCCCAACACCACCACGAAGGGAAACAGTACTTCCAACAGATGCAGCCAGCCGAACACGCCGCTGGCGGCGGCCGCAAACGCGTCTACTGCGCCAAACAACATCCCGACGAACACCAGACCAACAGCGAATTTGAGCGACAAGACCGGCCGGGCATCAACGCGCAGACCCTCGCGCGTGCGCAAGGCTCCAAATCCCGGTTCGCGAGCGATGCGCTGCGCGCAGGCATCCGCTACCAGCGCCGGGTCCGGTGTGTCGGCGCTGATAAGTTCAAGCCATCTGTCATCAGACCAGTGGCCAGGGTCAAAGCTCTCATGACCCACGACGACGGCCGACGCAGGCGGCGCGGCGATCTCAGGTACGGGCGCCTCGACGACGGGCGCATCGACCGGAGTCTGGTCGACTGTCGGGCTTGCCAATTGGACGAACGCGCTCGACTCCGCAGGCGCCGAGTGCTGTTGCGTGCGTTTACCAACGCCGTCGGGGCCCGGGAACAGCAACAGCCCGGCGTAGTCTTCAGCCAGTTCGAAAGCCACTTCGATACGACGATTCGCAGCCAGTTCAATGTCTGGTTCTTCGGCACTGGGATGCACCAGCACAACGCTGAAGTAGCCCTCGCCGTCATCGTCCTCAGCATCCAGTACATCGACCTGGTTGAAAGCACGCAGGGGATATGTGCGCGCGAAGCGAAGCGTGCCGTCGCGCGCGCGCACCGTCTCGCGGTCGATCGAAAACCACGCGGGCCCTCTGAACAGGCCGATCGCGGCGTACATCACGGCAAGGCCGACAACGGTAAAGATCCCGCCGATAAACGCGAACAGCCCCGGCCCCGAGAAAACCCCAATGCTAAAGAACGTGATTCCTACCAAAGAAAACGGTGTCGCGAATGCCAGGATTGCGCAACCGCCTCCGATAGAGCGTTCGGGTTTACGTTCGAGTGGTAGCGATGTAGGGGTATGCCAGGGTTGCACGCTGCCAGTTCCTTCCGCGAGGTGCGTCCTGAAATCGCACACCTACATAACTATCATCCCTGCCAGTCTCACGCGCGCTGTGGTCCTCTCGTCGAAGTGACGTCTGCCGGGGTCGTAGTGCCAGGGCGAGCGCGAAACCG
>JBCCEJ010000077.1:0-27795 GCA_039030335.1 Pseudomonadota bacterium | reverse complement strand
GCCGACCGGTCGGCGACGTCACCCAGTCGAGGTCGATGAGGTCGATCTGTCGCCCGGCTCACGGAATGGCCGGGGGAATGCACTTAATATCGTCAGCCATCAACTGAACCGCCGATTATCTGGCGCCGCCAGAGGGGGAGATCGGCATGATGTACCCGATACGATGCGTATCCGTCGAGGCTGGTAGTTGCCAAAGTCCTCTGCTTGAAGCCCGCCCCGGCTGCATGCCGCGCCGGACGGCCGGTTGCCGGCCCGTGCCTGTTCTCAAGAGTGCCGCCAGCCGATGTCTGCTCGCGCTTGTCGGTTTGTTCCTGACGGTGACGGTCAGCGCGGTTCAGACCATCGAACGCAGTGGTGACTATGCGGCCGACCTCGAGCAGCTGCGCGCCCTGACGCGCGATGAATGGCTGGCGTTGACACTCGCTGACCTCGGCGAGGCCTGGTGGATCGTGCACGAGGCGACGCGCGCAACCCGCCACCGCGAATCGAGCTACACGCTCGCGGTACGGGTCGACGGCCGGGTCGGCTACATCGACACCAAGCGGCTTAGCGATCCGTCCACCGGCATGCTCGTCCCCTACGTCCTGAGCGATCTCTACCAGAGCCACCCGCGCGGCAATTTCTCGATTCTGGTGAGCGGCGAAAAACCCCCGTACCGCCCGCTCGGCGCACCGCTCAGATGGTCCGGGTTCCTGTGGGAAGGCCTGGAGCCCCCGGACAAGCTGCTGGGTGCGGTGTTCGAAGACGTCGCCGTCATACGCTTCGATGAGATCAATTTCAGCGCGGCAAATGGATTTGGAGCGTCGAACGGGGCGGCGGTCGCGGCGGCGCCGGCGCCGGCCAAAACGGAAGAGCGCGGCCCCGCGGTCGCAACGCCGGCTGCAACTTCCAACACACTATCGTCACCAGCCCCTGCTGACCGGGCACCCGCGCTTGCCCCGCACGACGCTGTCGCGCTCAAACGCCCGGGGCCCGTTCGCGTGCCCCGACTCGACGGCAGCGCCGAGCGTGCCGCCGCGGGTGACGACGCACGTTTGAGGCGTGTTACCCGTTTCAATACGCTGCTAAGGCGCAAGGTCGCGTATCTGGAGGCGATGCTGCGCGGTCGTGAACTCGGCCGGACCATCGCGCTCGATGCGACGGTCGGTTCACTCGTCGACGTGATCATGCAGGGGCAGTCGAGTCCGCAACGGCAGGTGTTCCTGCGCCTGGACATCGAAGGCGCGAAGGAGATCGGCCGCATCGTCAATGCGTCGCGCTACCCGCTCTACAAGGTGAACGGTTCGACGCGGGGCTCGCACCGCGTGTTGATGGATCTCGAAATTCGCAGCCCCGACGGGCGCACGCTGCTCAAGTCCAGTATTCCCGGTGAGGCGCCCCGCGCCGCGCTGGTGCGTGGTCAGGTCACGCAGTTCATGCATGTCGGCCAGGACACGACGCTCGAGAGTCTCGGCGTGCTGGAGGCAGTCTGGCTGCCGATCCGGGGTTGAGCGCGAACGGCTCCGCGGTCGCGCCAGAGATCAGCCCGAGAGTCGCATCGCGACGGCGGCCGCGATCATCAGCAAGCCGGTGCCGATCATGAAGCCGGGTACCGCGTTGCTGGCATCGCGTGCGGTGGCCGCGGGCACGGGCTGCGGAGCTCCGCCGAGGCGCTCAACCGGATCTTCGTTGATCGGCCAGTGCAGCACCGCGGCCACCAACGCCAGCGCCACGCCGGCCCACCAGACCGGATCGTAAGAACCGGTCAGGTCGTAGACGTAGCCGCCCAGCCACACCCCGAGGAAGCTGCCGAGCTGGTGCCCGACGAAGACGATGCCAAACAGCGTTGCGAGCCACTGCATACCGAAGATTTGCCCGACGATGGCGTTCGTGAGCGGCACGGTAGACAACCACAAAAAGCCGAGCGCGACCGCAAATGCGTAGATCGTGATCTCCGATACCGGCGCGAACAACAGCGCCGTGATCACCACGCCGCGCAGCAGGTAGATAACCGACAGCACGCTTTTCTTGCGGAAATGCTGGCCCAGTACGCCGCCGAGAAACGCGCCGAGGATGTTGACCAGCCCAACCGTCGACAGCGCATAGGCGGCGACGGATGCGTCGAGACCAATGTCCTGGACATAAGCCGGCAGGTGCACGCCAATGAAGCTGACGTGGAATCCGCAGACGAAGAAACCCGCTGTCAGCAACAGAAAGCCACGATGCCGCAGCGCTTCGGCGAGCGCTGAGGAGAGATCCAGCTCAGAGGCAGCCGCCGCCGCGGTATCGGGCCGCGATTTCGGCAGAAACAGTACGAGCGGGATGATGAGCAGTGCGAACCCGGCGAGGATGATGAGCGCGTGCTCCCAGCCATAGGACGCGATGAGTGCAAACGTGAGCGGCGACAGCACCACCTGGCCGAGCGACCCCGCTGACGCGCCGGCGCCCATCGCAAGCGAGCGCCGCTCGGGCCCGACGGCCCGCGCCATCGCGGCCATGGCGAGAGAGAACGACGTGAACGCCACGCCGACGCCGGTCATGACGCCGGCCGTCAGGTGCAGCGCGATCGGCATCTCGACGACCGACATCAGGCAGAGCCCGCCGGCGTAGATGACGCTTCCAACCGTCATAACGATAAGCGGGCCGAAGCGGTCTGCGAGTGCGCCCGCCACCGGTACGCCGAAACCCCACAGCAGGTTCTGGATCGCGATCGCAAGTGCGAAGGTCTCGCGATCCCAACCGCGCGTGGTGGTCATCGGCTCCAGGAAGAAGCCCATGGTCGATCGCGCGCCGAAGCCGACCAGTGAAATCAGGCAGCCGGCGATGATGATCACCATGACCGGCGGGCGTTTCAGAAAGTCGAACGCAGCCAAGTATGCGAGCCTCGGTGGCAGGGGTCATCGCCCGAAAACCCGGCGACGACGGTGCGTTCCGGAGGTAGAACGCGCCTGGAAGACCCACCAGTTTTTCATGCCGGGCCGGGTGGCGTCCAGCGACGTACCGTATTGAACGAGGCAAAACCCGGGTTGCGCCGTCGGCGCGCGACCGCCGTAGCGAGACGGCGCGGCCAGTCAGTCGCGCTATCGCGCGCAGTTCATCCAAGCCTGTTAGCATTGGCATCAACGTCCAAGCCACGTGACTGGCGCCGCGAGGCGCGCAAAACTGACCACCCCGTATTCGGAGAAATCACGCCATGACCCAGGTAGTCGTAGTCGACAGCGTACGCACCGGCCTTGCCAAAGCGGTACGCGGCACGTTCAACATGACCCGTTCCGACGAACTGGTTGCCCACTGCATTGATGCGCTGCTCGAACGCAACGGCGCTGTCGACGCCGCTGAGATTGAAGACGTCATCCTGGGGGCTGGCCGTCAGATCGGCGAACAGTCCGGCAACATGGCGCGCCATTCCGTCGCGCTGTCGAGGCTGCCTATTTCGGTGCCCGCGACGACCATCAGCCGTGCCTGCTCGTCAGGCCTCAATTCGATCGCGATGGCCGCTACGCAGATCGCGAGTGGCTGCGCCGATGTGATGATGGCGGGCGGCGTCGAGTCGATCACCGGCCTTGGCCGCGGCACGCTGGGCGAGCACGATGAGCACCCGCGTCTGCTCGAGGAAAAACCCGACATCTTCATGGCGATGGGCAACACCGCCGAAGTGGTCGCGCGTCGCTACCAGGTCACGCGCGAAGCGCAGGACGAATACGCGCTACAGAGCCAGCAGCGTTATGCCGCGGCGCAGGAAGCGGGCTACGTCGGTGAGGAAATCGTGCCGATGACGGTCCAGTGGCGGAAAATCGTCGACAAGGAAACGAAAGAGACCGCGGTGGTCGAAGGCACCGTCGATCGCGACGAGTGCAATCGTCCGACTACGACGCTGGCGGGCCTCGGCAAGCTGCCGCCGGCGTTCGAACAGGACGGCTCGGTCACGGCCGGTAACTCGTCGCAGCTGTCCGACGGTGCGTCGATGACGCTGCTGATGTCGGAAGAACGCGCACAACAGCTTGGTCTCACGCCGATGGCCTACTTCCGCGGCTTCACCGTCGCTGGCTGCGAGCCCGATGAAATGGGCATCGGCCCCGTATTCGCGATTCCGAAGCTGCTCGAGAAAACCAATCTGACGTTGGATGACATCGACCTGGTCGAGCTGAACGAAGCGTTTGCGTCGCAGTGCCTGTACTGCCGCGACCGCCTCGAAATCGACAACGAGAAGTACAACGTGAACGGCGGCTCGATCGCGATTGGCCATCCGTTCGGCATGACCGGTTCGCGCCTGACCGGCCTGCTGCTGCGTGAGCTGCACCGCCGCGAGAAGAAGCTTGGCATCGTGTCGATGTGCATCGGCAAAGGCATGGGCGCAGCCGGCCTGTTCGAAGCCTGCTGAGTCTCCATCGCTACAAAGTCTCTCAAAAAGGGGTCTTCGGACCCCTTTTTGTGTTCCGAAGCGCTGACGCATCGGGCGATCGGCACGAGGGGTTGCCCGCATGCAGGTTCGACGCATCACCATCGACATCGAAGCTTCCGAGCCGGCTGAGGCCGCGAGCTTTTATGAAGACATCTTCGGGCTCGAAGTGTTGATGGATTTCGGCTGGATTCGCACCTACGGCGCTGATGCCGAGATGCGCGTGCAGATGAATGTCGCGTCGGAAGGCGGTTCAGGCACGCGGGTGCCGGATATCTCGATCGAAGTCGACGATCTCGACACCGCGCTCGCGCGCGTCGAGGCGGCCGGTGTGGCGCTCGAATACGGGCCCGTACTGGAACCGTGGGGGGTGCGCCGCTTTTTTGTGCGCGATCCGTTCGGCAAGCTCGTCAACGTGCTGCAGCACGCATGAGCGTTGCGGCCCCCGCGGCGCGGGGCGGTGCATCGATCCGGACTGCGCCGCCGCTACTTTTCCTGCGGCCGCCTGCATAACCCGCTATTGCGGCTTACCGAATCCGCCGCCGCCGCCGGTCTCCAGCAACACTTCGTCGCCTGGGCTAAGTGCGTAGTGCCCGGCGGTATCCGCCGCCTCACCATTGATCTCCAGGCGCCCATGCGCGCCCGGCTCGCCGCCGCGGAGCCCCGCCGCGGGATGGCGTACGCGGCTCACCAGAAATGCGCCAGTCGCCTGACCGCGCCCGCGCAGGCGAAAGCGAAACGCGATGCCATCGCCGCCGCGGCGTGCGCCGTCGCCGCCGGAACCGCGCCGGATCGAGCGGTCCAGCACTTCCACCGGCCCGAGATTTTCGATGACTTCGATGGGCGCGTTCGACAGGTTGCTCGGGAAGCTGACGGCCGACGGCCCGTCCTGCGACGCGCTGGCGCCTTGCCCGGCAGCGATGAACGCGTTGACGACGAACCGATCTTCGCTGCCGCGGCTCGCGAGCTGCACGGCGCAAAGCGGGGAGCCGGGCGAGGCCTGCACGTCGTCTGGCATGACTTCGGCGAGCGCACCATACACGGCCGGCGGCAACAGGTGGCCCATCATCGCGCGCGAACCGGTGGGCGCCGGGAACGTCGGATTCAGTAGCGATCCTTCCGGTGCCGTCACGGTGATCGGAATGAAGCTCCCCTGGGCGTTCGGGATCCACGGGGCCAGCACCGTTTTCAGCGCGTAGGCCGTGTAGGCAAACGTATAGGTCGGCACGACGTTGACGGCCACGTCGACCTGCGGGCTCGAACCTTCGTAGTCCACGTGCAGCTCGTCGCCGTCGATCGTCACGGTGCAGTCGATTCGCACGACGCCGCCCGGGAAGTCGCCCGGTCCGTCGTTTTCGACCACGTACTGATAGCTGCCGTCCGGCAGTGCGCGAATCGCATCGCGCATGGCCCGCTCGGTCCGCCCGATCACTTCTTCTGCGAACACGTTGATGTCGACACCGGTCTCGTCGAGCAGCGTGTTGAGTTCCGCCGCGAGAACCCGGCAGCAGCTGACCTGCGCCCAGATATCGCCGAGTGTTTCATCCGGTACGCGCACGTTCGCGCGGATCATTCGAACGATCGATTCGTCCGGCTCACCGCCTTTCAAAAAGCGCATCGGCGGAATGCGAATGCCTTCTTCGTAGATCTCCTTGTTCGCGGGGTTGCGCAGGCGCCCGCCGACGTCAGGCAAGTGACTGACGACGCCGGCGAAACCGATGAGTTCGCCGTTTCGAAGGATCGGCATCGCCATGCTGGCGTCGTTCAGGTGTCCGGTGCCAAGCCACGGATCGTTGGTGAGATAGGCGTCGTCATCGCCCATGCTCCCGGTGCCGAACTCTTTGATGAACTCGGTGATCGTGAGCGGCATCGTCGAGATGAACGACGGAATGGAGCGCGACGACTGCGCGATGCTGCGGCCATGTTTGTCCGTCAGTACAACGGCAAAGTCATTGGCATCGCGTACGAGCGTTGAAAAGGAGGTGCGCACAAACGTGGCGGCCGCTTCGTCGACGACGCTTATCATGCGCGTCCACAGAATTTCGAGTGTAACGGGGTCGATGGCCGGGCCCGCATTGGAATCTCTCACCTTCAAACCCTCCGTCAGCCTTCCAGATCCACTTGAACGGTACCGCTATCGAGCACCGTGACGGTGCCCGGGTAGGCGACCACCAGCGTCGATTCCGGCTCGACCAGCACCGCCGGCGCGGCGACCTCGGTCCCGGGCTTCAGCGCGTAACGCTGATACACCGGTACAGGCGCACGAGACCTCGTCGCCGGCAGGTAAATCTCGCGTTCAACGGGGCGCGCGTCAGGCGCCGCGTTCGCCAGTTCGAATCGCATGACGTTCGCATCAGACGCACCCGAAAGGCGCCACGTCACGACTTCCGGTACGCCGCCTTCGATGAGCTTGCGGTAGAGGCGCAGATACTCCGCCTCGAAGGCGGCCAGTACCGCAGCCGGATCGACGGTGCCCGGTGCTGACTCGCTGACGGTTGCGGCGACGGTGTTGCCCTGGCCGCCGTAGCGGACTTCGGCGGTGAGGCGCCAGCGGATGTCGTCCTCGGCGAGGCCGCAGTCGGTGAGGTCTGCGCGTGCACTGGCGGCAGCCGCCTCGATACGTTTACCGAAGTCGGCCAGATCCATGGTGTGCAGCGGTTCGACCTTCGACCAGGAACGGTCTGCGCGGGCGGGTGCCGACAGGAAACCGAGACACGAACCGACGCCGGACGCGATGGGGCAGAGGATTTTGCGGATACGGAGCCGGCGGGCAACGTCCACGGCGTGTACCGGACCGGCGCCGCCGGTTGCGACCAGCGTGAAGTCGCGCGCGTCCAGGCCTTTCTCCGCGATGTGTGTGCGCGCGGCACTCGCCATGTTCTCGTTGACGATGTCGTGGATCCCCCAGGCGGTGGCGTCTACATCGAGCCCGAGCAGCGCACCGGCCTTGCCAAGCGCTGCTCTCGCCTTCTCGGTGTCGAGGTGCATCGTGCCGCCGAGGAAAGTTTCCGCATCCAGATAGCCGAGCACCAGGTCGGCATCCGTGACCGTGGCCTGCTCGCCGCCGAGCCCGTAACAGGCTGGCCCCGGCACCGAGCCGGCGCTTTGCGGCCCCACCTGCATCAACCCGAGCGCGTTGATGTTCGCGAGGCTGCCGCCCCCGGCGCCGATTTCGATCAAGTCCATGCTGGGCGTTACCGCCGGCAGGCCGCTACCCAGTTTGAAGCGCTGCACCCGGCCGAACTCGAACACGTGCGTGATCTCGGGCGCGCCGTCGACGGCCACACAGGCTTTGGCGGTCGTGCCGCCCATGTCGAATGCCAGCACGCGGTTGATGCCCGCTTCGAGGCCGCAGTTGACTGCACTTTGCACACCGCCCGCCGGGCCGGATTCGAGGATCCGGATGGGCGCCGCGGCCGCCTGCGCGGCGCGCGTGAACGCACCGTTAGACAGCATGATGTCGAGCGTGCCGCCGGCGTTCAGCCGGGTGAGCCGTTCCTCGAGCGTCGCCAGATATTGCATGACGACCGGCTGTACGTACGCGTTGGCGGCCGCGGTCGACATGCGTTCGTATTCGCCGATCTCGCGTGCGATCTCGGCGGATACCGATACCGGCAACGGTGCCAGCGCTTCGCGAAGGGCGGTCGCGACGGCGCGCTCGTGGCGGTCGTCGACCGGCGCGTGCAGCAGACAGACGGCCACCGCGTCGTAGTTGCCGGCCTTTATCGCTTCGACGATCTGCGCGAGTTCATCCGGGTCTAGCGGTGCCCACTCGTCGCCGTTTGGCGCCAGGCGGGCCGTCGTTACGTAGCGGTCTTCACGCGGGATCAGCGCGGCCGGGTAAGTCGCGCGCAGATCGTAGATGTCGTAACGAAGCTCGCGGCGGATGTCGAGGGCGTCCAGCGTGCCGGTCGTCAGCACCATCGCCGCGCGTGCGCCGCGGCGTTCCACCAGCGTATTGGCCACCAACGTCGTACCGTGCACGACGCGGCGCACGTCAATCGGTTCGTCGATCTGCGCGAGCAGCTGTTTGACGACGGTTTCGATCGCGTCGCCAGGGTCGTCGGGGGTCGTCAGCGCTTTGCCGACCACGATGGGGAAGAGTCCGTCGCCGCGCTGTTGAAGTAACACGCCGTCGGTGAAGGTGCCGCCGATATCGACAGCGATCTGGCAAGTGAGAGACACGCGGTTCGCTCGCGCTGGTAAAGTCTTGCCCCATCTTACCTGTTCTATGAGAACGACCAAGGCGCGCGCTGGCCGGGTGTATGCGACTCGATCGGCGGCTCGCGCGCGCCCGGGCGAGTGTTGGAATCTGACGATGGCATTTGACGACTTACTGGACGAACACGTAGAGAAAAAGGCCCAGGCGCTCGGTATGGGCGGGCCGGAGAAACTCGCGCGGCGCGCGGACAGCGGTGTGCTCAATGCACGCGAACGCCTCGACCTGCTGCTCGATGACGGCGCGTGGTTCGAGTCTGGCCTGTTCGCGACGTCGAACCGTCCGGAGGTTGCGCACAAAACGCCGGCTGACGGCAAGATCGCGGGTTTTGGCCGCGCTGACGGCCGCCCGCTTGCCGTGATCGCCAACGACTTCACGGTGCTCGGCGCGTCGTCTTCCGTCATCAACGGCAAGAAGATCCGGCACGTCAAGGAAACCGCGACGCGCCGCGGCATGCCGCTCGTGTTCCTCGGCGAGTCATCCGGTGCTCGCATGCCCGATCGCATGGGCGCTACCGGCCGCGCGAGCTTTGGTCAGGACCGCTACGAGTACCGCCGCTGGCGTGAGACGCCGTGGGTGTCGGCCAATCTCGGCGCCTGTTACGGGTCGTCCACCTGGTATGCGTGCATGTCGGACTTCGTCGTCATGCGCAAAGGGGCGCTGATGTCCGTTGCGAGCCCGCGCGTCACCGAGGTGGCCATCCGTCAGCCGGTGGATCCGGAATCGCTCGGCGGCTGGCGGTTGCATACCGAAGTCACCGGCCTCGTCGATCTGGCGGTGGATACCGACGCGGAAGCCGTCGAAGCCATCAAGCAGTTCCTGAGCTACCTGCCGTCGCATAGCGGCGAAGCGCCGCCGGTCGTGGACGTCCCGGCAGGCTCGGACGAACAGGCCGAAAAGGTTCTGGACGTCATGCCGGAGCAGAAGACCAAGGTCTACGACGTGCGCGACATTCTCCGTGTGCTGATCGATCGCGACAGCCTGTTCGAACTGAAAGCGCGGTTTGGGAAGTCGATCGTAACGGCGCTCACGCGCGTTGGCGGGCGCACCGTTGGCTTCATCGCCAGTAACCCGCGCGCCAAGGGTGGCGCCATCGACGTCGATGCGTGCCGCAAGACGACGAGCTTCATGGTGCTCTGCGACAGCTTCAACATCCCGATCGTCATGCTGGTCGACCAGCCCGGCTTTCTGATCGGACTCGAAGGCGAAAAGCGCTGGGCACCCGGGCGCATCATGAACTGGATGAATGCGCTCTCGCAGGTCACGGTGCCGCATCTTTCCATCACGCTCCGCAAAAACTACGGGCAGGCCTACCTCAACATGGGCGGCGGCCGGAACAGCGATGAGGTGGCCGCCTGGCCAACGGCTGACTACGGCTTCATGGACCCGGCAACCGGCGTCAATGTGTTGCACGGCGTGCGCCCGGAAGACGACCCGGAGCGCTTCAAGGAACTGGTCGCGGAGATCGCGCGCGACTCATCGGCCTACTCGATCGCCGGGCTCTACGAAGTGCAGTGTGTGATCGACCCGCGCGAAACGCGCCGCTTCATCATCGATGCGCTCGATGTGCATTTCGACCAGCGAACCGGCGGCGTGGGCGAGCACTATCTGAGCAACTGGCCAACGAGTTATTGAGTTCGTGACGCAGCAGTCCGGGCGCCGAATCTGATGGTCTCTCACTCGAACACGGCGGTTTTGCGAATAGACCTCGCAGCACGCCTCGCAGCCGGTGAGCGGTTACTCGACGAGACGCACGCCAAGCGTCTGCTGGCGGAACATGGCGTGCCGGTTCCGCGTGGCATGACGTTCGTTGACGAAGACGAGCTGGACGCAGCCCTTGCAGCGTTGTCGCCGCCGTTGGTGCTGAAAGTCATGGCCGACGATCTGGCGCACAAGAGCGACGTTGGCGGCGTGCACCTCAACCTCATCGATCGTCAGGCAGTAGCCGATGCCATGCGCGCCAGTGCGGACGTTCCCGGACGCACGGCGTGGTTGCTCGAAGAGATGGCGCCTTCTGGTCACGAGATGGTGGTGGGCGGCGTCAGGCACCCACGGTTCGGGCCGATGCTGCTGGTCGGGCTCGGCGGCACGCTGGTGGAGGTGTTCGACGACGTGGCGCTCGGCATCTGTCCGGTGTCGCGCGGCGATTGCGAAGCGATGTTGGACACGCTGACGACCGCGCCCCTGCTGGCTGGCGTACGCGGCGGCGCACCGCTCGCGCGGGGTGCGCTGGTCGACCTGATGCTCGCCGTTGGCGGTGACGATGGTTTGCTGGTGCGCCATGCCGACAAGATCGCCGAGCTCGATATCAATCCGGTTATCGTTTCGACCGAGGGCGCGTGCGCCGTGGACGCGCTGATACGGCTGGAAGCGCCGGCGGCGGAGCGCGCGTCAGCGCCCGTGACGACGCTCGATGCCTTGCTGAAACCACGCGCCGTCGCCATCGCCGGGGCGTCGGCGACGCGCCCGGCGCAGGCCAATCAGTTCATCCGCAATCTCCGCGCGTACGGCTACGACGGCCCGATGTACGCCATCCACCCGAGCGCCACGGAAGTTGACGGCTTGCCCGCGTTCCCGGATTTCGCCGCGTTGCCGGAGCCGGTCGACTATGCGTACGTTTCCGTCGCGGCGGCGCGCTGCCCGGCGTTGTTGGAGACGGCGCAGGGGCAGGTCGCGTTTGCGCAGGTGATGTCCGGCGGCTTTGGTGAAGCGGGCAGCAGCCGTGCACTGGAGACCGAACTGCTCGACGCCGCCTGGCGCGGCCGGGTCCGCGTGCTTGGTCCCAACTGCATGGGCACGCATTCGCCGCTCGGCAAACTGACTTACATGTCTGGTGTCGATCCAACGCCCGGCACCGTGTCGATCGTTGCACAAAGCGGCGGGCTCTCGAGCGACATCCTGCGGCGCGGCGCCCAGCGGGGGCTCAAGTTTCGATCGCTCGTCACGGTTGGCAACTGCGCAGACGTCGGACCGGCCGAACTCTCGCACGCGCTGATGGACGACGACGGGACCCGCGTGCTCGGTTTCTACATCGAAGACGCACGGCGCGGGCGCACGCTGTTCGAAACACTGCGGGCGAATCGCGGCCGCAAGCCGGTTGCGATCCTGGTTGGCGGCATCACGAGCCAGGGCAGCCGTGCCGCGACCTCACATACGGGCGCGCTGGCCGGTGATGCGCGCGCGTGGTCAGCGCTCGCGCGCCAGTGCGGCGTGGCGCTCACCTACAGCCTCGATGAGTTTCTGGATGTGCTGCTCGCGATGCAGCAACTCGCGCCACGGGAAGGTCGGGTGACACGCGAGGTCGTATTGCTCGGCAACGGCGGCGGCACGAGCGTGCTGGCTGCTGATGCGTTCGGTCATCAGCAATTCAACGTATCGCCGCTGCCCGACGCCGCGCAGGCAGCGCTTGAAGCGTTGGATCTGCCGCAAGGGGCGAGCGTCGCCAACCCGATCGACGCACCGGCCAACGCGATGGCGCGTGAGAACGGGGCGGTTGCGCGGCGCATCGTGGACGGCGTGTTCGAACACGCGTTTGCTGACGCGTTTGTCATTCATATGAACGTGCCGGTCATCCTCGGTTACTCGCACGCCGACATCCTCGGTCAGCTGATGGCGGCGACGCTCGAAAACCGTGCCGCCGGTGTCAGCGACGCGCACGTGGTGCTCGTGTTGCGCTCCGACGGTGAACCGGACATCGAAGCGCTGAAAGCTGACTTGCGTACGCGTGCGCTGGATGCGGGCCTGCCGGTATATAACGAGCTCGTTGACGCGGCCCGCGGCCTTGCCGGTTTTTCGGTCTACGAAAAAGCTGCTTTGAATCAGGCCGGCCCTTGAGCTTCGCCGGACAAACGGATGGACAGGACAATGCATGACAACGTGGTGGTCATCACAGGTGCCAGCCGCGGCATCGGCGCGGCGGCCGCGCGCCTTGCCGCCGCGGACGGATTCGCCGTTGCCGTTAACTACAAAAGCGACGAAGCCTCTGCCCGCGCGGTCGTCGCCGACATCGAAGCCGGTGGCGGGCGAGCGATGGCCATTCAGGCCGACACCGGCAACGAAGCCGACATCGTCCGGTTGTTCGAAACCGCGTCGAATGAAATCGGGCAGATAACCGGGCTCGTCAACAATGCCGGTATGACCGGTCGGCGGTGCCTCATCGAAGACGTGGATGCCGACACGTTGAACGATGTGTTTCGCGTCAACATCGCCGGCTACTTTCTCTGTTCCCGCGAAGCGCTGAAACGCATGAGCACGAAATACGGCGGGCCAGGTGGCGCGATCGTCAACGTGTCATCGATAGCGGCGCGGCTCAGCAACGCGTTCGACTGGGTCCACTACGGCGCATCCAAAGGTGCCATCGACACGTTCACCAAAGGCATGGCGCTCGAAGGTGCCGAGCACGGCATCCGCTGCAATGCGGTGCGCCCCGGCATGACCGTGACCGATCTGAACCCGATGGACCGTATCGAGAAATCCATTCCAACCATTCCACTCGGCCGGGCTGCGATGCCCGATGACATCGCGGAAGGCATCGTCTGGCTGCTGTCCGAGAAATCCCGCTACTGCACCGCGACGATCATCGACGTGACGGGTGGGCGCGGTTGAGTAGCCCATTTCGGCGGCACGCCGTCGAGCCGAGGCGCACTCACCGCTGCATAAACCTGTTCCGCGACCGCGGTGCCGGCCGGAAAGATCTCGAAAACAAGATGGAGCCTGCGCTACGGCGTCATCACACCTGTCGCAAAACCGCGCCGGGAGAACACGGCATAGCCAACTGTATCCGCTGTTGAACAATCAGTTCCGCGGTGAACCACAGCCCGAGATCGCCCGGCACCCGAATCGCGTGGCGTTCACCAAAGGGTTTCACCATCCGTGGTCGATACGTGCGCTGAGACAACTTTCCAGCCTGCGTCCGGAAAGCGGACCCAGGTTTGACTTTGCCTGCCAATCAGGGGCTTTCCCCGCACTTTGAATTCGAGATTCACGGTTGCGAAGTCACGACCGAGGGTCAGAATCTCGAGCCGCCGCCTTTCTTCCTTTATGCCAGGCCCGGGCTTGCGCGCAACGCGGTGTGCATGTATCGCGTCGAAACCGTATCCATGTTCGCCCATCGCATACCGGATGGTATGAGGGCTCCGCCAGAACGTGTCGTCCAAGACATCCACATCCTTGTCGATCAAGGCCTGCTCGTAGCGTTCGAACAAGTCCCTGACCTCGTCGACGACTTCCGCAATATTGGCCGTGAGTTCCGTCATAGTCCCAGCTCCTCTGCAAGCGTTACGGCGAGTGCAACAACCATCGCGTCCATGCCCGGCGCCCCGATTATCGACAGCCCCACCGGGCGCCCGTCCGTCTCCGCGACCGGCACTGTGACCTGACTGACACCCGTCAGGCCACCGTGGCTGCAAAGACAGGCAATGCGATTGCGCAGCGGCGTTTGAGCATCCACGGAAAGACCTTTTGGTGGAGCGGGGAAAGGGGTGGTCGGCATACAGATGACTTTGCGATCGCTTAACAGATGATAAAGGCGGGCGCGCGCATCCAGGCGCATCATCTCGGCCCACTGGCGTTCAGACTCTGGAATCAGGGAAGCCATCGCCAGATTTCGCGCAACGCTGTAAGCCATGCGTGGGTTGTGCTCATTCACCCAGTCCTTGAACGTCAGCCAGCCTTCCCAAGGCTGCAACGTGCGTTGCGCCTTGGCCCAGGCGGAGAGACCAGGCGGCGCCATCGTCTCGTCACGGCGGTCGCCAACCAGCTTCGCCAAGGTCTCGACGGCGGGCGTAAGTGCGGTGGCCGTATCCGGGTCAGCGATACCAAAAGCATCGACCGCGACGATAAGCGTCGATGCACAAACCTCGTCGCGGTCATTCAGAACGGCGTGGCTCAACTGCGCGAACGTCTGTGCGTCCCGCGCGAACCAGCCGGCAGTATCGGAGCGAGGCGCCTGCGGCATCATGCCGGACAGGTTTAGACGACCATGCGTCGGGCGAATGCCAAACAGACCGCAAAAGCTCGCCGGCACGCGCACCGATCCGCCCGTGTCGGTACCGATCGCAAAGTCAGCATCACCGGTTGCAACGATCGACGCCGACCCGGAGGAAGACCCGCCGGGCACGTGCCCGGGTGCACGTGGGTTCACCGGCGTTCCATAGAACGCGTTCTCACCCAGGATGCCCAGAGACACTTCGTCCGTGATGGTCTTGCCGATGAGAGTGGCGCCCGCGTCGAGCAAGGTTTGCACCAGCCACGCATGCCGCTCGGGGAGCGGCGCGCGCCAGTCAGGATTGCCGCCTCCGGTCGGAAAACCCGCTACATCGAACAGATCTTTTGCGGCGAAGGTAAGGCCGTGAAGCGGACCTTCTGGCGCCCCTTCGACGCGCACGTCTACCCCGGGCACAAACGGAGATGTCATTCAGCTAGTCAACCAGCGCTCGCAACAATGTCATCACCTTAGCGTATCGACGCAGGCGATGCGCCGCGCGGGGCGGTGCCGTACGGGTCGGTATCGATGCCGTGAAGACGCCGAAAGAAGTTGCGGCCTCGGCCGGCGTACGATCCGATCGCCGGCCTCGATGTGGACCGGATGACCTGGTTCGTTGGTTTGTTGTCGCCGGCTCGATGACTTCCAGCGCCGACGCGGCATCAGGGCCCCGGGTTCCAGGAGCCAACACGGCAAGGCTAGCCGGTTCAGCGGCTAGGCGCCCCAGTTCGGCGGCACCCAGTCGACGTCGTCGTCGAGCGGAAATACCGGGCGCGGCAAATGTTGGAAATCGACCCGATCCAGTACCGGAGACGTCAGGCCGAGCGTATCGACTTCGAACACCTGCTCCGGCTGGAACCACGGAATGAAGCCGGCGCGGAAATGTCCGCGCGATTTCACACACACCGTTCTGGCTGCGGCGATATCGAGCCCAAGGTGCTCGAAGAACATCGGATCGGCCGTCTGATAGCGTTTGCTCTGCACGACCACGGTAATGCCGCCCGGCCCGCCAATTTGCAGCGCGGCCGTCGGCGCTGCATGGATTTCACGCTCAGCGTAGATGCCGAGGCGCCCGGCGAAGCTCTCGGTGTTGACGGCGATCACTTCGACCTCGACGGCGTAGCGCGGCGCGAAGTTCATGTCCGTGTCGCGGTTGAACACCGCTTCGAAGCGCGCACCCGTGCCGAGCGCCGCGGCTTCGGCCGCGAGTGGTGCGTCGAAGAATGTGCCGAACAGCACCTGTTTTGCATCGGCTTCGACCAGCGCGCGCAGCAGCTCAACGGTGTTGCCGCCACCGCCGCCGCCCGGGTTGTCGCCCGAGTCTGAAAAGATCTGCGCGGGCCGTCCCGGTTCGGCCGCATTCGCATGCGCCATCTCGACAGCCGTTTCGACCGGCGTCAATTCGCGCCGGAACCGCTCCCGGTCGGCCCACGCGCGCTCCGCAATCTCTCGCGCCACGCGCTGCGCCGGCTCCAGGGCATCGCGCCCCGTCACGAGGATCGCGATGCCGTTCTTCGGCGTATCGCCAAACACGAATCCGCCGAGAATCGATACGTTCAGGATTTGGCCCGCAAGCTCACGTTTGCGGCGCTGCCCATAGTCGATGAGATCGGCGTACGGCCCGGCGGCGGAGAGCAGCGTGACTGACGCGGGCGTCATCGGCATGCGGATGAAGGCGGTTTGTGGGTTCACCGTGCCGCCCAGAATGCCGCGTAGCGCGAGCGCCGTTTCCTCACCGCGCTCGTACATATCCACATGTGGATTGGTCAGGTACGTGACCAGGAGATCGGTCATCTCGATCATGCGTTCCGAGACATTGCCGTGCAGATCGAGCGTCCCGACGATCGGCACGCCGGGCCCGACGACGTTGCGGAGCGCTTCGTAGAGTTCGCCATCCGGGTCGAAGGTCTCGGTGGAGACCATCGCGCCGTGGTTCGCGACGTAGACGGCATCGACTGAACCCGCGGCTTTCAGCGTCGTTACGATCTCGTCCACGACGCTCCGGAAGAAGACGTGCTCTACCGGTCCCCAAGGGTGCGAGCCGGTCAGCGTCAACGGCACCGGTTCCCAAGGGCCGGTGACATCCATCGTGCGCACGAAGCCGCGCATTTCCATCGACGCGTTCGAGACCGGCGCGCGCGCCGATTCGAGCAGGGTCTTGCCGGTCAGGTAACAGTGACCGTGGAAATCTTCCGCGTGCGTTACCGGCGACAGCGTGTTGCTTTCGAGCGCAATGCCGCAAAGCGCCACGCGCGGGCCGCTGGAGGAAGCGTTTTCAGTCATGCTGGGATGTCCGCCTGTTTGAGCCCGAGCACGCGCTCGCGATGGAATACATATAACCCGCTGCTGACGATGATTGCGACACCAAGCCACGTGGAGACGTCCGGGAAATCGCTGAACAGCCAGTAGCCGAGAATTGTCGCGCTCACGAGTTCCAGATATTGAAACGGTGCCAGCAGCGACGCGTCGGCTAGACCAAAGGCTGACACCATCAGCAGGTGCCCGGCCGTTGCGATCACGCCGAGCAGGAACAGAAGACTCCACTCCATCGCCGTCGGCCATTCGATGGCGAGCGGCTCGATGCCGAGCGGATCGCCGATCAGCAAGGCGATGCTCATGCCGACGCAGCCGAACACGCCGGCAAAAAACTGCATCGTGATGGGGTCGTCGTGCGCCGAGTACTTGCGGGTCAGCAACAGGTAGACCGAAAAACACGCTGCGGCAGCCAACGGCAGCAGGGCCGTCGTGCCGAGCGTTGCAAACTGCGGTTGGATGACGAGCGCCGAACCGGCGAGCCCGACGCCGACTGCACTGATGCGCCGCCAGCCGACCTGCTCTTTCAGGAACCACGCCGACAGCAGGGTCAGCAACAGCGGCTCGACGAAGAAGATCGAGATCGTATCGGCGATCGGCATGAATTTCAGCGCGCCGAAGAAGCAGAGCGTCGCCACGGCCAACAGCGTGCCGCGCACGGCGTGGACCCAGAGCTTCGGTGAGCGCACGGCCGGCGGCAACCGCCACAGGAATGGCAATAGCAGCAAGGTTTGAAAGACGAAGCGCGCCCAGGTGACCTGGCCTGCCTCGATGCTGCCGGCCAGGAACTTGGCGATCGTGTCGATCCCTGGCAGCGTCAGCGTGGCGATGGCCATGAACAGCATGGCGCGCTCTGGATGCGGCTGGGGCACGGCGGCTCGATCGCGTAAGAAGCGCGGGCGGCATCCTACGCCGTTCGGTGCGGCGCCTCCATGCTTTGCCCGCAAAGCCGCGCCCATGCGATACCTTAGGGCGCCATCAGCATCGTTCCGGTCCGGGGGTTGTCGCGGGCCTGTGTCCGACGAGGGGATGAGCGCACACCCGTGCGTGCCCGAGGTAGCGCGGAGAACCGAATGGACAGCATCGATCCGAAGCGGCTCGAAGTCGCCGCTGAATACAAGCGCAACCCGTTTGGTCCGTACAGCGAGGATCTGCAGAAAGTGCTGCGGATCCTGCATTGGGTGCCGGCTACCGATCGGTTCATCTACCTGCAGCCGCGCCGCGGCGGGCCGTGGTTCCTCGCGCGTTGTCATGGCGGACGCGGCTCGGATCTGGACGTTTACACCGACTGTCCTTACGACGACGCGGCGGTTGCCCGATGGGCGGTATTCCGCAAGCGTTGGCAGCTCGCAACCGGCGAGCTGCCAGTCGTCGACGCGGAAGACGCGGTGGATCCCGCCCGCGGCACCGTGACGCCCAGCTCCGCGCTCGCGAGAAGCACGCTGAACGGCTATAGCGACCGCTTTTCCGTGCGGCCGGGCGAACGCATTGAATTCAAGGTGAGCAGTGATGCTGCCGGATCGTTTGATGCGCAGATCGTCAGGCTTCGCTGCGGCGATGCCGAGAACGTCGGTTTCAAGCAAAGCACCGTCGAATCGGCCGCCAATGGCCCATACCCGGCGCGTTTGCAAACCATCAACCCGGGTTCGTTCGGCCATGTGGACGCGCCGATGCCAGACGGCGCCGTGACGTTCGGCCTCACGCTCTGGCCAACCTTGCCCGGGCCGGCCGATCAGGCACTGATCGGCAGCTGGGATGAAGCCGCCGGCACTGGCCTCGCGCTCGGCCTCGACGCTTCAGGGTGCCTGGTACTGCGGATCGGTGATGGCGTCGAACAGCAGCGGGTTCGCTCGGAACACCCGCTTCGAACGCGCTGCTGGCACCGCGTGGCCGCGACGGTCGATCCGGCGAACCAGCAGGTGCGTGTGGCCTGGCAGGCGCTCGAATCTCACGCCACCGTGGTTGGCGAGGACCGGGTTGAAGAGGCGCTATCGTGCGCGCCAGCCAATACCGCACCGCTACGCTTCGGCGCGTGGTGCGACCTCGGGCTGCAACGGGCGGACGGTACGCCGTGGAGTGCTGGCCACTACAACGGCAAGCTCGAAGGCCCGTGGATTCACCACAACGCCATTCCAGCCGACAAACTCGACGCGTGGCTCGCAGGCCGCGAGGCCAGCGGCGCCTCGGCCGGTGCCGAGCCGCCCGTGCTCGCCGCCGATGGGTGGTTTGGCTGTTGGGATTTCAGCCGTGAACAGGCGGGCACCCGGCTGGTCGATACGAGTGTTCATGCGCGCGACGGCTGCACGGTCAACATGCCGACCCGCGCGATGAAAAGCGCCGCGTGGGACGGCACCGCATACGACTGGCGTCAGCGCCCGGAGCACTACGCGGCCATCCATTTTCACGACGACGACCTGCACGACTGCGGCTGGGCAACCGACTTCTCGTTCGACGTGCCTGATGACTTGCCGAGCGGCCTCTACGCCGCGCACCTGCGCCAGGGTGAACTCGAAGACTGGATTCCGTTCGCCGTCAGCCCGCCGGTCGGATCGGCGACCAACGGGCTCGCGCTGTTGTTGCCAACGGCCAGCTACTGGGCGTATGCGAACCGGCATCTCGTGATCGACTACGAAGGCCGCGAGCACGTCAAGAATACGTTCACGGCGGCTGACGAGACGGCGCTCTACCTGCACCATCACACGGAGCTCGGTTTATCGATGTACGACACGCATCGCGATGGCAGCGGTGTGTGTCTTTCTTCGCGCCTGCGCCCGGTGCTGTCACTACGTCCGCACGAGGCGCTCTGGCAACTGCCGGCTGACACGCATCTCACCGACTGGCTCGAAGCGCTTGAATTCGGCTACGACGTGCTGACCGAAGACGACCTGCACGAGCACGGCGTGGCGCTGCTCGAACCGTACCGCTGCGTCATGACCGGCACGCACCCGGAATATCCGTCGCTGGAGATGCTGGACGCCTACGCCGCTTACCAGGCGGGCGGCGGACGGTTCATGTACATGGGCGGCAATGGGTTCTACTGGCGGGTCAGCTATCACTGCGAACACGTTGGAATCATGGAGATGCGCCGGGCTGAAGACGGTATCCGTGCGTGGCTCGCTGAAGGCGGCGAGTACTATCACGCCTTTACCGGCGAACTGGGCGGCATGTGGCGCCGGATGGGCCGCGCGCCGCAGTCCGTTGCCGGCACGGGCATGACCGCGCAGGGCTTCGATCGCAGCACCTGGTTTGCGCAGTTGCCCGAAAGCCGCGACCCGCGCGCGGCGTTTATCTTCGAGGGCATCGCCGCAGACGAGCGCATTGGCGACTTCGGCTACGTGGGCGGCGGCGCGGCCGGCTGGGAAGTCGACCGCGTTGACGCGCTGCTCGGCACACCGCCGCACGCGCTGGTCGTCGCGCGCGCCGACACGTTCAGTCAGGCGTATCACTGGATGAAAGAAGAGCTGACCCATACGCACGCCGCCGTGACCGGGGATGTCTGTCCGTACGTGCGCTGTGACATGGTGTTCTACGAAACCGCCAACGGCGGGGCGGTGTTTGCCGCGAGTTCCATCGCCTACGCCGGCGCGCTCGCGTGGAACGACTATCAGAACAACGTCTCCAGACTCACCGCCAACGTCGTGCGCCGGTTTCTGGACCCGGCGCCGTTTGCGCAGTGATAGAGAGGTGATGGCTGCGCGTGTGCAAAGGGCCCGGCTGCCAGGCTTCGGATGGCCCCCGGAAGTTCGCCTGGCATGATCACGACGGTTGCGATCGCAGGCTACCGGTCGCTTCGCGACGTTTTGTTACCGATGGCGCCGCTCACCGTTATTACCGGCGCCAATGGCTCGGGCAAATCCAATGTCTACCGGGCGCTGCGGCTGCTCGCGAGTGCCGCAACCGGGCAGTCGGCTGCGCTGCTCGCCCGGGAAGGTGGTTTGCCCTCGGTGCTCTGGGCCGGGCCGGAACGCTTTTCCAAAGGAATGCGATCCGGCGAGCAGCCGGTGCAGGGCGGTCCGCGCCAGCACCGCGTGAGTTTGCGCCTGGGCTTCGCGAGCGACGAGTTTTCTTACGCGGTCGACTACGGTTTGCCCGAACCGCAGCGCACACTTTTCTCGCACGACCCCGAAATCAAGCGGGAAGCCGTCTGGCACGGGCCGGTGTATCGCCCGGGCAGCGTGCTGACCGAACGCCGCGGCCCGCAGGTCGTGCGCCGTGAGGGCGCGAAGAAGGTGCCCGTAGCCGGCGCCATCGCGACCTTCGACAGCATGCTGACGCACATCGCCGACCCGGAGCGGTGCCCCGAAGTACTGATACTGCGCGAGCAGATGCGCGGCTGGCGGTTTTACGATCACTTCCGTACCGACCAGGATGCGCCCGCGCGGCAACTACAGGTGGGCACGCGCACGCCGGTGCTGAGCCATGATGGGCACGACCTTGCCGCGGCGCTGCAGACCATTAACGAGATCGGTGATGCGCAGGCGCTCGCCACGGCCGTCGACGACGCCTTCCCGGGGGCGTCGCTGCAGATCGAGGTACAGGACGGGCGGTTTGGTGTGGTCATGCATCAGCACGGCCTGCTCCGGGCGCTGACGCAGGCGGAATTCTCAGACGGCACGCTCCGCTATCTGCTGTGGATAGCCGCGCTTTTAACTCCGCGCCCGCCAGCCCTGATGGTCATGAACGAACCGGAAACGAGCCTGCACCCGGATCTGATGCCCGCGCTCGCCCGGCTGATCGACGTCGCCTGCGAGCAGTGCCAGGTATGGGTTGTCACGCACTCGACCCGCCTCGCGGCCGCGCTCGAGGCCTCGGCGGCGTGCGAATCGGTGTTTCTGACCAAAGAACTCGGCGCCACCCAGCCGGCGGCGCAAGGATTATTGGATGCGCCGCCCTGGCGGTGGCCGTCGCGGTAATGAATGCGTATGCTTCTGGCGCTTTGAGGACGCGTTTTCCCGGCGCTGGCCCTGCGCGAGCCCGGTGACCAGCAAGCAGATTTCCTGCGCGTCCCGCCCTGCCCGCCGGGCCAGGGCCTGATTTCAGTAGTGCAACCGAACAGAAAACCACGATGAATTTCCCGATCACAGAGGCTGCGCCCGACGCCCGTCGCCCCAAACCGGAAGACGAATCCACTCTCGGCTTTGGCAAGATCTACAGCGACCACATGTTCATGATGCGCTGGACGCCCGACACCGGCTGGACCGATGCGCGCGTTGAGCCGTTTCAGAACCTGACGCTCTCGCCAGCCGCGCTGGTGTTGCACTACGGGCAGACGATCTTCGAAGGCTTGAAGGCGTACCGGAACGCAAACGGCACGTTCAACCTGTTCCGCGCGAAAGACAACGCTGCGCGCTTCGCCCGTTCGGCGCAGCGCCTCGACCTGCCGCAGGTAGACGTCGACACGTTCGTCGCCGCCTGCGAAACGCTCGTTGGCCTGGACCACGAGTGGGTGCCGAAGTCGCACGGCACGTCGCTGTATCTGCGTCCGACGATGATCGCGACCGAGCCCTACATTGGCCTCAAGTCGTCGTCTGACGTGTTGTTCTACATCATCACCGGGCCAGTCGGGGCGTATTACCCGGAAGGTTTCAATCCCGTGAAGATCCGCGTTTGCGAAGACTATTCGCGGGCCGGACCCGGGGGCCTCGGCGCCGCCAAGACCGGCGCGAACTACGCGGCCAGTTTGCTGGCCGAAAAAGAAGCGCTGAAAGCAGGCTTCACGCAGGTGCTGTGGCTGGACGCCGGTGAGCGCAAATACATCGAAGAAGTCGGTTCGATGAACATTCTGTTCAAGATCGACGGCACCGTGATCACACCGCCCCAGGGCGATACGATCCTTGGCGGCATCACCAAGAATTCGGTGCTCGACCTGCTGCGCGGCTGGGGCGTGCCTGTCGAAGAGCGGCCGCTGCCGATCGCCGAGGTGCTCGATGCGCACGCGCGCGGCAAGCTCGAAGAAGTGTTCGGTGCCGGGACCGCGGCCGTAATCTCGCCGGTGGGTCAGCTATCGTATGAGGGCAAAGACTACGCCATCGGCAACGGCGAGACGGGCGAGATGGCGCTCAAGCTGTTCGACGAGATCATCGGCATCCAGTATGGTCAGCGCCCCGACGCGCACGGGTGGATCACCGAGGTCAAACCGCGCTGAGCGGCGCGGATAGCCGAAGCTCGCGCAACGCAGACAGGGGATGACTGGTGGATACGCCCGCTGAATACACCCTCTACGGGCACGTTCGATCCGGCAACGCCTACAAACCGGCGCTGATGCTGGCGCCGACCAACACCCCGCATACGTTCGTTGAAGTGGACCTGCCCGGTGGTGAGCAAACCGGTGATGACTACCGCGAACGCAATGTGTTCGCGAAGGTACCGATGCTGACGCACGGCGAAGCGGTAATGCGCCAGAGCGGCACGATCCTGTTGTACCTGGCGGCTCAGACCGGGAAGTTCGGATCCGACGGGCCGGAACATCGCCTGCGCGTAAGCGAATGGTTGTTCTGGGAGCAGGAGCGGCTGTTCGTCGGTGTGGGCCGGAGCCGCTTTCACCAGAAGGTCATGCCGGCCGATCCGGCCGTCGTCGCGTGGCTTGCCAACGTTGGCAACGATGCGCTCAATACGCTCGAAGCGCAGCTCGCCGCCACCAACTTCCTGGCTGGCGATGACCCCACCATCGCTGACATCGCATGCTACTGCTACGCAAGGTTGGCGGAAGAAGGCGGGTTTGATATGTCGCACCGCCCGGCCACCGTGGCATGGCGAGATCGCATGGAAGTATTGCCGGGCTGGGCGCCGCCGGCTGAGCTGATGCGCTAGCGACGCGCGAGTAAGCGACCCGAGCGGGCTGTATCCGAATTGACCCCTGCTGTCGCGCCATCGGCAGGCCCAACCGGTATGGGTTGGCCAGACACACCCGGTGCGCAACGCGCGCACTGCCCTCTTCCCAGAGTATTCACATGACAACACGCGGCTTCTGCCTTTGCCGACAGACCACCTTCGTGTTCGAAGGCGAGGTGACGTGGGCCTGCTACTGCCATTGTGATGACTGCCGGCGGAACTGCGCCGCGCCGGTGGTTGCATGGCTCGGTGTGCCGTCGGCTAACTTCCGGTGGACCGGCGAAGCGCCGCAAACCATCGTGAGTTCCAAAGGTGTGCACCGGCATTTTTGCGCTGCTTGCGGCTCGCCGATGGGATTTGAAGCCGACCACTATCCGGGCGGCATGCACCTCTACGCGGCTTCACTCGAAGACCCGGCCGACTTCCAGCCGACGTTTCACGTCAACTACCAGAGCAAGCTGCCGTGGCTCGAAATGAACGATGACCTGCCGGAGTACGACGGCACGTTGTTGCACGCGCCGGAGAACCCTGACTACGACGCGCTGTGAACGCTCTGGCAAACGGGCTTTAAGTGACCACGCCGCCGTTGATCTGCAGAAGCTGCCCGTTGATGAAGCTGCCCTGATCGCTCACGAGCAGATCGACCATGCTCGCGATATCGTCCGGCACGCCGAGGCGACCAACCGGATTGTTGGCGAGCAGCGTATCGAGCGAGCCGTGCGACGAATGCGTGTCGCGTGATTCGCCAACGATCGTGCCGGGCGAAATAATGTTGGCCGTGATGCCGTTACGCCCGAACTCCTTGGCGAGCGACTTCGTCATGCCCCACATCGCGTGTTTCGACACCGTCACGTGGATCTTGCCGGCATAACCTTGCTGCGCGTTCATGCCGGTGAAGTTGATGATGCGCCCGTAGCCGCGTTCCACCCTTCCCGGGATCAGCGCGCGCCCCAACCAGAACGCCGAGCTCATGTTGATGTTCATCACACGATCCCATTCGTCGTCCGGCATCGTCAGGAAATCGCCGTCTGGCCTGACGGCAGCGTTGTTGACGAGCACGTCTACGCCGCCAAAGCGCTCCACCGCCGCATCGGCGATGGCGCGGTTCTCTTCTCGATCGCCGATGTTGCCCATCGCCACCAGTGCACTGACGCCAAACGCCTCGACTTCGGCAGCCACCGCATCGCACGCCTCGCGGTTGCTGGAGCCGTTGACGACGATGTTGTGGCCGCTGCCGGCCAGGTGCAATGCGATGGCCCGGCCGATGTTGCGCCCGGAGCCGGTGATGAGTGCGGTGCGTGTCATGAAGAGTTACTCGCGCTAAGGTTTTATAGTCCGCATGTTCCAGCGCGCCCGGCATGCAGATCAAGAGGGTGCAGCGGGCGCCAGAGCAAACACGAGATTGAATAGGAGGCTGATCGCCATGTCGAACGCATTTGCCACCGCGAGCGCGCTGGCCCGAGCCATTCGCGCGCGCGAAGTGAGTTCGAGAGAACTGACCGAGTTCTACATCGGGCGCATCGAACAGCACGACGGCGATTTGAACGCGGTGGTGGTGCGTGACTTCGATCGTGCGCTTGCCGCCGCCGACCGCGCGGATGCCGCGTTGGCCGCGGGCACCGCTACTGGCCCGCTGCACGGCGTGCCGATGACGATCAAAGAGTCTTACAACATCGAGGGCTTGCCGACGACGTTTGGCATTCCGGCGATGCGCGACAACATCGCGCAGACTGACGCCGATGTGGTCGCGCGGTTCAAAAGTGCCGGTGCGCACTTCCTCGGCAAGACCAACGTGCCCATCAATCTCGCCGACCTGCAAAGCTATAACGATATCTATGGCAAGACCTCGAACCCATGGGATCTGACCCGTACGCCCGGCGGCTCATCCGGCGGCTCCGCCGCCGCGCTCGCCGCTGGCCTCACAGGGCTCGACAGCGGCTCGGATATCGGCGGCTCTATCCGTAACCCCGCGCACTACTGCGGCGTGTATGGTCTCAAACCCACCTGGAACGTCATCTCTCCGATCGGCCACGCGCTGCCCGGCACCGTAGCGCCGGGGGATCTGTCCGTCGTCGGACCGATGGCGCGAAGCGCGGAAGACCTCGCGCTCGCCATGGACGTCGTGGCCGGGCCCAATGCGCTTGACGCGGCTGGCTGGCAGTTGGCGTTGCCGCGCCCGCGAAAGGCGTCGCTCGCCGACTACCGCGTTGCCATCTGGGCAGACGACGCCCGCGCGCCGGTAGACGGGCCGGTGGCCGAACGCATCGCGTCTATTGGCGAGACGCTCGCGCGGGCCGGCGCGGTGGTGAGCGACACCGCGCGTCCGAATCTCGACATCGACGCGGCCATCGTCAACTACAAACTCTTGCTGCACGGCGCGATGTCGAGGCGCTCAACGCCCGAGGCCCGGGCGCATTTCGCCGAAGTAGTTGAAGCTCTGAACGCAGACGATCTGTCCGACCGCGCGTTAACCGCGCGCGGCACCGTGCAGTTGCACGCCGACTGGCTGGCCCGGCACAACGAACGTACTGCGCTGCGCCACGCCTGGCGCGCATTCTTCGACGACTGGGACATCCTGCTCTGCCCGCAAACCGCGACCAGCGCTTTCGCGCACGACCACCAGAAGTTCGGCGCGCGTACCATTCCTGTGAACGGTGCGCCGCAGCCGTATTTCCAGCAGTTGTTCTGGGCGGGTTTGATAACCGGGCCCTACCTGCCGAGCACCGTGTTTCCGACTGGCCCCGATGCAGCGGGACTACCGATCGGTGTGCAGGCCGTTGGCGCTGAGTTCGACGACTACGTCACGATCGATTTCTGCCGGCTAATCGCCCGCGAGATCGGTGGGTTCACGGCACCGGCCGGGTATACCTGACGTCGCGCGCGCGACCGCAACGGAACTAAAGCTTGAACGACCGAGGGCAGTCTGAACCATGCATTTAGGGATTTTCAGCTACAACGTGGAATACGGCGCACGGCCGGACGACCTCGCCCGCGCGTGCGAAGAACGCGGTTTCGAAAGTTTCTGGGTTGGCGAACACACGCACATTCCCGCCTCGCGCGAATCGCCGTATCCGGGCGGTGGCGAATTGCCGAAGCCTTACTACCACATGGCTGACCCGTTCGTTTCACTCATGGCGGCCGCGCAGGTGACCACCAATCTCAAGCTCGGCACCGCGATCTCGCTCGTTGTAGAGCACGACCCGATCACGCTCGCGAAAACCGTTGCAACGCTCGACTGGCTTGCGAACGGACGATTACTGCTGGGCGTCGGCGGTGGCTGGAACGCCGAGGAAATGGAAAACCACGGCACCCCGTTCGACCGGCGTTGGAAAGTGTTGCGCGAACGCGTTGAAGCCATGAAGGCGATCTGGCGGGATGAAGAGGCGAGCTATGCAGGCGAGTTCGTGAACTTCGATCGCATCATCTCCTATCCGAAGCCCGTGCAGCCGGGCGGCCCGCCCATCTATTACGGCGGCGCCACGCCGATGGGCCGCAAGCGCGTCGCCCGGTATTGCGACGGCTGGATCCCGATCGACGTGCTGCTGAAAGATCTGCCGGGCGCACTGGCCGCGCTTAAGCAGGAACTGGAAGCGGAAGGCCGTGACCCCGACAGCGTGCCGGTGTCGGTCTTTGCGTTCGACAACCTCGGGCCTGAGCAGTTGGCGGGCTACGCGGAACTCGGTGTGGAGCGCGTCACGATGATCATCCCGCGGCGCCTCGACGATGCACTACGCAGGCTCGACGTGCTGGCGGGGTACATTCCCGCGCTTTCCTGAACGGAAACTCATCGGGCCCGGCCGCCGCCGGCGCCGCGCTTGCCGGGCTTGAGATCGGCGTTATCCGAAAGGCCTGATGTAGCCGGCCTGCCGGCCGCACGTGGCTCCGCGGTGTTTCAGCGCGCCGACAACACGTCTTGCCAGAACCAGTCCATCCGCTCCAGCGTTTCCGTGAGCGTTTGCGAACGGAAGTCGAAGATCAGCTCGTTCACGCCCGCGGCTTCGAAGGCTGCGATGTCTTCGCAGATCTGTTCTACGGACCCCGAAAAGTGGCGCCGGACGGTACCGAGCGGCG
>JBCCEJ010000076.1:0-28821 GCA_039030335.1 Pseudomonadota bacterium | reverse complement strand
GTCATGTCAGCGTCGGCACGGCGCTCGGCGAGCCACGCGACATGCCGCTCTGGGAGCGCTCACAGGTATCTCGCGAAGGGGTCACCTGCATTTCGTGTCACCGTGTCACCACACAGTACGGGCGCATCAACGGCGAGCGTTACATCGAACCGGGCAACATCCATCAACCCGTATACGGTCCGGTGGGCGGAGAACACGTTGCCAAGGTGATCGAGAACAAGGGCAAGTACCGAGTAGCCACGTCGGACGCGGAGCGCGGAAAAAAGATCCACAACGCGGCCATCAAGTTCGACACGTTGAGAAGCTCCGAATTCTGCGCGTCGTGCCATCAGGTCACGGTCAATCTCGGTATTAAGCTTGAGGTGGTGTGGGATCAGTACCGCGACTCTCCGGCCAAAGCTGCTGGCGTGACCTGTCAGGACTGCCATATGGGGAAGGTGCCTGGCGTGCCATCCGGGTACGAGACGGCGCCGGCCGCCATCATCAATGGCGAAGAGATCAACCCGGGACGCAAGCACGCCAATCACACGTTCTTCGGACCCGGCTACGCCATCGCACATCCAGGCGTTTTCCCACACAACCCGGAAGCCGAAAACTGGACGATGGAAGATTGGCTCAAATTCGACTATCGAGCCGAGTGGGGCCGTGAAGACTTCGAAGACAAGATCGAAGAGGAAGAACTTGCCGTCGAGTTCCCCGAACCCTGGACGGAGCGCGATGACCGCGAAGAGGCGCGTGAGATCATCGATGCCAACATCGAGCAGCTCGAAGTCAAACGCGACTTGCGCCGGCAGGTCATGGAGAACACCTCGCGAATCGACGGCCCTTACTTCGATTCGGGGCGCAAGTCCGGCGAAGGCCTGGCCTTCCACTACGTGATCACGAACCTGAACTCGGGTCACAACCTGCCATCGGGATCGTTGGGCGCTCAGCCGGAAATCTGGTTGAACGTGGCGCTCGTAGACCCCGATGGCGAGCGTGTTTGGGAGTCCGGCTACGTCGACAGCCATGGTGACATGGCCGACGAGCACTCCCTGGACGTTCTGGCCGGGAAACTACCGTTCGATTCACAGCTGTTCAATCTGCAGACTAAGTTCCTGACGACCAACGTCAAGGGGACCGATCGGGAGATGTATCTCCCGGTGAACTTCGACGTCGACCAACTACCGCTGCTGCGTCCACCGCAGCAGCCTGTCACAGTCATGAACCATCCCCCGTTCGTGCGCATGGAAGGTCGCAGCCTGCCGCCTCTGGCGAGCCGCAAGGCTATCTACAGCGTGCCGGCGTCGGCAATGACGAAACCCGGCAAGTACACGCTGGCCGTGCGGCTGCGCTCGCGTGCAGAGCCCATCTACTTCATGAAGTTCGTCGACGGTACGGACGATATGGAGCAGGCGATGAACGAATGGATGATCGATATCCATCCGCAGGCGGTCGAGTTCGCAGTCGACTAGAGGGACGTTCCAGATCAGGGTGCCGGCAGAGGCACCCTGGCCCTGAGGTCTCCCTCAATTGCCTGGGAGACAGTCACTCCTGATCTATTCCTTTTGGGAAGTTACGACAACTAATTAATGCGATTCCTGTTGAGGTTGCATTAACACCCTGAATTCACGGACAATCCGTTAGCGCGTGCTTATGCGCCACAGACGGGCTGTGGGGAACAGCTCAGGAATGATGGAATCCCGGGGGGGATTTGGAATGGTAGGCATGGTTCGGTGGGCCAGGACCGCATCGTCTTGCGTAGCGTTGTTCTGTGCGCTCGCGGGGCATGCGCAGGAGTCCAAGGAACAGCCGAAGCTCGAAGAAGGTGTCGAGCCCGTCGAGTTCGACCGCGGATTTTTCCGCTCCGATCCGACGTACGAAGACAAGCCCTACAGCGTCGAACGACAGCTACAGATCTACGGCGGAAAATTTGGCGTCGAGTTCCCCCGCCCGCTGCTGGAATACGGCCGCGAAATTTATCGGGAAGGCCCGCTCCAGCCTGACGGCGATGCACTTGGTGCGTTCAACCCGACGATCACGCAACTGGCCATTTATGGAGACGCCAAGGTCGCGGTTGGCTACAACGACAACGGCGACGCCGAGATCGGGCAGTTTGCCGCACAGCTGAACCTCGATATCGACTACAAGTTCACGGCGACCGAACGTATCCACGCTTTTATCCAGCCTCTGAACCAGGGCGGCACCTTTACACGGTGCGAGTTTGCCGCTGACAACGACGACGGCTGCCAGCTCGAGTTCGACGCGAACCTCAACGCCCTGTTTCTGGAAGGTGACGCCGGCGCGCTCTACGGTGGTTTTACCGATCAGCCAGCCCCCTTCGACCTGCCGTTCGCGATCGGTTTCATGCCGCTGCTGTTTCAGAATGGCATCTGGGTCGAAGATGCCTTCGTTGGTGGTGCCTTTACGATCCCCGCACTTAACAGCGCACGCTTTGACATCTCGAACATGGACATCACCTTTTTCGGCGCCTTCGACAAGGTGTCTTCCAAGGGTGTTCTCGATCGGTTCGGACAGGTTGCCGACCATAATGTAGGCCTCTACGGCGTCAAGGCGTTTATCGAGGCGCGTAAGGGCTACCTGGAACTCGGTTACGGCTTCACCGATGGGCGCGATGGTCTCAATGACCAGAGCTATCACAACGTGACGGCCGCATTCAGTCGCCGCTACTCGGGTCTTCTATCAAACAGCACGCGCATCCTTTGGAACTTCGGCCAGGACCGCAACAATGGTGCGCGACAAAACGCCGACGGGGTGCTGCTGCTCTTCGAGAACTCGCTTATCAGCAACAGCCCGACCACGCTGGTGCCCTACCTGAACCTGTTCCTCGGTCTGGACCGGCCGCAGTCGCTGGCGCGTGACGGCGCGGCGGGCGGTGTGTTGAAAAATACCGGTATCAACTTCGAGACGGATAATCTGACCGGGTTCCCGAAGCTGGATGACACCGCCAACAACACGACGGGCGGAGCACTCGGGCTCCAGTACCTGTTCGGGCTCGACCAGCAGGTTGTGGTTGAACTCGCTACCGTCCAGGTACTCGGCAAGGCTGAAGACCGCGTAGCCAAAGGTGACCAGTATGCGATCGGTGTGCGGTATCAGTTGCCGCTCGATAAAGCCTGGATCGTGCGGGCTGACGCGATGGCCGCGTTGCGCGACAACGACGAAAATCTGGCCGGTATCCGGTTCGAAATCCGACGCAAATTCTGAATTCGCAGCCGCGGAACGTCCGCGCCCGAAGAAGCTATCTCGGTATCTGCGGTGTCCGCCTGCGGCGCGCGCTGTCCGGGGCTGGCGTGAAACACCGGGGATACGCCCGTTGGGCGGTGCGCAAGCCACTGGATTGTCGGTAGAATTCGAGATGGGTCACTTGCGTGCCGGCTTCTTCCATGCCTGATCTTGTACCGCTCATCGCGCTTGCCGCCCTCGGCGCATTCGCGCTGTACATGGTGGTGCTGGCATGTGCTGAAGTATTGCGCCTGGTCAGGGCGCGGGCTGCACACGAGGCGGAGCGCGAACTGCTAAACGCGCGGATCTCGCAGCTCAGTTCACCGATCAGCCGTCTGCAGGCCCTCGGCGGCGAATCCGCCTGGTCGGGGTTCCGCAAATTTGTGCTCCAAGGCAAGGTTCTGGAGGCGGAGGACACCTGTTCATTCTATTTCGCTCCTCACGACGGCCAGCCATTGCCGGCGTTCCTGCCAGGCCAGTACTTGACCTTCAGATTGCCGATACCAGGCCACGACCGCCCCCTCACCAGATGCTATTCACTCAGCGACTCACCCACGCACCCGGACTATTACCGCGTGACCGTGAAGCGTCTGAAAGGCGAGGTCGACGGCCTCGTGTCGACCTTCCTTCACCAGGAACTACAGCCGGATGACCTCGTCGACGTCAAGGCGCCGAGTGGACAGTTTCATCTGGATTCGGAGACTCACGGTCCGGTGGTGCTGATCGGCGGCGGCGTCGGGATAACACCCGCGCTGAGCATGCTGAACTACATCACGGCAACCGGCTCTTCCCGCGAAACCTGGCTGTTCTATGGTGTTCGGGACAGTTCCCAACAGGTCCAGCGTGAGTATCTCCGCCAACTGGGCACCGAGAACGAGAACGTCCGTCTGAACATCTGCTTCTCGCAGCCAGGCCCGAACGACGAGTTGGGCCGCGACTTCGACCATGCCGAGTGGGTTACCGTCGACCTGCTGAAACGCCTGTTGCCCTCCAACAACTACGACTTCTTCATTTGCGGTCCGGCAGCCATGATGGATTCGCTGACGCACGACCTGACCGCCTGGGGCGTACCGAAGAGCAAGATCCACTTCGAAGCGTTCGGCGCGGCCACGGTAAAACGGGTGAGCCGCGACCTTCCGCCAAGCGGTGCCAACTCGATCGAAGTCGAGTTTGCCCGGTCCGGCAATACGCTCGGGTGGGACGGATCGGCCGCGTCGTTGCTCGAGTTCGCCGAAGCAAGCGGTATCCCGATGGAGTCTGGTTGCAGGGCTGGCAACTGTGGTTCTTGTCTGACGGCAATACGCTCCGGCACGGTAGAGTATCTGCACGAGCCGGGCGCTCCCGTCGAGGAAGGCACGTGTTTGACATGTATCTCGATCCCCAAGGGTAATCTGGTGCTGGACGCCTGAACCGATGCAGATTCCGACCAACACCATGGGACTGCTGCTAGCTGAAGTCGACAGCGGCGGTTCGTTGCGCCAGTCGGGTGACCGGGTGTTGTTCGGGGGAAAGCGCAACCAGTCGGAAACCGAATGGCTCGTCAGGCAGAAAGTTGCTCAGTACCGGCAGACCATCGCCGACATCGTGCATCATTACGGCGGAGTCGTCGCCCGCACCCGGGCCGATCAGGTCCTGTGCAATCTGACCGACGGACAGCGCGCCTTTCAGGCCGCCTGTGCCATTCAGCAGAGCATATCCAAGCGGGATCGGTCCTCGGGACGCACCTCGCCGTTGGTCACGACCCAGATGGGCGTACGCATTGCGTTGCATCTGGACAGACTTCTGGTCGACGCCGGGCGCTTGTCCGGCTCGGGTCTGGACACGGTCGAGGCCCTCATCCAGGCGGTTGAATCCGACCAGATCATCGCGACGCAAAGCCTGGCGGACAGCCTTCGACCAGACGATGCGAAGTGCGTCAACTCGATGGCACCCATGCGGCTGCTACCCGATGACGATCCGGTCGGCGTGTCCGACGTCGTGTGGGCGGAGGCGCGCGATCTGCGTCCAGCCGCTCTGCGTGACAATCAGGCCGATGCGTCAGCCACCCCCGCCGTCCCAACACCGGCGCCAGCCCCGACTCCCGCGGCGGCCGCCGCGCCTGCGGCCCCGGCTGCCGTGAATGACGACGATGATGACGATGAGCCGGTTACTCGCATCGGGCGCCTGCTAAACGCTAACACCGTGGACCAGACCGGTCTGATGGAGCGTCTGCGCAACGCACCGGCTGCCGAAGAAGTCGTCTCCGAGACCCGCATGGAGCTGCGCTACAAGGGCAAGCAGGTGGTCCTGGACGCCAGCCGCCCGACCATTACCCTGCGCGGCGGACCCCAGCGAATTCCGCATGCGCGGATTACGCTGAACGACGACGGATTCGTGCTACAGAACCTCAACGACGCAGGTACTTTGCTGCGCAATGGCGACGGCGCCAAGTCACTTTGCCAGGAACTGGCCACGCTGGAGGGCCAGGGTGTCATCAGTCTGAGCGAGACCTTCGACGCCGAGGGACAGCTTATCGAGTACACGGTTCATGCATGACCGCTGCCACCCAGCCAGGTCAGTTGCACTGAGCCTGGCGCTGGCACTGTGGTGCCTCGCGCCTTCTGCGTTCGCCGACCTCGACATCAGCATTCTCGTCGAACAGCAACAGGCCCGGGCCGCCGGCCGCACAGCCAGTCCGGGTGCGGCTGACCAGAGAGCGGCCGGGGCCGGTGGGGCCGATGGCCCGACCGATCCGGAATCTCAATACCAGCTCGCCGTCAGCATGGATGCAGAATCAGCGAATCCCGACTTAAAGCAAGCAGCCCGCTGGTATCGTGCCGCGGCGGACCAGGGTCACGCCGTCTCGCAGGCTAATCTCGGCCTCATGTACGCGCAGGGTCAAGGGATCGCGCGTGACGATCGACAAGCGATCAAGTGGCTGACCAGGGCGGGGCAACAGGGCCACACGATCGCGCAGTACAGCCTCGGTCTGATGCACTACGAGGGACGCGGAGTGCGTAAGAGTTTTGAGCGCGCACTCGGCTGGTATGAACGCGCGGCCCGCGGCGGCAGCGCCAAGGCGATGAACAACATCGGCATCATGAACGCCTTGGGCGAAGGCGTGGGACGCGACGACGCGGCTGCCTACGCGTGGTTCGCTGCGGCCGCTGCGGCCGGCGACTCGGGTGGCGAGAACAACCGCCAGCTGATAGCTCAGGAGTTTGACGCCGCCACCCGCGAGCGCGCGGAAGCGAGAGCTGCTGAGTTGCGGACCGAGTTGGGCTTGTAACTGAGCGAGGCTCCGATGCGCGACCGTGACACCGGTCAGGGTAAGCTCGCGACGAGGCGCTCCGCGAGTTCCAGCGGCACACCCGGAACAAAAAACAGCCCCAAGGTGATCACGGCCGTGGCGGTCAGGGCAAAGACCATGATCCGCGGCGCTTCCCCGTGTTCAGCATGCGCGTCTTGTGACTCGGTGCGTACGAATGCCGCGTAAACGACCGGCAGGAAATAGGCCGCATTCAACAGAGTGCTGAGCAGCAATACCGCGATGACGAAATTGGCTTCCGCCTGACCAGCACCACTTAGCAGATACCACTTGGAAACGAACCCGGCTGTTGGTGGCAAACCGATCATCGACAAGCTGGCGACGGCAAACGCACCCATCGTCCATGGCATCCGACGGCCGATGCCATCCAGCTGGCTTACGTTCGTCTTGTGCGCCGCCGTGTAGATCGCACCGGCGGCAAAGAACAGCGTTATCTTCCCGAACGCGTGAGCCACGATGTGCAGCGCGGCGGCCATGATCGAGTAAGGCGCGACCAGCGCCGCGGCCAGCGTCACGTAAGACAGCTGGCTGACCGTCGAGAAGGCCAGCCGACGTTTCAGATTGTCTTGTCTCAAAGCGATCGCAGAGGCGAGTACGATACTCAGTCCGGCGACCCAAGGCAGCCAGCTGGTGGACGGTTCTCCGCCGATGAGGTCCAGGCCAAAGACGTAGACCACTACCTTTGTCATACAGAACACGCCAGCCTTCACCACCGCTACCGCGTGCAGCAGGGCACTGACCGGTGTGGGCGCGACCATCGCGGCGGGCAACCATGCATGGAATGGCATCAGCGCGGCCTTCCCAATACCAAACGCGTACAGCGCCAGCAGGACGCCCACCTCATAGCCTTCAAGCTGGCCGGCCAGAATGCCGCCCGCACGAAAATCGCCGTGACCAGCAGCCGCGTACGTCCAGAGTATGGCCGTCAGGAGGAAGCCAATCGACGTGACCAGCAAAAGACCGAGGTACACGCGTCCGCCATGGCGTGACTCCTGATCGCCGTGGTGCACAACCAGCGGGTAGGTAGCGAGCGTCAGAGCCTCGTAGAAGACAAACAGCGTAAACAGATTGCCAGCCAGGGCGATCCCCATGGTGGCGCTGATAGAAACGGCGAAACACACGAAGAAGCGGGTCTGGCGGCCTTCGTTGTTTCCGCGCATGTAGCCTATCGAATAGGCTGAACTGAGCAGCCAGAGAGTTGCTGCAACCAGGACGAAGATCGCGCCCAACGGCTCTACGTCCAGCGTCAGCGTAATGCCCGGGAGCGGTTCGGCAAGGTCCTCGGCCGCCAGCGAGTGGCCTTCGGCCACCGCGAACACGAGGGGCCAGGCGACGGCGAGCAAAGCGAGCGCGCCGACAAGCGTCACACCTTCGCGCAGGTTTGGCCAACGACCGGCCAGTGGCAACAGGCACGCCACGATCAACGGGATGGCGACCAGTGCCGCCATCGGCTCTGGCATCCAGACGCTCACTTCGGTACCTCGGCGAGCACCGTGCGGGCAGCATCGAAGGCGACGCCAGCGGTCAGGTCCGTGCTTACCCCAAAGTAGACCGATGCCGCGGCGAGGATCAGCACTGGCACGAGAGATAACCAGCCGGCCTCCCGTACCGGAGTCTGCTCACCGGGATCCGACATCCAGATGATCTCGATGAGGCGACCCATGTAGATGGCGGCCATCAATGACGTCATGATCGCGAGCGCGGCCAGCGGCCACCATCCACGCTCGAAAGTACCGACGATGAGATACCATTTGCTGAGAAAACCAGCCGTAAACGGTATCCCGACGAGGCTGGCCGCAGCGATTGTGAAGCCGGCCATGGTCCACGGCATGCGGCGCCCTGCCCCACGCAACATCGACATGCTGGTGGTCTCGCCAGGGCTCAAGTTCCTGGCCGCGCCCAATGCCATGAACAGCGCGCTTTTCATGATGGCGTGGTTGACCAGATGCAAAATGGCGCCGGCGACAGCCGCGACCATGCCGGTGGCGATACCGAGCGCCATGTAGCCAATCTGCGCGAGACTCGAGTATGCGAGGATCCGCTTGACGTCGGAGTTCGCCAGGGCCAGCAGTGAGCCGACCAGCGCCGCCGCACCGCCCAGCAGCGCCAGCGGAATGCCAAGTTGCATGTCGTCGAGTATCAGAGTCGGCCCGAAAATCGTGAAGCTGAAACGCAGCATCAGATACACGGCGACCTTGGTGGCAGTAGCGGCCAGAAACGCGGTAACGGCCATCGGTGCGTGGTAATAGGCCCCTGGTAACCACATGTGCATCGGGAACAGCGCCATCTTGAGCGCGACGCCGACAAGGATGAATACGGCCCCTGCCTGCACCGGCCGCAGATGCGTGAGCGCCTGCATGCGCTCGCTCATATCGGCCATGTTGAGCGTGCCGGTCATCATGTAGATCAAGACGATGCCGATCAGGATAAACGTCGCTCCGACGGTTCCCATGATCAGATAACGGAACGCCGCCAGCAGCGCCTGCCTGCGCCGTGCCAGGCTGACGAGTGTGTACGTGGACAACGACGAGATTTCCAGAAACACGAACACGTTGAAAGCGTCACCGGTCACGGTCATGCCCAACAATCCGCAAAGGCACAGCATCCAGCACGCGTAAAACAGGTACACGCGGTCGCTCGATACCTCCCTGCCGACACTGGCCCGGGCGAACGGCAATACGACCGCACTCATGGTGCTGACCAACGCCAGCACCAGCGCATTCAGGCGATCGACGCGTAGTTCGATCCCCCACGGCGGCGGCCAGTCGCCAACGGCGTAGCTGAGCACCGTGCCCGCGCGAGCGCTCGCCAGCAGTTCAAACGACATGCCCGCAGCCGCGAGGCTGACGATGAACGCCAGCCACCAGGCGAGCCTGGCGCTGGCGAATGCAACCGCTAGTGGCGCCGCCATCAACGGTGCGATCACCACCAACACCGGCAGGTGTGGGGTCACGTTCATGGAGCGTGGTCCAAACGCTGGACGACGTCTTCCTCGACGCTTCCATAACTGCGGTGAATGCGAACGATAAGCGCCAGCCCCAGCGCCGTCGTGGCGATTCCAACGACGATCGCTGTCAGGATCAGCACGTGTGGCAGCGGATTGGAATACACCGTGATGCCGTCGGCAAGAATAGGCGCCGACCCACCCTCGACCTTGCCGATGCTGATGTAGAGGATGAATACCGATGCCTGAAACAGATTGAGCCCCGCGATCTTCTTGACCAGATTGCGGCTCGAGATCACAACGTACAGGCCCATCATCATCAAACCGATGACGATCCAATAGTTGTAGACACCGATTTGCTCAACCATCTACTCAGCTCGCGAAGCAGTAGAACAGCGAGACCATGACCGAAGTTACTGTGATGCCCACGCCGAGCTCCACCAGCAGTATTCCAAGGTGCTGACCCGCGATCGCCGTCTCGGCCAGCCCGGAGTAGGCGAGGAAGTTATCTCCTGCCAGGAGCCCCGCTACGCCAACCCCGGCGTAGAGCAGTACCCCGAAGGAAGCTCCGATGCGCATCGCCGCTGGCGAGACGACCTGTTTGGTGCGTTGCAGTCCGAAGACCAGCGCGTTCAGCACGAGCGCCGCCGCGAAAATGACGCCGGCCTGGAATCCGCCGCCCGGTCCGAAATCGCCGTGGAACTGAACGTAGAGGCCGAACAACATGATCACCGGTATCAGCAGCGCCGATACGACCCGCAGAATGTAATGATGATCCACGTCAGGTTTCCTTGTCCTCGGGCGGCTCGGTCCCACGGGTTCGACGCCCCCGTCCGAGCAGCGCGAACACGCCTATACCAGCCGCGAAGATCACGGTGACTTCGCCCATCGTGTCGTAGCCGCGATAGCTGGCCAGCACGGAGGTGACCACGTTTGGCACACCGACCTCGTCCATCGACTGGTTCAGGTAGCGTGGACGCACATGCAGGTTCGCTGGCGCCTCGGCCGAACCGAGGGCAGGCATTTCCAGGGTCGCAGCGACGAGCAGCAGCCCTGCCCCGATGACTGCCGCCAATCCGATCCAGGACACCGGAGCTGGTCGAGCCGCACGCACGCCGGTGTGTGCGAGCGTCGCCAGCATCAACACGGTCGCTACACCGGCCCCGACCGCCGCTTCGGTGAAGGCGACGTCGACGGCGTCCATAACGAGGAACACGATCGCGGCTGTCAGACTGTAGATTCCCGACATCATGGCCACGGTGAACAGCCCGCGCAGACGCAGAATGGAAAACGCGGTCAACGCGAGAATGCTGAGCAAGACGATGAGAATCAGGGCTTCGATGAGCGGTCCCTCCCCGAATTGCCTTCGCCGCTATCGAGCCGGGGCTTCAGGCCCCCGTGCAGCGCCGCTTTCGCCAGGGCATGTGACGACGTGGGATTCGTTACGAACAACAAGATGCCGAGCAACACGAGCTTGATGGCTACCAGCCACGTCGTGGCGTGGATCAACATACCAGTCAGAAGCAAGCCCAAGCCCAGCGTTTCGGTCACGCTCGCAGCGTGCATGCGGGTGTACATATCGGGAAACCGCAGCATGCCGATCGCGCCAACTACCACCAGGCCGCCACCTGTCAGCATGAGGAGCCAACCGAGCACGTCCAGCACTATCTGCATGCGCACCCCCGAGCCGGGCACCACGGCCGCAGCACATCGCGGACGAACGCCGGCGTGGCACGCTGGCAGACCAATGACAGCTCGAGACCAGACATCCGGGTCATCGTCTACCGATCCGGCCGACGATGCTCATCGCCGAGATCGCCGGACTCGAAGAATTTGAGCACTGCGATCGTGCCGATAAAGTTCAGCAGTGCGTAGACGATCGCGATATCCAGAAACTCCGGTCGCTCTATCACGTAACCCCAGAGCGCGAGCAGCAGCACGGTCTTGGTTCCGAAGGTGTTAACCGAGAGGATGCGGTCGTAGATGGTCGGTCCGAGCACCGCCCGAACCAGCACCATGAACATCGCTACGACGACGGCGAGCGCAGCGGCCTCAAACATTGCTCGCCTGACCTCCGCGCTCGCAGCGATTGACGCGCCGGCCTATCTCACCGCCGCAGAGTTCGTCAGCGGCTTCCCGCGTCAGTGCGTGGACCTCGATCTCATCGGCCGTGACCTCGATCGACAGCGTTCCCGGCGTCAGCGTGATCGAATTGGCATGGATAACGCGCCCGATGTCGGTGACCTGATCCGCCTTCACAGTGACCAGCACCGGATCGATAGACAGCGCGGGCCGCAAGATATGTTTGATGACATCCAGATTGGCTTTGACGATCTCCGCCAGCAACCAGACGCAGTAGACCGCAAACCGTACTGGTAACAGAGCGCTGAGCATCCGGTCGCGCCCGACATCCCCGAGACGGTAGCCGAGCCACACGCAAAGGATCACCGAGGCGGCACCAAGACCCAGAATCAGTGGCAATGTCAGGCCCGACAACGCAAACCACAGTACGCCCAGGCTAACCAGCGCAGCGATAACCGATCGCACGTTTCCCCCTATCAAACAGTGAGTTGGCCGCGCCCGGCCAGAGCACGTGTTGGACTACAAAATTGTTTGGCGCACGCTGAACTCGTCGTGCCGCGCGGCTGTTGGCGCAAGTTCGGACGGTTTCACGGAATGGTCCGGCGCGTAGAGCAGGCAGCTCGCACGCCACCCACAATTTTGCCGAACAACCTAGCCGTGACGCAACGCCTCGAAGACGTTACGCACCTGAAGAAGACGCCCGACGACGCGGCTGAGCTCAGCGGCGTCGCGCACATCCAGCCGGATCTTCATAGTAACCACCCGCGTGCGCTCGTCCGTATGCGAATCCAGCCCGCGGACGTCGAGGTTGGCGTTCGCGACGACCGCCGACACATCGCGCAGCAGCCCACGCCGGTCGTAGGCCTTGACCATAACCTCTACGGTGTGGCGCTCCCCTCCGCCACCCCACTGCACCTCGATGACCCGATTGCTGTCCGTCCCCATCAGACGCAACAGATTCGGACACACATCCCGATGCACCGTGACGCCGCGACCACGCGTGATGTAGCCCATGATCGGCTCGGGCGGGACCGGCGTGCAGCACTGCGCGACCTGCACCAGTAGATCACCCACGCCGTCGACGACGACGCCCCGCTCCTGACGGGCTGGTGCTCGTTCGACCCGCCTGGTCGCTGGCGCCGCTGGAAGGCTGTCGCGAATCAGGTTGGCGACCTGGCCCAGATGGACCTCGCCGCGCCCCATCGCGGCGTACAGATCGCGCACTTCCACGAAGTTGAAATGGCGGGCGATCTCTTGCAGGTCCGTCGGCGGCAGGCGTAACCGCCGCAGTTCCCGTTCCCAGGCTTCACGGCCGTCCGCGACGTTCTCGGCATAATCGAGTTGCCGAAACCAGTGTCTGACCTTGGAACGCGCCCGCGCGGTCTGCAGATAACCAAGCTCCCGGTTCAACCAGTCGCGACTCGGTTTCGACGCGCGGCTCGTCAGCACCTCCACTGTGTCGCCGCTAACGAGTTGCGTTGTCAGTGCGACGATGCGGCCGTTCACCCGCGCCCCACGGCACCGATGGCCGATGTCGGTGTGTACGCGATAGGCAAAGTCGAGCGGCGTCGCCCCGTTCGGCAACTCGATCACCCGGCCCTGCGGTGTCAGCGCGTAGACCTGCTCACCGCCGAGCCCCTGTCGCAGCTGCAGCTGCAACTCACCGTCAGTGAGTTTCTCGCGCCACTCCAGCGCCTCGCGCAGCCAGGCAAGGCGTTCGTCCGCGCTCGCGCTACCGTCTGCTCCCTCTTTGTAGCGCCAGTGCGCGGCCACGCCGAGCTCAGCGTCGCGATGCATCTGTCCGGTGCGAATCTGCACCTCTACCGTGCGGTCTTCCGGCCCGACGACAGCGGTGTGCAGACTCTGATAACGGTTGGGTTTGGGGCTCGCAATGTAATCGTCGAATTCACGCGGTACGTGCGTCCACAAACTGTGCACAACGCCGAGCGCCGCATAACAGTTCGCCACCGTGTCGGTCACGATGCGTACGGCACGGACGTCGAACAGGTCGTCGAACTGCAGCGACTTAGCCTGCATCTTCCGCCAGATACTGTATATGTGCTTCGGGCGGCCCACGACCTGGGCTTCAATGCCGGCCAGCCCGAGTTCCCGCCGTACCGTGGCGACCACATCCCGGACGTAACTCTCGCGGTCGACCCGCCGCTCTGCGAGTTGCCTGGCGATCTGCTTGTAGCGCTCAGGCTGTTCATGACGGAACGCGAGATCCTCGAGCTCCCATTTCACCTGCCAGACGCCGAGGCGGCTCGCGAGCGGTGCGTATACGTCGAACGTGAGTTGCGTCATCGGCTTACGGGCGCCCTGGCGATCACCGACCAGTTCGCGCATCACGTGCAACCATTCGGCCAGGATCACCAATGCCGCCCGAACATCCGAGACGAGCGTCAAAAACAGGCGCCTCAGCCGGTCCAACTGCGCCTGGTCGCGCGGCCCTTCGAGCAGTTCCGGGACCGCCTGCAGGCGCTCCACTGCGCCGAGCAGGTGCTCGAGACCGGCGCCAGAGTCGCGCCCCAGCGTCATCGGCCCGAGTTCTCGCGCCGGCACGCCAGCGGTGGACAGGGTGCCAGCGGCAACGGTCTCCACATCCATCTGCAGATCGTGGAGTATCTGACCTACGCGGTAGGCGCGGCTGCGCACCGCCGGGCCATCGTTCGTGGCAGGCTCTTCCAGCCCGCCGGCCTGGGGACCACCCGTCAATGCCCTACGACGGTCGTCACCGAGCGAGGGATCGCATTTCTCGACCGCCGCACATACCGCTTCCAGCAGCGCGCGGTCTGCGGCGCTGCGTCCGGGCGTGACCAGCTCGAGCCAGCGCGAGCCGTCGGTGACCTGCTCGGCGGCCAGACCCGACTTGGCCTTGCCGCCGGTGATGGTCAGGCGCTCTGCCTCTGAGTCTGCAGCGTTCACCCGCTTCCTACCGTCTCGACGCCCGCCCAGGCCGACCGTATTCCAAGGCGCAGATCCTAACGCAAGCGCCGCTCGAAATGTGCTGAAGCGCAATCTGGCGCCCGCGCCGGGTGCGATATACTTCGGCGCTATGAGTGCTGAACTGCTCGTTAACATCACGCCGCGCGAAGCGCGGGTTGCACTGATCGAAAACGGCATGCTCCAGGAGATCTTCATCGAGCGTGCCCTGAGCCGCGGGATCGTCGGCAACATCTACAAAGGGCGGGTTTCGAGGGTCTTGCCGGGCATGCAGGCGGCGTTCGTCGATATCGGCCTCGAACGGGCTGCGTTTCTGCATGCCTCCGATATCTCGACATCTATGCTGATGCTGGCCGAGGAATCGGGCAGCCGCGGGCGCGCGGTCGGGGAAGAGGCCGCCGCCGCGCGCGATCTGAACGGGGGCAGCGCAAATGGTGGCTCGCGGCCTCCACGCAATTCAACGGACGGTGCCGCCGGCGCACGCAACGGCCACGGCAGCAGTACCCACGAGAATATCACCCGACTCGTACACGAAGGACAGCACCTGCTCGTACAGGTCATCAAAGACCCGCTGGGTACCAAGGGGGCGCGGCTCACCACCCAGATCTCGATACCAGCCTGCTACCTGGTTTTTCTGCCCGACGGCAATGGCGTAGGGGTCTCACAGAGGATCGAGGGCGATGACGCGCGCGAGGGCTTACGGACCCGTGTGACCGGACTGTTGGCGGGGAACGGGGGGGACGCGTCCCCGGCCGACGCCGAGACAGAACGGACGGATGCCATCGACGATTCACGTGGCGCGCCGCTGGAAAGCGGCGCCGAGGCAGAGAGCTGCTTCGACACGCGCTCAGGCGGTTTCATCGTCAGAACTGCCGCCGAAACCGCCTCGGACCCCAAGCTGTCTGCCGACATCGAATTCCTGCGCAAGCTGTGGCGCTCTATTGGTGGCCAGGCACAGCAGGCCTCCGCGCCGTCGCTCGTGCACGAAGACCTGCCTCTCTTGTTACGCACGCTGCGGGAGATGGTCGGGACCGACCTGGACCGGATACGGGTCGATTCGCGAGAGAGCTACCGCCGCATGAAGGACTTCACGGAGACGTTCGTGCCAGAGTTCTCATCCCGGATCGAGCACTACCCCGGCGAGCGCCCCATCTTCGACCTGTACAGCGTCGAAGACGAGATCGAGCGCGCTCTCAAACGCAAAGTCGAGCTGAAGTCGGGCGGACACCTGGTGGTTGACCAGACTGAGGCCATGACCACGATAGACGTCAACACCGGCGCCTACGTGGGGCACCGCAACCTCGAAGAGACCATCTTCAAAACCAACCTGGAGGCCGCTCAGGCCATTGCACGACAGTTACGGCTGCGCAATCTGGGCGGCATCATCATCATCGATTTCATCGATATGGGCGATGCAGAGCACCGTCGGCAGGTCGTCAAGGCGTTTGAGAAAAGTCTCGAACGCGACCCGACCAAGACTCAGCTGAGCGAGCTGTCGTCGCTCGGGCTCATCCAGATGACGCGCAAGCGAATCCGGGAAAGCCTTGAACATGTGATGTGCGACCCGTGTCCGGTATGCAGTGGGCGTGGTTATACGAAGTCGGCGCAGACGGTGTGCTACGAGATCTTCCGGGAGATTCTTCGCGAGGCGAGACAGTACGATACAAAGGAACTGTTGGTACTGGCGTCGCGCGAAGTGATCGACCTGATGGTTGATGAAGAGTCGGCGAGCTTCGCCGAGCTCGAAGAGTTCATCGGCAAGCCGATCAAACTCCAGGTCGACCCACAGTACTTCCAGACGCAGTACGACGTCGTTCTGATGTAATGCGCGCGACTGGCCGTCGAGCACCACCCAAGTGACAACGCCACCTGTGCCTGCGAGGCGACCCGTGCGGCTGGTGGTGCGCGCACTCGGCTGGTTCTGTGCAGTCGGCTTGGTGCTGCTGACCCTGTTCGCGGGAGCCCTCGCCTACCTTACCGTCAACCTCGAGCAGCACCGTTCTCTGGTCGAGTCGACCGTGTCCGACGCTCTCGGCCGTCCGGTGCGGGTCGGAACTCTGGACCTCGGCTGGGATGAAGGCATACCGCTGCTCGCAATCGGCGATCTGGAGATTCTCGATGACGGCGGCGAGGTCACCGCAGGTTTCCGCAGTGCAGAGCTGCATCTGGATCTGGTATCCACGCTGCGCGCGCACGCGCTCATCTCGCGCCAGATCCGCATCATCGGCGCGCGTATCAGCGTGCATCGTGATGCAGCCGGGTCGGTGCGCATCTCAGGTCTGGGGCGCCGTGACCCGAGTCCTGGAGGAATGCGTTCGGCGCGGCAGCTGCTGCTCGGGCCAGCGCGGGTCTCATTCAGTGACGCCAAGCTCCTGTTCTTCGACGCGCGGCTCGGCGGCGAGCCGATCGAACTCGGGCTGCGTATCGACATCGAGCGCCAGGATGCCGGTCAGGAACTGACCGGCCTCGTCGAACTCCCGGGTCAGCCTGCTCAATACATAGAGGTCGACGGTACGCTCGGAATCGCAGCCAGCGAACACGGGTGGATTGCAGACCTCAATCTGAATGCCGAGGACCTCCGCCTCGCGCCGCTCGTATCCCTGTTACCCCGCTCGGTGTTGCCCGGACTCGATCCGACCACTACGTTCAACCTCCGCCTGCAATTCAGCAATGGTCGGCTGGTGCGCGCGCGTGGCGCAACGGCCCTGTATGGTCTCGACCTGTTGCCGGGCGCGCCGCTCGGCGGGCCTGCCTCACTGCGCGGCAACTTCGACTATCGACCCGTCGAACGCGGCTGGGAACTGGATGTGAACCATCTGGATGTCGCTGGCGCGCGGCGCCAGTGGCAGGCGGAAGCGGCCAGAATGGTTTTCATGCTCGGCGACGGTGGGCAGCCCGGGAGCTACCGGGCTCAGCTGACCGAGGCGCGTATCGAAGACGTCGTCTCGATGCTCGCCTTTCTGGAGCCTGATTCAGACGACGTCGAGGAATTGCGCGCACTGCAGGTCACTGGGAACACCCGGGATCTGACTGCCACATGGATGGACGTAGGCGGTGACGAGGTGCCGTTCACGGCCGCGTTTTCGTTCGACGATGTCGGATGGCCCGAGCGGCGCGACGAAAACTGGGGCCTGAACGGCATCGCAGGGCACGCCTCGGTGTCGCTCGCCGGCGGTACAATCCGGCTACACAGCGACACTCCCGTCATCGTCACCAGCAGCGAAGTATTTGCGAAACCCGTGACGTTCAACGGCGCTTCCGGCCAGATCGAAGTGAGGCGCAAGGCGTCCGCGATAGAGTTTCACTCCGAAGAGGTGCTGTTCGCGGGGAGTTCATACGACGTGGCGCTGTCGGGCTCGGTTACCGTGGACGCCGATCCGTCAGCGCTGCTGCACCTCACCGTCACCATCGATGCGGTCGAGTTTGCGGATGCTGGCAAGTTGCTGCCGTCCCCCCTGTTTCCCGACGGTTTGAACACCTGGTTCCAACGCTCGATCCAGTCTGGATCCATGCGCAACGTGAGCCTTGGACTGGATGGCCGAATCCGCGATCTGACGGTTTCGGGCAAGACTGCCAACGTCAGCCTGCAGGGCACCTTGCAAAACGGTGTACTCGCCTACGCCGATGGGTGGCCGACACTGACGGAGGTTGATGGTCCGCTGGTTCTGCGCGGCGGGAAACTGACCGCCACCACGCCGAGTGCGAGCCTGAACGGATTGCCGGTCAGTGTATCGGCCACCTTGCCGGACGTGGGTGCCGAAGACGGACGACTGTTACTGGAACTGAAGACCAGTAGCGACTTGAAGAATGTCAGGAAGACATTTAATGCCACGCCACTGGCGCGCAACATTCCGAAGCCTCTGCGGCAGGTCGATGCACGCGGCCCGGTTAACCTGACGGCCGAAGTTTCCATGACCGCTGACGGCCGCATCCTGGACACACGCACCAACATCGATATGAATGGCGCAACGATCCGGGCCAGCAAACAACTAGCGCCCGTTTCCAAGTTGCGCGGACGCCTGATTCTGGAGGGCGACGAGCTCAAATCCAGAAACATGAGCGGACAGTGGCTCGGGCAACCCGTCAGCCTCGCACTCGACGGCAAGACGACGGGTGGAGGGCAGCTGACAGTCGCCAGCGATGTCGGGCCCAACACACTGATACGGCTCGCCGAACTGGCGGAGCTCGAGCGACCCGCGTGGCTGGAACGCGTGCGGGGTGCCAGTCGCTGGAAACTCACCATGAAGGCTGAGCGCGACCAGCGGGTCAGCTTTATCGTGAATACCGATCTCGCAGGCACGGCCTTGCATATGCCCGCACCGCTCGGCAAGCCGAGCGACAGTTCACGCGCCCTGCGGATCGAAGGCGAACTTTCACCAGAACTGCTACGCATTGCGGCGCGCTACGGGCCGCTCAGCCTGTCCGGCGTCGGCTCGCGCGGAAAGCGACGCAATATCGGCTACCACCTGCAATTGAATGGCGCGGCCCCTGCGGCACGGCTAGGCGACCGCCGCATCAGAGGCAAGCTCGAACTTCTCGACATCGACGCATGGGTTGCCCTGCTGGGCCCGGATACCGACGCCGCTCGCATCAGCATGCCAGATGTCGAGATTAAGATTGATTCGGTGCGATTCGCGGGTATTGCATTTCCGAATACGGGCGTTCGCGTCGACCGCGAACAGCGAGATGCATCGACGGTGGTGCTGTTGAATGGGCCGGCCGTAGCGGGACGCGTCATTCCCCCGAGTCAGAGCCAGCAACTGCTCGTGGACCTGGATCATCTGGTGATCCCGCACGCGAACACGACCAGCGGCGAGCGAACCGACCCGCGCACGCTCCCTGACTTCAATTTCCTGACCAAGAAACTGATCTACGGCGACGTCGATCTCGGCAGCCTCAAGATCGCAGCCAAGTCGGTCCCGGACGGCCTCGCCTTCGAATCGATTTACCTGATCTCACCATTGTTCGATCTGTCCGGCACCGGTGGTTGGGTGCTCCGCGATGGCAAGCAGAGTTCGGTATTCAAAGTCGCGATGCACGCCGACCAAATGGGCGACCTCCTCAAAGCAGCTGGCGTCAAAGGCGATACGGCGACCGGGGGTACCACGAGTATCGACGCGCACTTCGCCTGGCCCGGGACGCCAGGCGACATCACCGAGCGCTCGCTCTATGGCGAAATGACCTTCCAGGCGAGCAGTGGACGAATCCTCTCGATCGACACCGGCGCGAGCGGCAAGGTCTTCGCTCTGCTCAATCTGAACGCATTGCCGCAGATTCTCTCGCTCGACCTGGGTCGCCTGTTCGAGACGGGACTCGAGTTCGACCGGATCCACGGCGTCTTTACTCTGGACGGCGGCAATGCGTACACGAACAACCTGACGGTGTCGTCGAAGTCAGCCGAGATCACCATAGCCGGGCGCACGGGGCTTGCGGTCGAGGATTACGACCAGATCGTCACCGTGCGGCCTAGCGTGTCTGGGAGCCTGCCGGTTGCCGGCGCCGCGTTCGGCGGTGTTGGCGCAGGTGTGGGCGCCGCCATCTGGCTCGCCGAGAAGCTGCTGAACACCAAGATCATCGACAAAATTGCGTCGTTTCGATACCGCGTGAGCGGTGACTGGGAACAGCCCGTAATCGAACGCGAAAATCTGCCGGCCGAACAGGAGACCGGCCAGGCCGGAGACCAGTGAAGACGGCCGCGAAGAAAGCGACTCTACGCCAGCTTTAATGCACTGAAGCCTGCATCAGTTCCAGCGCCTCGCCCGCCGTCGCCGGCCGATCGGCACGCTGCTTGGACAGCAATGCATCGACGAACGGCTGCTGATGAGCCAACGTCGCATCCAATCGCGGTATCGGTTCATGCACGTGCTGGTGCAGTATGGCGGCCACCGACCGGCCACGAAATGGTCGTAGCCCGGTCAGCATCTCTACAAACATGACGCCCGCACTATAGAGATCGGACCGCGCATCGACGCTGTCACCAAGGCATTGCTCAGGACTCATGTAAGCCGGCGTCCCGAGCAGCATGCCCTCGGTCGTATGCTCGGTGTCGGTATCTATAGGGCGTGATATCCCAAAGTCCGCAATCACGAGCGTATCGGCGCCACGAAACAGAACATTGGTTGGCTTGAGGTCGCGGTGAATCACTCCGGCCGAGTGAATCACCGCCAGACCTTGCAAGAGTTGGCGCATCCAGTCGACAGCCACGTCTTCGTCGAACTGACCATCCATCCGCTCGCGGAGGTCCCCACCCGGCAAATGTTCCATCGCGATATACCCGCAGTCGTCAGCGAATGCCTGATCGAACAACCGCACGACGTGCGGTGAGGCTATACGCTCCAGCGCGTTAACTTCGCGTTCGAAACGTCGTAGAACATCTTCATCATCCATCGCGCTGATCGCGACGATCTTCAGCGCCACCTGCAGATCGTCGCTGAGCCGTTCCGCCAGGTAGATGCGCGACTGGGTACCAGCTCCGATCTTGCGCATCATCCGATAGCCGTTGATCCCGCGTACGACGGTTTCTTCCGGCCCCGGTTGCAGGGTCGTCTTATTGACCGAGGGAACTGCGGCCGCGGCGGGCGACCGTCCACGGCTGGCTTCTCGCACGACTTCCACGAGGCGCGTGGCGGTCAGATCCTGCTTACGGATGTAGTCTTCCGCGCCCAGTTTCAGCGCGCGCACGGCCACATATTCATTCCCTTGTGCGGTGACCAGCACGGTTGGGGGAAAACCGTCCTTGTCGCGAAGCTCAGCGAGCCAGCTGAGCCCGTCGCCGCCATCACCGAGTTGGTAGTCGAGCAACAACAGGTCGTAGCGGCTCCAGCGGAACGAGTCGGCGGGCAGCCCCTGAACTTCAGGATCGTAGTCTGTAAGCGTCACATCTGGCGCGTTCTGGCGCAGGTAGTGGCGTACCAGCGCCCGGAAGTCCGGGCAGTCATCGACCAGCAACACATTGATATCGCGACTCACCGGTACACCACCTTGACGTTATCGACGTAGTCGGACAACGCTGCCAGCGCCGTGGCTACCGCGCTCGCATCCTCGCCCATCGCGGCGTCTTCGAGTTCTACACCCAACTCGGAAATCCGATGAAAGCCGAAACTCGCGCCGTTGCCTTTCATCCGGTGACCCAGTGCTGCAATTCGGCCGAAGTCCGCTCCGTCCAGGGCTTCCTGGAGTGCCGCGATGTCCTTGCGGCGGTTGGTCATGTAATTGCCCACCAACGGTTCGATGCCGCCGTCCAGTTCTACTTCCATTGCGTTACTCCAAGACCCCGCGCGGGCGTCACATCAACAGCGGTCATCATGATTCCTCGGAGGCATTGTCGCGGAAATCAGCAGGACTGAGCTCGTGACGGTTCAGCAACTTGTAGAATTCCGTGCGATTGCGCCCTGCGAGTCGCGCAGCATGCGAAACATTGCCATTGGCCAGACGCAGCACGCCCAGAAGGTAACGGTACTCGAATGCGCGGGTCGCTTCCTCGAAGGTCTGAATGCCCGCAGGCTGATTCCGGAGCGCGGCGTCGACCAGTTCGAGCGGAATGACGTCAGTCGTTGCAAGCACCGTGCATTGCTCGATGATGTTGCGTAGCTGCCTGACATTGCCCGGCAGGTTGGCGGCCGCGAGGCGCGTGCGCGCATCCGGCGAGAGACGCTTGCGACCCGCCCCGTCGGGCCCGGCAAATTCCGTCAGGAAGCGTTCGGCGAGCGGTACGATGTCTTCGCGCCGATCGTTTAAGTCAGCCAGATGCAGCGGCACGACACTCAACCGGTAATACAGGTCCTCGCGGAATTCGCGTCGCTCCACCGCGGCTTCCAGATCGTGATGGGTAGCCGACACGATGCGAACATCGATAGGCACCGGGTGCGTTGCGCCGACGGGCCGGACGTTGAAGTCCTGCAGCACCCGCAACAGCTTGGCCTGCAACGGGAGCGGCATGTCGCCGATTTCGTCCAGGAACAGGGTGCCACCGTGGGCGGCTTGAAACAGACCCTCGCGCCGCGATGTCGCGCCCGTGAACGCGCCTTTTTCGTGCCCGAACAATTCGGACTCGAGCAACTGTTCGGGGATCGCGCTGCAATTGACGGTGACCAGTGCCTGGTCGCGCCGGCGGCCGCCTGTGTGGATCGCCTGTGCCAGGACTTCTTTGCCCGTTCCTGTCGCGCCGGTGATAAGCACCGAACAGTCGCTTCTCGCGACCAGCCTGGCGCGCTCGAGCAGACTCCGCATCGCATCGCTTCGCGCCACGATATGCGGTGCGAAATCAGATCCCTCGCCGGTTGCGCCACTCGCCGCCAGTGCGGCGCCAGCACTCGCGACGACGTCTTCAGGTTTCAGGGGTTTTTGCAGAAATGCCGTCACGCCCAGATGCGCAGCTCGCATGGCGTCCTGCACGCCGGCGTGGGCGCTCAACATGATCACCGGGAGCACCGGGTCCAACCGGTGGACCTCGCTAACCAGACGCAAGCCGTCCATCGACTCCATCACGAGGTCCGTCATGACCAGGTCCGGCGACCGCAGCGTCAGTTCCGCAATGGCCTCGGCGCCGCTTTGCGCCGTGCGTACACTCGCGCCCGCCCGGATGAGCCAGTCGGACAGCAGCGCACGCATGTCCTGGTCGTCATCCACAACCAGGATGTCACTACCACTGAGTACCGTGCTGGCCACAACGAATCCAACCTCGAGCGGGTTTAGTTGCCAAACAGGTTCTTGAGCGCCTTCCCGGCAGCTGCGGCCGGGTCGGCCTTCCCGCCATCGCCGCTCTTGCCCTCGTCACCGCCGCCAATGCCGAGCTGCTTCGTCAACGCACCGACCGCACCCTTGCCAGCAGCACCGCCGACCGCATCTTTCAACTTGCCCTCGACCGCTTTCTTGACGCCACCGGTACCCTTGCCGAGCAGATCCTTCGCCTTTTGCGTCGCAAGCAGTTTGGCGAACGCTTCCACGTCGAGGCCGTACTGCGGTTCACTGAACGTACCGGTGATCTTGAGCGGAATATCGATGCCCGCGAGGTCCGCCAGTTCTTTGCCCCCCTGCCCTTTCGCCGTCGCCACCACAGAGGTGGTCGTCCGATAGTTCAGCGCTTCGCTTACGAGGTTCGCCGTCCCTTTACCCTTGATCCGAAGCAGCGGTGATTTAGCAGCAAAATCGTTGTTCGATACGAGGCCGTTCTTGATTCGGAACGACCCGCCCAACGTCGAGAAGTCCGTGCGCTGCGGCGCAGCAGGGTCGGCGCCACCGCCGCCCAGAATCTTGGCCTTGGCGTCGCGGATCATCGCGGCGATGTTGACCCCCTTCAACGCGCCGTTCGCAAAGCTGAAGGAGCCGGATCCGTTCAGAGTACGTTTCATGGCTTCAGGATCGTTCCCGGCCATCGTCGCCTTGAGGCGCGCCGCCGCGGTGCCTTCAAGCCGATCCTCGCCTTGCAGGTCTTTCAGCAGGGGGCCTATCTGCACACCTTTGAGCGTTTCGTTCAGGCTGACTTTGGCGGCCTTACCGCGCGCGTCGATGCCGACATTGCCAGCGTAGCTGCCGCCGTACAGCTTAGCGCTGAGCGGGGTTGCCTTGATGACGCCCGCCTTGGCTTTCACGGCGGCTTTGAGGTCTGACAATGACAGACCTGAGATCCGCAGTTTACCGAGCTTGAGCTTGCCGTCGATGTTCAAGGCTCTTAGTTGCTCGACTGGCAAGCCCGCCGCCGAAGTCGCCGCCGCTCCCGGTGTCGCAGCTTTCTTAGCGCCGCTCTGCGGCGGCAGATAACGATCGGCGTCGATCTGGTCGACAGTCAGATCGAATCTGAGCGCGGGGCGCGCAAAGTTGCTGACTGCGAAGACGCCGGTGAGCTTCGAGTCGTCGAGCGTCACCGACAACGGGCTCAGCTTCAGACTGGAACTGTTCGCCGCGAGGTCCGCGTTCACGGCTACAGCTGTCAGTACCTTGGCATCAGCAGTCACCGGCGGCTGTTGGCCGATATCGGCGAGCAGCTTGCGCAGATCGAATCGCGCAATGCTGATCTTGCCGGCGGCCGCGGGTGCTGGCTGGTCGAGCCCGGTGACCGTGAGGCCACCGTTCAGCTGCAGGTCAGCAAGGCTCAAGCTGAGTCCCTTCAGAGACGCCGTGCGGGCCGCGTTGTCGAGTTCGACCTGCGTGCCGAGACGCGCGTTCAGTTTTCCTCCTGGCAAATCCCGGCCGCTCAGGTCCGCCGCGATTTCCAGGTCTTTCGCCCGAACCACATCCCCATCTACGGACAGCGTCGTCTTCAGTGTCACGCGGCCACTGGCGGCGGGTGCGGCGAGTGACACGTCCAGTCCGGCTTCGAGCGGCACGGGCTGACCTGGTGTCAGTACTCCGGTCTTCAACGATACGTTGCTCAGCTTGATGTCCTGGCCGGCCTGCCGGTCTGCGAACGCGAGCTGGGCGCCGCTCACATCGAGGCCGCCCAGCACGATCGCCGCCAGCGGGGGCGCGTCACCGCTCTCGGCTTTGTCCACGCTTTCCGTGGCGTTGCCGGTCTTCGCCAGATCGTCCCAGTTGCTCGCGCCATCGGCGTCACGTTCCAGGTTCACCTTCAGTCCTTTGACGGTGACGGTGTCCATCTCAAGGCGCTGCTCAAGCAACAGCGGCTCCAGCTTGACGCGAACCTGAATTCGCTCAGAGCTCGCGAAAACCGCGGCTTTGAAACCATCTGCATTGCTGAGTGACGCGGGCCCCACGTCGACTCCCAGCCAGGGGAATACCGTCATGTTGAGATCGCCTTCGATCTGCAGAACCCGGCCGGTCTGCTCCTTCACGACCGCAGCCAACTGGTCGCGGTAGTCGTTCGGGTCGACCAGCATCGGCACCGCGACTGCGGCCGCGCCGACCAGGACGACAACGACGACCAACGTCCATATCAGAAACTTGAACAGCTTTTTCACTCAAGGCCCCTTAAGCGTGGTGTGGCCGGCCTGCCGAGGCCGGCACCGCATTCGAAACCGTTGCGCAGCTCACGCAACGGACGGAAAACGACCGCAACGACGCAACTCGGCGGCCGACATTGTGACGCTTCCATGCACAGTTCGTGCCATTGCGAAAGCAGCAGGAATAAATCGCCATTCTATGCTGTTTTCGGCGCCACCGCGCCGGCGGCACCACGCTTCACCGCAGTTCCCGGTAAGTTAAACTGTCGCCAATTCACGACACTCCGAGGCGTCACGCCCACTGATGACTGAGCATGTGGTCGTCGGCATGTCCGGCGGCGTCGATTCATCTGTTACGGCAGCCCTGCTCAAACGCGAGGGGCTCCACGTTACCGGACTGTTCATGAAGAACTGGGAGGAGGACGACCGGGTCGATTACTGCAGTGCCACCGAAGATCTTGCCGATGCTCAGGCCGTGGCCGAACGCCTGGACATCGAACTGCGTACGGTCAATTTCGCGACGGAGTACTGGGACCGTGTTTTCGACCGGTTCCTCGCCGAACATCGGGCCGGCCGGACCCCGAACCCGGACGTGCTCTGCAATCGCGAGATCAAGTTCCGGGAGTTCCTCGAGCACGCACGCACCCTGGGGGCCAGCGCGGTAGCGACCGGCCACTACGTGCGCAGCGACAAACGGGGCGATGGCATCGCTTTGCTGCGTGGCAAAGATGCCAACAAAGACCAGAGTTACTTCCTCCATGCCCTCGGGCAGGACGCGCTGCGGCAGTCGCATTTTCCCGTCGGATCGCTCAACAAGACCGACGTGCGCAACGTAGCCGCCCAACTCGGGCTCGCCACGCACGACAAGCGCGACAGTACCGGCATCTGCTTTATCGGCGAACGCCCATTCCGTGATTTCCTCAGCCGTTTCCTGGCGTCGGAGCACGGCCCGGTGGAAACCCCGGAAGGTGAAGTGATCGGCGAACATCAAGGTGCGGCTTTCTATACGCTCGGTCAACGCCACGGCCTCGGCATCGGAGGGCGCCGCGGTTCCAGTGGCGAGCCGTGGTACGTCTACGCCAAGGACATGAGTCGCAACTGCGTGCGCGTCGTGCAGGGCCATGACCATCCTCTGCTGTTTTCCCGGAGCCTGGTCGCTGAAGAAATGAACTGGGTGCGAGGGCCGCGCGACTGGTTGGCGTCGGGCGCAACATGCTTCCGCGCAACTGCCAAGACCCGCTATCGCCAACGAGATGCGGACTGCGTCGTCCACTTGTCAGAAGATGCTACGGTCCGACTCGACTTCGACATTCCCCAACGCGCGGTAACGCCCGGACAGTCAGCCGTCATCTACATGGGTGATGAGTGCCTTGGTGGCGGCATCATTGCGCGGACCGAGGCCGCGGCGGCGACGTGACGCATGCCAACGTTGGCGCCGGAGTGCCGCTTCATGTCAAATTGCGCCGCCTCTGGACCCGCCGGACACCGTTCAGCTGGAGCCCGCCTTGACCGCAGTGCAATCGATTAGCACAAGCCTCGATCAGACCACCGCACTGGCGGGCATATTTCAGGCCGCCCTCCTGGTACAGCGCATCGCGCGGGTGGGCGACGTACCTGACGCGGCGTTGCGCACCACGATCGCCAGCACGCTGCAGATCGATGCCCCAAGCGTCGTCGCCGTGTTCGGGGACACTTTCGAACACCTGCACCTCGGGTTCGTAACGCTGCAACAGCAGCTTGGCGGCGGTGACGGCCGACGCGATGTGGAAGTGTCACGTTACGTCAGTGAACTGATGGCGTTGGAACGCAATCTGGCGCGCCGGACAGATCTGGTGGACACCCTGCAACACGGGCTGCGTCGCGCCTCGAACCAGCTGCACGCACGCACTGATGGTGCGCCGGTACACGACCCGGAACTATTGGGCCCCGCCGTACTCGGCACCCTCGCCGACGCTTATAAGGAAACGCTGAGCAATCTCAGCCCGCGTATCATGGTTAGTGGTGAACCTAGCGTTCTTCGGGATGCCGGGACGGCGGACCGCATTCGAGCCACCCTGCTAGCCGGCATACGCGCGACGGTGCTCTGGCGGCAACTCGGTGGGCGGCGTCTGCACCTGGTGTTTCGCAGAAACCGGATACTGCGCACCGCGCGCACGGCGCTCGCCGGATCGAACTGACAGAGCGAGGTGGCGCCCGAACGGCGGCGCGCTGTCAGCTGCGACTCGGGATGCGCAGGACCTGTCCTTGACGGACAGCGTCTGAGGACAGGTTATTTGCGTCACGCAAGGCATTCACGCTGACGTCGTACCGCGAAGCGATCTGAGAAAGGGTTTCGCCGGGGCCGATGACGTGCCGCGACAGCGCGAGACGGGTCCCCGGCGGCGGTCGACGTTCAAAATAACGACGAATACCGGCCGCAAGTGCTTTGGCGAGCTTGTCTTGATGGGCTGGCTGTCGCAGCCGCTTTTCCTCGGACGGATTGGAAATGAACGCCGTCTCGACCAGGATGGACGGGATGTCAGGCGCCTTCAGCACGACGAATCCGGCCCGTTCGACGTGGCGCTTGTGGACCTTTCCGACACGCCGCAATTCCGCCAGAGTGGAACTCGCAACTTCCCGACTGAGGTTGAGCGTGGCCGTCTGCGAGAGGTCCAACAGCACCGAGGCCAGAACGTCATCTTTATCGTCGAGGCTGACTCCGCCAGCCAGGTCGGCGGCGTTTTCGCGTGCCGCCAGCCAACGGGCTGCCTCGCTGGACGCGCCCCGGGTGGAAAGCACCCATACGGAGCTGCCCCGAACCCGGCGGTCCTTGAAAGCGTCAGCGTGAATGGAAACCAGCAGGTCGGCATTGGCCTTCCGCGCGATCCTGATGCGCTGGCGGAGTCCGACGTAGTAGTCACCCGAGCGCACCAGTACGCCCTTGAACCCGGGGAAGCGGTTCAGGCGTTTGGCCAGTTTGCGGGCCACCGCGAGCGTGACCATCTTCTCGCGCGTGCCGCGTGCACCGATAGCGCCGGGGTCCTCACCGCCATGCCCGGCATCGATTGCGATCACGACTGGCCGCGCAGCTGCGGGCTTGCGCTTGTCTACTCGGTGGACTTTGGAGACCTTTCCAGCTTCGCGGATATCGACCACGAGCCGGTAGCCATACTCGCCGGAAGGCGGCAACAGGAAGGACTTCGGTTGAACCCGGGCGTGCAGGTCCAGGACGACCCGCAGGTCCCGGCCGTTGCGTCGGCCGAAGCGGAAACGTTTGATGCTTTTACCGCGGTCGGCGGCGCCAGCCAGCCCTCGCAACAAGCGCGTGTTGCGCATGTCGATAACCAGTCGGCTGGGGTTCGAGAGTTGGAATATCTTGGTTATAGTTGCTTATTTTTGCACTAGATCAGTGCTTATCTCGCCAATTTAGCGCTACTTTGGTG
>JBCCEJ010000075.1:0-29251 GCA_039030335.1 Pseudomonadota bacterium | reverse complement strand
CCCGCCCGGAGCATGTGTTGGGCTGTCGCGTCGGCCAAACCGTGTGACGCCCCGACGCGTGAATGGAGTTACGCGACTTGTTTGAGGTGCGCAACCCGGCTCGGATATGCTGGATTGAGCGGCCGCGAGCGACGACATTGCGCTTCGGACCTGGCGATTCGATAACAGGAGACATGATATGGAACTCGAAAAGGAAGCCTTGGCAGCGGCCTACTCCGCGCAGATTCAAAATCTATACAACGTGTTCACGCGCAGCCTGCGCCAGGCCGGAGGCGATCCGACCAAAGAACAGCAGGCCCGGGAACGGCTTACGCGAGGCACGGACCGTGCCAGGCAAGCCTTCGCGGAAGCCAGCGATATCCTGGGTTTACCTGCGGTGACCAAAAGACCCCGGAACGTTTCAAAAGCTGCCCCTAGAACTGCCAAGAAGAAGAGGAAGACATGAGCGCATTCGTAGTAGTACACGCAACCGTAAACGACCCGGACAAGATGAAGGAGTACGGTGCGGCCGCCACCAAGACCATCGCGGAGCATCACGGTGAGGTCGTTTGCCGTGGCCCGCTCGAGGTACTGGCTGGTGACACGGACCGCAAGTTGATGGTCGTCATCAAGTTTCCGTCGCGCGAAGCGGCGCGCAGCTGGTATCAGTCGGACGGTTATCAGGCTGTCGTGCCGGTTCGAGACGCCGCTGCCGAGACGACTTTCACCTTGGTAGGTGACGACTGAGCACCGGCTGCGGCGTTCGAGTCATCGCCGTGCGTCGACCCCAGATGATCCGGAGAACTGTGTGAGCGCACCGTTGGCAACCGATCTTGTGTCGTTCTACGACACCCACCCCATTAACGAGCGTGAGATCCTTGCCAAGGCTGAGGCCGCGGGTGCGTCGCTGGAAAATCTTACGCAAGCCGACCTCGCCGCTTTCGACCGTGACCACTACGGCGGTGCGGATGCGCTCGAGCAGTTAGCTGACGCTGTCGGCATTGAGTCGCAACACCACGTGCTCGATGTTTGCAGCGGCATGGGCGGCCCGGCACGGTGGCTTGCGAGTACGCGCGGCTGCCACGTGACGGGCCTCGACCTGACGCTGAGCCGTGTGGAAGGCGCCGCGCGTCTCGCGCAGTGAGTAGGGCTTGCCGGGCGAGTTGAGTTCGCACACGGTGACGCCACGTCGATGCCGCTACCCGATGCCGCTTTCGACATTTTGATCTCACAGGAATCCTGGCTGCACGTGCCAGACAAGGCGGCCCTCGTCTCGGAGTGCGCGCGGGTACTGAAAGATGGCGGACGACTGGGCTTCACCGACATCGTCTGGCTGGCGCCGCTGGACGCGGCGACACAGGACCGTTTAGGTCGCGAAATCCAGACGTCGAATCTGGCATCGGCCGACCTGTACCGCGAGCTCCTGGCGGCCTGCGGTTTTGAACTCGACGCGGAACACGACCTGTCGTCGCGGTGGCGCGATAATCTGGTCGAACGCCTGCAGATGTACCGGTCGCTCGAGGACACGACCGTGGCGCAGTTCGGCAAAGCGCATTTCGAGCACTACGATCGCGCCTACAGCCACTACGTGGATTGTTTCGTCGCCGGGCGCCTGGGCGGTGTGAGGATGGTGGCTACGCGCAACGCCCGGGCTGAGTAGCGCAACGCACCGCTGTCATCCAGGTCTTCGCGGCGTCGAGGGAGACAGACCGTGGACGATTCGATTCCGACGTCGCTCGCAACCGATCGACTGAACCTGACTCAGGCGTCTCTGTTCGATGCGGAAGAGGTTTTCGCGTCTTATGCATCAAGTCCCGAGGTGACTCGCTACCTGACGTGGTCACCGCATCGCGATGTCGTAGATACAGTGGCTTATCTCGAACGCGTCAACGCCTGGTGGCGGGAGGGGAGTCAGTACAACTGGATGATCCGAACCCAGGCTGAACAGCGCATCGTGGGTAGCATCGGTGTTCGCAATCAGGGCACCACCCATCAGGTGGGTTACGTGCTCGCGCAGGACGCCTGGGGGCAGGGATTCATGACCGAGGCGTTGCGTGCGGTGATGGCTCTGTCGCTCTCGATGCCAGCCGTGTATCGGTTTGAAGGACTCTGTTACGTCGGGAACGAAGCCTCGGCGCGAGTCATGACCAAAGCGGGCATGCACTACGAAGGCACATTGCGGCGCTACATCGACCTGCCGAACCTGGGTTCCGAGCCGGCTGATGCTAAGTGCTTTGCCGTCGTTCGGTAACCAGCCACTGAGTGGACCAGCACTTGAGACAACCCCGCGCGATGCCGAGTCACCTCATATTCGATTTCTTTGGCACGCTGGTGCGGTACTCACCCACGCCGCAGCAAGATGGTTATCGCGGCACCTACGGCGCGGCACAGGCACTCGGATTCGAGGGCGGTTACACCGCATTCACGAAATTGTGGCAGCAGAACTACCTTCAGCTCGAAGAGGTTGCGTGCGCGACGCACCAGGAATTCTCGATGCTCGATCTGAGCTGGCGTGTGCTGTCGACATTCTGTGCTGAGCCGGGACGCCGCGCGGCGGACCAGCTTGTGGAGTCCTATCTGAAGGAATGGAATGCGAGCGTACGTTACATCGATGCGTTGGTACCCATGCTGACCCGCCTGCGCGGCCAGTACGCGCTCTCTATTGTCACGAACACGCACGACACTGAACTGGTACCTGGCCATCTGCGGTCGATGGGAGCAGAAAACTTGTTTGATGACCTGGTCACGTCTGTGGCGTTTGGACAGCGTAAGCCCGCTTCGGCTATTTTTGCGCACGCCGTCGGGCGGCTTGGCGCAGATGCGGAGAATTGCCTTTACATTGGCGATAACCCTGAAGCGGACTACCTCGGTGCGACCGGTGCCGGCCTTCAGGCGATGTTGGTCGGCGATAGCGTGAACGTCGCGGTACCGGCCGCCCACCGGCTCGGCTCGATCCTGGAACTGGAGCAGGCTCTCGCAGGGACGTGACCTCGCATCCCCGACGCGTTGCCGCTGGTCTGGCCGGACTCTTATACTTCCCGCCATGTGCATTACCGGCCTCACGACTTGAGATATGGTTTTTCGGCGGCCTCTTGCGCGCGCGCTTATCTGTGCGTGGACGGCTGGCGGAGCGGCTCCGTGTGGATTCGCGGCGCGAGTCCCGGCAAGCGGCGACGCGATCAGTGGGCGCATTGGCGCCCGCGTGACCGCGTGAGGACAGTCCGAAAATCTGCTGGGTGACCATGGGATTTTGCGGGCCTGGCGTTTTGTATCTGCTCGGTTTGACACTGCGCGATCTCACCCGCCGACATCTTTCAGATCATTTACGGGGACTGAATGTCAGACGCTGAGATTTATGCCAATCCCGATCCGGTTACCGCGATTGCGATGCTGGTCGAGGCGGGTTTACCAACCGGAGACCTCGGTGCTACCGACTGGTCGCATTTTCTGGCGAGCGGCCCGCGCAAAGCACCGGAGGGACTGGTCGGGCTGGAACTGCTCGGCAAAGTCGCATTGCTGCGGTCATTGATCGTCGGCGAACAAGCGCGAGGGCGCGGCCTTGGTGCCGCTCTGGTGCGGGCTGCCGAAGCGCACGCAGCCAATGAGGGCGTACAGACGCTGTTCCTGTTGACGGAAACGGCAGAGAGATTCTTCGCGGTCAGGGGTTATCAGCCCGTCGCCAGAGAAACCGTACCGGCTGACATTGTCGGCACGCGTGAATTTTCAGAGCTCTGTCCTGAGAACGCAGTGGTCATGTGCAAGCAACTGGGTGCGGCGGCCTGAGCGACGCCAGTCTCAGGGCGACGACTGCGCCATGCGACCCGATTGTCGCCGTGATACAAGCTTGGGGGGCGGACTCGATGCTGAAAGGAAGCTGTCTGTGTGGCGCCGTAACGATCGCTGTCGCAGGAGACCTCGAGCACGACCCGCAAGCCTGCCACTGCAGGCAATGTCAAAAGCAGACCAGCAGTTTCTATGCGGGCGTGAATGTTCGCAAGTCGGCGCTTACCGTGCGCGGCGAGGCGCACGTGCGTTGGTTTCGCTCGTCGGTTGAGGTCGAGCGTGGTTTTTGCGCGGTCTGCGGGTCAACGCTGTTCTGGCGCCCCGACCTGCCCGGTTATGCCTGGATCAGCATCGCGATGGGGCTGTTCGATGAATCCACCGGGCGGCGCATGACCAAGCACGAATATGTGGCGGAACGAGGGGACTACTATCCCGATCTGAGTCGCCTTCCAGACTCAGGCGACTGAGCCCGGCACCGGGCGCGATCCTCATCGCCGGGCGCTAATGCTGGTCGTGCAAAGATGCTACGGCCTTGCCTTCGCGGTGACTTTACCGTTGAACTGACAGACCCGTGTCGCGCAATGAAGGAGAGCATCAATGGATCTTCCCTACTTCTCGGAAGCCGCGGTTGCCGGCGTATTGGAATGGATCCCGCTGATCGATGCCCTGGAACACGCGATGATCGATTTCTCCGCCGGCAACGTGCAACAGCCCGTACGCCAGATGGTGCCGGTACCCGGGCACGACGCGATCATCGCCGCGATGCCCGCAGTCGGCGAAGCCATGGCAGTCAAAGTGGTCACGCTCTATCACGACAACGCAGCGATCGGTTTACCCACGCATCAGGCGATTATCGTCGTGTTCGATAAGTCGAACGGGTCGCCGCGTGCGGTGCTGGACGGCCGGCTCATCACTGAGATGCGCACGGCCGCCGGTTCCGCCGCCGCCGCCCGCAGGCTCGCAGTGCCTGCGCCCGAGGTCGTGACCATCATGGGCTCCGGTATTCAGGCGCGTGCGCACATCGAGGCATTGGGTGCGGTGCGCGACTGGCATGCGTTGCGGATATGGGCGCGCAACGAGGACGCCGGACAGCAACTCGCAGCGGAGTTTGGCGGGCGGTTCGTAAGCGACGCTGAGCGGGCCGTGCGCGATGCAGACATCGTAGCGTGCACCACCGCCGCAAAAGAACCCATACTGACCGGCGACTGGCTGAAGCCCGGCGCGTTCGTGACGGCCGTCGGTTGGAACACTGCTGACGGGCGCGAGCTCGATGACGCGGCCATGCGCAACACCGTCATCGTTGAGTCGTACGCCGCGGCACGCGACCAGGCCGGCAACGTGCGCGTTTCCGGCTGTGATGTATTCGCCGAAATCGGCGAAGTCTTCGCTGGTCAGAAGGTCGTACCGGGTGGCGCCACCGTGATCTTCGATTCGGTCGGCATCGCGATCATGGATGTCGCGGCTGCGCAGCTCGCTTACGAAGCGCTGACCACCTAGAGCGGGACACCGCCCCCATTACGACGCCCGCCTCCCACGGCGGTGATCTGCCCGACTACTGCCCCGCCGACGCGAACTGTCGTTGAATCGTACGAATCTCGGCTAGCGCATCATCCGGCAGGGGCCCCTTGTTGACCGCGGCCGTCGCGCTCTGAACCTGCTCCAGGGTGGCGATTCCGATCTCGGTCGTCGGCAGGATTTGATTGGAGATCACGTAGCGGATCGCGAGTTCCGGCAGATCGCTCGCGACGCCTGCGTCGACCAGCGGCTGGAATGCCAGAGCTCTCGCCACGTCCTCGGCGTAGGTGGTGTTGGAGCCGATCGGTTTGACCTCAGGCATGCCGAGCGGATGGCGGACTTCCGATCCCGACAGCGCGCCGCCGGCCAGTACCCGTACCCCGATGGCACCGACCCCGTGCGCACTTGCCGCCACCAGCAACTCGCCGAAGTCATCTGCTGGATAGCCGCTCGCCACCGGTTCGCCAGCCGAGGGCACGAGCAGGTTGTAGAAGACCTGCGCGCTGTCGAACCGGTCGGAGTTGACCAGCGCGTGTAGATCTTCCGCGCTGCCTTTCGCCGTGAAGCCAAGGAAACGCGTCTTCCCAGCTTCGCGCAGTTTGTCGAAAGCCGGGAGGACCTCGTTCAGTACGCGCTCGACCGTCATCAGGCCGCGCGGATCGGGCTCGCCGATCGTGTTGTGCAGTTGAAACAGGTCGACGTGATCCAGCCGCAGACGTTTCAGGCTGGCTTCCAGCGAACGGCCGACCGCGCCCGCGACGTCGTCCATGTCAGCCTGGTTCAGACCGACTTTGGTACTGACCACCAGACCGTCCTTGTTGCCGTTCAGCGCTCTCCCGAGATTGGTCTCGGAAGCACCGTCGCCGTAGCTGGCAGCGGTATCGAAGAAGTTGATGCCGTGGTCACGCGCCCACGCGACGGCCCGGTCCTGATCGGCCGCGTCTCCCCGGGTCATGAGGCCGCCTACCGCTCCGCAGCCGAAGGTCAGTCGTGATACTTGCAGGCCCGTGCGGCCGAATTGAGCTGTTTCCATGATGGCGATTCGACTCCGGTCTTGGTTGAATCAATCAGCGTTTGCGTCGAGGAACATCCGGACATGCCGGACCGCCATCCGAGTCTTCTGTTCGTTTTCTTTCCACGGGTAGAGGCTTACCTGTGAGTTGGGGGCGAGGAATGCCGACTCCATCGCGGCCGCATACGGATGGGGTGGGATATCGTCTGGCAGTATCAGCACGGGAGTCTGACAGTTGCGGACAAAGTCCCGGGAGACTGTGAATACGAAGTCCGGATTGTCGCGGTACATCTTGGTCAGAAACGCCTCGGCATCGGTCATCGAGACGTCGCTTCGCCCGGCGCAGAAGGTCGGCGCCCACTGGCGGATGTTGTTCTCGAAGAAAATGTCCGGACGGTCTGAGCGGAAGCCGCTCGGATGCACCAGCACTGCCGCTGCGACCCGGTCGGGCGCGCGCTTGAGCAGGTTCCAGATGAACGGGCCGCCGATACAAAAGCCGACGACCAGAAATCGTTCTATCCCCAGGCTGTCCATCAGAGCCAGCTGGTCATCCGCAAACGCATCCCAGGGTCGTTCGACCTCTAGAGGACCGGTGGAACTCCCGCCATTGGCGTTGCGGAGATCGAGTGCCACACAGCGGTAATCGTCGCTGAATTCTTCGAGCGGATTAAAGGCATGTCCGGCGAGGCCAGCGATAGTGGCATTGAGGCCGCCGCCCGGCACCACCAGTACCGGAAAACCGTGTCCCGCTTCTTCGTAGTGAATCGTGACGTCATCGCGTTGGATATCTGGCATGGGCGCGCTTCCCGTCGCTCTGATTGGCGTGAGAGCCAGCTTAACGCAAGCCGTTCGGGCACGCCGCTGTAGTTTGTAAAGATTATGAAAGGCAAATCTGGTGGTGCGATAAGACCGGGGCCCGAGGCGCACAACGCGGTAGCCAGCGTGCACCCCGGCGTCCACTCCCCTTAGACTACCCGCATTGCCACAACGCGTTTCCAAGGACTGCCCGATATGTACACCGTGTTTCCAACTGGTACCACCATCTACAAGCCCGAGCAGTGCTACAACGGCTATACGTTGATGCCGTCGCATACCGACGGAATCGGTGCGATGTTGATCGACATGAACGGTAACGTCGTGCGCAACTGGCCGAAGTTCGATGGCTTCATGGTGAACTTGCTGCCGGGCGGCACCATCCTCGGTGGGCAATCCGGCCGGGTCACGCCGTACTACAACCACACGTGGGGCGCCGACGACGTTGTGCAGGAAACCTGGAACGGCGAGGAGGAATGGCGTTTCGGTAGCGCGGATGAGCTCAATATGGACGGCCACCACGGCATGTCGGCACGACAGAACCATGATCTCGTCCGCCAGGGCTGCCCGGTTGGCTACTACGTACCCGGTCAGGCGCCGTTGGCCAACGGCGGCAACACGATGATGTTGAGCTACCGTACGGGCCACTACCCGGACGTTACGCGCGACTTCCTGCCAAGGGCGACGCGCATGATCGAAGTGTCGTGGGGCGGTGACGTCACCTGGGACTGGATGCCCGCCGAGCAGTTCGCGCAGTTTGGCCACAGCGATGCGGCGCTTAACGCGATCATGCGCCGCTGCCGCAACCAGCACGGCGTGTTCCAAAACACCATCTCCTACGTCGGTCCCAACCGTTGGTTCGATGCTGGTGATGTACGTTTTCACCCGGAGAACATCATCAGTGATGATCGCGGCACGATGCTCTACATCATCTCGAAGGAGACTCGCGAGATCGTCTGGAAACTGGGGCCGGACTGGAGCATGGATGCGCGCCTCAAAGCGCTTGGCACCGTCATCGGTCCGCATCATGCGCACATCATTCCGCGTGGATTGCCCGGTGAAGGCAACGTACTCGTGTTCGACAATGGTGGTGCGGCCGGTTTTGGCGCACCCAACCCCGGTTCTCAGGACGGCACCTGGAATGCGTTGCGCGACTGCTCGCGCGTTCTGGAGATCGATCCGATCACCTTGGAACTGGTCTGGGAATACACCGCGCAGTCCGGCGGCTATCCGTGTTATGGAGAAGACATGAGCCGGTTCTACAGCCGCTACAAGAGTGCCGCGCAGCGCTTACCGAACGGCAATACCTTGATCACTGAATCCAGCTGCGGGCGCACCTTCGAAGTAACGCGCGAGTGTGAAATCGTCTGGGAATTCGTCAATCCGAACAACCAGTCGGGCCGCGACGATCTATTCGTAAGCGATATTTTCCGCGCCTATCGCTATCCCTACGACTGGGTGCCGCAGCTCGATGCACCAAAAGAGCTGGCCGTGCGACCACCGAAACAGGGCGAGTTCCGGATCGCGCCGACGGGTTAGAACGCGAACTGGTTACCCGGGCTGCGATCGCAGTCCGATCGAAGGGTATGTGAGATGAAACGCTATATGTTGCTACACGTTGGTTTCGAGATGCCGACACCGGAAATCATGCAGGCGTGGAATGCCTGGTTTGAATCGGTTGCCGACCGGGCCGTCGAACATGGTGGTTTTCACGGGCCCGCTCGGGAGATGACGAAGAACGGCGTGGTCGAGCTCAAGATGGGGCCTGGCGCGATTACCGGATACTCGATCATCAAAGCTGCGGATATTGATGAGGCTGCCGCGATCGCAGGCAACAATCCGTTCATCGATAGTATTCGCGTATATGAGATCTCGTGATGCGCGCAGTTGACGGTCCCGCGTAGTGTTAGCGGCGAGTTACCCTAACCGGTAGCGGTGATCATTCTCCGCCACTGGCTCCGCGCCACCTTCAACACGGTTGGAGGCGGCACTGCGCGTGACCCGCGAACCCGAGGTGTTTGCCGACCCCGACTCCGACCCCGGCGCTCGTGATCGGACTGACGGTCTACAAACTTGCGCTAGGGCCACTACTGCTGGCCCAGGGCCGCTCGCTTCGCAAAACGGCTATCCGTCTGCCCGAACCGACGGGTGCGCGAATGGGAGCGGCAGTTCCGGCGACGGGTTCGACGCCATCGGTTTGCCGCCTGTTGGTGGTCGGAGATTCCTCGGCGGCCGGGGTCGGCGTGGCCACGCAGGCCGACGGGCTCGCGTGTCTTACGGCAGGGGCGCTGGCCGCGCGGCTCGGTGTTACCGTCGAGTGGCGGCTGGCAGCCCGTTCCGGTGTCAACACCACCGAGGCGCTCGCGATGCTCCAAAGTCTGCCGCTGGAGCCGGCCGATGTGATCGTGACCGCACTTGGCGTAAACGACGTTACGTCACAGCAGTCACGCGGAGCGTTTCTGCGCAGCTACGCGGCCCTTTGGGAGCACCTGAAGGCAGCAACCGGGGCGCGCCTTGCCGTTGTGAGCGGTCTGCCACCGTTTCGAGAGTTTCCGTCGGTGCCGTGGCCACTGCGTGCCTACCTCGGTAGCTATGCCACGTATCTGGAGAGCGCGCTCGCGGCGTGGTGCGAGACGCACCCCGACCTTGCGTTCCGTCCGCTCGACATGGAGACGCAGGCCGGCGACATGGCGTCGGACGGCTACCACCCGGGACCCCGGCAGTACCGCGTCTGGGCGGAGGCGGTGGCAACACAGATCGCGGGATTGATGGAGACGTCCGGACGACGTTAGTGGCTTGCGTGAATGTTCGTAAGAACGGCGCCGTCGTGGCACGAACTGACGCTGCGGCTTCGAGTAGACATGGAGGCAATGGGTGCAGCGATTGGACTTCGATGTGTTCGGTAAACAAGTACAGACCCGGCGGACAGGTGACGTCTGGGAAGTACGCTATGTGGGCCCGGAAGGCAAACAGCGCCCAGCGCCTGATATCCGTGTGCCGACAGGTATTTCTGCGCATGAGGTGGCGGGCGCGCTCGCCGATCTGTGCCACGAATGGGCGACCGCTCGTCATTCGAGCGTCACCCTAAAACGCTCGGCGATCGAGGTCGTCAGTGTTGATGCGCGGCCGGTTACGCTGACGATGCGCCCCGCGCAGCCGCGCGACCTGGAGACGCTCAGGTACTGGGACACCCGTGCGCACATCATGGCGTCCGACCCGAACGACGATTGGCAATGGGAAACTGAACTACACAAGCAGCCCGACTGGCGCGAGCAGTTGATCGCGGAGGTGGACGGTAAGCCCATTGGATTTGTCGAGATCATCGACCCGGCGTTGGAGGACTCGCACTACTGGGGTGAGGTTGCAACGGATCTGCGCGCAGTCGATATCTGGATTGGCGAAGTGGACTACCTGCGCCGCGGCTTCGGGACGCTGATGATGAAAGATGCACTGATGCGCTGTTTCGCGCCGCCCGCGATCACGGGCGTGCTGATCGATCCCCTCGAGACGAATGAACGCGCGCTGCAGTTCTATCGGGGCCTCGGCTTCGAATGGGTCGAGGCGCGGCGCTTTGGCGCAGACGATTGCGCCGTGCACCACATGAGCCGCGCCGTCTATCTGTCGCGGCACGCCGATCAGGACTGACGCATTGCATCGCGCAAAATACACCGCGTCGGAGGAAGGCACCCGTGCAACGACCCAGAGTGTCTGGCCGCCGAATCGTTAGCGCGTTCCGACGCGGCGCTGGCGTTGCCGCTACGCTGCTATCGATCAGCCCAGGCCAGGAGCCCGGTTGGTGAGCCTCAATGTTCCTGCGCACTGCGCAATGATCTAGATTATCGTCACCCCTGAGACTCTGGAGTTACTCACCCGATATGACCGACCAGAAGCAGGAGGCCGCACGTCAGTCCGCCCTCAGCTACCACGCGAATCCCAAGCCGGGGAAACTCGAGATACGCGCCACGAAGCCGCTCGCCAATCAGCTGGATCTCGCGCGCGCCTATTCTCCCGGTGTGGCGGAGGCCTGTCTGGAGATCAGCGCCGACCCGGCCAACGCCGCCCTCTACACCTCGCGCGCGAATCTGGTCGGTGTCGTATCCAACGGCTCTGCTGCCCTCGGGCTCGGCAATATCGGCGGTCTCGCCGCAAAACCGATCATGGAAGGCAAGGCGGTTCTGTTCAAAAAGTTTGCCGATATCGATTGTTTCGATCTCGAGCTCAATGAGACCGACCCCGAACGTATTGCCGATATCGTGACCGCGCTGGAACCGACCTTCGGCGCTGTCAATCTGGAGGACATCAAGGCGCCGGAGTGCTTCATCGTGGAGCGCCTTTGCCGCGAGCGTATGAATATCCCCGTGTTTCACGACGATCAGCACGGCACGGCGATCGTAGTGGGGGCGGCCGCGGTCAACGCGCTGCGTCTGACCGAACGGCAATTCAAAGACATCAAGGTGGTTTCGACCGGCGGCGGAGCGGCCGGGATCGCCTGTCTCAATATGCTGTTGACGCTCGGTGTCAGGCGCGAGAACGTCTTCCTTTGCGACCTCTACGGCCTCGTGCACGAAGGTCGTAACGAAGACATGACGCCGGAGAAAGCCGCCTTTGCGCAACCCGGGGATACCGCTACGGTCGGCGAGGTCATGCAAGGTGCCGATCTGTTCCTTGGTCTGAGCGGCCCGGGTGCGATCACGAAAGAGATGGTCGGTGAGATGGCGCAACGGCCGATCGTATTTGCGCTGGCCAACCCCGAACCAGAGATCGCGCCCGAGCTGGTCAGGTCGGTGCGGCCAGACGCATTGGTCGCTACCGGCCGTTCTGACTATCCGAATCAGGTCAACAACGTGCTCTGCTTCCCGTTCATCTTCCGGGGCGCGTTGGACGTCGGCGCGACCGAGATCAACGAATCGATGATGACCGCGTGCGTGCAGGCGATAGCGGCACTCGCGCGCGCGTCATCGTCAGCCGAAGCGGCGGCGGCCTATCGCGATGAAAAACTCGCGTTCGGGCCGGACTATCTGATCCCCAAGCCGTTCGATCCGCGACTGTTGGCGACCGTTGCCAGCGCGGTCGCCGAGGCCGCCATGCGAAGCGGGGCGGCAGCCCGTCCGCTGCCGGATTTGGGCGCCTATAGACAGCACCTTGAAACCTCGGTGTTCCGCTCTGCTCTCATTATGCGTCCGGTGTTCGAGGCGTCGAAAACCAGCGAGCGCCGGATCGTGTTTGCCGAAGGGGAAGACGAACGCGTGCTACGCGCCGCGCACGCGATGCATCAACAAGGTGTTGATGCACCAATCCTGCTGGGGCGCCCGGCCGTCATTCTGGCGACCGCCGAAGAGAACGGCATTCCGATCAACGCGGCTGACTTCGAGATGGTCAACCCGGAGACCTACGCGAACTACGAGGCGTATTGCGATACATATCGGAAGTTGCACGAGCGCAAGGGTGTGACGCCGGATCTCGCCCGTACCATCATGCGTACCAACTTCACCGCGATCGGCTCCGTGATGGTGCATCGTGGTGAGGCAGACAGCTTGATATGCGGTTCGATTGGCCAGTATCTGTGGCACTTGCGCTACGTCGATGGGGTGCTCGGCAATGGCGGTATGCATCCGATCGGTGCGCTCTCGTTGATGATTCTCGAATCTGGTGTGCTGTTCGTGGCGGACACGCACGTACATCCGGAACCCGACGCCGAACAACTCGCCGAGATCGCGATCGGTGCCGCGCGACACTGTCGACGCTTCGGCATCGAACCGCGGGTAGCGCTCTGTTCACACTCTCAGTTCGGTTCTCTCGACCGCGGCACTGGCCCGCGCATGCGCGAGGCGCTGGCGGTGCTCGACCGCGAGAATCGCAATTTCATGTACGAGGGTGAGATGCACTCGGATACCGCGCTGGACCCGCAACTGCGTCAACGCTACTTCCCGGATTCAAGGCTCGAAGGAGAAGCCAATATCTTGATATTCGCCAACACCGACGCGGCGTCTGCGGTACGCAACGCCCTGAAGATGAAGGCGCAGGCATTGGAGGTGGGCCCGATCCTGATGGGCATGGGTAACCGGGCGCACATCGTCTCCCCATCGATAACCGCGCGCGGTTTGCTCAACATCGCGGCGCTTGCCGGCACCCCGGTGCAACACTACGCGTAGGTCCGTGCAGAACGATTCGGGGCGCGCCAGGACAGCGGGCGGGCCTCGGTTGCGCGTCAGCGGCCGCCCGTCGGGAGCCATCAAGAGGTGTGTAGAGAACGCCGATGCGAGCCGGTCGCCGGCCTGCGCGGCTGGCGCTCAGACCTGGTAGGGCAATCCGCCCGCGCGGTCCAACTGTCGGAGTAGAGCAGGCCATTCGAGGCCTACCTCGATGAAGCCGCCCGGACCGTACATCTTGACGCCGGTCTTGATGGTCTTGGCCTGCGTCGCCTCACTCAACGGCTGCAACCGCGCGCCACCGCTCATCGCGTCGATCTGATGCCTGCACGCCGTCTCCAGACGATACATCCAGACGAAGGCTTCGCCCATGGTCCTGCCGACGGTCAGCAGTCCGTGATTGCGCAGGATCATGACGCGCCGTTCCCCCAGGTCGCGGACGATGCGCGGGCGCTCATCGAGTTCCGTGGCGGTGCCCTCGTAGTCGTGGTAGGCGAGCCAACCCATGACCGTCAGCGCTTTTTGACTGACCGGCAGCAGGCCATGCTCCTGCATCGATACCGCCACACCGAAACGCGAGTGCGAATGCATGACGAAGTGCAGTTCAGGATCGCTCATGTGAATCGCGCTGTGGATGACGAAACCGGCTTTGTTCATGCCGAATTCAGAATCCGACAGGACGTTGCCGTCGCGGTCTACCTTGATGAGCGATGACGCCGTGATCTCATCGAACAGGAGACCGAACGGATTCAGCAGGAACGTGTCGTCGGTGTCGGGTACGCGCGCCGAGATATGCGTGTTGTTGAGGTCGGTCCACCCGTACAGCGCGCAGAGCCGGTAGGCGGCGGCAAGGTCGCAGCGGACCTGCCACTCGTCGGCGGACATGCCGTTCGGACACTGTTCTCGCGGATGTGTTGAGAGCACTGCGGCCATGCTGAAAGCTCCGTCTGGTCTGCTACCATCGTCCGGGATTTAAGCCAATCGCGATGTGCCACCGCAAGTCCGCGCGGCTGGCCGACCTACCGGAGGGCGCCATGGACCCCGCCATGTCAGACGGCATCGTCGCGCACATGAACGACGATCACGCTGACGCCGTGTTGCTGTACGCACGGGTATTTGGTGGCTGCCCGGCGGCTACATCGGCCAATATGACGGCGATCGACGCAACCACGATGACGCTCGCGGTTACGACGCCGGATGGCGAGCAGATCATCGATGTTCCCCTGACCGAGACACTGGAGACGGGGCAGGACGCGCGCCGCGTGCTGATCAAGATGGTGCGTGCCGCGCGCGAACGAATTGGCGGCGCTTGAACGGCGACAACGAGGCCAGGTTTCGCTGCAACTAACCGGCCGTGAAGAGCGGCGCGCCAAGGCGCTTCATATCCACCGTAACGCCGAGCCCAGGGCCCTCCGGTGCCGCCCCAACGCCGTTGACGGAGCGAGGCAGGTAGCCCGCGACGTGTTCGTTGTTCCAGTCGTTCATGAACGACACGGTCAACAGACGCTCCCGCGGTGTGCTGGCCGTCAGGTGAGATACCGCTGCGGTGACGAGGTCGCCGCCCCAGGTGTCTTCGATCGTGACTCGAAGACCGAGCTGCATGGCGAGGTCGCGCACCAGCTTGGAACCGGTCAGGCCGCCGAATTTGGACAGCTTGAGGTTGATGGCCTCCATGCCGCCAGCGTGGAACGCCCTCAGCATCGTCTGCACGTCGGTGATGACTTCGTCCAACACCATCGGCAGGCTTGTGCGCTGGCGTACGTAGAGGCATTCGTCCAGCGTTTTGCAGGGCTCTTCGAAGAACACCCGAGAGAGGGGTTCCAGCAGGCGCGCGGCGATCACGGCGTCCTGCAGGCACCAGCCGCCGTTGGCGTCCGCGACGACAAAATCATCATCCTTCAACACCTCGACAACCGCCTTGACGCGTTCGCCGTCGGTGTACGGATTCGCGCCGATCTTCAGTTGAAACCGGTGAATGCCCTCGTCGCGCCGGGCCAGAACATAGTCCCGCATCTCTTCGACCGGACCGAGCGGGACAGCCTTGTACAACGGGAAACGCTCGTTGATGCGCCCGCCGAGTAGGGTCGCGACATCTTTGCCGGCCGACTTACCGAGGACGTCCCAGCACGCGATGTCGATCGCGCTCTTGGCGTAGGCGTGGCCGCGAAGTGCGCTGTCCATCGCCGTGTGCACCGCGTTCAGATTGGTCGCGTCGACGCCGATCAGTGCATCGGCCATCTGGGCCAGCGCGGCGCGTACTCCGCCGCCGTGTGAGGCCAGATATAGCGGGCCGAGCGGACATACTTCGCCGAATCCGTCGACCCCGCCCGCCGTGATGAGACGTACGACCGTGCTCGGCAGATGCGTAACGACCTGCCCACCGGACATGACATAGTTGCCGTACCGGTAGCTCAAGTCGTAGCCGTACACTTCGACGCGCTGAATCTGCATGATCGTGTTCGTCCCCGCGTTGCACGCCAGCCTGGTCGCTTTGCCGGTAGCGATCAGACCGGCGTGAACGTGTTGAGTCCCTCGCTGGTGGCGACCTGCCCGCGAGCATTCAGGAAGTCCTCGCGCGTCATGTCGGCAAGCAGCGTGGGGTCATCCGGCGTGTTGGCTATGCACCGCGAGCCGTCCGCGAAGCGCGCGAACACGATGCCGTAAGACGGACCCTTGCGATCGTGGATCACGGTATACGTCTCCACGCTGGCCGGCCCGGAGGCCGTCTCGTGACAGGGCGCGCCCTTGTCTTCGTCGATCTCGCGCTGGTACTCCGCCGGGGAACGCGGCGCAAACGGGTTGTCTGGCGCCACCGTCGAGTAGATGCCGGCCGACTGCTTCGTCACGTAGTTGCCATTGGCGGTCACCATGCCGAAGCTGCCCGGTTTACCGCGCACGCGGTTCATCATCTCGGCGATCGAGTGGGTCACGTAGTTGTTGCCGGGCCCGCCGAAGTACGGCAATCCGCCGGTCACGGTCAGGCCGCGCGGGTCGTCGAGCCCAATCCCCATCTCGCGGCTCGCGATCTCGACGGCCGACGGAAAGCAGCTGTAGAGATCGAAGTGGTCCATATCCGCCACGGCCTTGCCTGCCATGCCGAGCGTTTCGCGTGCGACGATGCGCATCGCCGGCGACGAGTGGTAGTTATGACGATCGCTGATGTACCAGTGGTCGTAGGCGTCCGCGCAGCCGTGCAGGTAGACCCAGCGGTCTTCGGGGATGCCGAGCGCGCGCGCGTGCGCGACGCTGGTGAGGATGATGGCAGCTGCCTGGTCGATGAACGCGTTGGCGTTCATCAGTTTCGTGTACGGGAAGCCGATGAACGGATTGTTCTCGCTGACGGTCGCGATATCAGCAGCGCTGTAGCCGTCGCGCCGGTCGGCGAGAGGATTGTCGCGGGCGACGCTCGCGAAGCCTGACAGCAATTCACCCATCGACTGCATGTGTTCTTCGATCGTGCGCTGATGCAGCCCGCGAATGCCATTTTCGAACAGCGGGTACGCAAAGATCGCACCGGCCATGCGGTGGCGGTCTTCGACATCGTTCCAGCCGCGTGTCGCCACGCCCCAGACATCCGGTTCGGAGTCGCTCGGCTCGCTCCAGTCGAGTTCGAGCCCGGCGCGCTGCGCGGCCTTTTGCGTCGCCAGCGCCTCGCCGCCGCAGATCATCGCAGCGCGCACGTCACCGCGCGTCACCATCTCGAACAAGCGGTTAACGCTCCACTGCGGCATGTTGCCGCCCGGGTGCGTGTAGATGAGGCGCTTCGCACCGTCGATGCCCAGTCGGCTTGCGATCGATGCGGGCGGATGCTCGTAGCGGCCGAACGGGCAGGTGAAGCGCCAGCTCGTATCGGAAAAAGACCGCAGCACAACCAGTGTGTCGAGCGAATGGACCAGTGCCATGCCGGCGCCGCTGTCATCGCCTGCGCGGCGGCACGCCTCGGCTGTCAGATCGATCGGTGACAGGGCGCGCGCCGGGTCGGGCTCACGCTGCGTGACCTGGCCGCTACCGACCAGAATGGGGATTCGACTCTCGTCCACTGGAGGCTCCCGTGACTGCATGACTGGGCTGGATGAACCGCAGCGCCGGCAACGTTTCGAGCCGGCGTCTGCCCCGTTCAGTGGTACGCTAAAGAAAGTCCAAGCACAACTGCAAACGTCAATGGCATTTAGTTTCACAGATGAACAGGAGGCGTTCCGCGAGGTTGTCCAGCGGTTCCTGGGCGACCACTCATCCACGGCTGACGTGCGCCGGATGATGGAGACCGACACGGGTTTCGATGCGGACGTCTGGCGGCAACTGGCCGGAGAACTCGGACTGACAGGGCTCGTTGTCCCAGAAGAGTTCGGCGGCCAGGGTTTCGGCGATGTAGAACTCGGCATCGTTATGGAAGAGATGGGCCGGGCGCTGCTTTGCGCACCGTTTTTCTCGAGCGCGGTGCTTGCGACGCTGGCGCTGCTGGAAAGCGGCACCGACGCCGCGCGCCAGCATTACCTGCCGCGACTCGCGTCGGGTGAGCTGCGCGCCACGCTCGCAGTAGCCGAGGACGGCGGGTCCTGGGATCCGGCCGACGTACAGATGATCGCGGCTGACGGCGCGTTGACCGGCCAGAAGCGGTTCGTCGTTGACGGTAACAGCGCCGAGGTGATCTTCGTCGCCGCGAGGAACGGGGCTGGCGGCGATGTGGGTCTCTACGCGGTAGACGCGAACGCCGCCGGACTCGAGCGCCGGGCGCTGAACGTAGTGGATCCCACCCGGAAACTCGCCGAGCTTCAGTTCGCGGCTACGCCGGCGACGCTGGTGAGCGGCCCCGACGCACGCGACGGGCTCGTGACGGCCCTTCGGCGCGCGGCCATCGCGTTAGCCAATGAGAGCGCGGGCGGCGCGCAGGCAATGCTTCAGTCGGCGGTCGACTACACCTTGATGCGCGTGCAGTTCGGTCGCCTCATCGGCTCGTTCCAGGCGATCAAACACCAGTGCGCAGAATTGCTGCTGGAGGTCGAACTCGCCAAGTCGGCGGCCTACCATGCGGCGAGCGCCGCTGCGGAGCGCGACGACGAACTGCCGGCACTGGCGTCGGCGGCCAAAGCCGGCACGTCCGACAGCTTCATGCGCGCCGCGATCGCCTGCATCCAGCTGCACGGCGGCATCGGTTTCACCTGGGAACAGGACACGCATCTGTGGTTCAAACGGGCCAAGAGTTCCGAGGTCATGCTCGGTACGCCCGCGTACCATCGGGAACTGATGATGCAGCACTGGGCGTGATCGGAGCACCCCAGAGCTGACCTCCCAGGACTGACTCCAATATCGGTCAGGACGTGCCCCCGCGGCACCCTGTAACAGGAGCTGAGAACAACATGACAGAAATGAGCGAAGACCAGGTACGCGCCGACGTGCGCGCATGGCTTGCCGAGAACTGGGATCCGAACCTCGGGCTTATCGAATGGCGCAACCGGCTGGCCGATTCCGGCTGGGGCATGCCGGCCTGGCCCTCGGAGTGGCATGGGCGTGGCTTGCCGGTGGGCATGGCGCCGGTGGTCGAAGAGGAATTTCAGCGCATCCGCGCCGTAGGCGTGGCTCGTTCGGGCGTGCGAATGCTGGTCGCGGCAACCCTGCTCGAGCACGGCACTGAAGCGCACAAAGCCAAGTTCCTGCGGCGCATCCTGACCGGAGAAGACACGTGGTGTCAGCTGTTCAGCGAGCCGGGAAGCGGCTCCGACCTCGCCGGGCTTACAACCCGCGCTGAACAGGTCGGCAATCAGTGGGTCGTGAACGGCCAGAAAGTCTGGTCGACCAGCGCGCACAAGGCGGATTGGGGCGTGCTGCTGGCCCGTACCGACTGGGATGAGCCCAAGCACCAGGGCTTGAGCTACTTCGTCATCGATATGTCGCAACCCGGCGTCGAGGCAAGACCCCTTCGGCAGATGAACGGACATGCCTCGTTCAACGAAGTATTCATGACCGACGCGGCCGTGCCGCCCGACATGCTGGTTGGCGAGCGCGGCGAAGGTTGGGCCATCGCGACCACGACCCTGATGCACGAGCGCCGAAACGCCGATTCGCTGCGCACCTGGACGACCGGGGTTGGCGGCGATGAGCGCATCTACCAGGAAGAGGCGGAGGAGATCGCCACCGCGATGGCGCCTTACACGTGGTATCCGCAGCGGGCTGGGCGCGTCGACATGGTGCTCGACCGCGCGCGTGCGACCGGCAAGCTCGAGGACCCGGTGGTCCGCCAGGAGATCGCGAAGCTGCTCATCATGTCGAAGTCGGCCGAATGGACCGCAAGGCGTGCCCGCGCAGCGCAGCAACTGGGCCGCCCGCAAGGGCCTGAAGGTTCGCTCGGCAAGCTGGCCTCGAGTCACGTCGCCCGTGCCGCCGCGCACGTGCATACGCTCATCTCGGGCAGCGATGCGATGCTGGCCGGGGCGGACGGCCCGGAGGATGGCATCATCGCCGAGATACTGCTGTCGGTACCTGCGACGTCGATCGCAGGCGGTACCGATGAGATTCAGCGCAACATCATCTCCGAGCGTGTCCTGAAGATGCCGAAAGAGCATCGCGTAGACACCGGTCGGCCATTCAATGAGGTGCGCAAGAACACCGTTGGCTGACTCCGCCACACACAGCCGAGGAGGGTTTTCCTTTCAGACCGTGGTGGTCATCGCCATCATGGGCGCCGGTGCCTGGTTCGGCGTCCGGGAGTTCAACGAGCGGCTCATCTTCGTCAAGGAGACGGATGCGCGGGTCAGTGCGCCGATGGTCACGATCAGCTCGCGTGTCGACGGCTGGCTGACCGACGTCTCGATCCGCGAGGGCGAGGAAGTGCTGGCCGATGCGCCGTTGACGCGCATCGACGCGCGCGAGGTCGAACTGGAACTGCGCCAGCTCGAAGTGCAGCTGGGCGCAGTGGCCGCTGAACGCGAACGCCTGCTCTCCGAGCGTACGATGGTGGCCGAGCAGATGCGCACGCAGGTCGCGTCGCGCACGTCCCGCGTCGAGGCGGCACGTGCCGTCGTCCAGTCACTGGCACCGCAGCTCGATCTCGCGAAGGCGGAAGTGGCTCGCGCGCAAAAGCTGTCGGGCGACGGCGTCATCTCAAAGCAGCAGCTCGATCAGGCGCGCAACGCTGTCTATCAGGTCGAGGGCGATTATCTCAGCGCCGTCGCGAAGCTTGCCGAGGCGGAGTCCGAGCGTGCGGAATCCGAGGCGGCCAGCAGCCGCACGGTGGTGCTCGACAAGGAGATCGCAAAGCTCACGCACGAAGAAGAACTGCTGAACGTGCAGATCGAGCGCCAGCGCATGGAGCAGCTGGATCGCACGGTACGGAGCCCGACGGCCGGCGTGGTCGACAAGATCTTCGTGGAGCCGGGCGAATACGTGCGGGCCGGGCAGCGCCTCGCCATCCTGCACGACCCGGGCGCGATATACGTGGCGGCGAATATCAAGGAAACGGAGCTTGCGCGGCTCAAGCTCGGGCAAACGGTCGGGATCACCGTGGACGCGTATCCGGACGAACCGTTTTCCGGCACGGTCACGCGGATCGGCAACAGCACCACCTCGACCTTTGCGCTGCTGCCGAACCCCAATCCGAGTGGCAACTTCACGAAGATCACGCAGCGCGTGCCCGTACAGATCGCATTCGAACGACTGGACCCGAGGCTGCGCCCCGGCATGATGGTCGAAGTCGAGATCGACGTGCGCTGAGGGCGCCGCCGGAGACTTCTGCGTGACTTCGATGCAACGCCCATATGGCTGAGGAACCCGGAGCGCTCTCCAAGCGACTTCGTCTGCTCGCCATGACGACCGGTCTTATCGCCGGCTTCGTCATGGTGCTCGGTGGCACGATCACCAACGTGGCCATCCCGGACGTCATGGGCGCGTTCGGGGTCGGGCAGGACACCGCGCAGTTCCTGGCCACCGCGTACATCGCGACAATGACTGCGAGTCAGCTGCTGGCCGCGTGGTTTGTAGCCGTGTTTGGACGGCGCGCGTCCTATTCGATGGTCATGCTCGTATTCGTGGGTGCGGGCCTTACCTGCGCACTCGCGCCAACCATCGAGATTCTGATCGCGGGGCGAGTCATTCAGGGCTTTTGCGCGGGCATCATCCAGCCGCTCGTCATGACTACGATCATCAGCCTGTATCCGCCCGAACAGCGTGGGCGCGCGATCGGGCTCTACGTCGGCATGCTGGGTCTGGCCGTGGGCTTCGGGCCGGTCGTTGGCGGAATCACAACAGACCTGCTCGGCTGGCGCTGGATTTTCCTCATATCGCTGCCGTTTATCGGCGTTTCCCTGGTGCTCGGGGCGCTATTCATGCCGGAGGAGCAGGGCCCGCGCGAGAAGACACCATTCGACTGGTGGGGTTATGGGCTGCTCTGTCTGGCGCTGATGGGACTGATGTCCGCGATCGCGAACGGTCATCGCGAGGGTTGGTCGTCCAGTATCGTATTGACGTATTGGGGAGTCGGACTGTCGGCGACACTCGCGTTCATCCTGACGCAACAGCACCGGGCCAACCGGCTGCTCGATTTCTCGTTGTTCGCAGATCCGCGCTTCGCGTCGGCCATCGCGCTGGCGATCGTGTTCGGTATGGCGAATTTCAGTACGGCTTACGCCATACCGGTGTTCGGTCAGCTGGTGCTGAACCTGACGCCGTCATCCGCCGGGCTCGTTCTGCTGCCGGCCGGGATCCTGTCGAGCCTCGCGACGATCATGGTCGGACGCATGGCCGACCGGGTGCCGCCGCTGCTGCTCATCTACACGGGCATCGCGCTCTTTGTGGTCGGCACAGTGTCGTTGTCGCGCGGGGACGCGAATACGCCCATCGCGCTCCTGCTGATCCTGGCGATTTTCTGCCGTCTCGGACATTCGTTCATGGGGCCGTCGATCACGGCGACGGCGATCCGGGCGATTCCGCCCAAAGACATCAACCGTGCTTCCGGAACGATCAACTTCTTCCGGCAGATGGGTGGCGCCTTCGGGATCAACTGCATGGTCGCCGCCATCGAATCGCGTACGAGTCAGCACGCCCATAATCTGGCGATGACCCAGACAGCGGCCAACGACACGACGGCGAGCTTTCTGGACAGCGCCCGCGAGCTGCTGTTGCCGAGCGGTCTTCCGGATGTCTTGGCCGGTCAGGTTGCGATGAATTTCCTCCGCGCATCCGTGTCGGCGCAAGCCGACGCGTTGGCCTGGCGCGACGGCTTCCTGTTGCTGACGGCGGTGATCCTGTTCGCCGGCGTGCCGGCATTCCTGCTTTGGCGCGCGCAGCGCGCACAGGCGTCCTGAGGTGCGCGGTACCGGAGTGGACGGTTGCGCCGGCGGCTGGTTTTTTGTCCAGCTCGAACCGCACAGCTACCGGCACGGTGTCGTGACCGACCTGAGCGCACTCGCAAATGAGGTCTCGCCGCCAGAGCGGCTCTTCATCGACATGCCGATCGGACTCGCTGATGCCCCCCCAGCCGGACGCTCGTGTGACCGTTTGGCTCGCAGGGTGCTCGGGCCGCGCCGCTCGAGCGTGTTTGCAACCCCGGCCCGGGCGACGCTCGCGGCCGCGGATTATGCGCAGGCACTGACGCTCAATCGCGCCGCGGTCGGTACCGGCCTCAGCAAGCAGGCCTATCACATCCTCCCGAAGATCCGGGAAGTCGATGAACTGGTACGCCGAGACCCGCACGCCGTTCAGGTGCTTTACGAAGCGCATCCCGAGGTGTGTTTCTGGGCACTGGCAGGGCACACGCCGATGCAAGCGCCGAAGCGTACGGAAGCGGGATTCGAAGAGCGCATCGCGGTGCTCGAACAGTTCTGGCCTGGCGCGCGGCTCGCGGTGTCCGCGGCCAGGCGCTGGTCGCGCGGCCGCGGTGTAGCGCGTGACGATATCGTCGATGCATTCGTCAACGCGCTGGCTGCCAGCACGAGAGACCTGGAGACGTTCCCGGACAAGCCCACGCTCGACGCGGCCGGGCTGCCGATGCGGATGTGCTTTGGTACGAATCCGACGTGCACCGTCGGGGCGGGCGCGCATGACCGCTGATCTGGCCCGGAGCTTCGAGCCGATCGCACGCCCGGATGCCCGGGTACTGGTGCTCGGCAGCATGCCCGGGCAGGACTCACTCAAGGCGCAGCAGTACTACGCGCATCCGCGCAATGCGTTCTGGCCCATCATGGGAACGCTGCTGGGTTTCGACGCGGGCTTACCGTATGAGCAACGCTGCGCGGCGTTAACGGCCAACGGTATTGCGCTCTGGGATGTACTGCGTGAGTGCGAGCGGCCGGGCAGTCTGGATGCCGCCATCGTGGACGCGACCGCGACCGTCAATGATTTTCCGGGCTTGTTCGACAGTTGCCCGGTGATTGACGCAGTGTGCTTCAACGGTGCGAAGTCAGAGCAGATGTTCCGCCGACACGCACTACCGAGGCTCGCCGGGCGTCGCCTTCAGTTGACTCGTCTGCCATCGACCAGCCCTGCGCACGCCAGTTTGAACTTCGAAGCGAAACTCGATGCGTGGCGTGCCGTGCTGGAAACTGTGCACGATCGAAGCGCCGTATGACCGCACGCGACTGCGTTCGCGCACGCCGGCCTGGTCGGCGATACCCGTAGCTCGCCGGCTCTATACAACGGCCTGACACGGTTCGGGCGCACGGTTGTATCACGCCTTGGCCGGCCATCCTGTAAAAACTGCCAGGAATTGAAATCCTCGTGTGATTTTGCACACGCGCTTTCAGGCTCAGGAATATAGTTACCAGGCAGGTGCCGCGCATACGCCGCGACAACGGGATCACCTGCAGGAGGAGGTCACAAGGTAAAGAGCTGGATGACGCAGCTGCCAGGCGAGCAGGCAGTGCCTGACTACGGGCATCGGCGCCGCAGGGCGCAGCACAAGGGAATTACAACAAAGCTGCGACTGCCGCATCTCGAGTGCGAAGCCCCGGGTACGGTCGGGGCAAACGAAAATCAACGACCGCCAGCCCTCTTACCGGGTCCGGTCGGCTCACGTAAATCAACAAGTTCCAAGAGCGCATCAAAACGCGCTTCAAGAGAACATCGTGCAGGGAAACCAAGGAGTACATTTGATGATGACGAAGATTGCCATTGCGGATGCGCACACGGTCGTGCGTGCAGGTCTGAGGCGGTTGTTGGATGAAGTCGCAGACTTTGCCGTAGTAGCTGAAGCGGCCAGCGGTGAGGACACACTGCGAGCGGTAAGGGACAAGACCCCGGATTGTCTGCTGATGGACGCCGCCGTTCCTGGCCTTGGCGGTCTCGAGACCACGCGTCGACTGCATCGGCGTCACCCGGATCTGAAGATCGTGGGAATGAGTGCACGCTCGGAAGGGCCGTTGCCGATGCAGATGATGGAGGCGGGCGCGTGCGGTTATCTCAGTAAATCGTGCACCCCGGCCGAACTCGTCAATGCCGTGCACAGCGTTACGCACGGTCAAAGGTTCGTGAATGCGGAAGTCGCCTCATCGCTGGTTGCCAGTGGCATGGATGGCAGGCGTTCGCCGATCAACGACCTGTCCAGTCGCGAACTGCAGGTACTGCTGATGGTCAGTCAGGCGCACAGCCAGTCTCAGATCGCTAATCAGCTTTGTATCAGTCCGAAGACCGTGAGTACCTACCGCACGCGCGTTTGCCGCAAGCTCGAAGTCAATTCAGACGTCGAGCTGGTGCACATGGCCGTACGGTACGGCCTGCTGGAACTCTAGCCGTTTGCCAATGCTACCGGAGCGGCATGTGCTCCGGTTGCGCGCGGCAGGTCGCCGAACCCGCCAAATTGTCGTCGGTGCCGGCATCGTGGCTAGTGGAGAACACGCAGTCGGCGGCCAACATGCGTTTGGTCAGCTGACGATGAACGCTCGGAACTTCGGCTGGCGAGCGCCGTCGGAGTGCCAGAGGCCCGGTGCTTTTGTCCGGTTCGCCCCGCTCCACGCTGAGCGTCTGGTCTGGATGGTATCCGGCCTTGGTATACTCGGCTCCCCGTCAGCTCGCGGCTGGCCGGCACTTTAAGGTTGCGATGAAAACGATCGTCGTCGTCCCGGTAGTTGTGATCGTAGCCCTGCTGGGCCTGCTCGGTTTCGGGCTGACCAACGATCCGCGCGCCATCCCGTCACCGTTCATCGGCAAGCCAGCGCCGGCTTTCTCCCTGCCTGCGTTGTCGCAGCCCGACCGCCGGATAACCGAGGCCTACCTCAAAGGCGAGGTATCACTGGTCAATGTTTGGGCGAGCTGGTGTGAGGCATGCCGGTATGAGCATCAACTGCTGGTCGACCTCGCGCGCTCGGGCAAGGTGCGGATCATCGGTATGAACTACAAGGATGCGGGACCCGACGCCAAGCGCTGGCTGCGCGCGCTCGGGAACCCCTACACCGTGACGCTGGTCGACCAGGATGGGCGTGCCAGTATCGACTGGGGAGTCTACGGCGTGCCCGAGACATTCGTGGTCGACCGCAACGGTGTCGTGCAGCTCAAGCAAGTAGGACAGCTGACTCCGCAACTCATGGAAGAGAAGATCCTGCCGCTCATCGAGGCGCTGCAGACAGCGCCTCGCGAAGCGGCCCCGGAGGCGTCTGGCTGAGCCACGGCTCGCAGTAGCCGTCCGACACAGCGCGGTTCGGTGGCCTGGACGGTCATGGGCAAACTGAACAGGCTCCGCACTACTTACAGTCAGGACCAATCCCGCCAGATGGGAACCGTCTTTGGCTCCGTGCCTCGTCGGTAAGGACTTGGATGATGATTACTACATTTTGGGTTCGTACCGGGCATTGCGGCCTTCGGTTGGAGCGCGTGTTACCGCTGGTGTTGCTGGTCTTGACCGGGCTCGTAAGCGACGTGGCCCGCGCCGACGACACGGAGAAGTATCGCGCGTTGATCGAGCGTGTCAGTGCGCGTATGCCCGTGCTTGCGAACGCGAAGGCAGTTGCCTCCGCCGTTCCGGGCATCGTCGAGCTGCGCACTGAAGCCGGTGTCGTTTACGTGACTGACGATGGTCGTTACCTGTTCGGCGGGCCTCTCTACGATTTGCGCAAGCGCAAGAATCTGACGGCCAGCTACCAGAATGAGCAGCGGGCGGATGCGCTGGCCGCCATTCCCGAGTCGGAGATGATCGTCTTCGAGCCGAAAGGAGAAGCGAGGTACACGCTGACGACGTTTACCGATATCGACTGCGGATTTTGCCGCAAGCTGCATCGCGAAATGAAACAGCTGAACGACCTCGGAATACGTGTGCGCTATCTGTTGTTTCCGAGAGCGGGTCTCGGCTCCGACAGTCATCGAAAGGCGGTAGCCGTCTATTGTTCCAAAGACCAGCAAGACGCCATGACGGTGGCCAAGGCTGGTGACGACCCGGGCACCGCCACGTGCGACAACCCCGTTGAGGCGCATCTCAAACTCGGTCGCGAACTCGGTTTGCGAGGCACGCCGTTCTCAGTTACCGCATCCGGTGAAGCGATAAACGGGTATCTGTCACCGCGACGCATGTTGCAACGTCTGTCCGCTTCAGGCGGCTGAGTGAGGACTGACCCAGGCATCTGGCGTGTTCAGGACGCGCCTGTCGCGCTCGTTTCGGGCATCGGCCCTGATGCTCATCTTCCCCGTCCTTGACGTCGACTGAACGACGGCGGGTCCGGACGCGGCCGCGCGGCCGTTTGAACACATCTCAAACAGCCTTGCCCGCCCGGCGTGGCATCATGGCTACCCTGATTTGCGATTGGCCATTGGATTTTGGATGACTATGCCAACAGGCACCGAGAGCGCTGATGTCATCGTGGTGGGTAGCGGCATTGCCGGTATGTCTGCCGCCGTCGCGGCCCTGGAACGCGGCGCCCGGGTGCTGCAACTGGAGCGCTCGCCAGAGGCCGAACGGGGTGGCAATACGCGCTATACCGAGTCGTACTGGCGTCTCAGTTCGATGGATGCGGTGAGCGCCGACTTCACCGACAAGCTGGCGCAAAACGCGGGCGGGCACCCCGATCCAGCGCTGGTCGCCGAAACCGCCGCCCCCTACGCCGAGTGGTCCGCGCTGGCGCGCGCCGCGCCTTTTGTCGATGCGGACGTGATCGCGATGCTCGCTGACGAGGCGCCGCGCGTCGCGCGCTGGCTCGAGCAGATGGGCGCGCGTTTCGACTTTCTGCCGAACTACTTCATCGCACAGTCGACCACGCGCATGGCGCCCGTCGGCGGCGGCCTGGCCTTACTCGAGGCACTGTTTGCCAAGGCCGAGACCTACGGCGAACGGCTGACGACGCGCTTCAATACGACCGCTACCGGCCTGCGCTTCGAAAGCGGCCGGGTGTGCGGAGTCGATACAGTGGATTCGGAGCACCGTGCACGGGCGTTCCAGGCACCCAACGTCGTACTGGCGTGCGGCGGATTCGAGGGCAATCCGGAGATGCTCGCGCACTACGTGGGGCGTGAGGCTACGTACACGCGGCCAGTGGCACGTGGCGGCCAGTGGAACCGAGGTGAGGGTGTGCGCATGGCACTGGCGGCCGGCGCAGCCCCGTGCGGCGACTTCGGCAGCTTCCACGCACAGCCGGTAGATCCGCGCTCGCCGGAAGCCGAGGCCGTGATGCTGGCCTATCACCTCGGCGTGCTCGTGAATCGCCGCGGCGACCGGTTCACCGACGAAGGGGCCGCCATGATCGATGCCGTCTACGAAGAGACGACACGCGAGATCATGCGCCAGCCCGAAGGACTCGCCTATGCGATAGTCGACGCGCGCGTCGATGACGTCGACAACTGGCAGATCGCCGTGCGCAGCAGAGTGCCGCCGTTGGAGGCTGACACCATCGACGACCTGGCATCGCAGATGGGCGTGTCGCCGGTGCGCTTGTGCCGCACGATCGCCAGCTACAACGGCGCCTGCCCGGATGCCGCCACACAGTCTGCGCAGTTTGATGTGATGACAACTGATGGACTAGCCACGAGCGACCTGGAACCGCCCAAGTCCAACTGGGCGCGTACGCTCGACCGGCCCCCGTTCAAGGCGTGGCCGATCATGGCGACGAACTGTTTCACATTTGGCGGGGTAAAGATCGATGCGAACGCAAGGGTGATCAATATGGATGGGGTGGCCATACCCGGTCTGTATGCCGCCGGCGAGGTCGCTGGACTGTACTATCGCGTGTACACGGGTTCGACATCGGTTCTGCGCGGGGCCGTGACAGGCCGCCGCGCGGGGGAACACAGCGTGACCAGGAACGGCCCGGCCCCAGGCTGAAATTCAGCCGGACTAATTCTCGAAACAACGCGGCGCGCCGTTTGCATGACCGGCGTCGCAGGGAGTATTCATGTCTCAGGATTCCGCCAAGACCATCAACCCCGGTGCCATGCCGGTACGGGCGCCCGCTGCCGTAGGGCTCGACGCCGGGCGACTCGCCCGTATCTCGCCGTGGATGCGCGGGTACGTCGATAGCGGCCGACTGGCTGGCGCCAGTGTCGCTGTCATGCGCGATGGGTACGTCGCGTTCCGCGATCAGGTTGGTTTTGCCGATCTCGACACCGGCACGGCCATGGCGCCCGACACGATCGTGCGCATCTACTCGATGTCCAAGCCGATCACGACCGTTGCGGCGTTGATGCTCTACGAACAGGGCATGTTCCAACTCGACGACCCCGTGACGCGTTTCATCCCCGCGTTCGCCGACATGCAGGTCTGGGATGGCGGTGAAGGCGGGGATCTGAAGACACGCCCAGCGAGCCGCCCGTTTACCATCCGGGAGCTGATGAATCACACGAGCGGCCTGACGTACGGTTTCGTCAACGCCACGCCTGTCGATGCCATCTATCGCGAACGCGGTATCGATTTTCAGGCGGCCGATCGACCGAACGCGGAGCTTGTCGCCAAGCTCACCGAGGTGCCGCTGCTGGCCGACCCAGGTACCGAATGGAATTACCTACTAGGCTCTTCTGTCTTTTTCTACTGCTTGAAGAAGATAGCAAACAGAACTCTGTTGGCTCAATAGTAAACTTGTATTGCTGTCATTGGCTT
>JBCCEJ010000074.1:0-29337 GCA_039030335.1 Pseudomonadota bacterium | reverse complement strand
GAGGCGGGCATGATGACTACGGTCGAAACACGCGTACGTTGGGTAGGAGATCGCGGTTACCACATGGAAGACCTGATCGAAGTCACCGAAGGGGCGCCGCGAGTGCGCTCTGACTACTTTGACAACGAGGAGATCCTCGTCGTCGAGGTCTGAAAATGCGCCGACGGCGCTGAACATCAAAGACGCGACAAGCAAGATCTTAGAGGAGACTCCACCGATGAAACTGAAGCAACTACTCGTTGCAGCCGCTTCGCTGGCGCTGGCAGGTACCGCGGCCGCATGGCCGGACAAGCCGATCACGCTGATCGTTCCCTACAAGGCAGGCGGCACGACGTACAGCATGTCGCAGGTCATGTCGAAAGCGCTCGGCCGGGAACTCGGCACGAAAATCGCCGTAAAGCCCGTTCCGGGCGGCGGTAGCGCGGTCGGCATCACAGCCGTGTCACGTGCCAAGCCGGACGGCTACACGCTTGCGTACTCCGACCTGAACAACATGATCTGGAACCCACTGGCGCAAAAGAGCGTCAAGTACCGCATGACAGACCTGCGTCTGATCGTCGGCCTGGCCTCCTACCAGCCGGCCATCGTCGCAACGCCTGCGCAGCCGTACAAGAACTTCCAGGAACTTATCGATTACTCGAAGAAGAACCCGGGCATCAACGTCGCGGATATGGGCGGTATCTCGAAGGCCATTCTGGCGTTCATCGCCAAGAAAGAAGGCGTCAAATGGAACCTTATCCCGACGCGCGGCGGCGGCGAGATGGTGCCGTTCATCCTCGGCGGAAAAGTCGACTTCGCCTACAGCGGTGGTATCCACCAGAAATATGGCAATGAGATGACCGTGCTGGCATCGTTCCTCAGCAAGCCGCTTGCGTTCACGCCGCAGGCCCCCTCGATCGCCGACCTCTACGGCATTTCGCAGGTCGGTAACGCGATCATGGTCGGTCCGGCTGGCTTGCCGGATGACATCGCCGCGAAAATCGAAGCAGCCGGCAAGCGAGTCCTCGACGATCCGGACTTCACGAAGCTCCTGAACAACATCAAATTCCCGAAAGCCTATGTGGCAGGCGCGGATTTGACGAAGCTTGCGGCCGATACGACCACAAGCCTCGAAGGCGTTCTCGAAGCCATCAAATAAACACGCGCCCGGGGCATGCCCGGGCCAACGCGTGCATCACGCCGGCAACTGCATCAGCGGTTGCCGGCATTTGTTTTAGACCACGGGCAAGTCCTCTGAGGCTGGCCGCGCGGAGACTGGTTGCGTGAGAAACACCCATCTGTACACAGGTCTGCTGCTGATCCCGGTCTGCATCTATTGCCTGTTCTGGTTCATTCCCGCCAACGTCGTCCCGCCCACCAGTGAAGACGACATCTCGCCCGGACTGATCCCGATGATCGCCGTTGGTACCGGGCTCATCATGTCGGTTTTGATGGCCTTTCACGCGTGGCGGCAAGGCCCGCCAACGGGGGACCAACTCGACGATGAGTTCGGATCTGAGGCCACCGGCATCGATGGACGCGTGCTGCTGAACGGTCTCATCTGGGCGGTCGGCTCGACGATCGCGTGGTACCTCATCGTCCACGTGGGTTTCGAACCTTCCATGACTTTACTGCTGGCCGCGATCATGTTGTACGTCGGCGTGCGCAAGCCGCTGTCTATTGCTTTGAATTCCGTGTTGATGCCGATCGTGCTGTCGCAAGCCGCCTGGTACTTCTTCACGACTGAAATGCCCGCCATCTGGCGCTGATTCCAGGGGAAACTGACTGATGGAAATCATGACCATGATGGCCGGCGGCTTCGAAGCCGCCTTCACCTGGCAGAACATGCTGTTCATCTGCGCGGGCGTGACGCTCGGGATTATCTTCGGCGTTCTGCCCGGCCTCGGCAGCGTCACGGCGTTGGCCGTGCTGGTGCCCATTACATTTTATTTCTCGCCGCTCGCAGCCATTGCGTTCCTCGTTGGCATCAACAAGGGCGGCACCTCAGGCGGTGCGATTCCCGCGATCCTGATCAATGCGCCTGGGACGCCGGAAGCCGCGGCAACCGCGATGGATGGATATCCGCTCGCGAGTAAAGGCAAGCCCGAAAAGGCCATGAAAACGGCGCTCTACTCGTCGGTTTGTGGCGATACCTTCTCGGACATCATGCTGATCCTGCTGGCCGCGCCGATCGCCGCGATCGCGCTCAAGTTCGGCCCGATCGAATTCACCTCGATCATCCTGTTTTCGTTCACGATGATCGCTGCGCTGGCAGGCAAGTCTCTCGTCAAGGGGATCCTGGCCGCCGCGCTGGGCGTATTCCTGAGCACCTGGGGCCTCGACCCGGTCGACAGCACGGAGCGCATGACGTTCGAAGCCGTCGAGTTGTTCGACGGTATTCCGTTGCTGCCGTTCGCGATCGGCACGCTCGCTCTGAGTTCCATCGTCTCTCAACTGTTCGACCTCCGCAAAGAAAAGGCTCTGGAGGCAACCAAGCTCCGTTCCTCAGCCGAGTTCAAGGAAGAGAACCGTCTGGGCGCTTGGGAGTTCTGGAGCAAATGGAAAACACTGCTGCGCTCGGCCTTCATCGGTACTGGCATCGGCATGTTGCCAGGACTTGGCGTAACCCTCGCCGCGTTCCTGGGATACGGGGCCGCGAAACGCGCCTCACCAAATGGCGACAAATTCGGCACCGGCGAACTCGAGGGCATCCAGGCGACCGAGGCAGCCAACAGTGCGGTGGTAGGTTCCAACCTGATTCCGACGATCGCGCTTGGCATTCCAGGCAATGTTGCCGCCGCGGTGCTGATCGGCGCATTTGAGATTCACGGTGTGGTACCCGGTCCGCTGATGATTCGCGAACACGGAGTCCTCATCTACAGCATCTTCGCGTCGATGCTGATGGCCAATATCGCGCACCTCATCATCGGCCGGCTGGGCATCCGCATCTGGGTCCAGTTCGTACGCATTCCCAAGCACGTCATTCTGCCGACGGTCATCGTGCTCTGTGTCATCGGTGTCTACATTCCCTCGAATTCGATGTTCGACGTGGCGCTGCTGTTCGTATTCACATTACTCGGCTTCCTGATGCGCAAAGGCGGCTTCTCGATCGTGTGCCTTGTGATCGGGTTCCTGTTGGGCGACGACTTCGAAATTGCGCTCCGCCAGGCGGTCTTGATGAACAGCAATGACTTGAGCGTCCTGTTCCAGAGTCCCATCGCCCTGTTCTTCCTGGCACTGACGGTTTTCTTCAGCTGGCATTTCGGCATGCGCAAGCCAAAGGCCAAGCAAGCCGCCTGATGCTTAGCCGTGTGACCAGGACTGACGGCGCGTCCGGAACGTGCGGGCGCTCCCTCGTCTTTGAATGGTGCCGATAACAGCGTTTGCCGGTTCGTTGCACGCGTGGCTCACCAGACTGGCCGGCCGCGTCGGCGCGGCCTACAGCGTCAGTCACTCTGGCTGGGCGGCCTGCACGGTAGGCATATTGCTGATTGGTGTGCTCGCCCCGACCAGCTGGCATTCGAACGAAATCAACAACTTCGATCTCGCGTGGCGCATCGTCACAGATGAGCCGTTAGCGGCGAACAGCGCGGTATTCGATACGGGCCGTGCGCGTATCGTCACGTACGCGGTGCTCGGGAGAATCGTTGACGCGGTGGGGTTCGACTGGGCCCTCGTCATCGCACGGGCACTAGCCCTAGTGGCTTCCATGGCGGCGCTGGTGCGGCTCGCGCAAGCGTGGACACTGTCGCCTGCCGCTACCGGACTGGCACTCGTCGTGTTTCTGGCGTCCGGCCAATCATTTGTTGCGAGCGCCTGGATCTATGGGAGTGCGGAGCCCAAGACCTTCGCCTACGCCTTTGCAATGCTCGCGATCGCGGCCGTTACCCGGCGTTCGCCCGGCTGGGCAACCATCTGGCTGATACTCGCGACCGCGCTGCATTTTCTCGTAGGCGGATTCTGGACGCTCGCGGTCTGGCTGTTGATGTTCTTGCACGGCACCAGCGGGCAACGCGTCTTACGCTACGCGGGCATCTACGTCGTGATGATCGCGCCGCTCGCGGGGCTCATTATCGTCGAGCAACTGAACGTGCCCGAGTTGACGCCGCTCGACCTGACGATCAATCAGATCTACGCCGAATTCCGCGTTCCGCACCATGTGGCGCCGTTCGTAGCACCGGTCAGCTATTTCCCCGGTGCGGCGGCGTTGACAGCCACGGGCGTTGCGCTCGTTCTGTTGCGATCGGACTTCGATGCACAACAAGACTACCTGCGCCGCTGGCTGGTGGCGGGCTACGCATATCTGCTGGCTGCGTTCGTGGTCGCATGGTTTGACCGGCACACTCATGTGCTCGCGCCGTTTTACCTGTTTCGTCCCAACGCGCTCCTGTTGTTGCTGACGCTGTTGCTCGCGGCCCGGCAGATTGAACGGCTGCTGCGCGACCGCGCGCCAGCGTGCTTCGGTGTCATCGCTCTGACGGCGGTACTGGGCTACGCGGCGCCAAAACTGGTGCTGACCAGCTATACGACGCTCACGCAGGCCGTTCCGATGCTGCCGATGCCGCCTTCACCGCAAATCCTCGCGCTGATCGACTGGATCAAACAAGAGACGGACGAAGCGGACGTCATCGTCGTTGAACCGAATCACGAAACGCGATGGAACGAAGGATGGATGGCCTTCGAACGGCACATCGGGCGCCCCACGCTGGCGCACTTCAAATTCGCCCCCACCGCGCCGGCGGACATCCACCGCTGGTACCGCATTGTCCGCTGGCGCGAATCACTGTTTGCCGGCGACTGCGCACGCCTTGGTGAATTCCCTGCGCAATACCTCGTGACAGTTTCCGAGGCGACCCGAACGCGCCTCGCATCGTGTGGTGCGCTGGTGTTCGCGCGCGGCGATCTCGGTGTGATCGCGGTCAAGCCGATCGCACCGGCGCGCGGCTAGCACCTTTGATCGGCGTCAGGCGCCGAGACCAAGTCTGGCGTAGTGGCGCGCGATAGCCCCGGAAGTCGTTAGCCAGATCTCATCGCGCCGCTCCGCCAGTACCTCGAGCGCGCGGCGCAACGCACGTAGCCGAAACGGTTGGCCCACCAGGTATGCGTGCAACGCGATGCCCATTACCAACGGTTGCGACTCGGCCTGACTGCGCATCTCCTCGAATTGATCGATGATCATGTCTGCGAACTCATGGGCCGAGGCGCGCCTCACCATGATCGCCGGTATGTCATTCAGCTCCTGTGGGTACGGCACGGACAAGATGCGACCCGTACGCGTACGCAGCCAGGTTGGCTGGTCGTCATGGCACCAGTCCAGCACGTAGCCGAAGCCCTGCTCGTGCAGCAGGTCGGGCGTCGAATGGCTCTCGGAAATCCACGGGCCCAGCCACCCATCCGGCGGCTTGCCCTCATGCGTGGCAATGACCCTGCTCGCCTCCTCGATGAGAGTTCGCTCGTCGCCCTCCGCGAGTGTGCCCTGGCGTTCGGCGTTGCTGCGGCCATGTCCGACAACCTCGTCACCGCGGGCACGAAACGCCGCCACGACTTGCGGACAGTGCGAATAGATTTCGCTGTTTACCAGCAGCGATACTGGAATCGAAAGTGCATCGAACACCTCCAGCATGCGCCAAACTCCAACACGGTTGCCGTACTCGCGCCATGCGTAGTTCAGCACGTCGGGCGCCGGCCCACCCGGGGCCAGTTCCCCGCCCAATCCGTCGCCGAACGCAAAGTGTTCGAGGTTCAATGCGACGTAGACAGCAAGCCGCCGACCGTCGGGCCAGCAGAAGTCGGGGCGCTCGGTAATCGCGCTATAGGTGAAGCGACCGTGGTCGGGCAGTCTCATGGCATGATCTCGCCACCGTTGGGATGTAACAGTTGCCCGCAGTAATAGCGCCCCTCGTCGCTCGCGAGAAAGACAAACGCACCGGTCATGTCAGCGACCTGCCCGAGCCGCTTCAGCGGCAATGACTCGGCATGCGCCTGTTTGTCCGCATCACTCAACGGATCGAATCCGGTGTCGACGAGACCCGGCGCGACCCCATTGACCAGAATGCCGGACGGTGCCAGTTCCCGGGCCAACGCACGGGTGAATGCGGTCATGCCGCCCTTCGCGGTCGAATAGGCCGTGTAATTTTCACGTCCGATGTAACCAAGCTGAGAGCAGAGATTGATGATATGTGCCGCACCGTCACCGACGCGTCTCCTCACGAACTCACGTGAACACAGGAATGCACCCCGTAAGTGCACCGCCAGCATGTTGTCGAAGTCATCTAGTGACATCCCGGCGAGAGGCCGCGCCTGCTGAATGCCGGCGTTGTTGACCAGCAGGTCTACAGGTCCGAAGGCCGCGCCGACGCGATCAAACAGATCGACCACTGAACGTTCTGAGCGCACATCCACCTCGAACGCCTCGGCGACGCCGCCCGCGGCGTGGATTTGATCGACCAGCGCGGCAGCCTCGTTACCTCTTTCGTGCCACGCCACGGCCACGGCCGCGCCTTCGCGCGCGTAGGCCTCGCAAATACCGCTACCGATGCCCGTATTTCCGCCCGTGATCAGGGCGATGCGTCCGGGGAGTCGTCCGTCTGACATCTCGTCTTGACCTGTCCAAGTGCCGCACGCCGGAAAGACCGCGGCGCATCCGCATACAGAGAAGGGATGAGCTCGCGCATCATAGCGTTTCCCGACGGCGCGCGGCCCGAGCACAGTGCACGGCAAGCGGGACAAAGCCACGCGTTGCACCCCAATTGAGGTTGTGGTGTACGGCCAGATGTGCTCCGCTGCTCACGCGTCAATTTGCCCGGACCACTGTCATGGAAGAATCGAAAGTGCCAACGCGGACGTCACCCGACCAGTCAACCATGGAAAACCAGAAGCGTGGCACTGATTCGCGTAGCGAAAGCCTGCTCGATCAGTTCTATACAACTTTGCGCGTCGCGCATCTCGCGCTGCCATCAACCGCTGGCGACAGCCAGGAAAATTCCGAGATCCGCGGCCGTATCAAGTACCTGCTGGAAAAAACCCCGAAAGGGTGGAGGCAGGCATACGAAGTCGAGCAGTTAATGCCGAGCGTCATGAGCAAAGCGCAACTGGAAATCGAGCTGGAACGGCGTTTCGCCGAGGCTGAACGGCTCGAAGTGGCGAGCGTCGACGCGTTGAAAAAACGGCATCACAGGCAGGACGTGACGGAGGAAGATCTCCGCGCGCTATTGCGCACCTTGCTGAACGACATCCAGTGGTTTTATGAAAAACGCGTCAGGCGCCGTGTGCTAACCCGGCGCTACGCGACTCGCCTCGCTTTCTTGTTCTTATCGAGCTTCTTCATCTTCGCGGTCATGGTTTGGCTTCAGCTCGGCTCACTGCGACCCCCAGGTGGCTGATCCGCGCTCGCGACGAATGGCAACGCGGGAGTCCCGATAGTGCAATTTCCAATCTTGGGTAACGCTACCATGCTAGGTAAAGTAGTCCGCTTCTTCGAGAATCGTAATCACCTGATGTGGGACTTCTGGGTCGGGTGCACCATCCTGGCAGCCGTGACCGCGTCACTCGCTGTACTTATAGGGAAAAGCGCCGATCAGGCGATCGAACTAACGCTGTTCCGTTCTTATCCAGGGCTTCTGGTAGCGATGGCTTCGGGTTTGTTCGGGGCGACCTTCAGTATGCTCGTTAAGTACCGGGCGCGTGCTGCGCAAGGCTCGGAAGACGACCTGCAGGCGGCGCTTGCGTGGTACACGCTGCTGACCCGGGCGTCCGTCGGGCTGGGCGCCTCCGCCGTGTTGTACTTCTTCTTCGAAAGCGGCTTGCTAAACGGCACGCTGTGGCCGAACCTGGCACAGTTGAAATTTGAGGTGTCTCAGGTCGGCGGGTCAGGCGCAACGGCCGTTGTACCGAACAAGGATTGGTGCCTGCTGGTCATCTGGACGTTCCTGGCGGGTTTCTCCGAGTCATTGGTACCGAACATCCTGACGCAGACCGAGACGAGGGTAGCGAAGACCTGAGAATCGGGACTGGCGACGCGCTCGCTTCGGACCATTGTCAGCTGTTCGCATCCCAGTCGGCTGGTACCGAAGAGAACGAGCCGAATAGTGACTGTCCTGAAGCCGAACATCACGCTGCGCGGAGCGCGGCCGTTCACCGTTCATACCGGCTTGACGCTGGTCGAAAGCGAGGACGAGCGCGTGGCACTGAGCGTATTCGATGTGCTGCGGGACGACGCGCAGAGCGAACGGGCCGATACGCGCGCAAGCGTCTACTGGGAACGCCAGATCGAACGGCACGACAACGCTCAGCCTGCACGGACCTGGCTGGCTGAGCGTCGTCTCAGGTATCCGCGTTGGAACAAGGCGCTTGAAGACGATCTGGTCGAAGCGCTCGGTCTTACCGACCACATCGAAAAGCCGGTCTTCATGCTATCGATGGGGAGCGCGCGCAAACTCAATCTGATCGGCGCGTTTGCAGGCGGCGCCGACTGCAATTGCCTGGAGACCCCGTTTGCGGCGCTCGATGCCCGGTCTTGCGAAATAGTGGCGGAACTGTTGAAAGAAGCCGCGGCGCATCCGACTCGCGCCTGGCTGATGTTCGACTTCTCAATGCCAGATCAGATGTCGGGCATCCACCCGATCAATTGCATTCGCCTGCCACGGGATCGCTGAGAGCCGTCGCGGGCGATGAACCGAGGCTAACGGGCGATGCGCATCCCAGGGCCTACGGGGCCAGACTCGATGATTCCTGCCCACACGACGAGCCAGCCGCTGGTCCGGTGTTGCTGCAATCCGCGTGCGCCTGCGTCACCCACCGGCGCGGAACAACGAACGCTTACCCGTCGCCCGGGTCCGCGACGCGTCCCCCAATGATCGGGGAGCGAGTCACTCAACGGCCGGTCAGAACATAACGGCGCCGGAGAGCAAGACCAGCAGCCACTGTACAACCTGGCGATAGTGAGCGCCGCCAGAGCGTTCGAAGGCCCGGCTGCCGAGATAGATCATCGCAAAGTAAAGCGCGCCCGCAAGGGCAACTGGCAGTACGTCTTCAAGCTGAACCAGACCACTGCTGAATACCCAGAATGCCATGCACGGGATAACCATAACCGTGAATGAAAGTACGGTGGCGCGACACGCAACGGCCGACAGCGGAAGCATGAAGAAGTAGGTGACCAGCGGCAGTGCGATGAAAGTCGACGACAAGACCAGCCCGAGCGCACCGGCGACCGGTACGTTCACCCACCACGGAGGCAGTCGTCGGAACCGGAAGCCAGTGAGCGACACAGCGATCGCGGCGAGACACGCGATGCCGATCATGCGTTTCAGCGTGGCCGGCTCCACCGTTTGCATGATCTCCAGGCCGAAGGGCAACAAAGCGATGGTAGCGACAGCCATTGGGATCGAGAGTTTCCAATCGGCGCCGTGGCGCACGCTTCGCAGCAGCATCGGATACGCATAAAAGTCGAGCAGGATGATCCGAGGCAGAAGCGTGGCGGGTACGAAGAAATGCGCAAGCAGCAGGCTCACGATGGCGGGGCCAGCGAAACCCGCAAAACCGCGGATGAATCCGGCAAGCGCTGCGGCCAGACAGAACAGCAGCAGGTGCTCCGGAGCGTAGACGTCAAACGGCGTCACGATTTTGCGCTACGCAACAGTCGCCAGCCCTTCCGGCCGATCAACGCGCCCAGGCACAGGAAGAATGCGCCAAACAAGATTCTCATGGCGTCGGCCGGCAACGACTGCGCCAGAATCGCCCCTGCTGCAATGCCCATCACTGCAGTGGGAAGCAGTACACGCACCTCCGCCCACAGAACGCGCCCGGCGCCAGCGTGTTGAATCAACCCGGCAAGAGCGTTGGTCACGTTCAGCGCCAGCGCGATCGCGAGCCCTTCACCCACCGGCAAACCATAGAATGCAGCCAACCCGAGCAGTACGAGCGCACCACCGCCAACTCCGAAAATTCCCGACAGCGTGCCCGCCATCACGCCGAACATCATGTAAGCCCAGTAAGGGGGCGCCATCACCACGCCCGCCTCCAGCCCACCGATGCCGATGCCCTGCCCGATCAGCCGCACGGCGACCAACGCCTGAAACAACGCGAACAGCAGCAGCATCCACTGCGGTGTCAGACGCGCCAGCAATCGCGACCCGATCAACGAGCCGACCACACCGCCAACCACGCTGAGTGCGATTGGGACCGGACCCAACACCAAACCGCCGAATAGCGAATGTGCGACGAAACCGACCGACGACAAAAGTGTAACGACGGCCAGAGACGTGCCCACCGCAACCTCGGGAGTGATGCCGCGCGCCACCAGCACCGGCGTAATGAGAACCCCGCCACCCAATGCTACGAGACCGTTCAAAAGTCCCGCCAACAAGCCAAGGCCGGCCGCCCTATATCGTGCAGTAACGGCTCGATCCCCCGCCCGTGCAAGCTGACCCGACAGTGTAGCGCGTTGGCGTGCCAGGCATGGTCGGAGACTGGCCTTCAAATTCGTCCGCACAAATCCGAGGACAGCCATCTTGGAACGCCCCAATCAGCCTGCTCACCGCGCATCTGCGTTAGGATTGCCAACCAATGAAAACCTTTGGAATACGTGCATGTTTATCGCCATGAATCGTTTCAAGATCGCGCCAGGGTTCGAAGAGGGATTCGAGAAAATCTGGCGCGAGAGAGATTCGTACTTGGACGAGGTCCCGGGCTTCAAAACGTTCGCGTTGCTGAAAAGTGGGCTGGTCGAGGTAGCGGACGGCGACGACTACGTGCTCTACGCGAGCCACTCCATCTGGGAATCGCGCGACGCCTTCATCGCCTGGACCCAGTCGGAAGCGTTTCGCAAGGCGCACGCTCAGGCGAGCGCTCCCAAGGGCACCTACCTCGCGCATCCGGACCTGGAGACGTTCGAGAAAGTCGTCTGAGTTCCGCCACGCCCGGCGCCGGCTGCGGTGCCCGGCACGCCCTGGTGCGTGCGTCTGTCACCACGGACTCGGAATCACCGAGGCCACTTCGCCGATGATGTTCTCGGACGGTACCGCGCCCTTTAGCCGGCTGTCGGTAGAGTTGGAGCGGTTATCGCCGAGAAAGAAATAGTCGTCCGGCCCGAGTTCGAAGTGCCGGGCGAACACCGTCTTGATGTTGAACTGATCGAGCACCGGGTAGCGGCGGGACCCGAGGCGCTCCCAGAGATCCGGCGCGCCGCGTGCACCTGCTCGACGCGTAATCCACTCGCCGTTCAAGACCACGTGGTTGCCTCGCATGGTGACCGTATCACCCGGTATACCGATCAGGCGCTTAACGTAGACCACGTCGCTGTCGTTGAAACGGAACGTGTAGATTGACCCGCGCTCGATGTCGGTCTCACCCCATTTTCTGACCAGTACCACGTCGCCCACTTCTAGGCTCGGCACCATCGACGCACTCACGACGCTGAACGGTTCGACGACGAACAGACGGATGCCGGCAACGATGGAAACGCAGACGTAGACCGCCACCAACAGGCCTACGCGCGAGGTAAACCAACGCGCTTTCAGCGGCTCGCGGAGCTGAGACACCAACACGCCTGCGTGCAACGCGACCAACGCCGGGTAAAGCCAAAGCACCCACGGCTGGTGAAAGCTCGCCAGCAGCACGAACAGAGCACAGGCGAGGGCTGCTGCCGCGTACGCCAGCCGGTGAAGGTAGACGTAGGCGAGCGGCGGTACGAGCAGGCCGAGTGAAACCGTGACCCAGAGCTTTGGCCACCAGCTGTCTGCGGCATCAACGGGCTGAACTGACGACATCACCTACGCCTCGGGAAGTCAGCGCGCATTCGGCCAGGGTTACGCTGTGGCACCGTTACGATGCTGACGACTCCCGGTAACGCTTGCGCACTTCACCTGGCGGCAGCCCGACGACCCGCTTGAACGCGCGATTGAAGGCCGGCTCCGAGTGGTAACCGACACGCTCGGCAATCGCCATCAGAGGGTCGGAGCATCGGCAGAGCTCCCGCTCGGCGAGCCGTATCCGAAGGTGAGTCAGGTAGTGCAGCGGCGGCTCTTCCACCAGCGCGGCGAATCGCGCAGAGAACGCAGAACGCGACATGCCCGCGACGCGGGAGAGAGAACTGAGATTCCAGGGTTCCTCCGGACGACGATGCATCGCCGCCAACACGGCGCCAATCTGGCGGTCGTGCAATGCGACAATCCACCCTTGCTGCTCAGCCCGGGCACGTTCGAGCCAGACGCGGATCGCCTGGATAACCAGGATGTCAGCGAGTCGGGTCGTCAGGGTTTCGCTGCCGGGCAGATGCGACTCGGCCTCCGCTGCCAGAAGCCTGACCGTGGCTCCTACGGTCGCCTCAACAGTAAGGTTAAGCCGATCATCCTCATCGGGGTCGGCGCGCAGCAACAGAAGTTCGGGCAACTGCTCGATCAAGCGCGCTGCAAGGTATGGGTCGAATCGCACGCCGCAGTAAGTGACCTGCGTACTACGTCCGCCTCCACCGAAGCGCATGATCTCAACGCGCTCACCACCGCGCTCGATCGGAATCTGTTCGAGTGGGGTTACCGCATCTCCAGGTCTGCCGCGCAGGCGGTGACGTCGACCACGTGGGATCAACGCGAGACTGCGTTCCGGCATGAACACGGGCGCCTCGTCATCCAGCTCCAGCCAGCAGCTCCCAGACGTTACGACCTCAACGTTCATGACACCTTCGATAGCCGGGATCTCGATGCCCCAGGGTTCGGAGAGTGTCGCATTGCAGTACAGCACACCGTCGAGCTGCAGCAGCTGCAGCACTTCGCCCAAGGGGTCGGTGCTCGTCGGAAGCTGCGCGTCGGTACGGGGCAGGACCAGTTGTGGGCCGACCATCGTTCCTACTCGGCGCGCACAGGATGATGGGTTAAGTATCGCGGACTTTCAGTGATTTATCGATGACGCGGTGAGCATCAGACTCCTTCACACACCCGCTGAGTGCGGGCAGATCATCCACTGAACACTGACGGAGTCCTCATTCATGAAAGCAGCACCTGTCGCCGTCATCGGCAAAACCAGCAAGACCGGCCGCCGCGTCAATTCCCACCTGGCAGCGCTCGGCCATCCGACGCGCCCGCTTAGCCGATCGAGCAGTATTCCTTTCGACTGGGAAGTCCCCGACACCTGGCCGGCCGCGCTCGAAGGTGCGCGTGCGGCGTATGTCACGTTCTACCCGGATCTGGCAGTCCCACATGCGCAAACGTCGATCGCGGCGTTCATCGAAGTAGCCAGACGGGCGGGCGTTGAGCATGTGGTGCTGCTGTCCGGGCGCGGCGAGCCCGGTGCCGAAAAGGCCGAGGCGCTGCTCCAGTCGAGCGGGCTCGACTGGAACGTCGTGCGCGCCAGCTGGTTCATGCAGAACTTCAGCGAGGGTTTCCTGGTCGAGGGCGTTCTGTCGGGCGAGCTGATGCTCCCCGTGGGCCACAGTCCAGAACCGTTCATCGACGTCGATGACATCGCGCAAGTCGCGGTGGCAGCGTTGACCCGCCCGGCGCTCCGCAACCGCCTGTTCGAAGTCAGTGGCCCGCGCTCGATGACGTTTGCGCAATGTGCAGCGGAAATAAGTGCAGCTACCGGCTATTCCATCGAACTGAAGTCGATCCCGGTGGAGGCGTTTGTCGCGGGGCTACGCCAGCAGGGTCTGCCACCCTCGATGGTGGATTTGATGCGGGAACTCTTTACTGTAGTGCTGGACGGTCGCAATGCCACACCGGCAAACGGCGTCTTCGAGGCATTGGGACGGCCAGCCACCGACTTTGCGACCTACGTCCAACGTACAGCCGGCTCAGGTGCGTGGCAACGGGGCGCGATGACGTTCGCGCGGACCGCCTCGGGATTGTAGCCAACGTGGCGGTGGCCCTGAGACCCGCGCACCGGTCGGCGGCCAGAGCCGCCAATCAGTACGAACACGACCGGCGCGAAGGCTTCGTGTATGCCAACGCCCGCTACGCCATCCGCCGTTCGAAAGAAAGAAGCCCAGCGTAGCTGGGCTTCAGAGTTTGGCTCCCCGGGACGGGCTCGAACCGCCGACCTAGTGATTAACAGTCACCCGCTCTACCGACTGAGCTACCGAGGAATTGCTAGCCGCCCATGATAGGTTCAATCCACAAGCTGGTCAAGAAAGCCCGGGGCTGTATCGGCGTAGAAACGGCTCGCACAATGCGACGAACTCCGATGCTGCGAACTCGAGCGGGACCATGCCGCGTTCGATCGTCACCAACGTGCTTTGGGCCAGCGCTGCCGCCAGTTTTGACGCTTCGGGCGATGCGTACGGATCGGCTGCGTGCCTGACCACCAGAGCAGGCTGCACAAGCGCATCGAGATCGTCTTCCATGCGGTAGCGCGCGACAGCGCGGTGCCCCTCCTCAGGATCCCGGGCACGCAGGCTGTCCAGTGTGTAGCGCGCCTGCAGATCTGGCCGGTTCGATGGATAGAAGGCGGCACGTCTGGACCAGATTGCGCTTAGGTGCGAGCCATCATCGGACACGACGTACCCATCTATATCCGGGCGGTGCTCACGAGCGCGCCTGGCCTCCGCGTCGACGAGCGGCGTACTGGACAGCACCATCGCCCATACGCGTCCCCCGAGCGAAGCGGCCAGGCGTGCCGCGATGACGCCGCCGGTGTGGTGACCGATCAGGGCGACCTCTGCGATCCCGAGCGCCTCCAGCACGCCGGCAGCCGCCAGCGCATAGTTCTCAATTGAGGCTTTCCCACGGGGTGCCGGTGAGTTGCCCATTCCAGGCGTATCCATCGCCAGCACCCGATAAGACGTTGCCAGCAGTGGAATGATCTCGCGAAACTCGTCCCACGAACGCGGCGTCTGATGCAGGCACAGCACCGTCGGGCCCGCTCCAGAATCCACCACGTGAACCTGACCAACCGCAGTGTCGACATACAGGCGCCGCAGCGTTTTGGCCGGGGCCGTTCGGTCAGAAGTAGCTTCGATCACGTATTTGACCCGTCGGTGACAGCAAGGATGATCTTCCGCGGCGTTGGAACCTGTATCTTCTCAGGCACCCGGCGATCTGTTCTCAGCCTCGACCCGAATTCGAGCATACGGAGTCCATCGATGACCAGTCCTACGTCCTGCTATCGCATCCAACCGACAGACACATTCTGCGATCTGTCGCGCCGCGAGGCAGAACGGTTCATGCACGCCAGTGCCAATGGCACCAGAGCGCTGTTCAGGAGCTGCGCGCTGGCGGTGTTGAACGGCGGCGATTACACGGACGACGCCACTGCCGTGTTCGATGCCTACCGGGACTTTACGATAGAGGTCATTCCTGAACCTCGCGGTATCGAACTGGAAGTATGCGGCGCGCCGGCCAGCGCCTTTGTCGACGGGCAGATGATCCGAGGGATTCGTGATCTGCTCTACGCGGTGCTGCGTGACATCTGCCGCGGCGCGAGTGAGTTCGAGGCGCTTCAGTCGGACATTGCCGGCGACGAAGCCGCGGCGGGCACTGCGACCACCGACGCCGTGTTCAACATGTTGCGCAACGCCAATGTACTGCTGCCACACCAACGCCCAAACCTGGTCGTTTGCTGGGGTGGCCACAGCATTCCACGCCATGAGTACGACTACACCAAAGAAGTCGGCTATGCGTTGGGGCTGCGAGGCCTCGATATCTGCACCGGCTGTGGACCAGGTGCCATGAAAGGGCCGATGAAAGGGGCGCATATCGGTCATGCCAAACAGCGCAGCCACGCGCATCGTTACCTCGGCATTACCGAACCGGGCATCATCGCCGCCGAATCGCCAAACCCGATCGTCAACGAACTCGTGATCATGCCGGACATCGAGAAACGGCTCGAAGCGTTCGTGCGGGCCGGACACGGTGTGATCGTGTTCCCGGGCGGTGTCGGCACGGCCGAAGAGATCCTTTACCTGCTCGGTATTCTGGGTGATGCGCAGAATGCCAACATCCCGTTTCCACTGGTGTTCACGGGTCCGGCCAGCGCCGCGGAGTACTTCCAGCAAATCGACCGCTTCATTCGTTCCACGCTGGGCGACGCCGTGGCGGGGCGCTACGAGATCATCATCGACGAACCAGAACGGGTAGCCAACGCCATGACGCGCGGTATCGCCGACGTGGAGACCTTTCGTACCGCCGAGCGCGATGCATGGCACTTCAACTGGCTGTTGCGGATTCCGCGACGGTTTCAGCTTCCGTTCGAGCCGACCCACGAGAACATGGCAAATCTCATGCTGGACCCGGCTCTACCGACCTCGGAACTGGCGGCGAATCTGCGCTGTGCCTTCTCCGGCATCGTGTCCGGCAACGTCAAGCCGGAGGGACGCACCGCCGTTCAGTTGCACGGCCCCTACGCGCTGCGCGGTGCGCCGGAACTGATGGAGTCAATGGACAGCCTGCTCGGCAGTTTCAGTTCGCAAGGACGGATGAAGCTCGGCGATGCAGCCTATCAGCCGTGTTACCGCATCGCCGCGAGCTGAGCCGCAACCGGTTGCCCGATCCGTCGACGTCAGTCGGGCGCAAACGTCAGGCCACCACGGATGGGGGAACTCCTGATCCTGAAGCCGCACGCCAGGGGGCCCAAGACCATGCGAATTCTGCTCACCAATCCGAATACGACCAGCACGATGACGGACGACATGGCCGCCGTGGCGAGACGGGTTGCCAACGCGGACACCGAGATCGTGACATCAACAGCACCAAGCGGCTTTCCGTACATCTCGTGCCGCGCTGAGGCGCAGGTGGCTGGCGCGGTGGTGCTCGATACCATCGCCGCTCAGCGGTCCAAGGTGGACGCCGTCATTATTGCGGCGTTCGGGGATCCGGGCCTGGACGCGGCCCGGGAGCTGTTCGACCTGCCCGTCGTCGGCGTCGCGGAGGCGGCGATGGCGAGCGCTTTGATGCTCGGAGAGCGCTTTGCCATCGTGACATTCACCCCAGCCATGTCTCCGTGGTATCTGGAAGCCGTGAGGCGCACCGGGCTAGAACGGCGTTTCGCCGGCCTGCGCACGCCGGATGTTGCAATGGGCGCGATCGCTTCAGTCCGGGAGACGCTGCGCGAACCTCTGCTGGCCGAAGTGCGCGCCGCTGTCGCGCAAGACGGCGCAGACGTCGTCATCCTGGGCGGTGGCCCACTCGCCGGCCTCGCCCGCGGTTTACCAGACCCGGGCGCCGTGCTTATCGACCCGGTAGAAGCAGCGGTCAAGCAGGCTGAAGCGCTGGTCACCCTCTCCCCCGGAGGTGCTCACGCCGGGAGCTTCGCACGTCCGCCGGCAAAAGCGGGCACGGGGTTGCCGCAAGCGCTGTCGGATTACGTCAAGCCGCTCTAGCGCGCGGCGGGAACGCTTTGCAGTGCGCGCCAGACTGACATTCGAACGGCTGGGGTAGCACCGCGATCGAGGCGGCGGCGCAGTGCGCCTGATACGATGCACGCTTTCGCCAACGCTACAGAGGATCCGCTCGTGCGCGAAGCCGTTATCGTCTCTACTGCACGCACGCCGATTGGCAAAGCCTACCGCGGCGCGTTCAACAACACCGAAGGTCCGACCCTGGCCGCTCACGCCATCACTCACGCAATTCAGCGCGCCGGCGTAGAACCGGGCGAAATCGAAGATGTCGTCATGGGGTGCGCCATGCCCCAGGGCACCACCGGCTACAACGTTGGCCGGATGTCGGCACTGGCTTCCGGTCTTCCGGTTGGCGTCGCTGGCATGACCGTCGACCGTCAGTGCGCCTCCGGCATGATGGCGATTTGCACCGCCGCCAAACAGATCGTCCACGACGGCATGGACGTTGTGGTCGGCGGTGGCCTCGAATCCATCTCGCTCGTTCAGAACGAGCACAACAACGGCTTCCGTGGCCGCGACCCGCTCGTGCTGAGTAATGCAGAGCACGCGTACATGAGCATGATCGAGACGGCTGAAACCGTGGCGTCCCGCTACAACATCAAACGAGAGGACATGGATCACTTCGGCGTGCAAAGCCAGACGCGGACTGCGGCGGCCCAAGAGGCGAACCGGTTCGCCGACGAGATCGTACCGTTCGAGGCAACCAAGATCCTGGTCAACAAGGAAACCGGCGAACAGACCGAAGAACGCGTGACACTCGCGAAGGACGAAGGCAACCGCCCAGGCACCACGTATGAAGACCTGGAGCGGATTCGCACGGTCTTCGAAGGCGGCACGATCGCGGCCGGCAACGCCAGTCAACTGTCCGATGGCGCGTCTGCGAGCATTCTGATGAGCGCGGAACTGGCCGAGAAGCGCGGGCTGACGCCACTCGGCGCGTACCGCGGCATGGCCGTAGCGGGCTGCGAGCCCGACGAAATGGGCATTGGCCCTATCTACGCGGTGCCAAAACTGCTCAAGAACCACGGCCTCACGGTCGACGATATCGATCTGTGGGAACTGAACGAAGCGTTCGCCGTGCAAGTCATGTATTGCCGCGACAAACTCGGCATTCCTGACGAGCGCCTGAACGTGAATGGGGGCGCTATCTCGATCGGTCACCCGTATGGTATGAGCGGGGCCCGCCTCGTTGGCCATGCACTGCTGGAAGGCAAGCGCCGGGGCGCGCGGTACGTCGTATGCACGATGTGCGTCGGGGGCGGCCAGGGCGCTGCTGGGCTCTTCGAAGTTCTCTGACTTCTCACTGACACATCAAAGGCAAAGGGCGTGCCGCATCAGATGGCTCGCCCTCCCCCTCAACAGAAACCCGCCGAACGGCGGGTTTGCCATTCTGCGTGGCTGGTCCCGGGTGCGTTACCAGGCTTCAGTAAACCGCGTCGGCGTTTCCTGCGGACGATGACGCTGCCAGATCGGCGCCGCCACGGGCCGCGCAGCAACCGCCGCGGTGAGCCGTTCCACCTTCGGAAGATAGGCCTTTCGCCAGACATCCTGCTGGGCCCAACGGCTGACCACGGCGATGTAGAAGTCCACCACCGTCACGCCGTCGGGCTGCAGGAACGGGTTACCCGAGATGGCCTCCTCGACGAGCCGCCAGCGCTTGCGCCAGATTTCCCGGGCCCGGTCGCGCACTCCAGGCGCCTGGGCATCGTGAACCGCAAAGCGCTCCGGGTAATCGTTGATTTCAACGATCGGATAAATTTCCGTGGCGACGAACATCAGCACCCGCAACGCCTCAGCACGTGGACGATCTCCGGGCGCCGGAAGCAGGCCGGCTGACGGATGGCGCTCATCGAGCGTCAACACGATCGCGGCAGACTCCGTCAGCGTCTCCCCTTCCGGTGTGACGAGTGCCGGAACTTTCCGCTGCGGATTGACCGCCGCATAGCTCGCGTCACGCTGAGCGCGCGTCTCGAGATCGATCTCATGGACGCTGTACGGTACGCCGATCTCCGCGAGCGCCAGTTCGATAATCAAGGAACCGGAGCGCCGGCACCCGTAGAGCTCATAAGACATGACAGCCACTCGGCATTATCGACCAAACTGGGTGTGACGTAGCTCAGCGGCGTCGAGTCGGCACCGCGTCAGAAGCTCCGCGGCATCTCCAGCACCTTCTCCCCGATGAAGTTCAGAATCATCTCCCGGCTGACCGGCGCAATGCGCGAGATAAATGCTTCGCGCATATATCGCTCGACGTGGTACTCCTTCGCGTACCCCATGCCGCCGTGTGTCATGACGGCGGTTTCACAGGCGTGGAAACAGGCTTCGCCCGCCAGATATTTGGCCGCGTTGGCTTCTCCGCCGCAGGGTTCTCCGGCGTCGTACAACTGAGCTGCATGGAACGCCATCAGATTGGCCGCTTCCAGTTCTGCCCAGCATTTTGCGAGTGGGTGTTGAATGCCCTGATTCGACCCGATCTGCCGACCAAACACCTCACGCTCCTTTGCGTATGCGACGGCCTTTCGCAATGCCGCACGACCGAGCCCTACCGCCTCCGCAGCGATCATGATGCGCTCCGGATTCAGGCCGTGAAGGATGTACTTGAAGCCATGCCCTTCCTCGCCAATTCGATCCTCTTCGGGTATCGGCAGGCCGTCGATGAACACCGCGTTCGAATCGACCGCCTTGCGGCCCATCTTCGCGATTTCGCGCACCTCGACGTGGTCCCGGTTGAGGTCCGTATAGAACAACGAGATACCGTCAGTTTTGCGCGCGCTCGCCTCCTTCGACGTCGTGCGCGCCAGCAGCAGGATCTTGTCTGCAGTCTGGGCGCTCGACGTCCACAATTTGCGGCCGTTGACGACGTAGCCCTCATTTGTCCGAGCCGCCATCGTCTGGATACTGGTCGTGTCCAGCCCGGCATTTGGCTCGGTTACGCCGAAGCACGCACGCTGTTCACCGCGAATCAGCGGGGGCAGCATGCGCTGCTGCTGCTCCTCGGTGCCGAACACAACCACCGGATTGAGGCCGAAGATGTTGAGGTGGATGGCCGAGGCTCCGCTGAACCCTGCGCCGGACTCGGCAACAGCCTGCAGCATCACGCACGCCTCGGTTATGCCGAGACCCGCGCCGCCGAAACGCTCGGGCATCGCAATACCGAGCCAGCCGTCGCGTGCCACAGCGGCCACGAATTCCTCCGGGAAGCCGGCGCCCTGGTCATGCGTCAACCAATAATCATCATCGAATCGCTCGCAGAGCTTCTGCGTCGCTTCCTGGATGGAGCGCTGTTCATCGTTGAATAAGAAGGTACTCAAACCCGTCTCCTGAAGTGCGGACGGCACGCGCCGTCGGATGCTGGAAACCATACACCAGCACCTGCGCCTGCCGCGATTCGAAACCGGGCTGGCTACTCAAGCGCTCCGCAATAGTTCGTCTGCGATTCGGTCTTGAAACCGGAACATCGACGTGTCCTCGACGAGTTCTCTCGGTCGCTCCAAGGTAGAACCTCGGTAGTCGCCTGACCACAGCAAGTCGAAGGTTCTCCAACTGTGATGCCGGGGATGCCCGAGAAAAGTCCCAAGCATGAACTTGTCAAGAAAGTCTTCCGCCGATTTTGTGAAGTAGTGATGCAAGATGAAGTCGTCGATACTCGCGTCGCGCCTTCGCCAACCGCTGCGCAACTGCCAGCTGTGAGTGCCGAAATAGGGACAGACCACGGCCTCCGGACGGACGATCGACTTGCGGAAGTTGCCCTGGGTATCCAGTCTGCGCCGGGTCTCGTCGGAACGAATCCCGGCAAGTGCGAAGCGCTTCTCGCGCCATCGGTAGCTGGCAGTCACCAGGCCGGCCGGCCGCAGGTAGTGTCCAGAGCCGCCGTAGCGGCGCATTTCGACGGTCAAGGCGCCGGTGTCTGCACTCCCCAACCGATCGATCGAGCGAATCAGGGGCTGTTCCGAACCATCATCCAGAAACTCGTCGTAATCCAGAAAGCCCACCCAGCGCGCGCGCGTCCGGAGTGTCAGCGCCGCGTCCAGATACGCAGCCCGAACGGAAAACTGGTCGGGCCGGCACGTGAGCCCCTCATCGCTGTCTTCGCTCAGCACACAAGCGTCTTCCGATACCTGGGTGCGCAATTCCACAACTCCGGCATCACGCCAAATCTGTAATCCGTCGAGCAGCTCGGACAGGTTGCGGCTGGGTCCGTCTGCGTGGGCGTGATCGTAGATGACGATCAGCCCCACGTCCCGAAGCAGATGGTAGGCCACCCATTCGCGCACATCTGCCAAGTACGCGTCGCGCAGCAGCGTGACCAGCGCAAAGTCGACCATCGGGGGAGCGGCTCGCGGGCGCATCCGGCCTCGGCTTCAGGCGACCTTCATGCCGCGCGGTCCGTTGCGGTGTGACAGACCGGTATCTACCACGTCAGACAGCGCCCGGCGCGGCGTCGTGCGCAATTCATTCCTGGTCACTTACCCAGGCATTCCATTTGCCAGCATCGTCGCCGTCATCGGCCTCGAACCGGATACCGGCCGAATGATGTTCGCCGTCAAAAGACGACCATCGGACCCGCCCCGTAAGGACGAACTGCTCGGTTCCGGCACGCAGTCTGAGATCCAGTCTTCCATTCACCGGGAAAGGCACGCTGGAAGTCAAACGCAGGCCGCTCCGCGAGATATCGTCGGTTGCGCACGTGTAGATACGGCCGTCTACTTCGCCCCCTCGATCAGCGTGCAGCACCTTGATCAGCACGTCGTGCTGACCGCTGAGGCGCGGCGCCTCGCGCCTGTCGCGGTCGGTGGGCGGTGCGCTCATGATTCGGCCTCCAGGTCCGGCAGAAACGTATCGTTAGCGACCAGCCGGGCCAGCCACTGATCCACGTCCAACTCTTCCTTGCTGCGGTCGACGAGCACTGCGCCGCGGATGCCGGACAGCTTGAAGATGCGATCTTCCTGGCCGTCGTGGCAGAAGCCGAGCACGCTTTGCTCGCCCATCGCGCTCACCTGAACGGTGTGCACGTTGACTTTACGCCGTGCGGGCTCCTGCAGATAGGCCGCGTAGTCGAAGATGACGGTGACCGGACGGCCCGACCACGTGACTCTCTGCTCAGCCTTCCAGCGGCCGTATGATGAATCTTCCATACCGGCCGACCGCCGCTTGCGCCATATGAACACTGCGACGGCCAGCGCGATGATGGCAGCCAACAGCCCCGTCAGCAGTCCGTTCAAATCCCCACTCCGACTTCACAGTGACGAATCGTCGTCACATGGCGACAGTTTTTCGTCAGTGTGTCGATACATTTGACGACACTTAATGGAAAAAATGCAAATTCCATCACAATTTGCATGCTTTGATAGAACTGGCATGAATCTCGCATGTCATATTTCAGGAAGAATCAATGGAATTCCCCGACGCAACCTGTTCGGGGTCAGCGACGGAAAGGACCCATCGGAGGTTACAGCGATGTACATGAATCAACAGTGGTCTGAGCGCACGCTCCTGGACGAAATTCAAGCCTTGATCGCCCGCATCGACAAGATCGGCGATCCGAAGGACCGACAGGGCAAACACACCGTTTCGTATCTGAAGCAAATGGTCAAGGCGAAACGGGAAAAGCTGGCGGCGCTGCGCTACGAGAGCCACCACTAGCGCCCGGGCATGCGTCGACCTCAGGGTGTGCCGTTCAGCGCGTTCGCGGCTCGAACGCGCGCGCGGCTGCCTCAGCGCGCGACACGGCATCAGTGCTGAGTGCAGCTCTGAGATTACGTGCCAGGTCAACCGCCTTAGCCAGACCATGGTCGGCGGCCAGGATCGCCCACATGAGCGCTTCTTCGGGATTCGCCTCGGTGCCTTGCCCGCGCGCGAGTCGCCGGGCGAGGTGACGCTGGGCTTTCGCGTAACCGCCTTCAGCAGCGACCCGGAACCATTTCACCGAAGCGCCGTGATCTACTCCGACGCCGTGTCCGTCGCGATAAGCCTTGCCCAGGTTGTAGGCGGCCTTGATGAACCCCTGCTCGGCGGCCATCTCGAAATAACGCGCACTCTCCGAATAATTGCGTACGACACCCAGCCCGTAGTGGTACATCTTGCCGAGCGTGTACTGTGAATTCGCAAAGCCGCCCTTGGCAGCTTGCTCCAGGTAGTTCACAGCCTGAGCGTAGTCCTGGCCACCGATGACCCCGCCGATGTGCGCGAGCGCGAGATTGTGCAGCGCGCGCGTGTGACCCTGGGCACCAGCGCGCCGCCACCAGCCGGCGGCCTTACGCATATTGCGTCCGGAATGTCCGGTACCGCGACCTTCGGCGTGCATGACGCCAAGATTGAACTGAGCCCGCGCGTCCCCTGCCTCGGCGAGCGGTTCCCAGAGCTTCATGGCATCGTCAAAACGCCCCGCCTGAAACGCCGCGTAGCCCCGCGCAAACGTACCGTCGTCGTTGGCGGCTGCAGCGGTCATCGGGCCTGTGACACCGATCACCACGAAAAAACCAGCAACAAAGCGCTTGATGTTCATGGTTGGCATACCCTCGCGATCAGGTCTGCGCACAAATTCCGTTCGAATACCGGCGCGTCACGACGGCGCCTGGACCGAAAGGCTCTGCGTACGGGCCCGTAGCAGTTCCATCAGTCCCGCCACACCGTCTTTCTTGATCACCGCCGAAAACTCCCGACGCTGGTTGAGCGCCATACTGATACCTTCGACGACGATATCTACGATCTTGTGCTGCCCGTTGACCAGGCGGATGCGCCACCCCGCTTTGACGTCTCCACCGCCCGGCTGAGCAATCCGCGATGCCACCAGCATATCCCGCTTGCCCTTGGGTGTCGCATCGTCGACATGAAAGAGTTCGGGGTCGAACTTTCCAAGGCGCGGCGCGTATGTTTTCAACACGAACTCGCTAAACAGAGCGACGTAGGTCTCGCGCTCGGCCGGCTCGACTTTACGCCACTGCTTGCCGAGCGAAACCTTTGCGATAAACGGCATATCGAAGCCCTCGCGCAGAAGGTCGCGAAACTTCTCCTCGCGCTGCTCCAGGGTCTGGCCGGACGCTGTGAGCGCCGCTCCGGCCTCCGCGACCAGGCCAGTCATGAAGGCTTTCGCACCATCTGCAGTGGGGCGCGCAGATACCTCGACTGTCGTACACGCGAACAAGCATGCGAGAAGAAAAGTCAGGCTGGTCGTCCGCCAGATCGAAGGCCGGCCCGCGCTGCTCGCGTTGTCACCTGAAGGCATCGTGAGATCCGAAAACTCGTACGTAACGACGCTCAAAGACTAAGCGTTACGCGAGAGCGCTACAAGCAGCGCGCCACGGGGCATCGCGCAAAACCAGACCCATGTCACAAGTTCGCGGACACCCGTGGGACCGACCAGCAAGGCCGGCCCGCAGCCGCGTACCGGTCGACGCGCGTCGGCGCGCGCCAATCCGGTCCTTCGCCCGGTCCAAACCGCGCGCCGACGATGGCAAAATGGAGCACAACCCGCCACGCACTTGTTAAGGTGCCAACGCTTTGCTCACAACCTTCCGCCACGCAGCAGCCGGCATTGCGATCGCCATCGCCCTCGGCGCAGCTACGTCGGCGCGCGCAGATCTGGCCGAGGGCATGGCGGCGTTCCACGCGCGCGACTTCGCGCGCGCGTTCGTCGAATTCAGTCACAGCGCCGCCACCGGCGACACCGCCAGCCAGTACTATCTGGCCGGTCTGTATGCCGAAGGCCTCGGCGTGCCTCGCGATGATGAGCAGGCAGCGTTCTGGCTGTTCCGGGCCGCCCGCGCGGGCGACGCGTCGGCGCAGTACCGTCTCGGCTCCTTCTACATCCAGGGACGCGGTGTTCCACGCGACTACGACGAGGCGCGTATCTGGCTGCGCAGAGCGGCCGCGCAGGAGGATTCCGGTGCGCAGTTTTCGCTCGGTTACATGGCCGCCAACGGCCTCGGCATGGTGCCCGACCCGGCCAGCGCCGTGACCTGGTATCAACGCGCGGCGGAATCAGGACACGGTACCGCACGCCATAATCTGGCCCTGCTGCTCTATCGTGGCAGAGGCGTACCTCGCGACGTCGAGGCAGCCCTCGAGTTACTGCAGGCCGGCGCGTTGAATGGCGATGCGAATGCCCAGTTCAGTCTCGGAACACTGCTGCGCAACGGAACCGATGTCGAACAGAACCTGCCGCGCGCCCTGGAACTGCTGGAACGGGCGGCGCGCCAGGGCCACGCCAAAGCCCAGTACAATCTCGGTCAGATGGTACGCAGAGGGGAAGGCACCAAGCCGGATCTGGTCAAAGCGATTCGCCTGCTCCGGGCGGCGGCCGAGCAAGGCCATGCGCGAGCTCAGTACAACGTCGCCTTCCTGCTGGCGCATGCCCCTGAGCCCATTGCAAGTCCGACAACCGCCCGGCACTACTATGAACGTGCCGCCGCACAACGCTATGCACCCGCGATGGTGAACCTCGGTGCGCTGTATGGGAACGGATTCGGTGTCAGCGCCGACCCGGTGAAAGCGATGGCCTGGTGGCTGCTCGCGGCCGAACTTGGCGAAGAACGCGCGGTGGAGTACATCTCGCGGGTCTCACCGACCCTGGATGATGAGCAGCGCCAGGAAGCCGGCAGGCTCGCCGAAGAATTCCGACGCGCAGGTACGATCCGGCGATCGGACGCCGAAGTGGAAGACCCGGACACGCTATTGTCAGAACAGCTCTGAAGCGAACCGGGTGTCTTCCCCTTTCGCTCCGGAGGCGCGGCTACAACGCGTGGGCGTACTCGACGACGACGCGTTCGCTCAACGGGTAGCTCTGGCAGCACAGCACATAGCCGCGCGCCAGTTCGTAGTCTTCGAGAGCAAAGTTGGCGTCCATCTCGACCTCGCCTTCCACGACTCGCGCCATACATGTGGAACATACGCCGCCTTTGCATGAGTACGGCAGTTCGACCCCGGCACGGAGTCCCGCATCCAACAAAGTCTCGGTGCCCGCTGCCACTGGAAACTCCAGTACGCGCCCGTCGATATGCACTTCGGCGGTACGCTCGCGTGTCGCCGGCTGCGCCTCGCGGCGTTGTCGCTCCGTCGCACGCGCGCGGCTCGCCGCGCCATCTGGCGCGAACATCTCCAGCCTGATCTGTGCTGCGGCAAGCCCACGTGCCAACAGCGCTTCGCGGACCACTTGCATCATTGCTTCAGGACCACAGACAAATGCGGCGGCAACGCTCCTCAAGTCCACCCAGGATTCGAACAGCGAGGCGCACTTGGAGGCGTCGAGGCGACCATTGAACAGCTCGATCTCCTGGCGTTCCCGGGACAGAACATGCACGAGGTTCAGACGCCCCAGATAACGGTTCTTGAGATCCTCGAGCTCTTCGCGAAACATGATCGAGGATGACGAGCGGTTGCCGTAGATGAGCGTGAACCGATGCTCGAACGCCGCTTCGAGGTGCGTGCTCAAGATACTGAGTACGGGCGTTATGCCGCTCCCTGCCGCAACGCCGAGCATATGTGTCCCGCCGACACCGGCCGGCAGATCCCCAAAGCGCCCTTCGGGCGGCATCGCCTCCAGCGTGTCACCAACGGCCAGTCGTTCGTTGGCGAAGGTCGAGAACGCGCCGCCGTCGACACGTTTGACACCAACCCGGAGCTGCGCGGCCGATTCGGGCGCGCATATGGAGTACGAGCGACGGATCTCCTCGCCGTCGAAAGTCTGCCTGAAAGTCAGATACTGACCAGCTCGGAAAGACCAGTTCGGGGACAAATCCGACGCCGCCAGCGACAGCACCACGGCATCTCTGGAGGTGCGGTCGATGGCGGTAACGGTCATCGGGACGAAACGGCTCATGCGATCCCACCTTTGGCGCGGTGTAACACCGTGCTCAAATGCACTTGAAGTATTCGAACGGCTCGAGGCACCGCGTGCAGCGGTACTGGGCCTTGCAAGGTGTGGAGCCGAATTCACTCACGCGCTCGGGTTCGGGCGCGCCGCATGCAGGGCACTCGATCCGCGGTGCCGGCCGCGACCACGGGAAAGTACCACCAGCGCGATCCGGCTCGGGAGGAACGATGCGGTAGGCACGCAGCTTTTCGCGCGCTTCAGGCCGCATCCAGGTACTGCTCCAGGGCGGTGTCAGCACGCGGCGCACTTCCACCTCATCGATGCCGCCCTCGCGTATACGTGCTTCGATCGCCGCTTCGATGACGCGCGCGGCAGGGCAACCGGAATAGGTCGGCGTGACGTCGACACGCAGGCGACCTTCCGACCACACGATATCGCGTACGACGCCCAGCTCATTGACGTTCAGAACCGGGATCTCCGGATCCATGACATCTTCCAGCCACACGCGGACAGCGTCAGCGGACACGGGGACATGGCCTTGCGTACTCACGGCCTCACCACTGTGCACCGGGATACGCGCGCTGCAAGAACTGCATCTCCGCGAGCATGCGGCCGAGATGTTCGGTGTGTCGGCCATCGAGCCCGCCGCGCTGGGCCCAACCGGCTTCAGGAACGTCCAGAGTCGCCTCGGCGAACACCGCGGCAACGGACGCGCGCCAGTTCTGGGACACGCGTTCAGCTGCCGCGGGGAACATCGCACTCAGGTCGAACATCTCTGCGGTGTACGGCCACAGACGCTCCACGGCTGTCAGCATGCGCACGCGGCTCTCATCGGTGCCATCGCCAAGCCGGATAACCCAGTCGCTGCTGCGTTCAAGGTGGTAGCGCACTTCTTTCGCGCCCTTTGCAGCGATCTCCGCGCACGCTGCATCCGCGCCGCTCTCCAGTTCGGCGAGGAAGTAGAAGTGCCAGCAATCGAACAGGAACTGACGCATCAGCGTATGTCCATAGTCGCCGTTCGGTTGTTCGACCAGCAACAGGTTCCTGAACTGCGGCCCGTCGCGAAGATAGGCGAGCGCATCGGCGTCGCGGCCATCGTCGAGCAGGGTTGCGGCGAGCCGCAGCCAAAGGTCGGCTTGCCCGACGAGGTCGAGTGCTACGTTGGCGGTCGCGAGTTCTTCTTCCAACACCGGCGCGTGGCCGCTCAGTTCCGACAGCCGGTGACCCAGTACGAGCGCGCTGTCACCCATGCGCAACGCGAGGCTGAGCCGCTCGCCGTCGGTCAGTACCCCAGCTCCCGAAGCTGCCGGCGCAGTCACAGACCGCTCACCTCGTCGGGCAGGTCGTAGAAGGTCGGGTGGCGATAGACCTTGGTATTGGCCGGATCGAATAGCGGCCCCTTGTCCTCCGGCGCACTCGCGACGATGTCGGCGGCTCTGACGACCCAGATACTCAGGCCTTCATTGCGCCGGGTGTACACATCACGTGCGTTGCGCATGGCCAGTTCAGCGTCGGGCGCATGCAGGCTCCCGACGTGGCGATGCGAGAGCCCATGCTGAGAGCGGATGAACACCTCCCAGAGGGGCCATTCGTCGGTGGCTGCCGGTTCACTGCTCATGATGGCGCCCCACATCGCGTGCCGCGCGTTTGCGCGCATGAGCGAGTGCCGCCTCCCGCACCCATGCGCCGTTCTCGTGCGCGTCGACGCGCGCCTGCAGGCGCTCACGGTTACACGGGCCATTGCCCTTCAGTACCGCATAGAATTCTTCCCAGTCGATGTCACCATAGTCGTAGTGCCCCCGCTCAGGATTCCATTTCAGATCGGGGTCGGGAAGCGTCACACCGAGCACGTCGGCCTGCGGCACGGTCTGGTCGATGAAGCGTTGACGACCTTCATCATTCGACATCTGCTTGATCTTCCAGCGCATCGACTGAACGCTGTGCACGGAGTCCGCGTCCGGCGGTCCGAACATCATGAGCGACGGCCACCACCAGCGCCCGACCGCGTCCTGCAGCATGTCACGCTGCTCATCGGTGCCTTGCGAGAGTTTGACCAGCAGATCATAGCCTTGCCGCTGATGAAAACTCTCCTCTTTGCAGATGCGCACCATCGCACGTGCATAAGGTCCGTAGGAGCAGCGTTGCAGCGGCACCTGATTCATGATCGCCGCGCCGTCTACCAACCAGCCGATCACCCCGATGTCAGCCCACGTCAGTGTCGGGT
>JBCCEJ010000073.1:0-29637 GCA_039030335.1 Pseudomonadota bacterium | reverse complement strand
GGCGTCGAGACTGGTTTTCCAGGCGCCGATGTCGGGGCGCGCAAGACCGAGGTGATCGCGGAGCGTGTTGCCGCTGTAATCCTTGCGGTAGATGCCGCGGCGCTGCAGTTCCGGTACGACGAACTTCACGAAGTCTTCGAAGCAGCCGGGCTGGTGCGTCGGACCCACTACGAAGCCGTCGCAGCCGGGTGCGGTGAACCACTCCTCGATCAGGTCAGCGACTTCCTTCGGCCCGCCCACCCACGGATCGCGCAACAGACCGCGGCCGGTGATCTCCATGAAGTCGCGCACGGTGGGGGCGCGGTTCACCGATTGCCAGACGCGGTCGCGCATCGACTGCATACCGGCGATGCCGTGCATCTCTTCATCGCTGAAGGCTTCGTCCATGCCCTTGCTCGCGAAGTCGAAGTTGAGCGCTTCGGAAAGCAGCGAGAGCTGGTCCATTTCGTTCGGCAGTTTGTCGTACGCGGCCTGTTTGTCTTCCGCCTCCATCTTGGTGGCGGCGCAGACCGGGTAGAACAGGCTGCAGATCTTCATACCGTCCGGGTCACGTCCCAACTCGGCAGCGGCGGCCTTCTGCGCGGCGTAGCTCTTCTTTGCGACTTCGAGGTCGTGGTATGCGACGAACAGCAACTCGCCCCAGCGCGCCGCGAAACGTTGGCCGCGGCCGCTCATGCCAGCCTGGATGACCACCGGATGACCCTGCGGTGAGCGCGGCACGGTGAACGGCCCGCGCGACGACATGAACTCGCCCTTATAGTCGAGGCGGCGCACCTTGTCGGGGTGGGCGTACAGGTTGTTGGCCTTGTCCGCGATGATCGCGTCGTCGTCCCAACTGTCCCAGTGGCCTAGTACCACCTCCAGGAATTCGTCCGCGCGGTCGTAGCGACGGTCGTGCTCCATTGCACCGGTACGCCCCATGTTCAGCGCTTCGTTGTCGTTGACCGAGGTCACGACGTTCCAGCCAGCGCGTCCGCGCGTCATCAAATCGACCGTCTGGAACAGGCGCGCAACGTGGAACGGTTCGTAGTAAGTCGTCGAGTAGGTCGCGCCGAGGCCGAGCCGCTCGGTGGCGGCAGCCATGGTCATCAGACAGGCGATCGGATCGAGCTTCACGCAGCGGATGCCGTTTTGCACGGTGTGCGCATGGTCGCCGCTGTACATGTCGGGCATCGCGAGACGGTCGTCGAAGAAGCCGACGTCGAACTTGCCGGCTTCCAGCACGCGCGCGATGTGCTGGTAGTAGTCTGGTGAATACGTGTCCGTGCGTGCATCCGGGTGCCGCCAGGCGGCCGGGAGCGTCGTGCAGTTCTGTGCTTGCAGGAAGGCAACAAAGTGAATCTGGCGCATGCGTACTCTCTCAGTTTGAATTCAGTCGCTACCGTGCGGCGGTCGTCAGGTCCTGACTTCCGACGCCGGTTTCGGGATGGTTCTCACCGGACACCGCTCCAGAGAGTACCTGCTCTCTGTCCGGCGCCCACTCGTGTCCGCGGACTGGTCTCGGGGAATGGCGGCGCGAGCCGTTGCGGTTCTGACGGCGGAAGTCAGAACGGTACCGTACCCCGAATCACGGTGCGGTGAAGCACCCGGCGATAGCGGTCCATATCGTAGTTGGCGCTGGCCCGGTGCAGCAGGCTGCGATTGTCCCAGACGACGAGGTCACCTGGCTGCCAGGCGTGCTTATAGACGAACTGCTCTTCGGTCGCGAACGACTGCAGGTCGTCTAGCAGTGCGCGGCTCTCCTCGGCCGGCATGCCGAGCACGTGGGAGACGTGCATACCGAGATACAGGCCCTTGCGTCCGGTTTCTGGATGCGTGCGCACGAGCGGATGCTGCACCGGCGGGCGGTCGCGCTTCTCGGCTTCCGTAGCCGGTCTGTTGCCGGTGTTCAGACGGCTCGCCTCCCAGCTGTGCTCGAGCTTCAAAGACGCGATTTCGGTCTTGCGGCTGTCCGGCAGCGCATCGTAGGCGAGGTGCATGTTCGCGTATTCCGTGTCGCCGCCCGATGGGGGCAGCTCAACCGCGTGCAGCAGCGTCGCGAACGACGGCACGTCGTGGTACGACTTGTCCGTGTGCCAGTAGTAGTTGCCGTGCGAGTACGGCTTGGAAGTCGGATTGCCGTCGGCATCCAGGTTGGAGATGACGTGCAGCAGCGGTGCTTTCTCACCATCTCGCAGGCGAATGACATGGCCTTCGAGGTCGCCCAATTTTTCGCTGAATGCGAGCTGCGCCTCTTTCGCGAGCGTCTGGTTGCGGAAGATCAGAATGTGGTGCTGGACGAGAGCCTGCCTGATGGCGTCAACCGCCGGTGGCTCCAATGGTTCATTCAGATCGAGTCCCAGCACCTCGGCGCCGGCGACCTCGCCAACGGGATGGATGTCATAGCCAACGACAGCACTCATAGCAGCTCCTCACACCAGTGAGCCCGGGACTGTTGGCGATGCAGCTTTGCGGCGTCAGCCCGCAAGCGGGTTGGTGAACGGGTCGTCGTCCACCTGTACCAGTCGCTTGCCGAGGTTACCGCCTGCCATCATCGACACGAACGCGCCGGGCAGCTGTTCCAGACCCGAAACAATATCCTGTGTATACACCACGTTACGCTCGGCTAGCCAATGCGCGATTTGTGCTTGAGCTGAATCGAATTGATCCATGTGTGACCGGACACTGAAGCCCTGAATCAAAATTCGCTTACCGAGGACGTTGCGGAAATTGCGGATGGCGTAACCCGGCCCCGCTTCATCGTATTGGGAAATCTGTCCGCAAACGGCGATTCGCGCATGTTCGTTGGCCCGCTCCAACACCGCATCGAGTACCGGTCCACCGACGTTGTCGAAGTAGACGTCGATCCCGTCGGGGCAGTGCTCGGCGAGAGCGGCTTCGTGCGAGCTGACCGTCCGGTAGTTGAACGCGGCGTCCAGATTCAGCGTCTCGCGCAGGAACTGCACCTTGGCCTCGCTACCGGCCGATCCAACGACGCGCGCACCCTTGAGGCGGGCAAACTGCGCGGCCAGCTGACCGACAGCACCGGCTGCGGCGGACACGTAGGCGGTTTCTCCTTCGCGCGGGCTGCCGATGTCGAACATCCCGACATACGCCGTCAGGCCGGGCATGCCGAGCACGGAGATGGCGTAGGAGATCGGACCGAGCGCCGGGTCGAAGAGCCGAAGGCCGGTCCCGCCCGGGACGACGCTGAATCGTTCCCAGGCCATGAAACCCCACACCACGTCGCCTTCGGCAAAATCCGCGTGCCGGCTCTCGACTACCTGGCCGACCGCGCGGGCCGGCACGGGCGCATCGAGGTCGAACAGGGATTTGTTGGACGTGGTGCCGCCGAACTGGCCGCGCATGTACGGGTCGCACGACACGTAGATATTGCGCACCAGCACGTCGCCTTCCCGGAGTTGGCTCACCTCGCTCTCACGCAGCGCAAAACACTGTTCGGTGACGGCGCCGCTCGGGCGCTTGCTCAACACGACGTGACGATTGTTCATGCGGACTCCGGGGTAGGGTTGACCCGAGGTTTCGGGATTGCGCACGTCTGCCAGCTGCGCGCGGGATGGTTCACCGTCGCGGGCACACCGGCGTCGCTGCCAATGGGCCTGTCGGCGGGTGGCAGCATCGACTACAGGACGCAGCCGTAGTGCGCCGACGATACCAGCCGGGTGTATTTTTCACGTACCGATCCGCGTCGTACCTTGGCACTGAGATCCGGCGCGGTCCAGCCGGCGAGACGCTGTGCGAGTTCTTCGGTACCCAGTTCGACGTTCAGTGTACGGTCGTGCGGATTGATCACGATCGTATCGCCTTCACGCACCGCTGCCAGCGGGCCGCCGCGCGCGGCCTCCGGCGAGATGTGGCCGATCAAAATCCCATGCGAGACGCCGCTGAACCGGCCATCGGTGATCAGCGCAACCTCCTTGCCAAGCCCGCGACCCTGCAGCTGGATCGTCAACATGACCATCTCGGGCATGCCCGGCTCGCCGACGGGACCCACGTTGCGCACGACGATGACATCCCCCGGCCTGATGGCGTCGGTGCGAATGGCCTCCATGGTGTCGGCTTCGCTGTCGAACACGCGGGCAGGCCCGCGGAACTCGCCGTCTTCGAGCGTTTTGCCGCCCAATTTCAGCACGCAGCTTTCCGGCGCAATATTTCCGCGCAACACGCTGATATGGTTGTTCGCTGGCGACAGCGGTGCGCTGACCGGCTTTACGATGTTCTGGTCGCCCAGTTCGGCAAGCGTCGGGACCTGCGAGAGATTTTCCGCCATCGTGGCGCCGGTGACGGTCATCACATCGCCGTGCAGCAGCCCGGCGTCCAGCAGTTCGCGCATCACCACGGGCACGCCACCGACCTCGTGCAATGACACCATCGCGTACGGCCCGTGCGGTTGCAGGTTTGTGATGAGCGGAACGCGCTCCCCAATCCGCTGAATGTGGTCGATGGTCAGCTCCACGCCCGCTTCCCGCGCGATGGCCGGCAAGTGCAGAAACATATTGGTAGAGCCGCCCATGGCATACGCCGTGGTGATGGCATTCTCGAAGGCCTCCAGCGTCATGATGTCGCGGGGTCGAAGGCCACTTTCGAGCATCCGATAGAGCGCGGCTACCGAAGCGCTCGCCTGCGCTTTCACGTCGTCATGGATGTCGCTCGTTGCGTCGTAGTCGGCTGGGTGCGACGCACCGCGCGTCAGCATCATGCCCATCGCTTCGGCGATCGTGCTCATGGTGTTCGCCGTGAACATTGCCCCACAGGTACCGCTGCCTGGCATGACATTGCGTTGCAGTTCACCCAGCTGAGCTGGCGTGATTCGGCCCGCGTCGCGCGCGGCGCGGCCTTCTTCGTAGTCGAGGATCGTGAGGTTGCGACCTTTGCTGGCCCACGGCTCGAAGTCGACCTGGCCAGGTGAACTGGTGCCCGGATAGACGACCAGTCCCGGGGCATTGGTACGGGCGAGCGGCATCATGGCGGCCGCGCCCGTCTTGTCACAGCCCGAGACGACGATCATGGCGTTGGCATGATGGGCGTAGTGTCCGGTCTCGATACAGTCGGCGAACAGTTCGCGCGAGACGAGGCTGTAACCCGCATTCACGCTACCCTGCGTAAACGCGTCGGAGACCGCAGGCGTGCCGACGAGCAGGCCTTGCCCCCCGCGTTCGGCTACCGTTTCAACGATCAGATTGGCGATGCGCTGAACGCGATTGTTGCATCGGTGCGCGTTCGTGTACGGATTCGCGACTGTGATGATGGCGTTGCGCATTTGCACCGCGTCGGGGTCGAAACCCGCAGCCCGCAATTCCACCACACGGCTCTTCCAATAAGACGGCAAGACTTCAGACACGGTGCTCCACCCCTCGATGCTTCTTCGAGCTCATCGACCTCCACGCTACACAGCCAGTAGCAGAACGCGCAATCGAACCGGGTGGATAGAGAGTTGCAGAGCCAAAACGGAACCGTTGCACCTGCGTCGGTGACCGTCAACAACACCGCCTCGTTCCGGCCGGACGCCGGGAACTTGCTGAGTTCGCCGGCTGAGGGTGCGCCGCGCGACTGATGACCGTTCCGAGCGGTGAGCCCGTGCGCGTTTTTCCGGTAGCGCTTTGAAGCTAGTATGTGACGGCAACGGCCAACGCCCGCCCGTTCGTTGATACCCAAGATGACCGAAAACGCCTCGTTGGAATTGCTCCCCTATCCGCACACGCTGCCGTTGCCGCCGCCTACGGATGACCTCGCCACCGCCAGGCACGATCTTCTGGAGTCCGGTGTGTGTGCGCTGACAGGCGTATTGAGCGAGACGCAGCTGGCTGCGCTTCGTGCCCGCATCGAGTCGCAGGCGCAAGCCGAGCGGGCGCTCGGCGATCTGGCGCCGAAAGGTATGGTCGGCGCCAAGCAGTTTATCCCGAACATGGTCAACAAGGGCCGCGTTTTTCTCGACCTCGTCGAACGCGAGGAGACGACGGCGCTGGTGGCGGATTTGCTGGGCAGACATTTTCTGCTGTCGAGCATCAACGGCCACATATTCCTTGGTACCACCGACGAGGCGCAGACACTGCATCGCGATCAGGGACAGGTACCGGCCACTGTGCCGATCCCGGTCGTTTGTAATCTGCTCTGGGTGCTCGACGATTTCGTGCCTGAAGCGGGCAGTACGCTCGTTGTTCCCGGCAGTCACCGCTGGGAAGCTGCCCATCAGGTAAGGCCGCCTGACGCTTCTTTGGCCGTGCCGGTCAACGTTCCGGCAGGCGGTGTGCTGGCGCTGGACGGGCGCGTCTGGCACGGCGCGGGTGTCAACCGCAATGGCAGTACCAGGCGCTCGGTTGCGACGTTCTTTTGCGCTCCGTGGATCCGCCCCCAGGAGAACGCCGGGGTGTCATGCTTCCAGGAAGTGATCGAGGAGGCTTCGCCAGTGCTTCGCGCACGGCTCGGCATGCGGACTTACGGCACGATGGGGACCGTTGGAGGTACCGGTTCGGAAGTTCCGGGGGCAACCCTCTCCAGCGATCTGTTCGAGTTTCCCGAATACATCATCGGAGAGGGCGGCAGTCTGCATCCGCTGAGGCGGGTCTCTCGCGACGAGCATCGCTGATCCAGGCCGCGCCGCGCTCAGCTTTCCATCAGTGCCTGCGCCGCCCGCCAGCGTTCGACCAACTCGTCTTCTGCCGCGTAGTCGAAGCGGCCGTGGCCGGCCGGGCGCAGATCTTCTTCCCGTGGCGGTTCGTCGAACAGATGGCGGGCCGTGAGGCGGGTCGCCACCTCGACGTCGACAACGTCCCGGTAACCCAGCAGATTGCGTGCTTTCGACAGATCCAGAATCTGATTCGACTTTTCCGCTAACGGGTAGATACCGGGGCAGAACTGTGCAGGCATACCGATAAGTTCGATCGACGCGCCCAACTCTTCGATGATGACTTCGGCGACTCGCCGCGCGCTCATGACCCGCTCGTCGCCCGCATTGAAGGCGTGCCCGGCCGCTTCGGGACGGGTGGCGGCGAGGCACACGAGATGCGCCATGTTGTCGATATAGCCGCGCTGGAAATACGCCATGCCATCATGCGGCAGAATCATGAACGGCCGATCGTCGAGGATGCGCCGGACGACGGCCCACTCGTGGTTGACCGGCGCGCGCGGGCCGAACACGCCCGAATAGCGCACGATCACCGTTTCGAAATCACCGTTGCCGTGCTGTTGGAAGAGCTGGTCTTCACCGGCTGCGACCTTGCCGTGATATCCGGCCGCGTCGTACTGCCGCGGGGCGTGCTCGGGGATCGGCAGCGTAATGCGGGTTTGCGGTGTTGGCGGCATGGAATGCAGGTAAACCGGCTGACCGGTAATACCGACCAGACGCCCGGTTCTGCCGGCGAGCGCCGCGGCCTGCGCGCGCAGACGACCGTACATACAGATTGCGATATCCCATTCACGGCCTGCCAGTTTCGCCGCGACGTCATCGGCGTCCCGCGCGTTGCCGAGGATCCGCTCCACCGGTTGCAGAAACTCCGCGGGGTGCGCGCCCGAGTGGAAGATGGCGACGTCGTCGCCTTGCGCGAGGAAATGATTGACGATCGGAATGCCGGTCGGGCCGGTGCCGCCGACGACCAGAACTTTGCGGGCCATACTCGTTTCTCCTCCGCAGCCTTGTGCCGTTTCGCGATTGCAGCTTCGGCCTGCCGCCATTTCCGGACGCCTCAATAGCCGGCGCCACGGTGATGCAAACAACCACACCGTGAGTGGCTTACCATGATACGACGCATTCCCGGTGCATGAGTCCTCGCCGGGTGCGGATATGGGCGCGGCCGGAAGCGTGGTCGGAGCTTCACGCGTGCGACGCCCGAAGTGGCGGTAGCGTTTTGGGGGTGGCCATGCAGGTGATTCCACAATCCGGTGTACTGGGCGCTGAGCTGCGCGGTCTGGACCTGAGTCGGCACGATGCCGCGATGCGGGCCGACCTGCATCAGGCATTGCTCGCGTACGGCTACGTGTTCGTGCGTAAGCAGAATCTGACGCCTGCGATGCTCTGCGCTTTCGCGCAGCACTGGGGCGAGTTACACAGCCATCCGTACATGCCAGGTATCGACGGTTACCCGGAAGTTATCGAGATCGTCAAGAAAGAGACGGATGTGCACACGTTCGGCGGCCAGTGGCACACGGACCAGATGTTCACGCGAACACCGGCCATGGGTACGCTGCTCTACGCCATAGAAGTGCCGCCAGCCGGAGGCGACACGATGTTCGGATGCCTTCACACGGCCTACGACGGATTATCGCCAGCCATGCGTCAGATGCTGGCGCCGCTTCGCACCGTCAACATCTACGACAAGCAACGCCCGCGCGCAGCCGTGATGGAACGGCAGGTGGTGGATAAAGACGTACCGGCTGAAGCGGCGGTCCATCCACTGGTGCGCCCGCACCAGGAGACCGGTCGTCCGGCGCTCTACATTTCGCACGACCGCATCACCCGGCGTATCGAGGGCATGAGCGATGCAGAGAGTCGGCCGCTACTCGACTTTCTGCGACAACATTCGATACGGCCGGAGTTCACCAGCCGGCTCAGGTGGGAACCCGGGACTCTGGCGTTCTGGGACAATCGCCGCGTTCAGCATATGGCCGTCAATGACTACCAGGGCCACCGCCGCGTCATGCATCGCGTGACGGTACGCGGCACCGACACGACCCGGCCCGTTTGACGGTGCGGCGTGCCGTCGACACGGCATTCCAGTAGCTGACGCGCCGGGCTTTGCTCCGACGCGCTCGAGCATGCTGTGACCTTCGCAGTGCGCGTCGCTCAGTCCGCTCCTGCCCACCTCGCCTCGCGCTTTTCGACGAAGGCCCGGCCACCCTCGGCGCGGTCAGCAGAATTCATGACGCGGGTCTGGATGGTCTCGGTTATCTGATCGACCGCGGCGTAGTCGAGATTACTGGCACGCACCATGGCTTCCTTCATGCCCTGAACGGCGGTTGGGCTGAGTTCGGCAAGCCGGTTTGCAGCGGCCTCGGCAGCCGGCATCAGTTCCTCCGGTTCCACCACCTTGTTCAGCATGCCGACTTCGTAGGCTCTTGCAGCGCCAACGCGCTCTGCCATCAACAGCAATTCAGAGGCGAGCGCCCACGGCACCATCTTTGGAAACCAACCTGACGGTATCGTCGCAATGCCCCACTGCGGCTCGGGGAGCCAGAATGTTGTGTCCGGGGTTGCGATGCGTATATCTGAATCCATCGCAATCCACATGCCATAACCGATGACGTGCGAGTGCAGCGCGCTGACGATCGGCTTGTAGACCCGCCTGGTCCGGCTGACCGCGGGAAAGTCACCGGAATAACGGTAAGGTTCGGACGGCGCCCCAAAGGACAAATCAGACCCGGCGCTGAAGCAGCGCCCATTGCCGGACAGGATCGCTGCCCTTAGCGTCGGGTCGTTCTGGTAGTCGGCCCAGATCTCGCCGAGCTCGCGGTGCATGACACCGTTCATGGCATTCAACTTTCCGGGGCGATTCAATCGCACATGTGCAATATGTCCGCGCTTTTCGTACTCGACTGTTTCCAGATTCATGTTGCTATCAACCGCAGGTGTGTTTGCCGAAGTGGCGCACTGTACGATGATCGGGCGTGAATCTCCCGCGTTGCGCGTCGCGGCCGGGCGCAAAGACGCAGACGGACGCGTCAACAAACGCCGCCGGCGACATGCGCCAAACGAGAGCAGCGTACAAACGCCGCATGGATATTGCGCTCAACCGATCGTGCCGTGGTTTTGTCGCCGCCCGTCGACCGGCCCGGGCGGATTGCATCCGCGCGGCTCGAAACTGTTAGATTGTCCGATGCAGACACTACGCCGGCCGTCACCATGAAACGCCCCAACATACTCTGGTACTGCACCGACCAGCAGCGCTTCGACACCATTGGCGCGCTCGGCAACGCACATATCAATACGCCCCGCATCGATGAGTTTCTGCATACCGGGACGGCGTTCACGCATGCCTACTGCCAATCGCCAATCTGCACGCCGAGCAGGGCGAGTTTTCTGACCGGCGTCTACCCCGGCGCGCTCGGCGTGAACGGCAATGGCTACGAACTATTTCCACGCCACCACGAGGACAAGCTGCTGCCGCATCGGTTGTCGAAAGCCGGATATGACTGTGGGCTGGTCGGGAAGCTGCACCTCGCGAGCCCGGCGAAAGGTCAGGAACCGAGAGTTGAAGATGGCTACCGATACTTTCAATACAGCCACGACCACAAAGGGCCGAACGATCCCGGGCACGACTATGCGGCGTGGCTGGACGCTCAGGGCGAGCGCGCGGAGGACATCCTGTCCGAACGAGCGGTCAGCGATCCGGCGAGTTACCGGCAAGGCGCCAACCTACGTTCTTTCGGCGGACTCTATGAACCCACCGAAGAGAACGACAACGTGCCGCCGCGCCTGCACCAGACGCACTGGTGTACGGAGAAATCGATCGAGTTCATCGGTGCCCGACGACCGGCTGAGCAGCCGTGGTTCTTAAGTGTGAATCCGTTCGACCCGCACCCGCCATTCGACGCGCCGTGGGAGTACTTTCGCAGATACGATCCCGGTGCGTTGCCGGGCGCGCATTTCGAAGAGAGCGACCTCGATCACCAGCAGCGGCTCGCGGACGCCGGTGTCGACTTTCAGTCTTCGCCGAAACATCCGGACGAACTGGGTCACCGCGAGTTGCAAGCCTCTTACTACGCGATGATAGAGCAACTCGACCACGAGTTTGGCCGCTTGTTGGATTACCTCGACGAGAGCGGAGAACGCGACAACACCGTAGTCATCTTCTGCAGCGACCACGGCGAGACGCTGGCTGATCACGGTCTTGTACTTAAAGGCTGCAGATTCATGGAAGGCCTTGTGCGCGTTCCTCTAATCATCTCCTGGCCGGCGAATTTCGCAGCCGGTCAACGGCTCGATACACTGGTGGAACTCATCGATCTCGCGCCCACGCTCGCCGAGGCGGCGGGACTCGACGTGCCCTGGTTCAATCAGGGTCTGTCGCTGACCGCCGTGCTGAAAGGAGAAACGGACCAACATCGCGAACACGTACGGACGGAGTTCTTCGGCGCGATCAGCTATCCAGACCAGACGCACGCGACGATGCTGCGGCGCGGGAAATGGAAGCTCGTATGCTACCACGGCAAGGACCTGTTCGAGTTGTACGATCTCGAATCCGATCCGTGGGAGCACCGGGATCTGTCGCGATCGTCAGAACATCAACAACTGCTACATGAACTCCTGCGCCTTTCCTTCGACCGTCAGGTAGCGGCACTACCTCCCATGCCCGAGCGCACCGCGCCGTTCTGAGTTCGAGAGCATTCATACACCCGACGGGCGCAAGCCCCGGCGGCTGTGCCAAGTGATCGAAGAGGATTGAACGAAATGTCATTGAAGATCGAGAAAGTTGAAACCTTCGGCGTGGACATGCCGCTCTCGGGCTCGTTTACGAGCGGTGGCCTCACCATGAGCAAGACGCGCTGTATTGCGGTGCGGGTAACGGCTTCCGATGGGGCGACAGGCATCAGCAGTATCGATCCGTCCAGCAAGGCGAAATCGCCCAACACGGCCCCGGAACTGGAACAGGCGATTCGCGAAAAGGTCTCGCCTGCGTTACTCGGCCAGGATCCGTTGAACCTGCATCGCGTAACGGCGCTCGTGCGCGCCGCCACGCCGGAGCAGCCGGGTACCGGCGCCGCCATCGAAACAGCGTGCCTGGACCTGACTTGTCAGCGTCTGGGTATTCCGTTGCATCAGTTCCTCGGCGGCGCAGTGGCGGACCGGGTGCGTTTTAATGGTTGGATCGGTGAGCTGCCCCCGGACGAAGCCGCAGCCGAGGCCGGGCGCTGGCTGGCGGCTGGATTCAAGTCCGCCAAGATCAAGGTTGGCACCGGGGTTGCTGAGGACAGTGCGCGCGTTGCTGCGGTCAGGGAAGCGGTGGGTGATGCCATGGCCCTGCGTATGGACGCCAATCAACAGTACGACGTGGCTGGGGCGCTGGCGCTGTGCGCCGAGGTGAAGCAGTTTGATATGCAGCTATTCGAGCAGCCCACGCCGAAGGACGATCTTGAAGCGTTGGCCCGAATCCGGCGCGAAGGCGGGTTGCCGATCATGGCTGATGAGTCCATCAGCGATCATCAAAGCCTTATCGATGTCATCAAGGCGGATTGCGCCGACTACGTGAAATTCGGTATCAAACAGGCGGGGGGGTTGATGCGGGCCCAGCAGATGATCGCTACGGCCGAGGCAGCCGGCTTGCCGGTGGTACTGGGGCATGGCTTCGGACTCGATCCGAGCACGATGGCCGAGATCATGCTGGGCGCCACGTCTTCTAACGTCGTTCCAGGGCTCGAATGCGTTGGCCCGCTCAAAGTGGTGGATACCGTCGCAACGACGCGGCTTGACCTCAGCCGAGGCGAGATCGACCTGCCGACCGCGCCCGGGCTGGGCATTACGCTGGATGAGGCGAAGCTGGAACGCTACCGGATGAACGCAACTTCCTGAGGCGCGCGACCCTGGTCCCGCTGGCGTCGAACCGAACCGGGTGTACCGGCGGCCAACCCCGCTGTCGTCGCTGGCGTGCAGACACACACGCCGGCTTCTGGTTCAGAGCGTGTAAAAGCGCTTGGCGTTTTGTTTGAACAGGGCAGCTTTCTCATCGGCCGATGCACCGCTTGCAAGCCGCTTGAATGCGTTCCAGTAGTTGCTGTAGCCGCCGCTGATTTTGTCGACCGGAAAGTTGCTCTCGAACATGCAGCGCTCTACGCCAAACAGGTCGATCGCGGTTTCCATGAATGGCCGCCACGCGTTCGCGAGGTCTTCCGACGACGGCGCGAGTTCGCGCTCGTCGAAGCGGTAGCCGTTCAGCTTCATGCCGAGACCACCGAGCTTAACCTGCACGTTCTCGCACGTGGCGAGTGCTGTCATGGTGCGCTGCCAGTCGGTGAACACTTCGTCTTTGCGGCTCGCATACCACGACAGGCCGAGCGGTCCGCCGACATGGTTCAAGACGATCGGCTGCTCGGGAAAACTCCTCGCCAGATCCAGAAGGTCGTCGTGCTGCGGATGGTAGAGCCATGCATCGAAGGTCAGACCGAGCGCGCCAAGTTTCGCCATGCCTTCGCGAAAACCAGCATGGTCGCGATACAGGTAGCGCGGCGGGTTCGTATGGCTCAGGTGAATGTCGCTGGTCTTGTCTTCCCAGCCGGCCGCGTGGCGGATGCCTTTGAAGCGCCCGCCGCCGACCGCTATCTGCGCGGTCAACACGTCTTCTACCGCGGCGCCGAGCGTCAGGTCGGCCATGCCCACGATGCCGGCCGCTGCGCGCGTCGCTCCGTAGCGTCCGGTCGCGGCCATCGCGGCAATACCGTTGGCAAACTCGACTTCGCCGACAGGCCCCATTGCCGTTGGTCCCTCCCGACGGTAGAACACACCACATTCGATAAACACGGTTTGCTCGATGTTGTGGCCGCTGTCGGTATCTTCCAGCAGTTCGGGCAGCAGATAGCGATGCTTCGGGAAGTCCCACAGATGATGGTGCGGGTCGATAATCGGCAGTTCCGGTTCCATCGCCGGTTCGGCAGCAGCCTCGAGGCGCGCCTTGTCGAGCGTCGCCATCCGCGATTCGATTGTGCTTGCTTCCTTGTGGATCACGTTCAACCATCCCCGATCGTGAGTCGTCCAGGTGCAATATACCCGAGGCCCTCTCCGCGCACGCCGGGCGCGACCAGCCGGCCGTGCGCGCAGTCGAAAGCGCCATGCGCGAAGTAGTCGAACGCGTTGTCGTCGCCAGCCTGTTCCTGGCGGCTTGCCTGCTGTTCACACACGATTTTCTGCTGAGGAGCGGCGCGCTCGTCGATGTGTCGTTTGGGCAATGGGCGGCGGATTTCCTGTCCGGCGACTGGGGTTTCTCCCGGCGGACCGGATTGCCCGTGCTGGCGAACATCGCCGCGCGCGTGCCGTTATCGTTGTCGATGCTGACCCTGGCCTTACTGCAAATGGCTGTGCTGCTCGGTGCGGCTCATCTTTTGCGGTTTTGGATGCGCGACCCGGCGCGTCCGGATCGCGCCGGCATCGCGGATGTGTGTGCCGAAATAGCCTGTGCGCTGCCGGCGTTCGCCGCGGCGGTGTTGGTAGCGCTCGTGTTCTCCGAGTGGCTCGGCTGGTTTCCGGCGGTCGTGTTGTTTCCACCGGCCGACGATCCGCGCGCCTGGTTGTCGGCGATCGCACTGCCATCGATGACGCTCGCGCTGGCGACGTGGGGGTTTCTGTGGACGCGTCGGCCGCGGGATTTGACCACTTCAAAGGATCGCCGCGGGCCGGTACTAGAAACGATCGCGGTAGCGCTCGGCGGGCTGCTGATCGTGGAAGTAACGTACGCCCTGCCAGGGGTCGGTTACTGGTTTCTGTTCGCGCTCCGCTTCAACGATCAGCCGGTGCTGGTGGGCGTCAGCCTGCCGCTACTGGCACTGGCGGCGGGTGCCTGGTGCGTGCTGGCGACAACTCGCAACACGTTCGACATCGACCGTGAATCGCCTGCCCCCGCCGCGGCGCCCCATGTGCTGGCGCGGCAGTTCATGCATCTGGCGTGGCTGCCGGTAGCATGGCTTTCGCTGCTGCTGTTCGGGGCTCTGGCCGGATCTGCGCTCGGACTGCCGGGCCCTGATGAGATCGACGTCAGTCGTTTACACAGCGGCCCTGAGCCCGGGCACTGGCTGGGTACCGATGCGCTCGGCCGGGACATGCTGGCGAGAATGCTGGCCGGCGTCTTGCCGCCAGTATTGATGGCCATTGCGGCCGCGGTGATCACGGTAGTGGCGGGCGTCGCGATCGCGTTCACACACGTCTCGTCGGCGTCCTCCGTTGGACGTTGGCTCGACACCGGCGTGTCTCTGCTGGCGTCACTACCACTCGTGCTGACCGCCGTTTGCGGAGCGTACTTTGCTGGCAGCGGGGTGACCGGGATGCTGGTCGCGCTGTGCCTGGCGCGGCTGCGAATGGGTCTCGAGCTGGGCCGCAGTTTCATCGCCACCATGCGTGGCCGACGCACCTCGGGCGCGACTGGCGCGGGCGCTCGCATCGGCGGCGTACGTGTCGCGCAGGCGCTGGTACATTGTCTCGTCGCGGCCATCGTGATCGAAGGCACGCTCGGCTTTCTGGGGCTCGTACCTGCGTTTGCATTCAGCTGGGGTGACGCCATTCGGTCGGGCCGCGAGCATCTGGCTTACGCACCACAGATGTCGTTGATCCCCGTCGTCATGGTGGTCGCTACGCTATGGTCTTGTCAGCGTCTCAACACTGCGCTCGACGCACTGGCGGCGCTCTGGACGCACCCGGGCCGGCGCGATGAAACGGGCGACCGCGGCTGAGTCATCGGGTTGTTGAGCGTCCTGCCCTGGCCAACAGCGCGCGGGCCCGCTCCGCGACTGGCAGGTCCACCATCATGCCCTCGAACGCGACGGCCCCGAGGCCTTCGGCGAGCGCCGCCTCAAACGCGGCGATCAGCCTTTCGGCCCGGTCGGCATCCGCGTCCGATACACCGTACTCCTCGTTAACCACCGCAACCTGGGTCGGGTGAATACAGGCGGCTGACGCAAAACCCAGGCGACGGGAGTAACGCAGGCCGTCGCGGAACCCTGCCAGGTCGGCGAAATCGGCGAACGGCCCGACCGTGCCGAACGGTGTGATGCCTTCGGCACGACACGCGGCGACCACCTCCATCGCGAACGGGTAGAGCGCATCGGCGCTCGGTTCAGCCTGCAACTCGGCGCTCAGGTCTTCGTTGCCCAGGCCCATCGCGGCGACCCGCGGGCTGGCCGCGGCGATCGCGCGCAGATGCGCGAGCGCGGCCGCTGTTTCGATGACCGCGATGAAACGCAAACCCCCGGCCGGCAGGCCGCGTGCGTGTTCGAACGCCGTCACTGCTTCGTCCAGCAGCATCACGTGCTCAGGTCCCATGACTTTCGGCAGCATCAGGACACTGACCTCCGGGATAGAGGCCGCCTCGAGGTCGGCGATCGCGAGCTCCAGGGGACGGTTCACGCGCACGCAGATCGGTACGCCGTGCGCGGCGATCCGACCCGCCGCCTCGGGTAGAGCCGTACGTGCGGCCTCTTTCTGGTCGGGCGCAATGGCGTCTTCGAGGTCCAGTATGATGGCGTCCGCGCCGCGTGTATGGGCTTTCGCCACAAACTTCGTCTGGGTGGCTGGCACGAACAATAGTGAGCGCCAGCTAAGTGCCCTGCTCGGAAAGGGCGTATTGGCGACGGACGTGTTTGAAGCGGACATGCGAGGGCGGCCCCGGGGCAATCGGTTGATTATGTACATCTTGAACCTTTTCGGCGCGCCGCGTGCGCGAGCCGCCTCCAAGTGAGCGTTGCCCATGACCACTGACCCGACATCCGTCACCGGTCTGCGCGTGGCTTTCGACATCGGCGGTACGTTCGCCGATGTCGTCGTCGCCATCGATGGGGCCGTCGGTCCGGCCGGACGCGCTGGCGCGCTGTGGCGCTTCAAGATCCTGACGCTGCCTGAATCGATCGGCGAAGACGTCGGCGCTTGTATCGATGAGGCCGTCGCGGGCGCCGGTGCCGGCGACGTCAGCGCCATCGTGCACGGCACGACGGTGGCGGCGAACACCGTGCTGGAACACCGCGGCGCCGTGACGGGCGTCATCACCACGGCCGGGTTTCGCGACGAACTGGAGATCCGGCGCCTTGCGCGTCCCGGCGTCTACAACGTCTTTTGGGAACGCAATGCGCCGCTCGTACCGAGGCGGCTGCGCCTCGAAGTGAGCGAGCGCCTGCGTGTTGATGGCAGCGTCGACGCGCCGTTGGATGAGGCGGCCGTCACGCAGGCCGCGACGCGGCTTGCCGACGCCGAGATCGAGGCGCTCGCGATCGTCTTTCTACACGCCTATGTCAACCCCGCGCACGAGCGTCGTGCGCGGGAGCTGGCCCGCGCCGTCGTGGGCGACATACCGATCTGCATCTCGGCCGAGGTGTTGCCAGAAGTACGCGAATACGAGCGGGCCTCGACCACGGCGCTGAACGCGTATCTGACGCCGGTCGTCACGCGTTATCTGTCGCGCCTCGAACGGGCGCTGGAGCGGTTCGGCCAGCCGCTACGCATCATGCAGTCGAATGGCGGCGTGATGTCCGCGAAGCGCACGCGCGAGCGACCGGTAAACATGATCGAATCCGGCCCGGCGGCCGGTGTGCTGGCCGCGGCTGCCATGGCGCGCGCACTGAAGCTGGAGCAGGTCGTGTCGTTCGACATGGGCGGCACGACGGCCAAGGCCTGCCTGATCGAAGGGGGGGTGCCCATCGAGACGGCAGAAGGTGAAGTGGGTGCCGGCATCAACCTGACGAGCCGGCTCAGCAAGGGCGATGGCTACGCCCTGCGGGTACCGGCTTTCGATCTGGCCGAGGTCGGCGCCGGCGGTGGCAGCATCGCCTGGGTCGACGACGGCGGCGCTTTGCGCGTGGGTCCGCAAAGCGCCGGCGCGGAACCGGGCCCGGCCGCCTATGGACGCGGCGGGAACTGCCCGACGATCACCGACGCCAACGTGTTGCTCGGTTACATGAGCCCGCACGCCATCGCCGGCGGCACTGTGCCCATCGACCGCGCGGCGGCGGCCGCTGTCTACGCCGAACTGCAGTCGCAGCTCGAGCTCGACGAGCGGGGCATTGCGTACGGTGTGCATCAGGTCGGCAATGCGACGATGGCGCGCGCAATTCGGGCGGTCACGACCGAGCGCGGGCGCGATCCGCGCGAGTTCGATCTGATCGCATTTGGTGGTAACGGCGCGATCCACGCGTTGTCGCTGGCGGAATCGCTCGGCATCTCCCGGGTGCTGATCCCGCTGCACCCCGGTTTGTTCAGCGCGCTCGGTTTGCTGTTGGCCGATGAACGTTACGACTTCGTCCAGAGCGTGCCGGCGCCGTTGGCGGAACTCGGCGAGCCCGGTCTGGATGCCGCGTTTGCCGCCCTGACCGACCGCGCGTGGCGTGAGTCCGGCCTGCCTCCGGGCACCGCGGTGGTCGAGCGCCTGGTCGACCTTCGCTATGCGCGCCAGTCGAGCGAGTTGACGCTCAGCCTGGACGGTTTGCCCGTGCCCGGGTTGGTGCCGGCCCTGGCGAACGCTTTCCACGCCGAACACGAGCGCACTTACGGCTATTGCCTCGACCGCGAAGCGGTCGGGGTCGTCAGCGTGCGCATCCGGCTTGGCCGGGCCGCGGCCACACCGGGATTCGAAGCGCTCGGGCACGCATTCGCAGAGTTGGAAGGTATCGGGAACGACGGTGCGACCCGGGACGCGTACTTCGGGCCGGCGCACGGTGTGCGCAGCGCCGCGCTCTGCTCGCGCCAAGCGCTTCGCGGCGCCGGGCGGAGCGGGCCGCTCATCGTCGATGAGTTCGATACCGCCGTGGTCGTACCGCCAGGCTGGCATGCGCGCACCGACTCGCTCGGCGTCATTCATCTGGAGCGGGAAGGCACATGAGCACCGACGCGACGACCTCCTTCGACCCGGTACTGGTCGAAGTGATGAAGAACGAGCTGACCGCGATCGCTGAAGAGATGGGCATCACCATGAAGCGCACCGCGCGCTCGCTGGTCGCCAAGGAAGGGGCGGATTTCTCGACTGCGCTGACCGACGCGAACGGCGAGCTGATCGCCCAGGGGCTGACGATCGGCATCCACCTCGGCTATATCGCCGGCGTCATGCCGTGGCTGCTCGAACGCTACGGCGGCAAATTGCGCCCGGGCGATATCATCGCCTCGAACGACCCTTACGGCGGCCTGTCGCACCTGCCTGACATCGTGCTCGTCATGCCGGTGTTCTGGCGCGACCAGCTGGTAGCGTTCTCGGCCATCGTTGCGCATCACACCGATATCGGCGGCCGGTTTCCGGGCGGGATGGGTACGGCCAGTGAAAACCTGTTTCAGGAAGGCGTGCGCATTCCGGGTCTGAAACTCTACGACGGCGGTGTGTGCAACGATGCGATCGTCGAGATGCTGGCCGCCAATGTGCGCGCGCCGTCGGATGTGGTCGGCGATCTGGAAGCTGAGGCCGCTGCCTGCCGACGCGGCGCGGCGGGTATCGAGCGGCTGCTGGACCGCCACGGTCTCGACACTTTCGAGCGGATCAACGCGCAGTTGCGCGCGTATAGCGAGCGCGCCATGCGCTCGGCTCTGGCGCGTATCCCGGACGGCGTCTACGTCTGTCAGGATCTGTTCGAGGACGACGGCCTGGGTGGTAGCGGCGTCGAGATCGCCTTGGCGCTCGAAATCGCCGGCGATCGGGTGACGGTGGATTTCACCGGTACCGGCCCGCAGCTCGCCAGCGCCATGAACGTGCCGGTCAACCTGACGAATGCCTGCGTATACGTCGCGCTGCGCTCAATTCTGGAAACCGACGCGCCCGCCAACGCCGGGCTGACGGCGCCCATCACCGTGCAGGTCCCGGAAGGCTCGGTTTTGAATCCGAAGTTCCCAGGCGCCGTCGGCGCGCGCGGCATGCTGATGTGGCGCGTCATCGACATGATCTTCGCCGCCATCGCCCAGGCCGCGCCAGAGCGGGTTTATGCCGCTGGCGAAGGGGGGATGAACCTGCTCGTCTACACCCCGACCGACAGTACCTTCAGCAACGCGATGCTGGTCGATATCTACGCGGGCGGCTGGGGCGCGCGGTCCAATCTGGACGGGATTGAAGGCGTTACCCCGATGGCGGCTGGCGGCGCGACCCGCAGCCTGCCCGCCGAGATGATCGAGCGCGAATGCCCGGTCATGCTGGAGGGCTTCGGATTTGTCCCGGACACGGGCGGACCGGGCGAATTCCGCGGCGGCTTGTCGGTGTACCGGCGGTGGCGCTTCCTGGCGGAAGGTCAGGCGATGTTGCGCAACTGCCGCGTGCGCTCCGTGCCGTACGGCCTCGAAGGCGGCGGCGACGGCACGCCGTTTGCGGCGGTGCTGTCCGATGCTGACACCGAGGAGGCACTGCCCGCTGAGATGATGCTCGACCGCCGCGTCGTGCCCGGCCAGTCACTGCTTCACGTGCAGCCGGGCGGCGGTGGTTACGGCGATCCGATGACCCGCGATCCGGCCCGGGTGCTGGAAGACGTGCTGGACGAGAAGCTGACTCCGGCATTCGCGCGCGAGCGGTACGGCGTACAGCTTTGCGACGACGGCAAGGCCGTGGATGAGGCCGCGACGGCGGCGCTCCGCGCGAAGCGGTGAACTTTCGGAACAATGGCCGAAGTCAGGAACCCGGCACGTCGCGAGGACGGCCCCGCGGCTGTCAGCTGTTCGCACGCATCTGCTACCTTGTGGGAGCTTTACACCTAACGCAGACGCTTTAACGGAGACGCCCCATGGTTCACGTGCTCGCCTTCATCACCGCCAAACCCGGCATGCGCGCCGCGGTCCTCGAAGCTTTCAACGCCAACGTGCCGGCCGTACACGCCGAAGACGGGTGCATCGAATACGGCGCGACCGTCGATGTCGGCAACGGCGGGCCGATGCAGGCCAAGGTGGGCGACGACTCTTTTGTCGTCGTCGAGAAATGGGCGAGCATGGCCGCGCTCGGCGCACACGCGAAGTCTGCGCACATGGCCGAGTATGCAGCCAAGGTCAAAGACATGCTCGCCGACCGCGTCATTCACATCATGGAACCGGCCGGCTGATCGTCAACGCTGCGCGGCGGCCCGGCCGCCGCCCGGCAATGATTATTGCACCGACGAAAACGCTGTCGGCGCGAGCATCTGATTGCTGACGTTGGCAACGATCGCGCCGTCGGCCTCACTGGCGGCGCGTTTCTCGATCCATTCCGGGTCGGCCAGGAACGCATTCCATTTCTCATCGCGTTCCGCGAGCGACGCCCACTCGAGCAGGTAGTAGAGATCCTGATTCGATTCACCGATCCAGGTGGTCCAGAAACCGGCCTGTCGAATCCCGTGGCGCTCCCAGATCGCGAGCGTGGTGTTCTCGAAACGATTGAGCAGGGCTGGCAGCCGGCCGGGCACGCAGCGGTAGATGCGCAGTTCGTAGAGCATGGCGGTGATTCCTCGTCCATTGGCGTTTCCGTAACGCGAGTCTAGCGCGCCCGCCTGCCCGGCGGGCCGGGTTCATGAGGCCCATCGCCATGACCCATCGCCCCGCGTGCGTATAATCCGGGTTCACGCGATCCCCATTTGTATCTTGAGGTGCAGTTCCCGATGGTTGACGTCGAAGAACTAAAAGCCAGGTTCCTGAACCTGGAATACGACACGAAGGCTTTTGAATTCGACCCGGCCGCGGTCGCCGAAGCCGCGCGGCTGGCTGGCGAAACGCGCCCGGAGTTCACCGACCCGACGCGTGACGATTTCCAGGTGATCCCGCCGTTTCTTGCAAGTTTTGCATCCGGGCGCCGGTTGCCGATCGACTTCCCCTCGCTCGGCGGCATTTCGATGGACGGCGGCAAGGCGGTCACCAGTATCGCCCCGGTGCGGGCCGACACGAAACTGACCGGCAAGACGCACCTGCACGATATCTACGACAAGAGCGGGCGCTCGGGACGCATGATTTTCATCGTCGCGCGTACCGAACTGCTCGATGAGGCCGGCACGCACTACGCTACGGTCGATGCCCGCCAGGTGATCAGGGAGAAGCCGGACCAATGAGCGCGCAGAACATCCACGAAGTTGAATTTGGCGAAGAACTGACGTCGTTCATGCCGGACAGTTCGCTCGCCAACACCAGTGCCTTTGCGCGCACCGTCGGCTACGACGGCAGCGGTCGGTTCGAAGATCATGAGAAGGCCCGTGCCCAGGGTCTGCCGGGTGCGCTGGTGCCAGGCATCATGGGCATGGCGTTCCTGACGAGCCTGATTCACGGCTGGTCGCCGGTGGCGGTCGTCGAGAAGATCGACACCGTGTTTCGCGCGCCGATGATGGCTGACCACCCGCTCGCGATCAGCGCAGTGGTCACCGATATCGACACCGATGACGGCATCGTCGAGATGGACCTCGCGGTCAAGAATGAAGCTGGCGAAACCCGCGTGTTCGGTACGGCGCGCGTGCGTATGCCGCTCGAGTAGAGCGGCAGCCGGCACCACGAGGGCGTACTTCGCGAGTGCGTGTGACTCACACGATCAAGGCGGCGACGCACGCGGCGGAGGTCGCTCACGTGCGCGCGCTCTTCGAGGAATATGCCCGCTCTTTGAGCGTCGATCTGGATTTTCAGGATTTCGACGCGGAACTGGCGTCACTGCCCGGCGACTACACGTCCCCGTCAGGCACCTTGCTACTCGCGTCAGACGCTGCCGGTGCACTCGGGTGTGTGGCCGTGCGCGCACTGGGGCCCGGCGCCGTGGCGGAGCTGAAGCGCCTCTACGTGCGGCCCCGGGGGCGCGGGACGGGGCTCGGCCGGCGCCTGACGGATGCGGCGCTCACGTTTGCCCGCGCGGCCGGATACGCCGCCATACGTCTCGACACGTTGCCGGAGATGGGCGACGCCCAACAGCTTTACGCGGCGTTCGGATTTACCGAGATCGATGCGTACCGATACAACCCGGTGGCCGGCACGCGCTATTTCGAATACCGATTCCGAGACGGGGAGCAACAGACATGAGCGGCGAGCAAGGTATAGCGCTGGTAACCGGTACCAGCAGCGGCATCGGACTGGCGACCAGCGTGCATCTCGCAGCCAACGGCTATCGCGTATTCGCGGGTATGCGCAATCTCGCGAAAGCGCAGAAGCTCGAATCGGCGGCCGCCGATCTGCCGCTCACGGTCGTGCAGATGGACGTCACCGACGACGCCTCGGTCGCAAGCGCCTTCGCAGCGGCCGAAAGCGCGGGCCCGGTAGACGTGCTCGTCAACAACGCCGGCATCGGTGGGGCGACCCCGGTCGAGGACACGACCATCGAAGAGCATCAGGCGATGTTCGATACCAACTACTTCGGCGCCATGCGCTGCATCCGCCGCGCGTTGCCATCGATGCGCGAGCGGCGCTCGGGTTGCATCGTCAACGTCACGTCGATGGAAGGACTGTTCGCGATGCCCAACCAGGTGGCGTATTCGGCCAGCAAGTGGGCGCTCGAATGTGCCGGTGAAGTGTTGGCGCACGAGGTGGTGCGATTCGGTGTGCGGGTTGTGAACGTTGAGCCGGGCGTCATCATGACGAACATTTTCGAGAACTCAGCGCCGATGACCCGTTACGACAAGCATTCCCCGTACCGTGACGTCATGCGCCGCAATGCCAAGATGTTCTCCGCTGGCTTTCGCGCGGGCGTATCACCGGAGCGGGTGGCCGCCAGTATTCTCGAAGCCATCGAAACCGATGACTACCGGCTGCGCTGGCCGGTGGGCGAAGACGCGTTGGGTCTGCTGAACGGCCGCCGCGCGATGACCGACGAACAGTACGTCGAACTGGGTGGCGACTTGAGTGATGAAGACTACAACGCGCTTTACGCACACCACTTCGGCATAGAACTCCAATAGGCGGGTCTGTCCGGGCAGGCCGCGGCGGAATGCGGATGCCGGCATGGCTGTTCAGGGCACGGGGTCCTGCTCCTGGCTGCAGCCGATGACGCCGCTCGCACGCAGGCTTTCGATCTCCGCGTCTTCGTAACCGGCTTCGGACAGGATATCGGTGGAGTGCTCACCCAATTCCGGCGCCAGACCGGGGGCCCGTTTGGGTTCGTCGCGCAACCACACGGGGCTGTTGACGACATATTGCGCGCCGGCGCCCGGGTGGTCGATGGGCGTCAGGGCATCGCTCGCGCGCATCTGTTCGTCGTCCGGAATATCGCGGAGCGTTCCGACCGGACCGTAAGCGACACCCGCGATGTCCAGCCGCTCGCGCCACCAGGCCCATGGCCTCGTCACGAAGATGGCGTCAAGTTCAGCGACCAGGGCGTCGGCGTGTCGATGGCGCGCAGCGGTGGTTGCGAAGCGCGGGTCAGCGGCGAGAGCCGGCGATTCGAGTACTTCGACCAGACGCGGCCAGCGCTTGTCCTCAGGCGTGCAGGCAAGCTGAAACCAGCGCCCGTCCCGGGCCCGATAGAGGTTTTGCAGTGCGCTGCGGGCTTGTTCGCGTGGCCGGCGCCGTTCGTATTCCGCGCCACTTAGCATCGCCTGTACCTGAATGGCGTTCATCCAGAGACCGTTCGCCATCAACGACGTGCTGACGTACGTGCCCGTGCCGGTCCGTTCGCGCCGGTACAGCGCCGCCATGATGCCGCCAAACAAGGCCATGGCTGTTGGATGATCGCCCATGCCCGGCAGCGAGCGGGCGGGTGGGGAGTCCGGGGACGGCCTCACCATGTCCATCAGGCTGGAACGCGCCCACAAGGCCGTGCTGTCGAAGCCGGGCCGGTTCGCATCCGGGCCTTGCTCACCGTAGGCGCTGACCGACGCGTAGATGAGACGCGGGTTGAGCGCTTTCAACGTTTCGTACTCGATGCCGAGGCGCGGTCGGCCTGGCAGAGGCAGGTTCGTCACGAATACGTCGGCGTTCGCCACCAGACGCTTCAGTACCGCCTGACCGCGCGGCTGCTTGAGATCCAGGCTCAGACTGCGTTTATTGCGGCTGTCGAGAATCCATGAGTAGTTCACGTCGGCCGCCGGGTGCTCCGGGCTGGACCGGTCCCGGTACGTGTCACCACGGCCCGGCGGCTCGATCTTGATGACATCGGCGCCGAAGTCCGCGAGGACGGTCGCGGCTGCAGGCGCGGCAACGAAGCTTGCGGCGTCTATGACCCGCAAGTGATCCAGCAGGGGCATTCCCGGTCTCCCTCGATGCGCCATGACGACGGCGTGGCGTGCGCCTGAATTATGCGAAAATCGGCTACCTTGCGTTAGTCAGATATGAACCTGGCTGGGAAGCCGGCGAATTGCCCCGCCGCGCGGTAGGCGCGCGAGGTCGGGGCGATGGTTTGAGTGAGAGAGTTTGAAGTCCTTACATAAGCGGCGCGCGCTCGTTATGGGCCTGACGCTTTGGGCAGCGGCCGCGGCGCGCGCGGAGCCGGTCCAGGTGGTTGCAAGCTTCAGTATTCTGGCTGACCTGGTGCAGATTGTCGGCGGTCCGGCGGTTACGACGACCACGCTGGTCAAGGCTGGTGCCGACCCGCATGTGTTCGAACCGCGGCCCGCGGACGTGCGCAAACTCGCGTCCGCCCGTGTCGTCTTCGTCAATGGACTTGGCTTTGAGGGCTGGTTGAACCGGCTCGTGCGCTCGAGCGGTGCCGAGGCGCGGCTCGTCGTCGTGAGCGCGGGTTTGATCGCGTCCGAATCGCCCGCCCCGGGACGCGCGGGCGCGCGCGATCTGCAGCTCGGTAACCCTGACACCGCAGGCGACCCCCATGCGTGGCACAGCGTCGCTAACGCCGCGCACTACGTGCGCAACATCCGCACCGCGCTCTGCGCGGCGTCCCCGGCGTCCTGTTCCGGCATAACGGCGCGGGCTGATGCGTATCTCGCGGAACTCGATCGCCTTGAGCGTTCGATCCGGGCAGCGATCCGGGCGCTTCCTCCGGGCCGTCGCACCGTCATCACCGGGCACCGGGCGTTTTCGCATTTCGCCACGGCCTATGGCATTCGTTTCGTCTCGCCGCGCCTCGGTGGTGCTCAGACGCACGCGTCGCCGCAGATCATGGCCGGGCTCATCAAGCTCATCGAAGCCGAGCAGATCAATGCCTTGTTTCTCGAGAAGGTCAGCGACCCCCGGCTCGTGCAGCAGATCTCGCGCGAGACTGGACTGGAGCCGTCCGGCACGCTCTACTCCGACACGCTGGGCCCAGCTGGCAGCGGCGCTGACAGCTACGTCGGTATGATGCGCCATAACGTCGAAACGTTGATTTTCGGGTTGTCCCGGCCTTAGTTATGCCGCGCCGCGCGAAACATCCTGCCTGCCCCGTTGGTTCAGCTCGCCGGTGCGTTCAGCTACGAAGCTGCGGTGCGATCCGTTTCGCCATATAGGTCAAGATCCCGTCGGCGCCGGAGCGCTTGATACAGACCAGCGACTCCAGCAACACCTTTTCGTCCAGCCAGCCGCGCTCGACAGCACCGACGTGCATCGAATATTCGCCGCTCACCTGATAAACGAAAGTAGGTGCCGCAAAGCGGTCTTTCACACGTCTCACGATATCGAGATACGGCATGCCCGGCTTGACCATGACCATATCGGCGCCTTCCGCGAGGTCCAGCGCGATCTCGTGTAATGCTTCGTTGCTGTTGGCGGGATCCATCTGGTAGGTGTTCTTGTCGCCCTGCCCGAGCATGGAACTGGAGCTTACCGCGTCGCGGAATGGCCCATAGTAGCCGGACGCGTATTTGGCCGCGTACGCCATGATCAGTGTGTTCGTGTAGCCGTCCGCTTCGAGCATCGTGCGGATCGCGCCAACCCGTCCATCCATCATGTCAGACGGTGCGATCACATCGGCACCGGCCGCCGCGCAAACTGCCGACTGGCGCACGAGCGCCTCGACACTCGGATCGTTGACGATGTAGCCGTGGTCATTCAGCAAGCCGTCGTGCCCGTGGCTTGTGTAGGGGTCCAGCGCTGCATCGGTGATGACGCCGAGTTCCGGCACCTCGGCTTTGACGGCCGCCACGGCCCGCGGTACCAGCCCATCGGGGTTCCAGGCCTCCGCACCATCTGCCGTACGCAGGCTGCTGTCGATATTCGGAAACAGCGCCACGGCGGGAATGCCCATATCGCAGACGCTGACGCACTCACGCACCAGTTCGTCGATGGTCAGGCGTTCTATGCCTGGCATCGAATCGATCGGCTCACGCCGCGCGTTCCCCTCGATCACGAACATCGGGTAAATCAGATCGTTTACGGTCAGTTCCGTCTCACGCATCAAGCGTCTGGAGAATGGTTGCGCACGGTTGCGGCGCATGCGGGTTGTCGGAAAGGCGCGGGACATCGAATAGCTCCAGAATGGCGCGAACGTACGCATTTTATGCGACTTCGACATCGTGTCGTACCGATCGGTTGCGGCACCCGCCACCGGTTCGCAGTTTCGCCGGTTTGCGCAGGCACTCGCAGGTCCGGGGTTTCGACTTTGGCGTGACAGGGCGCTGCTGGAGTAACCTGCCGGCGTCTGGTTTGCGCAAAGGTTTGACAAGATGAAAGTAGACGCAGTGCTCACCTCCGACCTCGACCAAGCCGGTGCCGAGGCACGCGAGTTGGAGGAGATGGGTTACGCCGGCGTGAAGTCGGTAGAGACAGCTCACGATCCGTTTCTCCCGTTGTTGCCGGCGGCGCAGCAGACGACCAGCCTGGAGTTGATGACGGGTATTGCGGTTGCGTTTGCACGGTCGCCAATGACCATCGCGAACGTGGGTCACGATCTGAATGCCGTTGCGAAGGGGCGTCTCATCGTGGGTCTTGGCTCGCAGATCCGGCCGCACATTCAGAAGCGGTACTCGATGCCATGGTCGGCGCCGGCCGCGCGTATGCGCGAGTTTGTGCTCGCGATGCGCGCGATCTGGGCGTGCTGGCACGAGGGCAAGCCGCTCGAGTTTCTGGGCCGGTTCTATACGCACACGCTGATGACACCGTTTTTCACGCCGACCAATACGCGTTACGGCGCGCCGAAGGTGTACATGGCGGCGGTCGGGCCGCTGATGACGGAAGCCGCTGGCGAAGTCGCCGACGGCATGCTGGTACATGGCTTTACTACCGAGAAATACCTGCGCGAGACGACATTGCCGGCGCTTGAGCGTGGTTTCGCAAAGTCGGGACGGCGGCGCGAAGACTTCGAAATTGTCTATCCGGTGTTTTCGATCACCGGACGCGACGAGCACGAACTGAAGGCAGCGGAGACCAAGATGCGCCAGCAGGTGGCGTTCTATGGGTCTACGCCAGCCTATAAGGGTGTACTGGACTCTATTGGCGCCGGTGAACTGCAGCCGGAACTCAATCAGATGTCGAAACAGGGCCGCTGGGAGGCGATGGGGGAACTCATCGATGACAGCGTACTCGACGCGTTCGCCGTGCGTGGGGATGCCGCCGGACTGGCACAGCAGATCAAAGCCCGCTACGGCGACATCGCCGACCGGACGGCGGCGTCTTACGCCAACATGGGTCATGACGAGCGGCTGGCATTCATCGCGGCGATGAACGACGGCTAGCGCTGTCAGGGTTCAACGCAGCCAAGTTGCTGCCATTCCGATCACAAGCAGGTCAGCGTGACGGGTGAGCCACGGCACCTGGTCACCATGGAGGTCACTCTCGCCGACCCGCGTCGGCCGGCCGCGAAGGGCGCGGACGAAACGCCACCGGCCGGGTGGCGTTTCGTTGGTCCCGTCCAAGCGCTAACCCAGGCGGGCCAGAACTTCGCCCAGCGTCAGCAGGGCGGCGTCCACCTCCGCTTCCTTGACTTTGAGGCTGGGCATCAGCCGTACGATATCAGGCTGCGCCGCGTTGATGAGCAGGCCACGCTCGAAGCATGCGGCTGCCACGTCAGCGGCGCGGGGTGCCCGTAGATGCAGAGCCTGGAGCAATCCCTGGCCGCGCGCACCGAGATGCCCGTGGTGCTGACTCAGATCTCCGAGTCCACTCGCCATCTGTGCGCCGCGTTGGCGCACGTTCGCCAGGAACGCAGGCCGGTTCACGGTATCGAGCACGGCAACGGCCGTTGCCGTCATCAACGGGTTGCCGTTGTACGTGCCGCCCTGATCGCCAAACGCGAAGCAGCTGACTGCATCGCTCGCGAGTAGCGCCGATATCGGCACGCCGCCGCCGAGCCCCTTGCCGAGTGTCATGATGTCCGGCATGACGCAGGCGTGCTGGTGTGCGAACAGCGCTCCGGTCCGGCCGATACCGGTTTGCACTTCGTCCAGGATCAACAGCAAACCGTGCCGATCGGCAAGCGCGCGTAGCGCGGGGAGATAGTCGTCGGGCGGCACGACCACGCCGGCTTCGCCCTGGATCGGTTCCACCATGATAGCGAGGGTGTCATCGTGTCGCGCCGCGGCCACGGCGTCGGCGTCGCCGAATGGCACTTTCACGAATCCGGGCACCGCCGGTGGAAACATGCTCTCCCAACCTGGTTTTCCGCTTGCCGCCATCATCGCCAGCGTACGTCCGTGGAAGCCGCCCGTCGTCGTGATGATCTGGGTTGCGCCCGGTTTATGCAGTTGCCCCCACTTGCGTGCGAGCTTGACGGCGGCTTCGTTTGCTTCCGCCCCGGAGTTGGCAAAGTGAACGGCCGCGAGTCCGCTGGCCTCCGCGAGCCGGTCTGCGAGTTCCAGCTGAGGCGCGTTATGCAGGGCCGGGCTGGGGGAGATGAGCAGATTGGCTTGCCGGCTCAAGGCTGAGACCAGCTCAGCCGGGCAATGGCCGAGCGCATTCACCGCCCAGCCCTGAATGAAGTCCAGGTACTGGCGGCCGTCAGAGTCCCACAGATACGAACCCTTGCCGCGCACCATGACGCACTCGGGACGGCTTGTGATAGCCATCAACGCGGACGAGGACGCGGGGGCTTCCAGGGGCTTCGGTGCTGCAATCATGGCGGCTCCCTATCGCAAAGCTCAATCCAGGCGTCGCCCGCTTAACCACAAGCGAAGGAGACTCGCCATGATTGCAGCACCGAAGCCCCTGGAAGCCCCCGCGTCCTCGTCCGCGTTGATGGCTATCACAAGCCGTCC
>JBCCEJ010000072.1:0-29704 GCA_039030335.1 Pseudomonadota bacterium | reverse complement strand
TGCACGATCGCCCGGGGCTGTTCCCTGAACAGGCCGCCGACCGTGCCGACATGCACGCGCATCCCCTGCGCACGGCACCCGAGTTGGACGGCTACGCCAGCGACTGGGAAAAGCTCGGGAATCGGCTGACCCCGATACCGTGGCGCGTCGCCGGGCGATCGGAGGTGGACACACCCACGGCCGGACCCGGCCCGACGCCGGGTTACGCGCTCGGCCTGTTCGAGAGTCACTTCTATCTGCTCGTGCGCATTCCAGACCGTACGCCGAGGCCGGCCCCTCCCACGGATCGGCTGCGTGGCGACCACATCATCATCCGCACACTGGATCCAGACGGGTTCAGGCATCACTACCTGGTCGATACCGCGGCCCCCGGACCGCTCGGCGCGCGCGAGCTGTTGCTCGATCCTCTCGGCCAGCCGCTGGCCCGGAAGGAACTGCGGATCCAGGGTGTGCAACGCACGGATACCGACGGGGTGACGCTCGAACTCCGGTTGCCGCGGCGACTGCTGGGTCCGCGACTCGGCCTGGGCGTTAACGACCAGCCCCGCTTCGGCCTGCCACGTATCGCCTCGACGCACCCCGCAGAAGCACCGCTCGGCCTGCTCGTTCAGCCGTCAGAGGCGATCGCGCGTGTTATCCAGGCGCTTGGCCGTACGACCGGCAGGCGCGTGTGGATTCTCGACCGCCATGGTCGTGTGTTGGCACGGGGCGGCAGCCTGTGGCGACCACGGGAGTCCCGTCTACACCCGTGGCTGAGTTTTGCCTTCGGCAGCCGCGGCCGTGCGGAACTGGGTGACACCGGTCCGGTAGACCGTCTCGAGAGCCCCGCGATCTCAGCCGCCGCCACTGGCGAGGTCGTCAGCCAGTGGGAGCCGTCTATTGATGGCGAACAGCTGATCGTGAGCGTCGCACATCCGATCTGGTCACAGACCGAAGTCGCGGGGGTCGTGTGGGTCGAGGAGAGTTCGGTACCCATTCAACTCGCGCGTAACGATGCGCTACTGCAACTGCTCCTCGTTACGCTAGTCGTCTTCGTTCTCGCCGCAGCCGCCATCGCCTGGTTCGCTTCGAGTCTCAGTCGGCGTCTCAACCGACTGCGCGACAACGCACTCGGTGCAATCGATGCCCACGGGCGTGTCGTCGGGAGTATCGAAACCGTTCATGGTCGAGATGAGATCGGCGCGCTCGCACAAACCTTCGCCAGCCTGCTCGACCGGCTGAACGGCTACAACCACTATCTCGAACGCCTGGCTTCGCGTCTGTCTCACGAGTTGCGAACACCGCTCGCCGTGATCCGCTCCTCGCTCGACAATCTCGAACTGGATCCGCGGCCGGAGGCGGCCACCGAGTACCTGCAGCGCGCCCGCAGCGGAATCCACCGTCTTCAGGTCATTCTGACCCGTATGAGCGAAGCGAGCCGCATCGAAGAAACGGTCCGGGCAAGTGAACCGGAACACTTCGATCTCGCCGGCATGCTCGCGGCGAGCATCGCCGGATACGTTGGGGTGTGGCCAGACCACAAGCTGGTGCTGCTGCCAGGCCTGGACAGTGCGCCGATGACCGGCACGCCCGACCTGCTCGCGCAGATGCTCGACAAACTCGCCGCCAACGCGACCGACTTCGCGGCCCCTGGAACGCCTGTGGAGTTCGCGCTCGAAGCGCATCGAGATGAGCATGGTCAACCGGGATTCCGCATCACGGTTACGAATCACGGCGCTCGGCTGCCGGAGGATCTTGGCAACCGCTTGTTCGAATCGATGGTCTCGTCGCGCGCGCGTAGCGACCGCACCGATGCGGAGCCGCATCTCGGGCTTGGCCTCTACATCGTGCGTCTGATCGTCGAACACCACCGCGGCACCATTCGGGCACTGCAGCTAAGCGATCCAGATGCGGTCAGCTTCGAAGTCTGGCTGCCCGCGGAGCCGGCTGGCTGATTGACGGTGCCGCCATCAAAAGTCGGGAGGCAGCCAACCGGAACGCACCAACGGGGTTGCCAGCGTCCGCAGGAGCCGGGTAGCCAGCCCGGTCAGCACCGCGGCAACCGGGGTCGCCAGGGCTACTGACAATGCCACCAGGGCAATCGATGCACTGCCAACGCCCAGGTCGCTCAACCAGTGTGCTCCGGCGACGAGGCGTGGCCAGATGGCCACGAACGCCAGCGCCGCGGCAAAGAGCGCGTAACGCCGCCCGCAGAAGAACGCTATCAGCCCCGTAAACATCAACACCGCGGTGCCGTGGTCTCCAGGAAAACTGTTCCCGGACGCATCTTTCACCTTGACAGCGGTGATCACGTCGTAGATCCGATGCGCCGGCTCCAGAACGAGCGACGGACTCAATCGTTCGAACGTGAACAGATAGTTGCTGCTGACATCCAGAACCAGGACCGTGTACGCGGCGACGAACATACCTTGCGCCAGACGCCGCGACGCTCCCACCAGGCCGCCGCGCCAGATGTAAACGGCAAAGATAGCGGCGAACAGCGCTCCCGTTACCGCATCTTTGAGGCGCGTATTGGCAGCGGCCCAGAGCCATCGCCAAAGGTCGCCCTCCGCAAGCGAACCGTTCAGCGCGAAGAAAACATGCTCGTCGACCCGGTCCCAGCCGGGGCGAAGCCAACCGCCGAACCAACTCCAGCAGAGCAATGCGGCCACGCCGCAACCCAGCAGCAACCAGCCCGGGTGCCATCGATGCGGTGCATCAGGTCCGGCGGTCGCATCTTCCACGCGCTCGCGGGCGTCACGGGCCGTCACCTCGCGCCGTCCTCTTTGGCCTGTTCCCACAGTGCATCCAGAGCCAGTTCATCCAGCGTTTCGAGCGCCGCCGTTGCGCGTGACTCCATGTGCCTGAAGCGCGCTTCGAAACGCGCGCTGGCACCCGCGAGCGCCCTGCCCGGGTCGATCTCCAGATGCCTCGCCACATTCACACAGCTAAACAGCAGATCGCCCAGTTCGGATTCCATTGCGTCGCGATCCAGCTCGGCCGCCGCCGCTTCGAGTTCTGCCGTTTCCTCTGTGAGCTTGGCGAGAGGGCCGGCAACATCGGGCCAGTCGAAACCAACCCGCGCCGCGCGCCGCTGTAACTTCGCCGCCCGCGTGAGCGGCGCGAGACCACGGGCGACACCGGCGAGCGCACTCTTGTCGTCAAACTGCGCGCGGCGCTCAGCGGCCTTGATCGCTTCCCACGCTTCGGTCTGCGCGGCCGCGTCTACCACCGCGTCGCTGCCGAAGACGTGCGGATGTCGACGAATCATCTTGTCGACGATTGCAGCGACGACGTCGTCGAAGCTGAAGTGCCCGGCTTCCCGAGCCATCTGGGCGTGAAACACGACTTGCAGCAGGAGATCGCCCAGCTCATCGGCCAGGTCCGCCATATCCTGCCGTGCAATCGCATCGGCGACTTCGTAAGCTTCCTCTACCGTATAGGGCGCGACCGATGCGAAATCCTGCTCGAGATCCCAGGGGCAACCACCGTCGGGATCGCGCAGCCGGCGCATGACCTCGAGCAGCGCTGTAATGTCTCTGCGCCTGGCCAGCAATTCCTCGGGAGTGCTATCCGTCACGGGTCGGTCTACCTGTGTATGTCCCAGGGCGATGGGCCGGCACCGTCCTGCGGTTTCCGGATCGGTTAAGCCACGGCGTGGAGCAGTAGCAGCTTGAATATGATACGGACGCGACCTCAGCACGAACAGGTCGAGACCACCTGGCGCGTAGCGCCGTCGAACGCGCATGCCGTGCGGCTCTGCCAGGTCGCGTTAGTCGCGGCCATGCTCGCGACCGGGGCGGCCAGGCCCGCTCCCGCTGCGCTCGCCGACGATCGGGAACGCTACCTCGAGGCTGAGAAGGCGCTCAAAGCCGGCCAACTCGATACGTTCGCGAAGCTTCGTGCGTCGCTCGAGACCTACCCTCTCAAACCATATCTCGACTATGCGCAGGCGAAGGGAGACCTGAGCCGTTTGCCTGCTGCTCGGGTGAGCGACGCGATCGAAAACTTGCGCGACACTCCGCTGGCCGCACGCCTCCGGACGCACTACCTGCATGTTCTCGGCAACCGCCGCGATTGGGACCGGTTCGTCGAGTTTTATATGCCGCAGCGCAGTACGGCGCTACGGTGCTACTTTGCCGAGGCGCGGCTCACCGGCAAGACACGGCGCGCAGCCCTGGACGAGGGTCGGGAACTCTGGCTGCACGGCAAATCGCGACCTAAGGCTTGCGATCCGCTTTTCGCGCAGCTCGCCAAAGCAGGCGTTCTGGATACTGAAACCGTCTGGGCGCGCTTTGCGCTCGCGATGCATGCGGGGTCGGTCAGCCTCGGCCGCTACCTCATGAAGCAACTTCCCCGCGCCGACCGGGCGCTGGCGACACGCTGGGTTGCGCTGCGCAGCCAGCCCGGCAAAGTAGCGGCGCTTGCGCCGTCGGAGGACCGCGCCGGTCAGCCGCTCACCCGTTACGCCCTTCGTCGCCTCGCCAGAAAGAATGCCGAATCGGCTGCCGAACTCTGGCAGGAAATGTCGGCACGTCACCAGTATCCGGCCGCGACAACTGCCGCGGTTCGCCGCCGAATCGGGATCTCGCTCGCCACCGGCCATGCGTCTGGGGCGCTGGCGTGGCTCGAGAATCTCGCTGACGAGGCTGCCGACGAGGTCACCCGCGCCTGGCGCGTGCGATCGGCCATCCGCGGCAGTGACTGGCGCGCCGTGCTCAGCGCCTATGCGCGCCTCAAACCGGCCGAAAAGCGCGAAGTGCGCTGGCGCTACTGGCAGGCGCGCGCCTTTGACGCCCTGGGCCAACGCACGCGCGCCGAGAAGATCTTCGCGCGCCTCGCAGACGACCGCAGTTTTTATGGTTTCCTGGCAGCCGACCGGATGGGCCTCGCGTACAAGTTGAACCACGTGCCGCTGGCGCCGCCCGAGCCGATCGCCAAGCGCCTGCGCGCCGACCCCGCCATCGCCAGGGCGTCGGAGCTACTGGCACTCGGACGCATTGTGTCCGCGCGTCGCGAGTGGTTCGCGCTCCTGGATACTCTGGATCAGCAGGGCAAGGCGGCCGCGGCTCAGATCGCGCACGCCTGGGACTGGCCCGACGGCGCGATCCTGACGCTCGGGAGAGCACGGCTCTACGGCGACGTCGTCGTGCGGTTTCCGCTGCAGTACCGGGAGCAGGTCACCCGCAACGCGCGGCGCTGGAATGTGCCAGCGAGCTGGGTGTTCGCGGTGATGCGCCAGGAGAGCGCCTTCATGGCAAAGGCGCGCTCTCCCGTCGGTGCGACTGGGTTGATGCAGATAATGCCCGCCACTGGTCGACAGATTGCACGGCGACTTCGGGTTCGCTACAGGGGTCAGCGCGACCTGCTGGACCCCGCGCGCAACATCATGTTCGGCTCCAGTTATCTCGCCCAGTTGCAGGAGGAGCTGAACGGGCATCCGGCACTCGCGACGGCCGGTTACAACGCGGGACCACACCGTTCCAAACGCTGGCAACCGCCTCAGCCGATCGCAGCCGACCAGTGGATCGAGACCATCCCGTTCTCGGAGACGCGCAAGTACACCCGACGCGTATTCGCCTACGAAATCATCTACAGGGAACGGATGGGACTCCCAGTGGTACGGCTCAGCGAGCGGTTGAAACCCATTCCGGCCCGCAGCTGAAGGTTTGAACTTCGTCGGGTCTAGACGGGTTCGAGCAGCGCGTCGTCCACCTGCCGGGCGGTCACAGCCAGGAACAGATGCCCCTGCCGGTGACAGAAGCCGAGCCACTTCTGCAAGAAGCGGTTCATCTCCCACTTTCGATCGAGCTCCGGGCGACGACCCGGACGCCACGGACGGATCAGGCGCGACCGTCGGCGACGCGTGTGGGATAGCAGTTCGACGGCGCGAACATCGTGATAGACGCGCAGCCTGGCGTGCGGTTCGAGTAGCACGCGGCCCGTTTCGGCAAAGCGGTAGGTGAGTCCAAGCGTCGTCGTGTAGCGGCTCCGCTCATAGATCGACAGATACAGATCCAGCGCACCAGACACGCTGGACACGACATTGCCACGCATATCCTCCAACTCCGGGGCGAGCCGCGTGAGGCGAATGTAGTTGCTCTCGTACACGTCGATAAGCCTGGCCAGATCGCGGCTCTCGCGTGTCAGGTCGAGAATTTCCCGTGCGTTATGCATGCGCGAATCTTAACACGCTGTGCGCGCGCCGTTGGTCATCCGCGCCGGCGGATGACGGTATTGCCGAGCACGAGGCGATCCATGCCAGTACGCAGAAAGCAGCTGAGGGCTTCAGCCGGCCGCGTCACGATCGGTTCGTTCTCGTTGAACGAGGTATTCAGCAGCATCGGTACGCCGGTCTTGCGTTGAAACGCTTCTATAAGACCATGGAAGCGCGGATTGGTGCGTGCGGATACCGTTTGCAGCCGTCCGGTACCGTCGACATGCACGATCGCGGGTACCTGCCGTCGACGCTCTGGCCTGACAGGCACCACTTCGGTCATGAAGGGCACTGCGTCGCCGCGTTCGAACCACGCATGCGCGGCGTCTTCCAACACCGCCGGAGCGAACGGTCGAAAGCTCTCGCGAAGCTTGATTTTACGATTCAGGGTCTCGCGCATATCGACCCGACGGGGATCGGCCAGAATCGAGCGGTTTCCAAGTGCCCGTGGTCCCCACTCCGCTCGTCCCTGGAACCATCCGACCACGCCGCCGTCGGCGATTATCGCGGCCGTCTCGTCGAACAGCGACGCGTCGTCGCGTTCCTCGACCACGCACCCGGCGGTCTGCAACGCTTCGCGTGCTTCAGCGATCGTTGCGGCGATCTGCCCGTCATGCACCTCTGGTCCGAGATACGCATGGTCTACAGGCGCGATGACGCTACCCGGGTTACGCCGGAGCCATGCCGTGAGACCCGCACCTACTGCACCACCGGCGTCACCGGCTGCCGGCGGCACATAGGCAGCTTCAAACGGGCTCCGCGAACGGATCGAGCCATTCGCCAGACTGTTGAGCGCGCAGCCACCTGCGAGCGCCAGCCGTCGAGTATCCGGCGCGCATTGCGCGGCAGCCTCTAACACGTGAAAGAAAATCTTCTCATAGACGCGCTGCAGCGCCGCCGCTACGTCCCGGTGCCGCGCGGTCAATGGCTCGTCAGCTGCCCTCGGCGGCCCGAGCAGCTCGGTCAGCTCGTCGCTGAACAACGTACCGACTCTCGGCGTACCGTCCGACCACACGAACGACACCGCTTCCCGGTGATGGCGGAAAAAGCGGAGCGCAAGGCGAAACTCGCCATGTCGGCGCAGCTCAACCATGTCGTCCAGCTCGGGCACGGCGCCGGCATCGCCGCTGCCGGCAAGTCCCATGACCTTGTATTCGTCGCCGTAGGCGGTGAACCCCAGGTACTGGGTGACCGCCTGGTACAGAACGCCCGCGGAGTGCGGAAAACGAACTTCTCCGCGTAGCGCGAGCGCCCCCTTCGTGCATACACCCCACGCGCTGCTCGCGAAATCTCCGAACCCGTCCATCGAGACGGCGACGACCTCATCCCACCCGCAAGCCAACGCAGCCGACGCGAGGTGCGAGGTGTGATGTTCTACGGGCTCGATTACGCAGTCTCGGGCGAATCCGAGTCCTGCGTTGTTCAGCGCCTCGCCAAGATTCGCACGCTGACGCCGGTGGCGAAGCCGAGACCAGAGCAAGGCGGGCCGGCCACCGCTGCGCAACGCGTATCCGAGCTTCGCCAGTCGTCGCGCCCGTGGGTCTGCGTTGACGGCCACGCAACCGAGTTCCTGTGGTCTCAGGCCGGTTGCGCTAAGGCAGTGTTCGATCGCCATGCGTGGCAATCCGGCTTCGTGTTTCCGTCTGCTGAAACGCTCTTCTTCCACCGCGGCAACAACCTTGCCGTCGTGCACCACACATGCCGAAGCGTCTCCGTGAAACGCGTTCAAACCCAAAATGGGACGCCCTTCGCGCGTCCGGCTCACGGTTCACGTCCCGCGCGTGCCTGCGGGTCCAACGAAGGCGGCGAGTCAGCCGCAGAGTGCACCGTACCAGGCGTCGGCGGCATCGGCACCGTCCGCTCGTCCGACGAGTCGAGACGTGCGTCTGGCGCTCCGGGAAAATGCCGCGCCAACATGAAGGCTGCGATCATCAGTTCGACGATCGCCCGCTGCAGGGCGTACAGCGCCCCGGCCCGACCATCGAGCAACCCGCGCCGTGCCGTGAGAAACACCAGCGGAGTCAACCACGGCATGACGACGTAGGCCCGCCGCAAGCGATGACTCAGCGGTAGCTCACGCCATGGCGTGGCGACGAGGTAGCGCGCTTCGAGCTCCGCGTACCGGGCCTGCGCGCGCGACCACTGCGCCAGCGTCTTGTGGTCATCGTGGGTCACGCGCGCGCGCAGTTCCGAGAGTTTGCCGCTAACGTGCGCACGCTGTCCGTGGCCGTGCATGATGTAGCGTGTTGCGTCCCGTCGATACAGCGCTATGACTGGCGGATACAGAGCGCCGCGCAGTTTCTGCCCGTATACGGCAAAGTCGAAGTGTACGAAGAATCCGCATACGTCACCCGGGTCCAGGCCGGCCAGTTCCCGGCGGAACGCGTCCGTCAACTGCCAGTCAGCATCGAGCCCCAGCACCCAGTCAGTGCGGATGCCGGTCTCGTGCAGACCGAAGGTCCACTGCAGATCATGACGGTCGAACACACGCTGGAACAGTCGCACGTTGGGAAAGGATTTCACGATCTCAACCGTCGAGTCAGTGCTGAAACTGTCGACCACGACCACGTCCTGCGCCCAGTCCAGATGCGCGAGCGTACGACCGATGTTGGCCTCTTCGTTGAAGGTGAGAATCAGCACGGTGATGGAATTCAGCACGATCTCTGCCCACGGCTTCGCGCCGGGTATGCGGCTGCCATCGCATCGCGATATAGCGACTCCATCTGCGGCACAACCCGTTCCCAGCTGAAGTGTTCGAGCGCGTAGCGGCGGCCACGCCGGCCCATCTCGGCAGCGGCGGCCGGCCCCGCCAAGACCTGCCTGAGCGCCGTCTCCAGGGCGGGCGCCCCGTCCGGCACCACGAAGCCCGCACCGGCGTCGCGTACAGCCGTCGCCAGCCCAACCGCTTCACTGACGACAACGGGACAGCGACGTACCATTGCTTCTGCCACGACCAGCGCAAAATTCTCTGAGCGCGATGGCAACGCCAGGCACTGCGCCCGGTCCAGAAGCGCGCGGCGTGCATCCGGCCCGACCTGACCTTCGAAGCGCACGCGTGTACCGATGCCAAGGTTCATTGCGCGCCGTTTCAGCGACTCGACATAGTGTGCTTCCCCAGTGCCGGCAAAGGTCAAAGTCGCGGCCGGGAGCCGCGCAATGGCATCCAGCAGCACCTCGCAACCTTTTTTCCAGTTCAATCGCCCGAGGCAGAGCACCTCGCCGGCGCGCCTCGCAGCTGCAGGCTCGGCGGGCGACGCCGTCAGATCGGCGTCCAGCCCGTTGGCCACGCGCCGAAGCGCCGGTGGTCCGAACCCCATCTGCTCCAGTTGCTGCACCTCGAGTTCGGAGGTGGCGTGGATCGCGGCGGCTTCTTGCAAAGTGCGGCGCTCGAAAAGTGCGATCCAAAGTCGTTTGCGTACCCGGCCGCGCGCTTTTATCAACACGTCGTCGAGCATGCCGTGCGGTGTCACGACGTAGGGCTTCCCCGCTTTGGCAGCAAGGCGTGCAACCCGTAGCGTGGGCCACAGAAACACCGAATGCAGGTGGACGATATCGGCATGTGGCAATAGCCGGGTGGCGGCCTCGGCGAGGCGTGGGGCCACGTACAGACGTCGGCCGAGGCCGGCGAAGTGAGATCGATACGGAAAGTAATTTATTGTGACGCCATCGCGCACCACCGGTGTATCCACTGGCACCGCGAGCCGCCCATCCACGTCTGCGTCCGTGGTGAGCACCTGGACATCATGTCCCACGTCTGCAAGCGCACGGCTCAGGCCGTGCGCAGCAACGATCGGGCCGCCAAATCGAACCGCGGGCAGGTACGTCGGGATCACCACCAGGATCCTGAGCGGCTGTCCGGGGCCGAGTGCCTCACGCGGGGCTGACCGATCCAGCCACCCGGTCAAAACGCGCCCCTCGTACCATCGACCGCGGCGCAAAACCGTTCGACGCCATGTGATAGCTGGTGCTGCATGACGCTCGCCCGCGCCGCCCGGCGCATCTCATTGAGACGTGTTTGCGACAGCGCGGCAAAGTCGCCGATCGCAGCCTCTACCCCCGAGACTTCGCCGGCTCTTACCCGCCATCCGTTGACGCCGGACTCGAGTAGATCCCACGCCGCCCCCATGGCGTCCGAGCCGATCACGGGCAAGCCTGCCGCGAGGCCCTCCGGGATGATGAGACCCCACCCGTCGTAGCGCGACGGCGCGATCAGGGCATCGGCACGCGCGTAGACTTCGGGGAGTTCGTCCCAGTCGCGAAAGCCATGAAACCGCACCCGATCGCCAAGCCCTGCCAACTGCCTGCGGAGGGACGCTTCGAGCTTGCCGAAGCCGAGGATCTCCAGGCGCAGGTGCGCGTCTCGCCGGGCGGCACGTGCGAATGCTGCGGCCACCAGATCCACGCCCTTGCGGGCGATCAGTGAACCCGAAAACAACAGTGTGCGGGCCTTGTCGGTCGACCTGTGCACCGGAACGTCGGCAAAGCGTCTCAGATTCGAGAAATAGGGCATGTTGAAGTACTGCCGAGACATACCGAATTCACGCTGATAGCCCGTCACTGCCCACTGGCCGATACCCCAGATCGGCACGCCGGATCGATGTAGGGCGCCCAGACGCCAACGCCGATACCAGCGCCCGGCTACACCCGTGCGGCGCGCACCGGGGCGCTCTCCCCAGAAGCACCAGGGGGATCCCGCAGCGCGGCGCTGACACATGTAGTCGCGAAGCACTGGATGCCGGTACATCGAGAATACGGTGAGCCCGGCCGACAGTACCGCCGCACGTGCCGCGACGGGCTGCTCGTCGAGAAACAGATGGCTGTGCCCGAGGTCTCGCGCCTGCCACCTCCGCGCCGCCTCGTGTCGAAACGCGTAGACGGCGCAGATATCCAGACCGCTCGCGCTCACCGCGTCGAACAACTCCACCTGATACGGAGACGGAATATTGGTGACGACGACGACCTGTTGGCCCATCCGCTCAGCCTCGGTCCAAGGGCACAGGGGCGGCCGACACCACCTTGGGTCGCGCCGGACGGTGGCGGCCGACAAACAGCCACCACACGACCATCCAGCCGAGCAGCATGTAGCTCATCAGCACCAGGTCGAGCATCGATCGCAACCCTGCGAACAGGGCCATCGCATACACCCCGTAGACCAGGCGCCCGACGGGTCGGTCCGTTACGAGCCATAGGGCGGACCCGGCGCGCGCCAGAGAACCGTAGGCGAGCCCACCGAGCAACACGGTCAGAAACCCCCCTATCGAATACCACTCCGCGACTGTCGACGATGAAAGCGATACCCAGGGCGTGCCCAGGAACTCGCCGAGATTGAAGCCCGGGCCGGTCGGCTTTCCGGGCCAGATCGCTCGCGGTATCGGGCGTACCGCCGCGTACACCAGCTGCTTCTCGTAGACGTAATCGTGCTTGGCCGGAATGATTTCGATGGTTTGGGCAAGCCGCAGCAAGTTGTCATCGACATGGACGCGCCCCTCGTCGAGTGGGACATCCCATTCACTCAGGAACACGGACAGACCCTTTGTCCGGTATTCGAGCATTACCTCCATCGAGAGCAGGATGACGGCACACGAAGTCAGGATGACCAGTACCCGGCGCAGATCGAGGTATGGCTGTGCCAGGATCCAGACAACGAGCGCGGCGCCGGCCATGACGCCGATCACCCTGCGCCCGCCGCCCTGCGCGAGAAACACGAGGATCACAATCGCCATCAGCACGGCGATGCAGGTCGCGAGCCGGCTCCAACCTATGCGTATACCGAGTGTGACAGCCAACGCTGGCACCAGGTAACCGAAATAGGTCAGGTGCGAAATCAGCTGCGCCCACCCGCCCAGACGGCCGCTGGACCACGGTGCCATCCAGCGGCTCGTGCCCGCGTAGAAAACCATCGCGAGCGGATCGAACCCGGCCGCGTAGGCAAACTGAAACATGCCTAACGCAAAACACGTACAGCATAGTGCGAACAGCGTGCGCGGGCCGATCAGAGATACCGCCGAGTGCCGTATCGCACGCGGCAAGGTCCAGGGTCCACCGCACGCAGCCGCGTAGATCCCGACACCAAAGACCCCGATCGCGATAAAGGCAGACTCCACACCTTCGGCCGTGACTTCACCGAGTTCGCCGGCACCTTGCAGCAGATCAAGTAGCAACCAGTAAACCAGGCCGAAGGGCAGCAGGTACTCCATACGCAGCAAGGCGCGCGAGTGTTGGAGGCTCGCGAGCACCGGTGCCAGCCCTAACCCGCACGTCATGATAGCGGCCGGCAGTATCATGCCGTCGGCGTCCCGCGTATCGCCCGGGAGCGCCAGAACGGCCAGTGCCGTACCGGTAATGGTCGCGACCACGCCGGTTTTGCCGTAGAGCGGCGGGCTCCGTGGTACGTCGGCGGAATCAGTCACCTGGCCGTTCCGACGCAGGCTTGCCCGTCCGCCGGATAGTCCCGCTTGGCTCGGCAGGGTCCGGACGATTGCGACGGTCCTCGAGATGGCTCACCACACCGGCCCGCGACGGCACGGCCTCTGCATGCAGGTCGGCTGCGCGCGCTTCATCTCCGTATCGGGCGCGGTCGTAACGACGCTCCGGTGAGTCGAGTGCCGCAGGCATGCAGCCCCGGTCTGCGGCGTTCAGGCCGAGCCCCAACAGCACGAAAAAGTAAAAGCCATTGGCCGGAATCTGAAAGTTGAAATCCACGAGACCATGGCATAAGAACGCGATGGCACCTATAGCCGAACCGGTGGCGATCCCGCGCGCCAGGCGGTCATGACGACGACGCGCGCCGCCTATTGAGCGTGCCAGGGCAATGCCGATCCCAACGTACAGAGGCACCGCGCCGAGGACGCCGAGGTCGGCCACCATCTCGAGCCAGTCATTGTGCGCATGTTGATAGTAGAAAGCGCCAAACTCAGCCCCACGAACGGCCGGGAAACGCCACTCGAATGATCCGGCACCGGCGCCGAGCCAGTAGGACTGCCCGATCAGGTCCACGGTAGAACTGACGAGCGCCGGACGGTTGCTGTCGAAGCCCAGTTCGCTGACACGGGACACCAGATTGTGAGGCCCCACCCACACGGCCGCGGCCAGAACAACGGCGGCCACCAGCACGGATGGCCGCGCGCGCCGTGTCCAGCCGCGCTGCCACAGGACTGCCGAAAACGCGGCCAGGAGCCACGCGCCAAATGCGCCGCGCGAGCCGCTCAGAATCAGCCCGGCCGCCATACAGGCCAGCGCGAACGCCAGCCAGGCGCCGGGGCCCATCAGAAAATTCACCACCGTCTCGACGGCGCCGCGCAGCCCGTAGGACCTGGCCGCGCTGGTGCCGCTCAGCACCAGCCCGGTCGCAAGTCCCAGACCCAGCACCAGGAGACCGGCGTAGTGATTGCGTCCTACGTAGGTACCTGACGCATAACCGTTCGCAAAGCCGGGATTCCAGAGATCCGCGCCGTCGCCGGCCAGTTGCACGATGGTGCCGTACGCGCCCTGAGCCGTGCACACAGCAAGGACTGCAAAGGCGAGCGCAATAACCCTCCGACGGGTACAGGCGAGCACCAACGTCAACCAGAAAACACCGACGTAGCTCGCATACTTCAACACCAGTGCCAGGGTGCTGCCGACATCGATACTGAGTGGCGCAGCCTGGTATATGCCCGGGCGCACCGATTGGAGCTCCGCGACGTGGGGGTTGACGCTGGCGAGCCACGCCGTCGGCCACGGCACCAGCGCAAACGCAGCCATACCCACCCAGCCGATCAGCGCTGCCACAGCGACCCTGGCGCCGCGTTGCCGAAGCTCCGGGCTGCCCCGCCCCAATGCGGCCCGAAGGCTGAGCAGTCCGACGATGCCCGCGACAGAAAACTCCAGTATTGCCAGCGACCAGGGACGGTTGCTACCGAGCGGCCAGGCCACCCAGCCGATCAGCGTGCCCAGCGCGACACAGGCTGCAACGCCGCTCCGACCCAGCTCGATTTGCCCATGCGTTCGACCCTCGTCGCGATGACGGTCGGTGGATATCTGGCGCTCTGCGACGCCCGGATCGCCGACCTCGTCGGGGGCGTTGAGACCCTTGGTCTCGTGGCCGGCCATCAGAACGCGGTCTCGCGGTCTGACGGCGCGCCGATATCGTGTTGCTGGCGCAGGCGGGTCAATTCCTGCTGCCAGTCGAAACGCGCCGCCAACCGGGTCAGCCATGCCGATTCTGAGTTCAGCCGGAGCGCATTGCGCACGAGCGTCCGCACTTCGTCGCGCATGTCGGCGTCCAGCGCCGGCCAGGATGGCAACGCAACCCAGAGCACCCGCCGGAGTGCCTGTTGTTCGTAAGGTGCCAGCCGGCCGCTCAATCGAACCGCGGTTTCCACCTCAGCAGAAATGCCGTCGGTCGTTGCAACGGTGTCAGCAAGTTCGGCCCAGGCGTAACCCCAGGACGGCCGGCGTGCGAGCGTTTCGCGATACAGATGCGCCGCCGCCCGCGTGTAGGCCTCGGCAGCTCCCGGCCGCTCGACCTGCTGCCAGCTCTGCCAGATGTAGAGCCTCGCCATATCGGCCGTGTAGTCCGCATTCCAGGGGTTCAGATGCCGTGCCCGGCGCAGCCCGTCTACAGCCTGCTGCCACCTGGCGTGTGTAACACCTCGATTGGCGTGCGCCGCGTCGTCGAGAAACTGTCGTGCATCGGTCGCGAGCAGATCGGCAACCCCGATACTCACCGCGAACAGGCCTGCAGAGAACGCAATTGCCGCACCACAGGCATGCAGCCACCGCCTCAGTGATCTCGCCCAACCCTGGGCATCGCGCATCATGCGACGGGCTCAGCGTCCCGCCGGACGGTTGTACTGATAATACGCCCCGTAGTCGTAGGCGTACCTCCGGGTCTTACGGAAGTCAGCCTGCTGCAAGACGACCCCGGTTGGTTTGATGCGCGCGGACAGCAGCCGCTTCAGGCCGTCTTTCGATGTCGGAAACGTGGTGCGGTTCGCGCGCACGACGAAGATCACTGCGTCGGCAAGATGTCCGACGATGATGCTGTCACTGACCGGCAGTACGGGTGAACTGTCGATCACAACGTATTCGAATTCCTCGCGAAACACCGCGATGGCATCAGCAAACCGTTTGGAAGACAACACTTCGAGCGGATTAGGTGGATACTGTCCCGCGGGTAGAACGTATAGGTTTTCGCGCCCCGGAACCGCGCGCACAACTTCCTGAAGGGTCTGGGCACCGGCGCAAAAATCTGTGAGTCCGGGCCCGTCGGTCGTCTGCATCTGCACGCCGAGCCGACCGCATCGAAGATCGGTTTCCAGCAGCAGCGTACGACCCCGCAACGCATACGTGGACGCAAGATTGCACGCGAGCGTCGTCTTGCCTTCACCGGCCGTCGCCGACGCCACCATGACGACCGCCGGCGGGCGGTCTACATCGCTCAACATCACCGATGTGCGTACGTCGTTGATGGCTTCCGCGAACTGCGATATCGGCTCGTCCAACAGCAACCGCTCCACCTGCCTGGCGCGGCGGCCCCGCACCCGCGGCAATACCCCGAGCACCGGAAGTGCCAGCTGACGTTCGATGTCCTCACGCGACTTGAACGTATTGTCCAACTGGTCGCGCACGATTGCGAGGACCAGGCCCAGCACGACTCCGGCGAGCGCATAAAGTACGATAATGCGATTGCGATCGGGCTTGAACGGCGATAGTGGTACGGCCGCGTAATCGACGATGCGGACGTTCGAAAGATGGTTGCCGTCGGCGATATCGGCCTCCCGCGAGCGCTCCAGAAACGTCTCGTAGAGCTTGCGATTGGACTCGACGTTGCGCTCCAACTGCGCGAGGCGCGCGGTCTTCGCGCTGATCGCACGCTGCTCGGTTTCAAGCTCGTGGAGCAACCTCGTGAGCTTCGCCTCCCGCGCCTGCGCGATTTCGAACTCCTTGCGCACAGCCGCGATGCCTTTATCTACGCGCGCGGTCAACGCGTCGGTGGCCCGCTTCAACTCGGCCCGCGCAGCGATCATCTTCGGATGCTTGTCGCCGTAGCGATCCGCGAGGGCGGTGACCCGCTGCTGCGCGCTGGCCTTGGCGCGTGCAGCTTCACTGACCACCGCCGAGCCCATCAGTACGTTCAACGCCTCATCTTTGGTTTGCGCGGCGCGGGCACGCCGCAGCTGTTCGTAACGCGCCTGCGCTTCGGTGCGGCGTGAGTTCGCTTCGATCTGTTCACGGGCAAGCGTGTTGAAACGCACCTGCAGCACGGTGTCGCGCTGTTCCGAATCGATCAAGCCTTCGTCGGCCTGATACTCGCGGAGCGCCTGCTCCGAGGCTTGCATCTTGGAACGCAGTTCCTCCAGGCGGTCACCCAGCCAGTCTCCGGTTTCCTTGACGGTGGAGCGCCTCGCGCTCAACCCGAATTCTATGTAGGCCTCGGCGACTCCGTTAGCGACGCGGGCCGCCTCCCGCGCGTCACCTGACTGATAGCCGATCAGGATCACCTCGCTGTCACGACCGCCTTCGACGATCAAGCCGTTGCGTACTTTCTGGATGGCGGACTCCCGGCGCTGTGCCGGGTTCGGCGGCGCTGGCGGCGGCTCACGGAGTTCTTCGGGCACCAGCTGTCGCCAGCTCGGAATGGCCGCGCGCCACTCGTCGATTCGCTGTAACCACGGATGCCGCGGCTTTGGCGGCGCATCACCCTTCGGTGCCGGCTGGTCCAGGGCCAGACGTGTAACGACTTTAGCCGCGACCGCACGTGACGAGATGATGTCCTGTTGCGTCTCGAAGAACAGCCACCGCAACGGCAGCGGGTCGAAGCGATTCAGACCGGTCATCGAAGCGGGATTGATCTGGACCAGCAGACGCGCGTCAGCCCGATATACCGACTGGGCGGAGTATGCGTTCATCAGGCCGATCCCAGCCACCAACAAAGCAACGCCGAGCGCGCTCCATTTGTATCGCTTGATACTCTCCCAGTAGTCCGCTGCCGAGCGCGTATCGGAGTCGTCCTCCAGACGCTGCAAACCCTGCTCTACAGCATCGGTCTGCTGCCGGGCAAACTGTTCACGACGTGCGTCCAGATCGGGTACGGCGGCCATCTGAAATCCTAGGGACGCTCGGTTGCGGGCATCTGCCTTGGCCGGCAGGCCATCGGCGAATGGCGGGAGTCCCCGCACCCCGGTTCGGGCACTCTACACGAGCGCCCACGCACCAGGGGAATGCGCTGCCGTTCGCAACTGGGCAAGCCGTCGAGCACATCATGGGCGTGGGCGTTCATCAGAAGAAACTCTCCCCGATCGTGATCACATCTCCAGCACTCACCTTCGCACGAAGCGAGACCGGCGTTCGCACCCGCTCGGGTGTCTTCTCGCTAAATACACTGATGTCGTCTTCAGCCGCGCGTTCGGTAAAGCCTCCAGCGAGCGCAATGGCCTTTTCGATCGACAGTCCGTCTACGTAACGGTAGCCGCCGGGACGCTTGATCTCACCCTTGATGTAGTACAGACGCAGCTGTACCACCGACACGCGCACACTCGGATTCTTGAGGTAGCCATCGGCGAATCGCGCCGAGATGTCCGCGCGCACGTCGGCGGCGCTTCGATTCAGAACCTTGATGTCGCCGATAAGAGGCACCGCGACGATCCCTTCCCGGGTCACCTTGCTCGCAGCGACGTCGAGGTCCGGCTCGCCATACACCTTGACGCTGACCGTATCGCCGACGCCGATGATGGCGATCGCGCGAGCCTCTCCGTCGCTGGCCGACCCGGTGCCCGGCACGAGCGAGCACGCAATCACCAGGAGACCGGCGATCATCTGCACCCAGCACTGTCGTTTGAGGCCTCGGTTCATGTTCGACACTCCGCCCGAATTCGCGGCCGACAACTCGTCAGTCGGCGGCCACCGTTTTAGCCTCGCCGCGCCTGCGCGGCCGTTCACGTCATTTCAGATCAGAATACTTCGCCCTAAACTGCAGAAAAATTACGTTATTTTCAAATTCAGAACCGAGTTGTGTGGACTCGCTCACAGTTCTTGCATATTCGGCGGAGACCTGCACATTCTCGGAAATCTTGTAGGCGAGCGCTGAGCTGAGCCGCATACGATCATCCTTCCGCCCTCCCAGGCGCGTGCGGTCAAACTGCGCTTCGGCCGTCAGCGTCAGATCTTCAGTCAATCCGTGCGTCCATGACGCCCGATAGCTCGAATTGACAAGCGTGCCGACGCCCGCTGTGCCGGCTTCCTGAACTTCGCGGCTGGTGTTCAGACGCACTTTGGAAAACGATCGCGGCTCCCACAGCACATTGACATCCCAACTCTCACCGATGGAGTTCTGACCCCCGGCGCTGTCATAGAACTGCCGCTGCTGCCGCCCGACCTTGAATTCGCCCGACGTGCGGGCCGTCGCATCCCACCGCAGGCCGGCGAGAAGCGTCGTGTTGGTGCCGTCCAGTGCAGCGCCACCGCGGTAATCCAGATAGGTCCGGCGCAGTTCCAAGACTGTGGAGAAGCGCGCAGTGAAGTTGTAGTACGCGAGCAGATTGACGTCGTACTGGTCGATATCGCGACCCTGTTGGGCATTGTTCTGATAGCGACTGGCACTGTGGCCGACCTCTGCGTGCAGCTCAGCTTTTGCGATACGCCGCCCGTAAACACTCTTCAGCCGCACGCTGCGGCGAACGAGTTGATCAGGCGCGGCATTGCCCGTATCCCGCCCGGTCAGGTCATCGCGCGATTCCGACGAAACGTCGTATCCGAGCTTCAGATTTGATCTGAATCGTTTGCTGAAGCGGTAGTCGGCATCACCTTTTATAGAGTGATTCAAGACGTTTTCGGCGTTGAGATCCGTATAGCTCTCATAGCCGCCCTCGTAACTCAGTGAGCCGCGCAGGTCCCCGAACGAATGCTGATACTTGAGCGAAGGTTGCAAGACGAAGGACAGGTCCCCCGGCCCGTCTTCCTGGCGGCGCACGTTGTCATCAGCGCGCATCCCGCCAACCAGATCGACGGTAAATCCATTGCTACTCGACGCTATGCCGCCAGTGGGGGCAATCAAGGTTTGTTCTTGCCTGTCGACCCGGCGGTCAACGTCCCGAAGCGACTCGGGAAGAGGCACTAGTGGACCCGAAATCTCTTCGCTGAACCGCAGATCGAGGCTGCGACCGGGAACCTGCCCATCGGGCGGTGCCGACTCCTGCGCAGCCACAGGCCCCAACAACAGCAGTGCAATTCCCAGACGAGCGTAAGCGCCCGCATTCCTGAGGAATCCGGCTGGGTGCCGTTGCCGCTTGCTAAAATTCACGGAATCCAGCAGCCGACACCCGGTCAATTGCGTTCCGAACGACGGGCGTCCCCATCATGTGTCCGGCCGGCACTCACCGCGTGAGCCTCCCCGTCCTTCTGGTTCCGATACGCGATCGGGTGCACCACCGCAGCGCCGGAATCAGATGACTAATATTTTTTGCAGTTTATATCACAACGGGCCTTAGAACCCGAACTAAAACCTAGTCTGGGCAGTAGGTTGCCCGACTAAGCTCACAAGGTTTCTTATCATTTAGCACTTTTGCCGCACCGCAACATCGCGAGATGCGCCGGGGCGGCCTGGACGGCGACCTCTATTCGGGGGTCGCCACCGCACCTCCCCCGGTACCCGAAACGGGCGCGGCGGGCGCAGCAACGACGATCACAGCCGAATCGGGGCCGGCTGCTGGCGGGGGAAGCGCGTTCGGATCGAAGCCGTTTGATGCATCTGGCTGGCCCGGAGAAGCGCCAGCCGGCCCCGGTGGAGCCCCCAGATTAATTACCTGAATGGGCGAGACGTCTATGGCCTCACTGGCGCGCCCTGTCCGGGCGATAGAAGCGAGCTCTTCGGACCGGCAAAGATAGTCGCCACCGGTCAGCAGTACCTCGGGCGGAGGGCTACCGCGCCACTCAGAAGGCGTCGGCAGACTGGCCGGCCAGTCCAGCTCACGAACCGCTCCGTCGATGATCTGATTCACCGCGGATTTGACCTCGGCGCCGTCGCCGCCCCCAGTTGAAGCAAGCGTGTCGCCGCCGAGCTGCAACACGACGAGCCGTCCTGGCTTCGCACTGACTTCGAAACTCGCTACGCCGCCGTCACCCGCCTCGGACGTCACCGTCGCATCACCTGCCTTGACCGTAATCCCCGGTCCGCTGGAGACCGCGCGGACCGCACCGCTACGCAGTTCCAGTACCGGCCTGCCGTTCTGTTGCGCCAGCGACGCCCGGACGCCTCCACACAGGAAGATCGACATGCCACCGGCACGCAGCACGCCGAGTCCGCCAGAAGGCACGACTACGAACTCCCCTCCGAGGTAAGCGTATCCGCCGCTTTCCACGCTGCGTCGCTCCCCACTTGAATCCTGCACGTTGACGCGCCCGCTCGTGTAAAGCGTAGCGATCGAACGCGGCGTGACGGTGGCCTGAGCAATGCTCAATCCAGAGGCAGGTGCCAGCTCGCCGCGTTGGGTCAACACCGGCGCCGCCGGCGATACTTCCAGCAGCGCGGGCGCCCCCACCACGGGCAGCAGATTCGGACTGGCGACCACCGGCGGCCGGGCAACCCAGGCTGCAAAAGCCATGGGGCCAGCGGCGCAAAGTAGCGTCACCAGTAAGCTATTCGCGATGTTGCGTGCGCGCGCCATCAGACGTGACAGACCTCGGCATTCAGAGCCGGACGCCCGGCACAAACCGCCGGAAGCGTCGTCGACCGAGCATAGTTCGGCCAGCGGGGAAAAACTGTGAACCGTGCCACGCACCTGACCATGGCGAAGCGCGTTCCTGCCGGCGCAGTATAAGGGCCCCGCCGCAGCTCGCATACCGGCCACCGTCAGCCCGCCGCATACCAGCGCGGGGGCGCGCCATTCGCTTCGCCTCGACGCTACAGATGCCCGAGTAACCTCGACCAGTCGAAGCACGGGCCAGGGTCGCGCTTGCGCCCTGGTGCGATATCGCTGTGTGCGGCGATACGCTGCACGGTGATCGATGGGAATCGGGTGAGAAGGGCCCGTACCAGAGGCTCGAGGACTGCGTACTGGGCGTCTTTGAAAGGAGCATGGTCCACCCCTTCCAACTCGATGCCGACCGAGAAATCGTTGCATCCCGTGCGGCCATCGAACTGCGAGATTCCCGCGTGCCAGGCGCGCTCATCCACACTGACGAACTGCGTCAACGACCCATCGCGGCGAACAAAGAAATGCGCGGAGACGCGCAGGTTCGCGAGGTCAGCGTAGTCTGGGCTTCGCGCGGTACAAAGCGTGTTCGTGAACAGCGCCTCCACGTCGTCGCCCTCGTAGATACCGGCTGGCAGGCTGATGGCGTGAATGACGAGCAGATCGGCGCCAGGCTGAGGGCGCTCATCGCAGTTGGGCGAAGGCACGGACCGCACTTCCTTCAGCCAGCCCCGCTCATCGAATAGGTAGTCAGACACCGCTCGACGCTCCACTGCCGCACGCTCAGAGGCGCGTGCCGGCACTCTGAAAGTCGGCATATGCGGCGCGGATTCCGTCGTCCAGAGACATTCTTGGCGCCCAATCGAGCGCTCGGATCCGCGTACTGTCGAGGAGTTTCCTGGGCGTTCCGTCAGGCTGGCTGGAATCCCAGCGGATTTCGCCGCTGTAGCCAACGATCGCTGCAATACGCGTCGCCAGGTCTCGAATCGTGATCTCGGCGCCGAATCCGACGTTCAGTAGCGGTGGATGATCATCGTTGAACAGGGTCGTCAACACCCTTTCAGGCAACTGCATGACATGTAGCGCGGCGTCTGCGAGGTCGTCGCTGTAGAGAAATTCCCTGAGCGGTGCGCCAGTGCCCCAGAGGGTGATGTTCGGCGCGCCTCGTTGACGGGCCTCGTGCATGCGACGAATCAAGGCCGGAAGTACGTGGGAGCCTTCCAGATCGTAGTTGTCACCCGGGCCGAACAGATTGGTCGGCATCAGCGCCAGATAGCGCCGACCGAACTGGCGGTTATAAGCCCAGCAGAGTTCGATGCCCGCGATCTTGGCGATCGCATAGGGTCGGTTGGTGGCTTCGAGCGGGCCGCTTAGCAGCGCCGCTTCGGGCATCGGCTGCACGCAGTCGCGAGGGTAGATGCAAGAAGAACCGAGGAATACGAGGCGCTGCACGTCGTAGTCGTGCGCGCAGCCGATGACATTCCCCTGAATCTCCAGATTCTCTGCCAGGAAGTCGACGGGCCGGGTCGCGTTCGCCTTGATCCCGCCGACTCGCGCCGCACAGAGAATGACGGCATCAGGGCGTTCCCGATCGAAGACTGCAGCCGTAGCGTCCCGATCGCGGAGTTCAAGATCGTCGTGAGTACGGGTTATCAGGTTTTCGAAGCCGGCGAGGCGCAGCGCGCGACACATCGCCTGCCCTGCCAGACCTCGGTGCCCAGCGACGAAGATGCGGTCGGTGGCTGTCAGTTTGGCGGCGGTACCGGACATCATTCGTGCCCCGTGAAGCTCTGGAAACCACGGGAACGCACGAGCGTATCGCGGTTGGCAATCGTGAGGTCCGCCCTGACCATCTCGCTAACCAGTGCGGGGAAGGCAACCTCTGGCTGCCAGCCCAATTCCTCGTGGGCCAGCGACGCGTCTCCGATCAGCGTCTCAACCTCGGTCGGACGAAAATAGGCCGGGTCGACCACCACGACCGTGTCACCGGGTTTGCAGGCCGGTTGTCCAACGTCGTTCGATGCCACCACCGACGTAACGACGCCCCGTTCATCAACACCCTTGCCGTGCCACTCAAGGGTCACACCGGCGACGGCGAATGCAGCCTCAACAAACTGCCGGACAGATTGTTGTTGTCCCGTCGCGATGACGTAATCACGCGGATCGTCGCGTTGCAGCATCAGCCATTGCGCGCGCACGTAGTCCCGAGCGTGACCCCAGTCACGCAGTGCATCCAGGTTGCCGAGGTAAAGCCGCTGCTGCAGGCCGCTTACGATTCGCGCCACGGCCCTGGTGACCTTGCGCGTGACGAACGTCTCCCCGCGCCGCGGCGACTCGTGATTGAACAGGATGCCGTTGCACGCATACATCCCATAGGCCTCACGGTAGTTGATGGTAATCCAGTACGCGTACAGCTTGGCGCAAGCATAGGGAGATCGCGGCCGGAACGGCGTGGTCTCGCGCTGCGGCGTCTCCATCACCTGACCGTAGAGTTCGGACGTGGAGGCCTGATAGAAACGCGTGCGCTGCTCCAGACCGAGAATTCGAATCGCTTCGAGGACACGCAGCGGACCGACTGCGTCGGCGTTTGCGGTGTACTCGGGCGTCTCAAAGGAAACCGCGACGTGACTTTGCGCTGCAAGGTTGTAGATCTCATCGGGCTGCACCGTCTGGATAATGCGAATGAGATTGGTTGAATCGGTCATATCGCCGTGGTGCAGCACCAGCCGGCGATCGGGGTCGTGAGGGTCCTGGTAGAGGTGGTCGATACGCTCGGTATTGAACATCGACGCACGGCGCTTTATGCCGTGAACCTGATAACCCTTCTCCAGCAGCAGTTCGGCAAGGTAGGCGCCGTCCTGTCCGGTTATTCCAGTAATCAGTGCGCGTTTCAATTGCCACTCCGAGGCGCGCCAGCTCCCAGCTCGCGGGCGCTTTGGTTGAGGTAGTCACATCGCGCGACGCCTGGTCGGAACGACGCGGGCGAACCGGCGCAACTCCGACCCGGGCCACGACGGCTCCGAAGTAGCCCGCCGCGGTGCGATTCGGGCCCTGCGCGCCGGCTTGGGTCGGATCGTGCGTTGAATGGGAGTGCGTGCGACAACCGCTTAGTATACGCAGTCTTCCGCAATTTCCCTGGGTTCCGTCGCGACATGCCCCAACCTGGTTCGGTCCTGATCCTGCACGAAGATGCGGCAGAAGCGCGCGTCGCGCTCGGTCACCTGCAAGACACCGAGACGCTCATCTTTGTCGACCGCCCGGAGGCCATCGAATCCGCGCTCTGGCAGCACGACCCGGAAGCCGTCTTCACGCTGAAAGCGCCCGGCATGCCAGGCGCTGCCATGCGGCCCGTCATGGAGCATTCTTCCGTCCGTCTGGTGTATGTCGGCGGTTCCGGATACGACCACCTGCTGCCGCTCGATAACGGCGCCGTCACGTTGACGAACGCGGCGGGCGTACTGGCGGCGCATCTCGCCGAAACCGTGACCGGCGCGATGCTCGCGTTGAACGGGCATTTCCTGCACTACGCCGCGCAGGCGCACCGGCGCGTCTGGCAACCACGCGCGTTCAGGCCGATCGCCGGTCAGACTCTGCTCGTCGTCGGGCTCGGCCATATCGGCGCATGCGTTGCGCGGAACGCGGCCGCGCTCGGCATGCGGGTCATCGCGACGCGCCGCACGCCCTCCCCTCACCCTGCCGTCGACGCGGTGTATGGCGGCGACGCGTTGGAAGAACTGCTGCCGGAGGCAGATGTCGTCAGCGTTCACTTAAGACTGACCCCCGAAACCAGGCACCTGTTCAACGACGGGCGCTTCGCGCTGATGCGCGACGGCAGCCTGTTTCTCAACACGGCGCGCGGCGGGGTTGTGGATGAACCTGCGCTGGCCCGGGCACTGAGCGGCGGACGGGTGCGTGGCGCCTACCTGGATGTCTTCGAAACCGAGCCGCTGCCGAACGACAGTCCGCTCTGGTCGATGGCCAACGTGCTATTGACCCCACACACCGCAGACAACGTGCACGGTTGGCGCAGCCAGCTTCTCGCCCACTTCGCAGACACGTTGCATCGATGGCGCCAGGGCCAGGATCTGCCGAACCGGGTCACCCCCTGACCGCGCGGCCAGGGTACGTGACGCCTGCCGACACCAGCGTACGGTTCCGCTGCGGTGCGCCCGCACGTAGCGCCGCTACTCATCCCCGCGCCCGTTCTTCCAACTCGGACCATCGCTCAAAGCGCTGTTCGAGTTCCGCCTCCAGCGTCTCCAGTCGGGCACGCAGCGCAGCGACCTGCGTCGCGTTCTCCCGATAAGTTTCCGGGTCCATCAGCTGCGTGTTGACAGCTTGGATATCAGCTTCCAGAGCTTCCAGGCGCGCTGGCAGCGCCTCTAATTCACGGGCTTCATTGAACCCGAGTTTCGCCGGCCGCCCGGTCGCCGCTGAAGACTCTGCCGCCGTCCCCGGTTTCGTGCGCCCACCGCGGTCTTTGGCCCTCCCGTTCCTCTGACGTTTTGCCGGGTCGCCGTCGGGCCGCACGGGCGGGCGCTGACGCAGATAGTCGCCGTATCCGCCGACATACTCGGCAACCGTTCCGTCACCTTCGAGCGCGAGGGTAGATGTCACGACACCATCGAGGAACGCCCTGTCATGGCTCACGAGCAGCAGCGTACCCGTGTAGTCGGCGAGGCGCTCCTCCAGCAGCTCGAGCGTCTCCATATCCAGGTCGTTGGTGGGTTCGTCCATCACCAACAGGTTGCTCGGCTCAACGAACAGGCGCGCCAGAGACAGGCGGGCGCGCTCTCCCCCGGACAGAATCGAGACCGGCGCGTTAGCCCGATCCGGGGTGAACAGGAATTCCTGCAGGTAGCTGATGACATGGCGACGGGTCTCACCCTCGCCGATGAAGTCAGAGCCTTCAGCCACCTGATCACGCACCGTTGCCGCTTCGTCCGGTAGGCGGCGATGTTGATCGAAGTAGGCGACACGAAGTCCTTCGCCGCGGCGAACCGTGCCTTCAGCGGGCGGCAGTTCACCGAGCAGCAGGCGCAGAAGCGTGGTCTTACCGCTCCCGTTGGCACCGATGACTCCGATGCGGTCGCCACGGAGAATCAGCGTGTCAAAACCGGCAAAAACCATCGTCTGTTCGAACCGGGCGGCGGCACCGTTTACGTCGGCCACCAACTTGCCGCCGCGGGCACCCCGAATGTCGCCCAGGCGCGCTGCGCCGGTTCGCTCGCGGCGTGCAAGCCGGGTCTTGCGCAGTTCCTCAAGGCGCCGCACCCGCCCCTCATTGCGCGTGCGGCGCGCGCGAATGCCCTGCCGAATCCACACCTCTTCCTGTGCCAGCAGGCGATCGGCGCGCGCAGCCGCCGTGCGCTCGGCTGACTCGCGCTCTGCACGCCGTCGCAAGTAGTTCTGCCAGTTGCCTGGCCACGAAGTCAGCCGGCCCCGGTCGAGTTCAACGATCCGGGTCGCAGTTGCTTCGATGAAACGCCGGTCGTGACTGGTGAACACAAACGTGCAGGGCTGGCTCACCAACCAGCTCTCGAGCCACTCGATATGCGCAATGTCGAGATGGTTGGTGGGCTCATCCAGGATCATCAGGCCGGGCGACCCGAGCATGGCACGCGCCAGCATCACGCGACGCTGCTGGCCGCCGGACAAGTCTTCAAAGCGGCTGGCGGCATCGATGTCCATCTGTTGAAGCAGCGCTGCGGTGCGATTTTCGAGCGTCCAGCCATCGAGCGCTTCGATACGTCCCTGCAGGTTAGCGACGATGCGTGCGTCCGGCGCGTGGCGCGCAGTCTCCAAGGCGTATTCCGCCAGCAGATGTGCCACCTCCGGTGTCCCGTTTCCAACCACCTCCGCGCAGGTCAGACCGTCGAACAGCGGAACCGACTGGGGCACGTAACCGATCGTGCAGTTGGCACTCAACTGTCGTTCACCACTGTCCAGGGCGCGCTCCCCGGCAATGACGTCGAGCAGCGTTGACTTGCCGACGCCGTTGCGACCAACGAGGCAGACCCGCTCGCCTGCCTCCAGCACCAGCTCAAGACCGTCGAGCAGAGCGTCCTGACCGAAGGCCAGCTCCGCGTTCAGTAGTTTGCAAAGCGTCATGGCTGCTTCTCGCCTTTCGAATTGCTCTTCGACCAACGTGGTGCCCCACAGCGCGCCGCACTAACGGCGTCACTGCCGGGCCCGTCCGTTGCCGCCAGAGCGAGGTTCACGCCGACCGCCGGCGGCCCCCTCACCTACCAGCGGCGCGGCGCGCGCCGCGCGCCCGCGGCGGACCGGCGCGGGATTCTGACATCAATCGAAGCTTCACGTCCTGCGGCCGCAAAACACCCACGCGCCGTCGGGCAGCCGATCAACCACAACCCAGCGAGGAGCAAGAATCGATGCACTCCATTCATGACTTGACGCCGACCACGAGTCCACCGCCGCGTACCGAAACCGGTCACCCGTTCCGCCACGAGCACGCGCACGGCCGAAGCGGCGCGAAAAAAAGCCGGGCGCAAGCGTTCAAACGCACCGGATTCGCCTGCCCGCTGGCCCTCCTAGCCATTCTCACTACAGCACTGCCTGCCGCGGCGGGCATCATCGAATTGCGCGCGCCGTTGATCGAACAGCTCGACGAACGACCCAGTTTCGAACTGGACATCGGTTCGAGAGCGATCACGGTTACGGCGTTGACCGGACTGTTGAACCGTACCGCGGCAGGCTTCGGGATCAACGCACCGGGCGCGGGTGACGATACCGACGCCATCGACGGCGATCTGGTTCGCGAGGCACTGGAAATCCGCTTCGACGCGCCGGTGATCGTGGAATCCGTGACGTTGTCGGGTATCGGCAGCCAGGACTCCGCGCGCGTACAGATCGGCACCGCGCAGTTTCTGCTGGATAACAATGGGACTTTCGACGTCGGTGGCGTGCTGTTGCCGGCGCACCTGCCGCTGACGCTGAGTCATGATGAAGGCAATGGGTTCAGCCTGGACCGCATCGGATTCAGCCTGCCGGTGACAAGTGCGGCCAAAACGCTGCCGGGTCCCGCGACCGGCGTGCTGTTGGGTGGCCCAATCGCTTGGATACTATGGCGTCGGCGTCACGGGTCAGCTGGCGCAGCGGCCGTTCTCACGCGACAATGACGGGTTGAGTCCAACGCCCGGACAGATGACCTGATGAACGCTTCCGAACCAAACGCCCCCCAGCACGTTGCCGAACAGTGGACGCCTTCGAGTTGGCGCGAACTGACCGCGCTGCATCAACCGCAATATCCCGACGCTGCAGCGCTCGAAAGCGTGGAGGCGAAACTCTCGGGGTTTCCCCCACTCGTGTTCGCGGGCGAGGCACGCAATCTCAAGCAACAGCTCGCGGCGGTTGCCCAAGGGCGTGGTTTTCTGCTGCAGGGCGGCGACTGCGCGGAGAGTTTCGCCGAGTTTCATCCCGACAATATTCGTGACTCCGTCCGCGTGGTCTTGCAGATGGCGGTGGTCTTGAGTTTTGCGGCGGCGTGTCCGGTCGTAAAGGTGACGCGCATGGCCGGTCAGTTCGCCAAACCCCGTTCAGCACCAACCGAGGCGCGCGACGGCGTAACGCTCAGTTCCTACCTCGGCGATATCATCAACGACATCCAGTTCACTCCCGAAACCCGGGTGCCGCAGCCCGACCGGATGCTGCAGGCCTATTCGCAGGCGGCCGCGACGCTCAACCTGCTGCGGGCCTTCGCAACCGGCGGCTATGCGGACCTGCACCGGGTGCACCGATGGAACATCGATTTCGTGGCCGACAGCCCGCAGGGCGAGCGCTTCGCCGGTCTTGCGCGACGGATCGGCGAGGCCCTGGCTTTCATGGAGGCTTGCGGAATCTCTGCGGAAAGCAATCACACGATCCGTCAAACTGACATCTACACGTCACACGAAGCATTACTTCTCGGCTACGAACAGGCTTTCGCGCGAATCGATTCGACGAGTGGCGACTGGTACGACACGTCCGCTCACATGTTGTGGATTGGCGACCGGACACGGCAACTCGACGGCGCGCATGTCGAGTTTCTGCGAGGCGTCGCCAACCCGATCGGCATGAAGGTTGGTCCAACGATGCAGCCGGACGCTCTCGAGCCGTTGCTCGACCGGCTGAATCCGCTGAACGAACCCGGCCGTATCACGCTGATAAGCCGAATGGGTGCAGGCCAGGTGCAAGATCACCTGCCAGCTCTGGTGCGCGCGGTGCAACGCTCAGGGCATCACGTCGTCTGGTCGTGCGATCCCATGCACGGAAACATCATCAAGTCGAACACGGGATACAAGACGCGCAACTTCGATTCGGTCCTCCAGGAGGTGCGCGAGTTCTTCGACGTTCACCGCGCGGAAGGCTCACATCCCGGCGGCATTCATATCGAGATGACCGGTCAGAACGTCACCGAGTGTGTGGGTGGGGCGCAAGCCATCACTGAAGAAAACCTACAGGACCGGTACCACACACATTGCGATCCACGGCTCAATGCCAGCCAGAGCCTGGAACTGGCATTTCAGCTCGCCGAGTTCATCAAGGGCGATCGGGAGGACTCAGGCGCACAACAAAGGAGCGCGGCCTGACCCGCCCGAAAGCCTCGCCGGTTGCGTGTTTTGCGCTGCAGCATTACCCTTCGCGCACGGCTGTGACTGGGACCAGTACCCGGAGCACGTGCGGAAAGTTTGGTCGGCAGTACCGAACGAGCGACTGAAGGATGGTGGAAGCTTCAGACCGCGCGCTGGCGATAAAGAGCAAGCGAACACACAATATGTATGCCGTTACTATGGTACACCTTACTTGATCTTTGCGATGGACGACTCGATATGACGAC
>JBCCEJ010000071.1:0-30128 GCA_039030335.1 Pseudomonadota bacterium | reverse complement strand
TGCTGACCGCCGCACCTCGTGCGCGCTGGTGCCCGTATACGAAGGCCGACGCCTGGACCAGGCCGGCAAGAGTGGGGACGCGGCGTGGGACGGCATCATAAGCCGTGTAATGAAGCGCGGTGATATTCGCGGCAAAGCCGGCGAATCGCTGGTCTTGCACGCCGGTCCCGACTGCAACGCGGATCGCATCGTTCTGATCGGCTGCGGCAGCATCAAAGGCACTTCGACGAGCAGCTTCCGCAAGATCGCCAAAGCCGCCGCCACCGCGCTGAAAAGCACCAATAGCGTCGATGCTGTCGTACACCTCATCAACGTCAACGTGACCGATGCGGACGACGTCTGGAAGGCGCGCATCCTCGGTGCCGCGTTTCTGGATAGCGCCTACGTCTACTCCGGCGCGCCCGGAGGCGGACGCAAACACCCGTCCCGCAAGATCTCACTGGCAACCGAGAACCGTACCCAGACACGCGCGGTGCAGGGCGCACTGGATCGGGCGAAGGCGATCGGCACGGGCACGGCACTCGCCCGCGAGTTGGGCAATCTTCCGGGCAACGTCTGCACACCGACTTACCTCGCTTCGGCTGCGCGCAAGCTCGCCGGCCGCTACGACAGCGTGTCCATCAAGGTTCTCAATGAGACGGAGATGAAGCGCCTCGGCATGAACACGCTGCTGGCAGTTGCAGCGGGAAGTGCGGAGCCGCCGCGACTCATCGTTGCGGAGTATCACGGAGGCGCTGACAACGAACGCCCGATAGTACTGGTCGGGAAAGGCGTCACGTTCGATTCCGGCGGCATCTCTCTCAAGCCGGGCGCCAGCATGGACGAGATGAAGTTCGACATGTGCGGTGCCGCCAGCGTGCTCGGCACCCTGAACGCGGTCGCCGAAATGGCACTTCCCGTCAATCTGGTCTGCATCGTCGCGGCGACCGAAAACCTGCCGAGCAGTACGGCCACGAAGCCGGGCGACGTGATCAAATCGATGTCCGGCAAGACCGTAGAGATTCTGAACACAGACGCCGAAGGGCGCCTCATTCTTTGCGATGCACTGACGTACGCAGAACGTTTCGATCCCGACGTGGTCGTCGATGTCGCGACGTTGACGGGGGCCTGCATGGTGGCTCTGGGCCAGATCCCGAGCGGCCTCTTCAGTAACCATGACGGGCTCGCCGGAGCTCTGCTTGAAGCGGGTCAATACACCGGCGATCGCGCCTGGCAAATGCCGATCTGGGATGACTTTCAGGACCTCCTGAAAAGCAACTTCGCCGACATGGCCAATATTGGCGGACGTTTCGGCGGCGCCATTACGGCCGCCTGCTTCCTGGCCCGTTTTGCGGAGAACCAACGATGGGCGCACCTGGACATCGCCGGCACGGCATGGCATTCGGGTGCTAACAAGGGTGCGACCGGACGCCCGGTGCCGTTGCTGACGCAGTTCGTGATGAACCACAAACCCAGGCGCAAGAGCCAACGCTCCGGCCGATGACCCGCGTCGATTTCTATGTGCTGGCCGACGGCGCCGGGCGGGAGCGTGAATTGACGGCCTGTCGGATCGTCGAGAAAGCCTGGCAGCAGGGGCATACGGTGTGGCTGACCACCGAAGACCAGCGTCAGGCGGAGCGAATGGACCAGTTGCTCTGGACATTTCGCGACTCGAGTTTCGTTCCACACGAACGCGGTCCAGCCGAGAGTGGCGTCGTAGGCATCGTGCCGTACACTGAGCGTCACACTGGAGGTGTGCTGGTGAACGTAGCGAACGCAGCGTTGTTGCCACTTGAACGGGCCGCGCGCATCGCCGAGATCATTCCAGCCGACGCAGACGGACGCAGCTACGGCCGACAGCGCTTCCGCGCCTACCGCGATGCCGGCGCTGAACCCGAGACACATAACCTGTAGCACGAGCCGGCATGGGCCGGCACCGAATGACCACATCCATGGCGGACGACGAATCAGCGAACAAACACGGCATCACCGAGGCGGACGGTCACCCGCCTGGCGTCGCTGCGCCAGGGGCGGAACCCTCACCGGTCCCGGATGAGACGCTCGACGCCATCGACAGCCTGGAGGCGCTGCTGCAGGACCGGCACGGCATGGCCAGCGCTCATACTGACAGCGATATGGAGTCCGATGGCCAGTACACCATCCCGTTGCTGAACGAGGTTGTGCTGCCCGGCCAGACCGAGACCGCCGAACTCCCGGACCCACCGCCGGAACTGAGTCCGATGGCGCAGCGCCTGTTCGACCGTCTGGCGAGCGAAATCGACGTCATCGTACAAACCGGTGTGGAAGATGCGTTGAAGGCCGCAGCCAAGGATATTCGCAAACGGGTGCGCAACCACGTCGCCATCGTATTGCCTGAAATTCTCGATGAACTTTCTCAGGGCGACCAGGACGATCCGATGCTCTGAACCCGTCCCGCATGACCGTCGGCAACCAGATCGCGTCAGACGCCAGATCCTGTTTCGTGGCGGGCGACGCGGCCTGCCGCCATCCACCCAGCCGCAGCCAGAAAGCCTTTAGCCGAAGAAACCGATGGACAAAACCTACGATCCACACGCAATAGAACAGGCGCTTTACGAGCGTTGGGAAGCGGACGGGCATTTTTCTCCGAGCGGAGAGGGAGCACCTTACTGCATCATGATCCCGCCTCCGAACGTCACCGGATCGCTGCACATGGGTCACGCGTTCCAGGACACGATCATGGATGCCCTGACGCGGTATCACCGCATGCGCGGCGACAACACGCTTTGGCAGCCAGGTACCGACCATGCCGGAATCGCCACCCAGATGGTGGTCGAGCGCCAACTGAACGCAACCGGCCAGGCACGCCACGATCTCGGCCGCGATGCATTCATTGAACGGGTATGGGAATGGAAAGCGGAGTCCGGGGGCACGATCACACAACAACTGCGTCGTATGGGCGCGTCCGTCGATTGGGAGCACGAGCGGTTCACGATGGACGAAGGGCTCTCGGCCGCCGTCCTCGAGACGTTCGTACAGCTGTACGAGGAAGGGCTCATCTACCGGGGCGAGCGGCTGGTGAATTGGGATCCGATCCTGCACACCGCGGTCTCGGACCTCGAGGTCATCTCCGAGGAAGAAAACGGTCACATCTGGCACATCCGCTATCCGGTGGATGGCGACCAGGACGAATCCGTGGTCGTTGCCACCACCAGACCAGAAACGATGCTGGGCGATACCGCGGTCGCCGTGCATCCGGACGATGAGCGGTTTAAACATCTGGTCGGGCAACAACTGGTTCTGCCGCTGACCGGCCGCACGATTCCGGTGATCGCAGATGAGTACGTCGATCCGGAATTCGGCAGCGGGTGCGTCAAGATCACGCCGGCGCACGACTTCAACGATTACCAGGTCGGCGAAAGACACGATCTGCCCCGGATCAACATCTTTCATCCGGATGCGTCGCTGAACGACAGCGCGCCGCCCGCCTACCGCGGTCTGGACCGCTACGACGCCCGGAAACAGATCGTGGAAGACCTGGAAGCGGCCGGGCTGCTGGTCGAGAAGCAACCTCACCGGATGGCCGTGCCGCGCGGCGACCGCACCCAGAGTGTTATCGAACCTTATCTCACGAAACAATGGTTCGTACGTGCCAAAACCCTGGCTGAGCCGAGCATCGCCGCCGTCGAGGACGGCCGTATCCGGTTCGTGCCGGAAAACTGGTCCAAGACCTACTTCGAATGGATGCGCAACATCGAAGACTGGTGCATCAGCCGGCAGATCTGGTGGGGTCACCGCATTCCGGCGTGGTACGACGATGATGGCAATGTCTACGTGGGTCGCAGTGAAGAAGAGGTACGCACCAAACACGGATTGGGGGCGCACAATCTGACGCAGGACCCGGACGTGCTCGACACCTGGTACTCATCGGCCCTGTGGCCTTTCTCGACGCTCGGCTGGCCGGCGGATAACGCGCGGGTGCGCACCTGGTACCCGGGCAGTGTCCTGGTCACCGGGTTCGACATCATCTTCTTCTGGGTGGCGCGCATGATCATGATGGGCATGCGCTTCATGGGAGACGTCCCGTTCCGAGAGGTCTACATCCACGGACTGGTACGCGACGCCGACGGCAACAAGATGTCCAAGTCGAAGGGGAACGTGCTCGACCCGCTGGACCTGATCGACGGGATCACTCTCGAAGACCTCGTGGCGAAACGCACTACCAACCTGATGCAGCCGGAGATGGCGCAATCCATCGAGAAGGCCACCCGGCGTCAGTTCAAAGACGGCATTCCGGCGTACGGCACCGATGCGCTGAGATTCACCTTCTGTTCGCTCGCAACCACGGGGCGCGACATCCGCTTCGACCTGGGTCGGATTGCGGGCTATCGGAATTTCTGCAACAAGCTCTGGAATGCAGCGCGGTTCGTGCTGAGCAATACCGAAGGCGAAGACTGCGGTGACGGCGGCGAGGAAGTCGCTCTTACGGTAACGGAGCGATGGATTTACTCGCAGCTGCAGCGCACTGAGAGCGAGGTCATCGCATCGGTCGAGAACTACCGGTTCGATCTGGCCGCGCAGGCGGTCTACGACTTCGTCTGGAATGAGTACTGCGACTGGTATATCGAACTGACCAAGACCGTACTGAACGATCCCACCGCCAGCGACGCCCGCAAACGCGGCGTGCGTCAAACGTTGGTAAGGGTGCTGGAAGCCCTGCTTCGACTGAATCATCCCTTCATACCGTACATCACCGAAACCATCTGGCAGCAGGTTGCGCCGCTCGCCGGGGCGCAAGGTGACACGATCATGGCGCAGCCGTTTCCGCAGCCGGACGATGCGCTGCGCGACGCGCAGGCCGATGATGAAATTGAGTGGTTGAAGAGCTTCGTACTCGGCGTTCGCAAGATCCGGGGCGAAATGGACGTCAAACCTTCGCTGCGTCTCGGCGTCCTGACGAGTGGCGCTGCGCCGCAAGACCATGCACGGATGGACCGCTTCGAAGCCGAGATCAGCCGGCTGGCCGGCGTAGAGAGCATCACCCGACTCGGGCCGACCGACGCGGCGCCCGAGTCGGCCACTGCCTTGCTCGGCGACATGAAGTTGTTGATCCCGCTGTCAGGCCTGATCGACAAAGACGCGGAACGTGCGAGATTGGAACGCGAGATCGAGCGCCTGGTCAGCGACGTCGAGCGAACCACCAAGAAGCTCTCCAATGAGAGCTTCGTCGCCAAGGCGCCTGCCGACGTAGTCGACAAGCAGCGCGAACGTATGGCGTCGAGCGAGACGGCGTTAGCGCAGCTGCGCGGGCAGCTCGAACGTCTGGATAACCTGTGATTCGAGGCACGCCGGAATAGTTGACGAAAATACTGGGATATGTGACGCTTCAGCCGTTATGAGCCGAACCTGTCCGTCATGCGTCTGACCACGAAAGGCCGCTATGCGGTAACCGCGATGCTGGATCTGGCCATGCACCACGACCAGGGGCCGGTAAGTCTCGCGGATATCGCAACGCGCCAGGGCATTTCGCTTTCGTACCTTGAACAGCTGTTCTCGCAACTGCGCAAGCGCGGCCTCGTCGTCAGCACGCGCGGGCCCGGTGGCGGTTACCAACTCGGCCAGCGTGCAACCGACATCGTCGTGTCGGACGTGATCGCGGCAGTCGACGAATCGGTCGATGCGACCCGGTGCGGGGGCAAAGAGAACTGTCAGGCCGATGCCCGATGTCTTACCCACGATCTGTGGGTTGATCTCAGCTCGCGGATCCATACGTTCTTGAGCGAGGTCGATCTGGGCCAGCTCGTGGAGCGCAGCCGGGTTCGCGAGGTAGCGGCCCGGCAGGACCAGATCGAAGTCGCGCTGAACTGACACGCTTGACCGACCGCTTCGGACGCGAAGAGAACACGAACCATGGCGATTACACTCACCGAAACTGCAGCTAGTCGGGTCCGCAACTTCCTCGAACAACGCGGGGGTGGCGAAGGTATGCGTTTTGGAGTCAAGTCCTCGGGCTGCTCCGGGTTCGCTTACGTCGTCGACTTCGCTGACACCATCGAAGCGGGAGACCAGGTCTACGAAACTCACGGCGTCAAGGTCATCGTCGATGCGAAGAGCCTGCCGTACGTTTCCGGGACTGAAATCGACTTCCGTCGGGAAGGCATCAACGAAGTTTTCGTGTACGACAATCCGAACGTCAAATCGGAATGCGGCTGCGGCGAGAGTTTCGGCATCGAATAGCCCGTCAGGCGTGTGCCGCGCAGCTCCGCTCCGGCGCCGCATCGATGTGCGCCGCGCGCATCGTCCGCGCCGCTCTACCGCAGGTTTACTGAATTCCCGTTTCGGCCGTTCCCGGCAAACTCAGTAGCTGGTGGACCAGCGTATGTCACCGATATAATGCTCGGCTAACCACGCATTCCCCCTCACCTACTTGACTGGAGTTTCCGATGGCAGTCGAACGTACTCTGTCCATGATCAAACCGGATGCCGTGAGCAAGAACGTCATCGGTCAAATCTATGCCCGCTTCGAGGCGGCCGGCCTCAAGATCGTTGCCGCGCGCATGCTGCAGCTGACTACCGCTGACGCTCAGGCCTTTTATGCCGTGCACAAAGAGCGGCCCTTCTACAACGATCTGGTCACCTTTATGACCTCGGGCCCCATCATGGCGCAAGTCCTGGAAGGTGAGGGCGCCATCGCGCTCAACCGGGAAGTCATGGGCGCAACGAATCCGGCCGAGGCCGCTGAAGGCACTATCCGCAAAGACTTTGCAGAGTCCGTGGAGGCCAATGCCGTGCACGGCTCGGACGCGCCAGAGACCGCGGCAGAAGAGATCGCCTTCTTCTTCCCATCGATGGACGTCTGCTCGCGCTGAGTGTCACCAGATGAGCACTTTGGAACGACGAAACCTGCTCGGCTTTGACCGGGCCGAGCTGGAGGCATATGTCGTCGCTTCCGGTGAAAAGCCGTTCCGCGCCCGCCAGCTGATGCAGTGGATGCATCAGCGGGGTGTGACCGATTTCGGCGACATGACCGACCTAGGCAAGAAACTTCGGACCAAACTCGGAGCGGCAGCCGAGATTCGCCCACCCGAAGTCGCCTCGGATCAGCTTAGCCACGACGGAACGCGCAAGTGGCTCGTGCGAGTCGACAGCGGCAATTGTGTCGAAACGGTGTTCATCCCAGATGGCGGCCGCGGCACGCTCTGCGTTTCATCCCAGGTCGGCTGCGCGTTGAACTGCTCGTTCTGCTCTACGGCCCAGCAGGGTTTCAACCGCAACCTGAATGCCGCCGAAATCATCGGACAGGTGTGGCTCGCCAACGCGCATCTGGGGCTGCGTGCCGACGGCCGGGGGCACATCACCAACGTCGTCATGATGGGTATGGGCGAGCCGCTGCTGAACATGCGCGCGGTGGTGCCGGCCATGCGGCTGATGATGGAAGACCTCGCGTGGGGGCTCAGCCGGCGACGTGTGACACTCAGTACGTCCGGGCTGGTACCCCAGCTTTACCAGCTCGCGGAGAGCTGCCCGGTCAGCCTCGCGGTGTCGCTACACGCCGCGTACGATGAGCTTCGCGACGAACTCGTGCCGATCAACAAGTCGTTTCCGATCAAGGAGCTGCTGGAGGCCTGTCGCCATTATGTAAAGGCGATGCCCAAAGAACACGTCACGTTCGAATACGTCATGTTGGACGGCGTGAACGACTCGCTCGGCGAGGCCCGCGAACTCGCCCGCCTGCTGCGAACCGTGCCGTCCAAAATCAATCTGATCCCATTCAATCCCTTTCCCGGCAGCCCCTACAGGCGCAGTCCCAACCACCGTATCAGCGCATTCAAGAAAGTACTGCTGGACGCCGGCTATATCTGTACCACCCGTACTACCAGAGGCGAAGACATCGATGCCGCCTGCGGTCAGCTCGCGGGCAAGGTGAACCCTCGTAGTCGACGCGTGCAACTAAAGCGTGGACTGGAAGCAGCGTCTGCCTGAATCTGCAGCAGACGTCAGAGGGCAGTTCCGGTGTCGCCGGCCTGCACAGTCATCGCATCGCGACCTTCGGGGTGCAGTGCTCGGTGTACCACTGCATGTTGCGCCGTGTAGGCCCCGCCAACACCAGATATGGACGATCGCGGCCAGCCGGGCGTGTACACCAACGCCCGCAAATGGCCTTCGAACCCCTCAATTGCGCGCTGGACGTTTGTGTGATGGAGAGCAACAACAACCGGCAGTCTCGCTCATTTACATCGCCTAACGGCGAAATGCCCGAGCATCTGATCTTTAAGAAACTATTGACATATCAGGTCTTTATGTCGTTATCTTACGGCATCTTCGCAACAAAGGCGGGTAACTCAATGCCACACGCCGCAAAGATTGCCGCTGGCCTCCTCATTTCAGCCATGTTGTCCGGGTGCAATATGCCGATGACAGCAGAAGTCAAAGAGAAGCCGCTGGAAGTGCAGGCCGTCGACCGGATCGCCGCGTTGAACACGCAGCTCGGCATCGGCTACCTGCGCGAGGGCCGCAACGAACTGGCTTACAAGAAGCTCTCCCGGGCGCTGGAAATTCAACCGGATTATTCGGGCGCTCACAACGCCATCGCACTCCTCTATGAGCGGCTGGGGCAGGTGCAGCACGCCGAAAAGCACTACCGCTCAGCGCTCGACTTCACGCCACAAGACTCGCAGGCGCGAACCAACTTCGGCAGCTACCTGTGCCGGCACAAGCGTCTGCCCGAGGCGCTTGAGCAATTCGAAGCGGCACTGTCGAATCCGTTGTACGACAGCCGCGCAACTGCGCTGACAAATGCCGGTCTATGTCTGTACCGAAGTGGTGAGGTGGCCCAGGCCGAGGAATATCTGCGCCGCGCACTGGACGATAACCCCCGTACCAGTGCAGCTCTGCTGACGATGGGTGAAATCAGCGCCGCGAATGGGCGCGAGCTGTCAGCGCGCGGCTACCTCCAGCGCTATCTGGAGAACGGCAGACACAGCCCGCAGTCGCTTTGGCTCGGTGTGCGAATAGAAAATGTACTCGGGGACCGCAACGCCGCGTCCAGCTATGCGTTGCTCCTGAAGGCGAATTATCCTGATTCCCGCGAGACGCAGCAGCTGCTGCAGTCGGAGGCGCAGTGAATGCTCTAGACCTCGACTCGTTCGATACCAACGTCGTGGAACTTGATGCCGGGCCCGGTCAGCGCCTGCGTCAGGGGCGCGAGGCGGTCAATCTGAGCGTTGAAGAAGTCGCCGCACGCCTGCATCTCGATGCCCGCACGATAAGCTGCCTCGAAGGCGACCAGTACGACGACCTGCCCGCACCTACGTTTGTGCGTGGCTATCTGCGCAGCTACGCCCGCCTTCTGAATATTCCGGCCGAACCGATCATCGACGGCTTCGATCGACGCGGTCTCGAACCACCCGCGCTGGTCGCGGATATCTCCACCCACGAAGAAGCGCGCAGCACCGACGCCCCGATGCGCGTCGCCACCATCGCGCTGACCGTCCTGATGTTCGCCGGGGTCATGCTGTGGTGGCAAACCGAGATCGGCCCGGACTGGCAAACTGGACCTCCGGGTAGTGACGCCGCGGAACCCGTGATCCCCACCACGCTCGAGCCGACTCTGCCGCCCCTGCAATCGACCGAAGCACCGACCGAATCAGAATCACTTGCACAAGCTGAAGGTGTGACGGCAGTGGCACTGCCAGCCAACCCGCCAGCCGCGGAGACGCTGCAAGAGACGGCGCGGGCGCCAGACGCCCCCGCTCCCGATGCGGTCGAAGCGGCCGTCGACAACGCCGGCGCGGCCGCCGCTTCCACACCACCCGGCGTAGCTCATCTGGTTTTGCGAATCCGCCGTGATTCCTGGGTCGAAATCTACGATCGCGACGGTGAGCGGCTGTACTACAGCACCGGCAAAGCAGGTGAGGTGATCGATATCCGCGGGGCGGAACCGGTACAGGCACTGGTTGGATTCGCCGAAGGCGTCGTCGTGGAGTACAACGGCGACCCGTTCGATCTTGCGCCTCATACGGCACGAGGACTCGCAAGATTCACACTCGGCGGCCAGTAGCCGTCGATAGGCCGATAGCATGGCCGGATCAGGAACAAACCCGCTACAATAGGGGGTTTTCCAGCGCGCTACGGTGAATCCTGATGGTCGATCTGACCGACTCCGATGCCGAAACAGTCGAAAAGCTCAAGAAATGGTGGGACGAGAACGGCAAAACCACCGCTGCGGGGCTCATCGTCGGACTGGGCGGAGTCTTCGGTTGGACCGGCTGGCAGTCCTACCAGACGCAGGTAGCCGAATCCGCATCCACGCTTTACCAGTTGGTTGCGACGAGCGCGCAAGAGGACCGCATGGACGACGTGCGGGTCCATGGCGCGGCATTGATGGAGCAGTTTCCCGACAGCGGTTACGCAGCCCTCACCTCGCTCTATCTATCCAAGGCCGCGATCGCCGACAAGCAGCCTGCCGAAGCACGCGCACACCTCCAGTGGGTGCTGGACAATGCCAGGCTGGCAGAGCTGAAGACCGTCGCAAGACTACGCCTTGCGCGCCTCGCGTTGGACGCCGGCAATGCTGACGAAGCCTGGAGCCTGGTCTCCGGCGCCGACCCGGGTAAGTTCGCCGCACAATACGACGCGGTGAAGGGCGATATTCTGCTCGCGCAGGGCAAGACCGAAGACGCCCGCAGCGCGTACCAGCGCGCACTCGACGCAGCCACGATCAGCGGTGCGGGCGCCGAATACCAGCGCCTGCGCATGAAAATCGACGATCTCGGCGTCTTGAGTTCCAGTTCCAAGACCGCTGGCTAATGCACGCGGTAACTCCACCCGTATGGCCGCTACCGGCCACCCGAGGCCAGTTCGCGCCGCACCGCACCATCGCAGCGCTCATCGCGCTGGTCATGCTGTCCGGCTGCGGCACGATCAAACAGACGTTCCTCGGAGGCGAAGACAATTCAGAACCGCCCGCCGAACTGGTGCCACTACCCGCGGACGCGCTGACCGTCGAAGAGGTCTGGAGCACCGATACCGGGGCGGGCTCGGATGAGCAGTACCTGCGACTGACGCCGGCGCTCGATGGAACACGCATCGTCGTGGCGGACGCAGACGGCAGCGTGAACGCGTACGACGCACAAACCGGCGATCGGCTTTGGTCCACCGGGCTGGATGTGCACATCACGGGTGCCCCAGGTTCCGACGGAACGGTGGTTGCCATCGGCACCGACGACGGCGATGTGATCGGCCTGAGCGCGGAAAGTGGCAAAGAAGTCTGGCGCGCCAAGGTCAGCAGCGAAGTCCTGGCGCCCCCGCAGATCGCTGAAGGCGTGGTGGTGGTTCGAACGATCGATGGAAAGCTCTTTGGACTCGCCGGGGAAGATGGCACGTTGCGTTGGATCTACGACCGTACCGTGCCAGTACTGACCCTGCGCGGAACCAGTGCCCCAGCCGTTGCCCGCGGCCTCATCGTCAGCGGCTTCGACGGCGGCCAACTGGCAGCGATCGCGCTCGAAGACGGACAAACCGTCTGGGAAGTTCGTCTGGCAGTGCCGCGCGGGCGCTCCGAGGTCGAACGCCTGGTGGACATCGATGCCCAACCGGTCATCGCTGACAGCACGGTCTACGCGGTGACGTTTCAGGGCCGTATCGCCGCGCTGGATCTGCTGAGTGGCGATCTGCTTTGGCGGCGCGACCTGTCGTCTCACATCGGACTCGCGCTGGATGACGACAACGTTTACGTGACCGATGCCAAGAGCCATGTCTGGGCATTGGATCGCTCGAACAGCTCGTCTCTGTGGCGCCAGGACAAATTGAACGCACGCGCGGTCAGCCGGCCTGGTGTAGACGGCCGGCACATCGTGGTGGGCGACCTCGAAGGCTACGTGCACTGGTTGGACCGCGACGACGGCAGCACGGCCGCGCGAACGCGTGTCGGTGGCGCGCCGATCCTGGCCCCGCCGCTGGTCAGCAACGATATCGTGTATGTCTATTCGAGCGACGGCACGCTAGCGGCGTTGCGCCTGCGACGCGGTGGCTGACCCGGAGTCCTGCACCGAGGATGCCGGCCGGGGTACGCTCCGCGCAGGCCCTGCGACCGACCCGGTCGCGACTGCTCTGCCGGTGCTGGCCATCGTCGGCGCGCCGAACGTGGGCAAGTCGACTCTATTCAACCGCCTGACCGGTACACGCGACGCCCTGGTCGCGGATGAACCCGGCGTCACCCGCGACCGCCAGTACGGTACCGCCACGGTGGATTCCAGCCGTTTTCTGGTCGTCGATACCGGCGGTGTGACGACCCATCGAGACGCGATCCAAAACCTGACTACAGAACAGGCAGAGCGCGCTGTCGAAGAAGCTGACGCCGTGCTGTTGGTGGTGGACGGCAGGTCAGGTGTGAGCGCCGCCGACGAAGACCTGGCCAAGGAACTGCGCCGTCTGAACAAGCCGGTGCGCCTGGCCGTGAACAAGACAGAAGGGTTCGACCACGCTACCGTTACGGGCGAATTCCACCGGCTGGGCCTCGGTGAACCCCTCGCCATTTCGGCCGCGCATGGCCACGGCGTCAAGCCGCTGGCACGCCTGCTCGCCACCTTGCTGCCTGAGACCGATGCCCTGCCCGAGCACGACCCCGACCGTATTCGGGTCGCCTTCGTTGGCAAACCCAATGTCGGCAAGTCGACGCTGGTCAATCGCCTGTTGGGGGAAGAGCGGGTCGTCGCGCACGATACGCCAGGAACCACCCGCGACAGCATCAAGGTCGATGTAGAGCGTCGCGGACAGCGCTATACGCTCATCGACACGGCAGGTATCCGCCGGCGCAGCCGGGTCAGCGATGGCATAGAGAAATTCAGCATCATCAAGTCCCTGCAATCGATGGAACTCGCGCAGGTCGTAGTGCTGATGATCGATGCCCGGGAGGGCGTCACGGATCAGGACGCGACCTTGCTCGACCAGGTGGAGCGCAAGGGGTGCGCACTAGTGATCGCAGTCAACAAGTGGGATGGACTCAGTACTGACGAGCGGCGGCGCGCCGAGCGATTACTGGACCTGAAACTCGGATTCATCGACCACGCCGCCATCTTCTTCATCTCGGCACTGCACGGTTCCGGCGTCGGCAAGATGATCGACGCGGTGGCGGCCGCATGGCGGAGCGCATTCCGCAAGATCCCGACGCCCGAGCTGAACCAGCTTCTGGACGAGGCCGTGATGCGCCATCCACCACCACTCACCCACGGACGCCGCATCAAACTGCGGTATGCACATCAGGGCGGTTCGAATCCGCCTCGCATCGTTATTCATGGCAATCAGGTCGATAACCTGCCGGACGCCTACCGTCGCTATCTGTCGCGCTACTTTCGCAATGCGCTGCGGCTCGTCGGGACACCGGTATGGATCGAGACCCGCAAGAACGACAACCCGTACGAAGGGCGCGTCAACAAGCTCACACCGCGTCAGCAGCGGCGCCGCAAGCGGATGCTGAAACACGTCAAACGACGCTGATGAGATCGGTTCGCTCCGGCGCTTCTCAGCGCAGCTGTTCGTGCAACAGGCCGAGGATACGGCCTGGCGTCGCGCCGCTGGCACGCTGCCCTTCGGTATTCAAGACGACGATCTGCGTCGATGTCTCGCCGCCGACCAGACTGATGAGAAACTCCCGCTCGGCCGGCTCGGGGTCGTCCTTCCAGAACGCGAGGGTGGAGAGCACCCCACCCTCCTCTATGCCTTCCGAAGCCGGATCCACATACCGGACGAAATAGAGGCCACGCGACCGATCACGATCTTCGACGGTAAAGCCGACGCGATCCAGGGCGAGACCGGTGCGGCGCCACGCCCGCGAAAAGTCCTCACGCAGTGCGAGCACGGCGTCGCCGGTGTCGTCTTTGGTGAGGTGCGCCCGCGCGGCGCGCTGCCTTGAACCAGCGATACGCTGGCCAGCCACTTCGCGGTCGACACCGAAGTAGATCATCATGCGCGAGAGCATTTCCGCTTCGAGTTCCGGGTCGGCAGCACGCGGTTCCCAGCGATAGGTGTCATCTGGCACCACGGTCTCGGACACTTCGGTACGAATCTCGCGCGCTCCGCGGTGCGAGATGTACAGCTCAGTCGAATCGGGGTCAGCCCCGCGCTCCAGCCGCGCCCGGAATTTATCTCGTGTCGCGGCCGAATACAGCGAATCGGAGATTTTGCTGAGTACCGACTCGATCATGCCCTTGGGGATATCGGCACGGTTTTCAGCCCAATCGGTCTCCATGATCCCGATGCCCGGATTCTCGACCTTGATGAGAAAACCGTTCTCCAACCAGAATTCGCGCATCTTCGGCCAGACCTGCTCGGGCCGCGCATTGATGACGAGCCAGCGCTTGTCGCCGTTTCGCTCGACGCGGATGTCATCCTGCTCGGGAAGTACAGCCGCGGCCTGTACGCCGCCCAGCACTCGATTTTCCTCGAGATCGCTCAGAGTCACTTCGCCCGAACTCGGCACGACCAGAGTTTGCCGAATCGACTCGGAGGTGAGGTCAGGTGGCACCTCCAGAGGCGGCAAGCGTCGGCTCGACTTGTATTCCGGATTGTCCGGGCGGGCGACATCCTCGATCAGCGTCTGAAGATTGCCGCCACAGCCGGCCAGCAGCGATGCCGCCATCAGTATCAGCAATGAACGAAACACCGTTACCCTCCTGAACAGGCTGGGTTATTCGCTGACCGCATCGGCACCGGGCCGGTCGGCGAGCAGTACATCAAACTGAAACAATCATCGATCGTACTCGGCACCCTGCCGCCGGGCAACCAGCCGGTAAAGGCGTTGCGACTTCGTTCACACGACCGTTGACGCAAGGCCGCGCGAACGCTGGCGCCGCGTCGCGCCAGGCGGAACCCCGACGTTGGCGGCACCCCGTGCAGAACAGGTTCGGCTGGTATACTCGTCTTATCATGTTGAGCTATATCGTCGTCTCGCTACTCGGTCCGGATCGGCCAGGAATCGTGTTTGAGGTGTCGAGGCTTGCCGACGATTGCGGCTGCCAGATTCAGGACAGCCGTATGGCAGTGCTGGCGGGCGAGTTCGCGGCTCAGATGCTCGTTTGCGGTAAATGGAGTGCGATCGCCAAACTCGAATCCAGCTTGCCACGCACGTCGGCTGAGCTCGGACTCGAACTGACCATCCACCGCACCGAGCCGCGAACCGACACCGACCGATTGATCCCCTACAGTGTGGAAGTTCTCTCGCTGACACGCCCCGGCGTCGTGCGAGACGTGGCCGAGTTCTTTTCGCGGCGCGACATCAACGTCGAAGACCTGTTCACCAGTTGCTACGCCGCCGCGCACACCCAGGCGCCTATGTACTCATTGCATATGACCGTCGGCGTCCCGGCCGATCTCGCCATCGCCACGTTGCGGAACGAATTTCTGGAACTCTGTGACGAACTCAACCTGGATGCCGTAATGACGGCGTTCAAGTAGCCACACTTCACCTGGAACCAGATTCCCAGAGACTATTGCGGGTATCGCCGATACAACGATATGCCAACGAAACTCTTTGTCCTCGATACCAACGTGCTGCTGCATGACCCCACCGCCCTCTACCGCTTCGATGAGCATGACGTCTTCATTCCGATGGTGGTGTTAGAGGAACTCGACGCGTCCAAGGTAGGCGCGTCCGAGGTTGCACGCAACGCCAGGCAGGCGAGTCGCACGCTCGACGAACTGCTTGGCGCTTTCGGCGCCAGCGAAATCGACGCGGGTGTGCCGTTGCCGCGAACTTCCGAGCGAAACGCGGGGCGGCTGTTCTTTCAAACCCGCGAACAGCCAGAAGCGCTGCCCGCGGTGTTGCCTGGCAACAAGCCCGACCACTCGATTCTGGCGATCGCGCTAACACTCACGCATATGTTCCGCGATCGCGACGTCGTCGTGGTGTCGAAAGACATCAACCTGCGCATCAAGGGACAGCTGCTCGGTCTGCAGGTCGAGGACTACCGGAACGACCGCAGTATCGACGATCTGGAACTGCTGTACACCGGCATGCAGCAACTTCCCGACGACGCGTGGGAGCATGCGCTGGAGGTGCTCGATACCACCCAGGACGGGCGCGCGACCCGCTACCTCGTCCGGGGCGAGCTGGTGCGCACCTGGTACCCGAATCTCTGCGTCTACGGACACGAGGCGAAGCCGTTCGAGGCTGTTGTCGCAGAGGTCGACGGCGACCAGGCTACGCTCAAGCTGGCCCGCGACTTTCGCAACGAGCGGCAGGCGCTCTGGGGGGTGTCGGCGCGCAATCGCGAACAGAACTTTGCGATGAATCTGCTCGCTGACGATGACGTCGACCTCGTTACGCTGCTCGGTACGGCTGGTACCGGCAAGACTCTGCTTGCACTTGCCGCCGGCCTCGCACAGACGATGGACTACAAGCGCTTCCGGGAAATCGTGGTCACGCGTGTCACGATCCCTGTGGCGGAGGACATCGGTTTCCTGCCCGGTACCGAAGAGGAGAAGATGGCGCCCTGGATGGGCGCGCTGATGGACAACCTCGAAGTCCTCACGGAGAGCGACGATGGCAGCAGCGACTGGAACCGGCAGGCCGGCCAGGACCTGCTCGCGAGCCGTATCAAGATCCGATCGCCAAACTTTATGCGCGGCCGCACGTTTCTGAACCGTTACCTCATCATCGATGAAGCGCAGAACCTGACCTCGAAGCAGCTGAAGACGCTGCTCACCCGCGCTGGCCCCGGAACCAAGGTCGTATGCATTGGCAACCTCGACCAGATCGACACCCCGTATCTCACGGCGACGACATCGGGCCTGACCCGGGTTGTCGATCGGTTCAAACAGTGGTCACACAGCGGCCACGTGACGCTGGTTCGCGGCGAACGCTCGCGTCTCGCCGACGTGGCGTCGGAGACGCTTTAACCTGAACCAACGCCTCAACCCAAAACGACCGTCAGCGGCGACCGCGCGCGTTGGATCTGGAAACGCCCGTCCAGGCGTGCATACCTGCCCGACCGGTCGGCAGGAGCTCGCCCGCCCCGCAGCGCACTCAGGGCACCTTCGGCTGCATCGGCATCAATCGCATGCGAAAGTAGCGCTGCGCGGGCCGTTCCAGCCAGAAGTAGGAAAGACAGGACAAAGCGAACAGCAACCCGAAGTAACCGCAGAATATTCCGTAACTCGCAAACGCTGGCTGGATGAACAGATGCTGGTCTAAAACGCGGAAACACAGCGCAAGCGGAAAGTGCAGCAGGTAGGTAGAGTACGTCAGATCTCCCAGCAGGCGAATGCTGCGGCCCGACTCGTGACTGAATTCCTGGATGAGCGCGAGCGTCAGCACGAGAGCGGGGAACACGAGGCCGAACAGCACGAGCGGCAAGTACGCACCTGGCACCAGCTGCGCCAGGCGCGCACCCACGACAACCACCAGTGCGCAGCCGAGGATGCAGATCGGCCCGCGCCGCACCACAAATACGCGATCGCGCAAGCTCAGATAGAGCCGGCATGCCAGACAACCCGCGTAGAAACAGTAAACGGCGTAACCGATGCTCTGATCGGTTGCCAGATGGGCGAGGCCAGCCCCGGCCGCCATCATCAACAGGCAAGCGGCGAAGGATTGCAGGCCCAGCCTCGCAAATACGAAGAAGATAGCGTAGAGCAGCACCTCGACCGATACAGACCAGATCGGCGCATTGAATGACCAGTCGTCCTGCCAGCCCCAGTGTGACACGAACGCCACGTTCAGAAGGAAGTGCTTCAGATCGTTTTGATGATAGAAGATGAATGAACCGCTCGTGCTCTGATGTGCAAACTGCAGTCCCGCCACCATCAACAATGTGACGAAATGCAGCGGATAGAGCCGCGAGAAGCGCAATACGAAAAACCGCCACCCGCGCACCCGGCGCTCGCGCACTTCATCCAGATACATCCAGTAGAAGATAAATCCGGACAGCACGAAAAACAGCTGAACCGCCATGAACCCGTGTTCGTAAAACGGGAACAGCAGTGGGTAGAAAGGCTGCTCCTCGCGCGGCACCTTGGCGACCGTGGGGTGGGTCGCGACAAAGAACAGCGGAAAGTGATAGATGATGACGGCGAGCGAAGCAAAGCCACGCATGACATCGAGCAGATAGAACCGGCCGGGCACGCGTAGCTCCCTCGGGACAACGGCCAGCGCTGTTATAACTCCGGGTATCGCAAGCTGTCCACGTCGGCGCACAGCCAGGATCGCGAGTCGCAACGAACTCCTCCGACGGTAATTCGAACGCCCCACGCTACGGCGGCAGCGGGACCCCGGGCCCCGGATACCACCGGGGGCTCAACCCTAGCCGTCCGGTCCGCAGTTGGCCTATGCTCTGCGCTCTGCCGTTCGCAGAATACGGTTCGCGAGGTCAACGGGCGTGATTGAATCGGTTAGGGCGCGTGCGTTGCTGCTGTCCGCTTTATTGTGCGCCCTCGTGGCGCATTCGCACGCAGAAACGCCCGATCGGGTGTTCCGTCTCGGAACCGGCGGCATCGGTGGTACCTACTTCCCGATCGGTTCACTCCTGTCGCAAGCGATCAGCGCGCCGCGCAACAGCGACGACGTCCCGGCCGGCTCGGTGGTCGGCGGCCTGCTGGTCGTGCCGCAGATATCCAACGGATCGATCGCCAACGTCAGAGACGTTCGTAAAGGCATTCTGGACGGCGCCCTGGTGCAGGCAGATGTCGCGCACTGGGCGTACCAAGGCACCGGAATGTTCTCCACCGGGCCCGCGCACGCGCGACTGCGTGCCCTCGGATATCTCTACGCGGAGAGTCTGCACCTCGTCGCGAGCGTCGAGTCCGGTATCCGCAGCGTGGCCGACCTACGCGGCCGGCGCGTGTCTCTCGACGAAAGCGGCAGTGGAACTCTGCACGACGCAGTACTGATTCTCGGCTACTACGGCATCGACCTGAGCGATATCAGGCCAACCTATCTGAAACCCACATTCGCGGCTCGGGCGCTCGCGAGCGGTGACCTGGATGCATTCTTCATCTTCGCCGGCTATCCCGCCGCGGCGGTTTCACAACTTGCCGGCACGGCGGGGGCGCGTCTGGTCGGCATCGAGGGTGCAGCGATCGATGCCGTGCTCACCTCCCACCCCTATTTCGATCGTGGCGTGATCCCCGCCGGCATCTACGGCGCAGGTATCATTCCGGCGGGTATGTACAAAGGTAACGGCGACACACCAACACTGACCGTCGGTGCGCAGCTGGTGGTAACGGACCGACTGAGCGAAGAGCTTGCCTACCAGATGACGCGGGCACTCTGGCACGAGCGCACCATGCGACTGGTCACCGAGGGGCATCCCAAGGGCGTTGAGATCGATCCGCGAAGCGCCTTGAATGGCGTCACGCTGCCGCTGCACCCCGGCGCGGCACGCTACTATCGGGAAGTTGGCCTGCTCGACTAGGAACCCTCTCATCAATGCTTTCGATAGCGACGCCCTTGCCTCAGCCACGCCAGCGCCGATCCCGCTTCTGGCTCGACGCAACCGCTCTCGTGCTCGTCATGGCGGCGGTCATGGGTGTCGCCTGGCTGGCCGACTCCGGGATGGCGCGCATTCGCGACGGACTCGCCGCTGAGCTGTTCGAACAGAGCCGTGATATTGCCGCCCTGGAGCGAGCCCTCGACAGAGCGGAGTCCTCCCTGCGCGGTGCTCAAGTCTCGCCGCCGGGCCGGCATGAGGCGCAAGCTGCCCTACGGGAAGTAGGCACAGCGCTGCTGGGCATGCGCCGCGCGTACTCGTTCGACTCCGTGGAGGGAGCCAGCGCCGCGCATGCACTGGTGCATCCGGTTCTGCTCGATGTCGAGCGCTGGATCAGCGAGGGCGTACCGGGCTATCCGGCCGATGGCCCGGTGGTCTGGCGACTCGCACATCAGCGATCGTTCGACGCCGTGGAAGGGCTGCGCACGCTCCGCGCGGAGGTGAGCGAGCGGGCCCGACAGTTACTGGCCGAAGAATCGTTGCAAGTCGAGAAACTCAGGCTTCAGCTCGTGGTAGCGATCTTCGCCGTGGCGATTCTGATCGCCAGCTACGCTCTGGCCGTTATACGGCAACGCGATGCTCAGATCCGCGCTTCGAGGGAGCGCGGTCGTCTTTTGAATGCCCTTAACAGCGTGCCGCACGGCGTTGCGCTGTTCGATGCCAGCGACGAACTGCTGTTGGCGAACGAACCATTTAAAGCCTTGTTTCCGGGCGACGCTGCGCGGGTGACCCCGGGGCAGTCTTTTGCGCATCTCAACAGTGCGATCGAACATGCGCGAAGGGCTTCGTGCGAAGACGGCGAATGGCGTAACGAGCCGCTCAGTCCGCGCGCGGTCGCGGGGCCGATTCTCGCGGAACGTGACGATGGCCGTTTCCTGCAGCTGGAAACGCGCGTGACCGACGAGGGCGGCACGGTACTGGTGCAATCTGATGTGACGGCCCGCAGGGCGCGTGAGCAGAGGCTCCGTCACCTCGCCACCCATGACGCGCTGACCGGACTCCCCGGGCGACGCCACTTCGACCAGCGCCTGCGCCAGGCGCTGAACGCGGCGGAGCGAAGCAACCGGCAGGTTTCGCTGATGCTGATCGACGTGGACAACTTCAAGCAGATCAACGATACGCTCGGGCACCCTGCCGGTGACGCAGTGCTGGCGTGCATCGCTGAGCGGCTCCGGCAATCCGTACGCGACCACGACATCGTGGCCCGGCTCGGCGGCGACGAATTTGCCGTGGTGATGGAGAACACGGGAAGCACCGTCGAAGCTCTCGTCTCCTGTGAACGTATATTTGCCAATGTCGCACGGCCTGTCGACACGCCCGGCGGACAGGTCTCCGGTCAGTCGGTCAGTATCGGCGTGGCGCTTTATCCGACACATGCCGCCTCCCGCGAAGCGCTGGTCCGCGCTGCCGACGCCGCCAGCTATGAGGCGAAGCGGGCAGGCCGAAACCGGGTCGCAGTATTTGGTGACTGAGGCGAGAGCGCCGCGCTCTACCCTCGTCGCAGGTCCGGGGCGGGGGGCCGGACGTTCAGCCACACCGACAAAGCGCATTTGCGCACCAGCCCCGACGTACACAGTAACCGTGCCTGCCTGTCCCCTGGAGGCAGACCCTGCACCGGAACGGCACCTATGAAGCGATGGCACAAAGTCGTACTCGGCATCTTCGGAGCAGGCGTAGTCGGCGCCGCCGTCGGCACCTGGTACATCGCGACACGCGCTGAGCGCGAACCGTCACTGGTCGCGTGGCGAACGCACTGCGCGGCGTGCCATGGAATGGAACTCGAGGGCTCGCCAGACGGGCCGGCGCTGGTCGCAGTCGCGCTCAAACACGGCGATTCGACTCCCGATCTCACGCGGAGTATCGCCGCCGGCATCCCTGGTACGACGATGCAAGGTTGGGGCGATAGTCTGTCGCCGCAGCTGGTCAAGGCGCTCGCGCTCTTTGTCAGCGAGCACCGCCAGGGTTTTCCGACCATTGCGGCTTCTTACCGGAAGGTACCAACAGCCAACCGCTCGTTGCGTTCGAAACATCACAACTTCCGATTGGAGCGCGTCACGGCCCTCGCGAGCAGACCCTACTCCATGGCGTACCTGCCGGACGGCAGCATGCTCGTTTCGGAGAAGGTACGGGGCCTGTCGCTGGTCGATGCTGCGGGTCGCCAGGGGCCAGTGATCGCAGGCACGCCGGAGGTTTTCGGCACCCTGCTGAGCGTGGAAGGAACCTGGATCAATCTGGGTATCGTTCTGGACGTAGAACTCCATCCGGACTTCCAGACCAACGGCTGGATCTACCTGTCCCACACTGACCGGTGTCATCTGGACTGCGGCTGGCCGGTACCGGCGACCATGGTCCGGGTAGTAAGAGGCCGCATCCGCGACGGTAGGTGGGTCGACCAGGAGATCGTCTGGTCAGTCCATAAAGACCACTACACGCCCGTTCCAGACGCGGTCGCGGCGGGACGTCTCGCATTTGATGGCAAGGGTCATGTCTACGTCTCGATCGGCGGGAAGCACTCTTACGACAAACTGCACGACCTCAACACGCCGTTCGGCAAAGTGCACCGCGTACGCGATGACGGCACTATCCCGCAAGACAACCCGTTCTGGGCTCCCCCCAGCGAACGCGCTGCTGGGTCGACCAGACACACGGTGTGGAGCTATGGACACCGGACTGGACAGGGTCTGGACGGGCATCCCGAGACAGGCGAAATCTGGAATACCGAGATGGGCCCGCGCGGCGGCGATGAAGTCAACCGGATCGAGGCGGGCGGAAACTACGGCTGGCCGCTTTATACCAACGGCCTCGGCTACGACGGCGAACGCGTAACCATTGGGGAAGACCTCGGGCTCAATTTCCCGTTGTCGGAAACGGTGCTGCCCGTCGTCGACCTGACGCCGGCGCCAGCCGTATCTAATTTTGCATTCTATTCAGGTGACGCGTTCCCCGGTTGGCGGCACGATCTTCTCGTCGGCACCCTGAAAGCGTCGACCTTGTACAGGATGCGCATAGAAGCCGGCCAGCTGGTCGAACAGGAAAAGCTCGTAACGGACTTCGGTCGAATTCGCGATGTCGAGACAGGTGATGACGGCTTTGTATACGTGCTCCTGGAACACCAGGAGTCCGGCTCGCTCTGGCGACTGGTCCCCGAGTAATCGGGTCCGCTGCGCCAACCAGGGCGGCTTCGCCGAGAGCGCGTAGTCGGTTCGAACACAACCCGGGGCGTGGCGGCGCCTTGCGCCGCACCTGCCCGGCCCGATCAGTCAGCCAGCTGACTCAGGGCTCTCAGCTCGCGCATCGCCACCGACAGTACCGCGAAATCAGGTGACGAAGTCGCCGTGACCTCACCGAGCAGGGTCTGCGCGCGCCCTAACGCAGCGGCATTGGTCTCGAGCCACGCGTCCACCCGCACTGCGGCCGGCGCGTCCGACGGGTGCTTGAGGACCGCGCGGGTTACCTCTGCCTGCACTCCCATCAGATCATCGCGCAACGCCGACCGGGCAAGGGACTGCCAGCGGTCGTCCCGGGGCAGCGCGGTGACCTGGTGGCGCAGCCAGCCGAGGTTCAAGCGCTCACCGAGCGCGAAATAGCTGGCGGCGGCGTTGCTGAGATCGGTCTCGGTGTGCTTCGCGACAACGGCGAGATCGAGGGCGGCCAGCAACTCATCGAGTGCACTGGCCCGACTCGCCAGTTCCGCAGGCACGCCCTGGGCCTCCCACTCGGCTGTTTCAGCGTGCATACGCTCGGCCTGCTGCGGCGAAACCAGCTCAGTCAAACCGCCCGCCAGCGTCGCGGCAGGCACGGCGAACTGCGCGGTGAGGACGACCGGATCAGGGGCCCCCTGGCTGCTGCGCAACAACCAGCGTGACGCCCGTTCGACGAGGCGCCGGGCGCGTAGCAGCAATGCGGTCTGCACCGTCACGTCGACGACGTTGTCGAGGTCCTCCACCGACTTCCAGAACGCGGGCATCGCGAAGATGTCGCGTGCCGCGAGATAGGCACCAGCCACCCGGTCGGGCGACTGTCCGGCCTCCTCCTGGAGCCGGAAGACGAACGAGACGCCCTGTCGATTGACGAGCTCATTGGCGACCACTGTCGCCGCTATCTCCCGGCGCAGACGATGTTCACCGATCGCCTCCGCATGCTCACGTTGCAAGACGGCTGGAAAGTAGGCGTGCAGGGTCGCGGCAGCCGCGGCCGAGTCCGGAAACGGCGAATCCAACAGCCCACGGTAGAGTTCGATCTTCGTGTAGGCCATCAGCACCGAAAGTTCCGGCGCGTGCAAGCCCAAACCAGCATTGCGGCGACCCTGTAGGATGTCGCCAGCCGGCAAACCCTCGATACGCCGATCGAGCCCTGCATCGCGTTCCAGCGCGACCAGTTGTCGCTCATGCACGTCGAGCATCGCCGGCGCCTGCGCGAGCGAGATCTGTAGCGCCTGGGTCTGCTGATAATTGTTTTGCAGCACCAGAGCCGCCACCTCGTCGGTCATCGAAGCGAGTAGCGCACTACGCTGCTTGGCCGTCATGTCTCCCTGGTTTACGGCGCTCGCCAAAACCACCTTGATGTTGACTTCGTGGTCGGAGCAGTCGACGCCGGCCGAGTTATCGATCGCATCGGTAAAGATCCGCCCGCCACGCTCGGCGAACTGGATGCGCGCCGCCTGGGTCAAGCCCAGGTTGCCGCCTTCCCCGACGACCTTGCACCGGAGCGCGGATGCCCGTACGCGCACGGCATCATTGGCACGGTCGCCCACTTCGATGTCCGCTTCGCCGTCGGCAGCCACGTAGGTGCCGATTCCACCGTTCCAAAGCAGGTCGACCGGTGCTGCCAGGATCGCTGAAACGAGTTCGGCGGGCGTCATGCTGCGCGGCTCGATGCCCAATGCGGCAGCCACCTCGGACGTCACGTCGATCGACTTGGCACTGCGCGCGAAGATACCGCCGCCCGCGCTGATCAACGACTCATCGTAGTCCGTCCAGCTGGAGCGTGGCATCGCGAACAGACGCGCGCGTTCGGCCGCGGCGGCTTCGGTGTCGGGAGTCGGGTCGAGGAAGATGTGCATGTGATTGAAGGCTGCGACGAGCGCGATGTGCGGTGACAGCAACATCCCGTTGCCGAACACGTCGCCGGACATATCACCGATTCCGGCCACGGTGAACGTCTCCGACTGTGTATCGACGCCGAAACCGCGGAAGTGACGCTTGACCGATTCCCAGGCGCCGCGCGCGGTGATCCCCATGCCCTTGTGGTCGTAACCGTCCGAGCCCCCGGACGCGAATGCATCTCCAAGCCAGAACGACTGCGCGACGGCGATTTCGTTCGCCTCATCTGAAAAGGTCGCTGTGCCCTTGTCCGCGGCAACGACGAGGTAGGGATCATCATCGTCGTAACGCACCACGCCCGACGGCGGCTTGATGTCCGCACCGTCGAGGTTATCCGTCAGGCTGAGCAGTGCGGCGATAAAGCTGCCATAGCATGCCACTCCCTCAGCCAGCATCGCGTCGCGGCCGGCCGCATCGCTCAACCGCTTCGGTACAAAACCGCCCTTCGAGCCCATCGGGACGATAACGGCGTTCTTGACCATCTGCGCCTTTACGAGCCCCAGGATCTCGGTTCGAAAGTCTTCCGGCCGGTCAGACCAGCGCAACCCCCCACGCGCCACTTTGTCGCCGCGCAGGTGGATACCCTCGAAGCGCGGTGAGTAGACGAACACTTCATAAAGTGGCCGCGGTTCGGGCAGGTCGGGCACGGCGGCGCAGTCGAACTTGAACGCGAGCGGTGCGTCGGAACTGTCGGTTGCGACGAAGTAGTTGGTCCGGAGCGTCGCTTCGATGACGCCGATGAAGCCCCGCAGTATGCGGTCTTCATCGAGACTCACCACGCTCTCGAGACCATTGCGCAGATCTTCTCTGCACTGCCGGGCCTGCTGGTCCCGGAGCGTGGCGTCCGTAGCCGGATCGAAGCGCGCCTTGAATAGTTCGATCAGGGCCACAGCCAGCACGGGATTTTGCGCGAGTGTCTGCTCCATGTACGCCTGCGAATACGTCACACCGATCTGGCGCAGATACTTGCAGTACGCACGCAGGGCAGTGATCTCGCGGTCGCGCAGGCCCGCCGTCAGTACGAGACGGTTGAAGCCGTCGTTTTCTGACCACCCGTGCCAGATGTGCGCGAAGGTCTCCTCGAAGGCTTCGCGCAGCGCGGGATCGAAATTGAGTGCGTCGCCGACGTCATGGCGGAGTTCGAAATCGTACAACCAGACCTTGCCCGCGAGGGGACGTACGATCTCACTCTGCCGCGCCTCGGTCACGCGCAGCCCCATGTTCTCGAGCATCGGCAGGGTGTCGGACAGGTGCGCGGCCTGATGCGCTCTGAAGAGCTTGAAACGCAACACCTCGGGCGGCGACTCCAGCGGCCGGTAAAGAGCCAGCGCCACCGCGCCGTCGCTGGTATCGCGATTGCCGAGCGCGCACATGTGCTCGACGTCCCTAACGGCCATCCGCGGTGTGTAGTACTCGCGGTAATGCGCCCCGAATGCTCCGTCGTAGGCCCTGCGAAGCTCGACGCCCCGTGCCTCGCCAAGACGTTCCACCAGCGCATCGTGCAGGTCGTCTGTCCAGTCGCGCAGCAGTTTGCGCAACCGCGTCTCAATTGCGTCACGGTCGATATTGAGGGCCGATTCCGGCGCCACCTGGACGATGAATGACAGCCGCGCCAGCACTGAGTTGTCCAGTTGCACGGTGAAGTCGTGGGCGGTACCACCAAGTTCCCGTTCCAGCAGGGTCTGGACGAGAATACGGCGCTCCGTGTTGAACCGTTCGCGCGGCACGTAGACGATGCATGACGCAAACCGGCGGAAACGGTCGACGTGTACGATGAGACGGATGTGCTGGCGTTCCTGTAGCTGCAACAAATCCATCGCCGCGCTCGACAGTTCCTCGCGTTCGGTCTGAAACAGCAGGTCGCGCGGGTAGCTCTCCAGAATGTAAAGGAGCGCTTTGCGGGCGTGGGACGCCGGCGGGAAACCAGCCCCTTCCAAAATGGCCTGAACCTTCTCGGCGATCAGCGGGATCTGCAAGGCGCTCGACGCGTATGCGGCCGAGGTGAACAGACCGAGAAAACGCTGCTCGCCGATCACCTTGCCATTGGCATCAAAGCGGCGGATCCCGACGTAGTCCAGGTAGCCTGGTCGATGCACGGTCGCCCGCGTCGTCGACTTCGTGACGATTAGAATCTCGCCGTCTTCGCTATCAGCCCGCACCGAGTCCGGCAGCGCCGCAAAGCTCGCCGAGATCTGCCCGAGTGGCGTGTCCCGGCGTATGCCGAGGCCGGGTCCAGGGCCCCAGCGCAGTTCCGTCTTGCCGGTGCTTTCGTCCAGTTCGTACTCGCGATAGCCGACAAACGTGAAGTGGTTGTCGGCAAGCCATGCGAGAAAGGCACGGGCAGAACGTAACCGCTCGGGGTCGACCGGCGGTGGCCGGCTTTCCCACTCGTCGATGATGGCGTCGAGGCGCGCCTGCATGAGCGGCCAGTCGTCGACGGCGGCCGCGACATCGTTCAACGCGGCCGTAACATCGGCCCGCAGCTTTTCCAACGCGTCGGCGCCGACTACACGGTCGACCTCGAACTGCATGACCGCTTCCGCGCAACCGTCCGGGATATCGGGCCGCCAGCTGCCGATCTCGGTCAATTTGCCCGCGTCATCGCGAGCCGCGTGGAGTACCGGATGAATGACGAGGTGCAGGGTCAATCCAGCGCGGTTCAGCGCCATTCGGACCGAGTCGACCAGGAACGGCATATCGCGCGTCACGACCTCTACAGCCGTATGAGTGCTTTGCCAACCGTACTGCTCGAACTCCGGATTGTAGACCCGGACGATCGGCTGCCCTTCACGGCGAGTCTGGAGCAACTGCCAAACGGCCAGCGCAGCGCCGTACAGATCCTCGTAGTTCCGGGTGCGGAGGTCTCGGTCTGCCAGACCGCGGTACAGGCACTCGACGAAGTTTCCGACGTCAGCCGGGCCGCTGGGGCCGTCGCCTTGCAAGCTCTTGCGAGCCCGCTTCGCAGCGCGTTTGATACGGTCTTCCGACGACATCAGTTCGGTTGGTTCGGAACCGGGTGGTAACTCCGACATCTGCTCGCAACTCCTGTCTCTGTCTGTCCCTCGACGGCGCATGAACCGGTGCTGACATGACGTATCTCAGCGTCGATCTGCTCACCTCGGACCTGACCAATACTGCCGTCATTAAGCATAGTGGGTGCGGTCGCCGTTCGCCCGCTCGAAGCGCGCGCGCCGGCTACCGCCGCAACGGCGAGGGCAAAATTTGCGGCACATTCACGGCCGCGTCAGTCCCGGCATCGGCACGAACCGCGCAAAACTGGAGCGCAGGCAGGTCGGAATTCCAGCCCAGGGGTCTCGCGTGCGAGGTATAATTGGGTTCCCCATCCGAACCCGGCAGACGAAACCGAAGATGGCGACACCCGACGCAACTGTGCACAGAATTCGCTGCGATGCGGTGCCGCAGCTGAAATCGATCTGGGATGAGTTCAACGCTTCGGAGCTTCCCCGCGTGGGTTCCGCGAGCAGTCTGTTCAACAACCAGCCGGGCGTCGCAACCGAAATCAAGAAGCTCGGTAAGACCTGCTTCACCCCACCGCCAATCAAACAGTCCTTCGACCGCGGCTGGGCATTCCAGTACGACCAGCAGTGGGTGGTGCACCTGGGACGCATGTCGATGCACGCGGACCTGGCGCTCAGCTCGCCACTCGCCCGGAAAATCGAGGAAGTATTCAACGGCGAAGCGCGACTGTCCGGGTATTTCTACTATCCGCCAGGCGGGTTCAAGGAATGGCACACGGACTATGAAGACCCGCCAGAGGAGCCAGAAAAGCGCTGGCGCGTCTACATGATCAAGACGACCAAGGACAACAAATCCTGGTTCCAATACTTCGACACGAAGAACCGCATCCGCAAGATCATGGACCGCAACGGCTACCTGAACGTGTTCCATCTGACCGAAACGCCGCCGCTCTGGCACGCGGTCTACTCGAACACCCACCGCTGGTGTATCGGCATAAAGTTCGAAGAGTCGGTGCTGGAAACACTGCTCGAGGAGCACGGGCAGTAATGACGAGGTCGCACGTCTTCCACCGCAGTTCCGCCAGCACTCCACCGACGGCCGTGCGGGGCGAAGGCCACTACCTATTCGACAGCGACGGCAGATCCTATTTCGACGCCTCCGGGGGAGCGGCGGTCTCGTGCCTTGGCCACAGCCATCCGGATGTCGTGGCCGCAATCCATGCGCAGCTCGATGAGCTGCCATATGCGCACACCGGCTTCTTCACCAGCCAGCCCGCCGAAGCACTGGCGGCGTTGCTGTGCGACATGAGCGGCGGGGCGATGGACCGCGTGTACTTCGTTTCGGGAGGCTCCGAAGCGATGGAGGCAGCGCTGAAAGTGGCGCGGCAGTATTTCCTCGAGCGTGGCGAACCGGGGCGCTCTCGGTTTATCGCGCGCCGCCAGTCTTATCACGGCAACACTCTGGGCGCGCTCGCCGTTGGCGGCAACGCGTGGCGCCGTCAGCCGTTCGAGCCGCTGCTGGCTCCAGCTGTCCACGTGAGCCCTTGCTATACCTACCGTGATCGCGCCGAGGGCGAGTCCGATGATGCCTACGCCGACAGGCTGGCCGCGGAGCTGGAAAGTGCCATTGTCGCGGTGGGTGCGGAATCGGTCATCGGTTTCGTCGCCGAGACCGTGGGCGGCGCCACGGCCGGGGTCATCCCTCCGGTGCCGGGCTACTTCCAGCGCGTGCGCGATGTGTGCAACCGGTATGGCATCCTCCTGATTCTGGACGAGGTCATGTGCGGGATGGGACGCACGGGTCAGCATTTCGCGTATGCAGATGAAGGCATCGAGCCCGACATCGTCGCGATCGCCAAGGGCCTCGGCGCCGGCTATCAACCGATCGGAGCAATGCTGACCAGCGCAACCGTGCACGACACCATCGAGCAAGGATCGGGGTTCTTTCAGCACGGCCACACCTACATGGGCCATACGACGGCCTGCGCGGGCGCTCTGGCTGTACAGAACGTTATCCGGCGCGATGACCTGCTGGCCAACGTACGCGCCAAAGGTGCGCGGCTTGAAGAGGCGCTGCAGGACCGGTTCGGCAACCACGCCCACGTCGGCAACGTGCGCGGCCGCGGACTGTTCTACGGCATCGAGTTCGTCGCTGACCGGGTTTCCAAGGCGCCGTTCGACCCCGCGCTGAACCTGCACGCGCGAGTCAAGGCGGCGGCACTACGGCATGGGCTCATGTGCTACGCGATGGGCGGCACCATCGATGGACAGCGTGGCAACCACGTCATGTTGGCGCCGCCTTTCACGATTGACGACGACGACGTAGCACTCATCACCAGCCGTCTCGGCGATGCGGTCGACGAGGCCATCGGCAGCCTCTGACCAGCACTCAAAATGCCCTTCCCGGGGCAGTTTGTTGCATAATCGCAACACCTTTGAGGCGCGGAGCTGAGGCACAGTTAGCCACTCCGGGCGCGCTAATGTTGTAAAAAAGCAACAAAACCAGCGGACTGTGGCAAAAAGTTCGATGACGAATGGCGGCCTCGACTACACATTTGAAGCCGTCGGAAATGTTGATCTCATGCGCTCAGCATTAGAGGCCTGCC
>JBCCEJ010000070.1:0-30762 GCA_039030335.1 Pseudomonadota bacterium | reverse complement strand
GTGCCTTCCTGATCAAGCTGTGCAAGCTTGTGAAGGGGAACTCAGTTGTCGTGTCTGGTTTCCTTGATAAATGCTTTCATCTTCGCGACATCACCAGCCTTCTTGGCTGCATCAAACGCGCCGACATCGGCTTGTGGGCGGTCGCCGATGGTATGGGAGGCCACGCGGCGGGCGACCTGGCGAGCGGCAAGATCGTCGAGCAGCTCCAACAGATTCCAGACCACGAAAAGCTGAGCGCCCTGGTCGCAGACGTCGAGAACCGACTGACCTCGGTAAACGACGAGTTGCGAGACATCGCCGCGCAGCAAAATATGAGCACCGTGGGCTCCACCGTCGCGGCACTCGTAATACGCGGCCGCTTCGGAATGTGCCTCTGGGTCGGCGACAGCCGCGTCTATCGCGTACGCACTGGCGGCATCGAGCAGCTGACGCAGGATCACGCGTTCGTCGAGGATCTCGTCGAGAAAGGCATTCTCAGCCGAGAGGCCGCCGCCAATCATCCGCAAAGCAATCTCGTCACACGCGCAGTAGGTGCTCAGGATGGTCTCAAACTCGACCTTGAGATCTTCGAGCTGCACGATAACGATATTTTCGTCCTCTGCAGCGACGGGCTGGATAAAGAGGTGTCGGAGGACGAGATCGCCGAGCTCGCGGCCAAGGAAGAATCTGATCGCTTGAGCGACGAGCTCGTGGAACTGGCGCTGCGTCGCGGAGCGCGCGACAACGTCACGGTAGTGACCGTCACCGTGAAGGACGGTACCGCGACCGACTTCGGTTCGCTGAAGCCACCACCGCGCCGGGCTCCTGAGCCGCGGCCGATCGACACGGAGATGGAAGGTTCTGACGAGCTCCCCGAAGGTGCGCGGACGGATTTCCGCCGCCTTGCACGTGAAGACGACAACGGCCGCTCCGCGAAACTTCTGGACGACGAGGAAGTCACCATTCGGCGAACCGATCTGGATGATGGTTGAACAGGGCCCGGTATCGAATTTGTCAGCTGGTGCACTGCGCGTCCGACGTCGACGTCCGGCCAGGCATTGCACCCCGGCCTATGGACGGCGGCCTGTCACGGTCTGCTCCTCGATAATTGAGAACCTGCTGGGCCGCGGTGTAGCGGTCGTGCGGCTGCCTTGGAGGCACGTGTTCTAAATGTCTGATTTCCGCAAGAAACTGGTAGCGCTGGGACGCGGTCAGGCCAGCGTCAGGGATGTATCGGACGCGTTGCAAACGCTGATCGCGGAACGTCCCGAGGCAGCGCCACAGGCGCAGCAACTGCTGGACGCCGCGCTGAAGGCCGGCATGCCGGCCTCGGTCCACGCCAACCTCAGCAGGCACGTGCCGAAAGAAGACGATGAAACGCTGTTCTCAGGCGCCGACTGGACCAAGACCGAAGTGCCCCCGCCAGGCGAGCAAAGGTCTGCTGCAGCTGACGACGATGAGCCAGCGGATGCCGGCGGAGACGCGACGGTGCTCGAGGGCGGCGATGCGACCGTTATGACAGGTACGGCGGCCGCGGCAGACGTAGACGAAACGGTCTTGAGCCAGGGGTTGCCGGGTTCGCCGGATGTCGATGCCACGGTCATGAGCAGCGTGGACGGCTCAGATGACGGGGCTGACGACGCTGCCGTGCAGCATGACGACGACGCGACCGTTTTTAGTGGACCACCCGACGTAGCCGGTCTCGCCGCCGCGGCGGCCGAGGCCGATGACGACGCCACGATGATGGCCGGTCGCGCCGGCACGCCCGCTGATGACGAAGCAACGGTCATGCACCCGCGCGAGAAAGAAGACGACGCCACGACCTTCAACCCCGGTACCGGGCCAGGCGGGGCCGACGGCGACAAGACGCTCATCTCGAGCACCGCTATCGACGACGCCTTCGACATACTGTCCGATGACGCGCTGAGCGCCGCCGAGGACAGTCGGCGCGCTGGCGGTGACGATGACTGGACGGCGGTGCCGAGCGCCGGAACGGACGTAGAATTTCGCGAAGGTTCGCTGCTCCGTAACCGCTTCATCCTCGAGAAGAAACTCGGCGAAGGGGGCATGGGAGCTGTCTGGAAAGGCGTTGACAAACTGAAGCAGGAAGCGCGCGACCGTAATCCCTACGTCGCGATCAAACTGCTTCAAGGCGATTTCAAAGACCACCCGGAAGCGTTCATCGCGCTGCAGCGCGAGACCTCGAAACAGCAACGGCTCGCCCACCCGAACATCGCCACCGTATTCGACTTCGACCGCGATGATGCCAGCAGCACTGTCTTCATGACGATGGAGGTGCTGAGCGGCGCAGACCTGGCCGCGCACATTCGCAAGAAAGTCCCACCGGAAGGACTTGAATACGACGACGCGATGCAGCTCATCCGTCAGCTCGCGAGCGGACTTGCCTACGCCCACTCCCACGGACTCGTGCACTCGGACTTGAAGCCCGGCAACTGTTTCGTTACCGAGGAGAATGCCGTCAAGCTGCTCGACTTCGGTATCGCACGTGCCTCGAAGACCAAGGAGAGCTCCGAAGGCGAGAAGACGCTGTTCGACCCCGGCGAATTGGGCGCTCTGACGCCAGCTTACGCAACCATCGAAATGTTCGATGGTATGGACCCGGACCCACGCGACGACATCTACGCGATGGCGATCATCGCCTACCAGCTGTTCACCGGTAAACATCCGTACGGCAAAAAGAACGCGCCCAAAGCAGAGGCTGCGGGTCTCACCGTGCCGCCGGTCGCGAAGCTCACAAAGGCGCAGAACCGGGAACTCGCGCGCGGCCTCGCATTCCGCCGCGACGATCGTACCGGGTCGGTCGAAGAGTTCCTTGGCGGCCTTGAGCCGAAGAAGAGCCAGACGTGGCTGTGGGCAACTGCCGCCGCCGTCATCCTCGCACTGGGCGCGGCCGTCGGCGGCCCGTTGGTCGTGGACTATATGAACAACCAGGAGCGCGAGGCGATCATCGCGAAGATGCTCGACCCGAGTTCCACGGCCGCCGCGTTCGCCGAGGCGGAGCAGTTATCGGATCCTGCGCAGCGCGACCTGATCTTCGCCGACGAGCGCACCCGTGCGCTGATCGTGGAACTCTACTCGAGCAAGGACGAACAGAAGATCAACCTCGCGCGCGACCTGGCCCGCAAGGACGAGGCGCTCAAGATCGCCATCGAATCCAATCAGGGTGTACAGCGATCGGTCACGCAGTTCTACGAAGGCCGCGCACTCAATTTGTTCGATCCATTCAGCGACAAGTTCGACTTCCAGGGTGCGCAGGCCGAAGTCGAGAAGCTGAAAGCGATCTTCGGAAATCTCGCGACCACCGCACAGGTAGCGAACAACGTCACGAATTCGCGTACGGAATTCCTGGATCAGCTGAGAGAGCGGTACAACCAGGCGCTCGACGCCGGGGAGCTGCTGCCGAAAGACGGCGTCGAAGACGTCTTCGACATACGCAACCTGGTCGCCAAGCTCGATGCTCAGCACGAGTTGCTTACCGACAACCTGTTGCCGCTCAAAGCGGCCGAGTTGACGCGGGCTGCCATTGACGAAGCGGACTACGATCGCGCCGCCGCGCTGCTGAAGGCGAGTATCGAATATGCGCCGGACGATGCAGATCTCGCAGACCTGCGTTACCAGGTGGACCAGGAGCTGCAACGGCAACGTAATGAGATTCTGGTGGCCGAGATCGAAGAGCGCCTGCGCGCGCGCGAATCGTCGTTTACGAATCTCGCCGCTTTCCAGGAAGTGTTCGACGACCTGATCCGCCTCGCGGATCTGGCCCCTGAGAGCCCGGTATTGAGCGAGTTGCAAGGACGGCTGACCGACGCATTCGGCCGCGATCTGCAGCAGCAAATCGCTGACGGGCGCTTCGCCGACGCGGAGCAGCTACTACTCGACTACGCCAAGTTGTTTCCCCTCGACTACCTCGATGCGCAACGGGAACTGCTGAGCGATGCAGAAACAAAAGCAGGTTTCAGCATCGACCGCAATTCAGCACTCAGCGAGGCTGTCAAAGCGCGGCAGGATGCGCTTGCCGGGCTGCTGCAAGATCCGAAGTTCGACAGCGAGTGGGAGATCGCGCTGCAAGTTCCATTCAAGGAGCTGATCGCGCTATTACCGGCGGGCGACGAATCTATTGACCCGGTACGCAGACAAATTGCCGACCAGTACATAGCACAGGCCGATCAGGTCCTGGGACGTCGCCTGACCTCTCAGGCGCGCTCGTTGATCGCACGCGGCGAGGCGTTCTATCCGGAGTACGCCGGCTTCGTCGACGCGCTGGGTCGCGTGGCTGAAACCGATGCGGTGCTGGCGCGCGAGCGCGCCGAGAAGGAACGCGTCGCCAATGTCGGTCGCTTCACCGAAGACGTCATTGCGAAGGCGCGGGCAGGCTTGACGGTCGAGGCGGAGAGCGCCATGGGCGAACTCGAAAAGATCGCAACCTCAGCGGAATCGGAAGAACTCTCATCAGCTAAAGAAGCGCTGTCTACGGCGTACGTCGGGATCGCGGAAACCGTAGCAGGGAGAAAAGACTGGGGTCAGGCCCTGAAGCTGGTCGATCGCGGCCTGGAGTTGAACGCTGCCAACGACCTGCTGATCGAGGCACGCAAGGTCTATGAGGTCGAGTATCAGAAAGTTCGCGACGTCGAATTGATGAAAGAGACTCTACAAGGCTCAGCTCCGCTCCAGTTGGCTGACCTGACAGCGCGCTTGCAGAAGGTCCGCGCGGACTTTCCGCAAGAGTATCAATCACGGTATCAGGACGAATTCAACGCCCTCGCGCTGGCACGCTTCAGGAAGACCCCGGTGGATGGTGCGGCAGAGTTAAAGATCATCCAGAGCGAGCTTTCGACTGTGCGCAGACTGTTCGGCGACGATACGGCGAACGCCGCGTCGAACACGTTGGATCAGCGGATATTTCAGCGGGCAAAAGAACTCGAACCGCGCAACGCAGAACTCGCATCGTCTTATCAGAAGCAGGCACTCGCCTTCTTGCCGCAGGCGGAGCGATTAAAGGGACTCAAGATCCGTGTCGCATCGAAAGACGCGGCGCGTGGACTCGAGCTGGCGAAAGCCGGGCAGCTTACAGCGGCGGCAGACATCTGGCAGAAGGTCCGAGCCAATGAGCCGAATGCTTCCAACCTGGAGAGTCTGCAAGCCGCCGTTTCACAAGGGCAACGTCGTGCCGAATCGCAGTTCGCCAAGTTCAAACGTTTCGCGGACCGGCGACTGGAGCACAAGGGCAAACGCTTCCTCGAAGCCGCCATCAAGATCTGGAAAGACAACGACAGCTACAAACAACGCCTCGCGCGAATTGCGAAACCCGGTTCGCGCTACGCGTGCACGCCAAACAAAGCCGGCAAAGGCAGTCGGCGCACGTCTACCTGCTACGACAATTTCAGTGGTAGCAAAGGCAAAGGCCCGATCATGGTTGTCGTGCCGGGCGTCAGCGGTAAAGGCCCGTACGCGATCGGAAAAATGGAAGTCTCGGTAGCGGATTACAACCTGTTCTGCAAAAGCGCGGGTAGCTGCACTCCCCTGAAAGGGGACGGTAAGTGGCCAGCGACCGGAATCTCTGCAGCTGACGTCACGGCCTACGCGAGCTGGCTTTCGAGCGCGACGGGCGCCACTTACCGGTTGCCCACGGAAACCGAGTGGGAACACGCCGCGCGCGCCGCCGGAAAGCAACCCAAGAAAGGCAATTACAATTGCACGGTGATGCTCAACAACCGGAAGATCAAAGGGCAGTCTGCCCGGTCTGTTCTGTCGGGTCCCACGAACGGATGGGGCTTACAGAATTACATCGGCAACGTCCGTGAGATGGCAACGTCGGGCGGCAACATCAGTGTTCGTGGAGGCAGCTACGAAGACCCGATGGATCGGTGCAAGGCCACGTTGCGCGACAGTTTTTCGGGCAATGGCAATAACGTCACCGGATTCCGCCTGGTGCGAGAGTTGGGATAACGCGCAACGGGCAGCGTGTCGATGCAGAAGTCACAACTAAGGCGCCTGGCGCTCGACCATGCGCACGGCGAGCTGCAGTCTGACGACTATGTGCGCGAACGGGGCGAACTGATCGATGCCATCGCGGAGGGCAGGCTTGCGATCAAACGCGAACCAGACCCTCCGCCGCGGCGCCCGCCGCCGGACGAGCAAGAACAGACGGTCGCGCGCAAGACCGAAGACAGCGCGGGCATATCGCCAGCATTCATCGCCGTCGGCATAGCGGTTCTGGCGGTGTTGGCGTGGGCCGGGTGGTCGCTGCTGGTGCCGGCGCCACCACCACCTGCCCCGATAGCTGCGCCAGCCCCGGCACCAGCCCCGGTTATTGCGCCGGCTGAATCGCTGGTGACGGCATTCGTAGCCGACAATAACTGGAATCAGGCGAGTACCGAGCGGTTTCTCGGCAAGTGGCGTGAGCTGAGCGACAGCGAGCGGGATGACGCCCGCTCGGCACCGTGGTTTCGCTCGATGACCGCGGCGTTACGCCAGCAGGTCAACGCACACCACGCGCTCGCTGGCCTGAATGGAGGCGGGGCGGACCGCGAAGACGGGCTCAGGTTGGTTCGTTTCGCGCGCGATCTCGGTATCAAGACCAAATTCCCCGATTTCGGTGCCTCCGAAGAGCCGTCGACTGCTCCGGTGGAAACAGGCGAGGCGGCGGAATCCGACCGTCTGGTAGATACACGGTCCGCAGAGCCCGAGAGCAGTGAAGCATCGGTCAGTGTTGAACCTGATGAAGCTGTTACGGACAGCGGGATTCCAGGCACATCGGAAGCCGCGGTTGACGCTGCCCATAGCGTCCCGGAAGAAACCGCGCAAAGCACGTCAAAAGCCGAACCTGGCGATGCGACTGAAAGCGGCGCTGACTGGCTGGCCAAGGCCCCGGTAGATCGTCATGCCCTGCAGCTACATGCCGTAACTCAGCTAGATAAGGTGCGGGAACTGGTAACCAGATATCCATCCGTGGAGTTGCGTATCGTACAAACTGCCGCGAGCAGAGCGACGCCGACGTATCGCGTGATGCACGGTGCTTTCGCGAGCGTAGACGCGGCCAAAAGCGCCTTCGCACAACTACCAGCCGGACTTCGGGAAGGGCAGAGTTTCGCGCTCGTGAAATCACTGGACGCACTGCGCGCTGAAGGAGAGCGCGGCATCAGCCTGCCTGACACTTCCGATCCGTACACCTTGCAGCTATTCGCCTTTGGCTCGCGCGACAACGCGGACCGGCTTCTCGGCCGTTTTCCGCAGCTTGATCTGCGCGTGCACCATTCAGGCACGAACGAAAGTCGGCATCGTGTGCTAATGGGCCGGTTCCAATCGGTGCAGGCTGCACTCGCCGCGGCTGAGGCCTTGCCACCCGCGCTTCTTCAAGAAACCGACGGCCCCCCGGTCGTGAAGCTCGCCCGCGATCCTGACGGCGCGGCGGTCACGCGGTAAATCGAATGCACGACTCTTCGAGCGATCTGATGATGAACGATTCCAGCGCTTGCGAAGCCCGGACCGCGCGCTTTTTGCGACCCCGCGGCCGGCTGCCTGTTTTTGCCTGGCTGTGCGCGTGCCTTATTTCGGCGACCGCACTTTCCATCGACCCAGCCGCCGCTAAATCGTTTGCACTCAAACGCGGCGATAGCCAGGCCATAGTGCCACCTGCTCTCATCCGCGACCTGAGTGCGATCGTCGACCGCGCCGAACGAAACCGCAGCGCCGACCGCGCACTGATACAGGAACTCCGTAGTTTCATCGACCAGCACGACCGCCCGTGGACAAGGGCCGTCGTAACCGATGAATTCCGCGATGGCGACTACACGCGTTCACCGACCTGGAACGTCATCGCCGGGCAGTTCCAGGTCGACCGACGTTACGGCTTGTACAGCCGCGCACGCGCGGCCAGCAACCAGGCCGGAGGCAACTCCAAAGATCAGGCTGCGCAGCTCGCCGCGCAGCTCATCGGCTCGTTGCTCCAGCAAGGCCTACAGAACCAGGGCGGTGGTGCTTCCACCCCCCGGCAAACTGTCGCGACTGCTCGAATCGAAACCTCGGTCAACGCGAGTTCGGTTTTTCTGATCGAAGTCGATCTCTCCGGCCTGCGCGATGGCACGGACTTCTCGGTGCTGGCCCTCGAGACCCACGGCGTCGATCAAGGCTACCGGCTGACACTAAGTGCAGGCACTGATGGCGCCGTCGAACTCGCGCGCGTCACCTCGCGCGGTTCAGCGATCATCCAGCGCGTCGACGCGGCGGTGACGGGGGGGGCCAACGCCAGACAACGCATCGGGTGGAGCCGTAACCGCAGCGGGCGTTTACAGGTGCGTCTGAATGGCAGGGCATTATTTGACGTAACGGACCGTAGCAGCGGACCACGGCTGGCACGCGTCGCGCTGGCGCACAATGGCGAAATCGGCGTAAGCCGGGTCAGCGTAACGGCTGCCCACTAGCCGGACCTGCGACCACGCGCCCTGCGATTGACCCGTTGGTTGTGACGTGGGATCAGCCCGAGGTCGAAGCGTCGGGTTCCAGGCCCGTTAACAGACCAGTGGTCGGCCAGCCCGGCAACCACGGAAACAGAGCCAGGGCAGCGCGCGGCCAGGCTCGCGGGTCGGTTCTGCCCGTGGCCGCCGCGCCCCGGAGCCAGGCGAGGCGCAGTAGGACGACCTCGGCCTCACTGGCGGGCTTCAGCAATGCCGCCCCGCCACGTTGGGCCAGCTGCGCGTCCGTCTTCGCGAGCGCAGGCTTCTCCGGCTGATCGCCGATCTCGATGGTCCGGTCCGTACGGTGCGGACGGTTATCGCACCGTTGCAGATAGTCATTGACGCGCTCGTCGGTGCGTTTCAGGAGCGCGTCGAGATCCGGACTCGCCAGCCCGTGACGCGCGACCAGCAGATTCGCGAGCATCGCGACCGCGCCGTCCGTTAGCGAGGTGCGAAGCTGCTGCAACTGCGCGCCGCGTTGGATCGGCGCAAGCCCTGGTGGCAGCACGAACGGCTCATCGCGTGGGTCTGGCAGGTCGACGCCCGGGCCCAGAAGGCGTCGGAGATGCCGGATCGCGCCGTCTGGAAGTCCCAGCCAGATATCGACCGCAGCCAGGCTGAAGTTCTGCAGCGGATGGCCCTCCACGAGGCGAACCAGCAGGCGGCGGGCCACGAGCGCCGCTTCGTATCTTTGCGTCGGGGCAAGCGTCGGCTGGCGTGCTGCCACCACGTGCTGTAACGCCGCGACCAGCGCGGCCCGTTCCGGTGCGGCGCCCGACGAATCCGCCAGCGAGGCTTGCCAGGCATCTGCAAACCCTCGATTCACGTACGTGTCATCGGGCTGCGCGGCCAGCACTGCGCAAACCTCCGCGGGGGTATGTGTCGCGACCGCTGCCGGTTCGACAGGCTGCTCACACGAAGCGTCGTCGCCGGATATCAAGATACGCTGACTCGCGATGGCCGATGGGGCCTCCTGGCGGACGAAAAACAGCCCGGACGCCATCACTGGTTCGCTGCGTCCGGCTGCGCCGGTCGCGGGCGGCAACCACGGGCGCAGCGCATTTGCGATGGGAACACTCACGTGGGCACTCAGACCGAGCTCGGAAAATTCCGTTAGCAGTGCCTCGCTCAGTCCGTGCGCGGCAGTCGCCGAAAGCAACACGAACCCGGGCACCGCCAGCGATCCGGTACGCAGCGCAGACAGCAGATAATCACGCGCCGCACGGTCCGCAACCCGAATGCCCGCCAGTGTCGTGGCCCCGCTCTCGGCTCGCAGCCGCGCCCAGTCCAGTGGCTCTACTGGTGGTGTACCGATGTCTGAGACGGCGTCTGTGCCGTGCTCCACATCCGCGCTTACGGCCGCGTGGAGCACCGTGAGCGGCCCGTTGCCCGGTATCGTAGCCGCGCGCGTGAGCCGCGCGGCCGCCATCAGATCCGGCTCCACCGCGACCACCGCGCCGAGCGGCCCCACCGCGCGCGCCGCCGCCAGCGCGTAGGTACCATGACCCGCGCCGAGATCCACAAAGTAATCGCCATCGCCAAGCAACCCGCGCAGTACCGGCAAGTCTGCGGCCTGCCAGTCCCCATGTGCCAGCAGCCGGGCCGTAAAAGTGTTGGTAATGTCGGGTGGCAATTGCGCCCAGGCGTCGTCCGGCAGACGGCACGGCACGGCGGATACCGCCCTCGCGAAGGCGGCTAGCGGCGCTTTGCGACGCTCGATCAGATCGGCGAAGGCGGCCATGGGTGGCGGCACCGATAACGCCAGCGCGGCAACCTCAGCGGGTTCAAGCGCCTGCTGCGCCTGCGCAATCACGGTTTGCACCCGCGCTCCGTCGAGTTCGAGCCCAAGCCATTGGGCCAGCCCTGTGACCACTGTGTCAGGTGACGCAACGATGTCGTGCGCTTGCACCAGTTTGACGCCGGGCAGCGCCATCCAGCACGCCCGATCGTCAGCGCAATGCTCACCGTACGGGAACCAGTCATCCGCGCTGGTACGGCCCTGCGCGGCGGCATAACCAGCCAACGCCTTGCCGATCGTAAGGTCGCCGAACACGGCGCGCGCACGCCCTTCTGTCAGCGCCGACCGCACGGCGGTATCGTCTGGCTGTGCAACCCATTTCACGTCGAGCCGCGGGAACAGGCCGGAGGCCCTTGCATACGTAGCCAACGCCTGTAGACAGGCCAACAACCACGAGCCCATGGCGAAAGGCATCGCTCCGACGTAAAGCGTCTCCAGGTTCGCCCGATGTCGTGCGCGGACCTGCTCGTGATGGCGGCACAGCGTCTGTGCGAAACGTCGCGCGAACGACGCCCCGTCCAACAGCCCCGAGTGGTTCATGCGAGCACGTAGCTCGCCCGACAGACGCGCTCGTCGTCCGTGGTCGAGGGCTAGCGCGACAGCCCGCTCGACGTATTGCGCTTCGTCCCGCGTCGCGAGCTCAGCGTCCAGTTCGAGCGCGTGCAACAACGACGCGCCAACGCGTCCAGCATGCGTGTGTCCTACCAGCGTCACAACCGGCGTTTCCATCCACAGCGCTTCGCAGGTCGTTGTCGTACCGTTGTATGGAAACGTGTCGAGCGCGACATCCGCCCGCTCGTAGAAGCGCAGATGTTCTTCGTGCGATACCGTCCGCGCGTGGAGTTCGAGCTGCTCGGACGCGATGGAGAAATTCGCCATTCTCGCGCGGAAAGTGGCACGGGCGCGCGGCTCGGCAAAGGTCTGGGATTTGAGCACGAGCACGGCACCGGGGACTGCTGCGAGGATGCGCGACCAGCACCTTAGCGTCGCATCAGAAAGCTTCGAAAGATTATTCAACGAGATAAACCGCGTTCCGACGGAACCGCGGCGTTCGCCATCGGAAGGGGCTCGCGTATCGGGCGCGGCTCGATTCGAGGTCTCGGCATCGAGCACGCCCGGCTCCGACAAACTCGCCGGACGCATCGGGGGCTCAAAACACAAAAACGGGCCCGGCATACGTAGCCGTGTCTCGGAATAACCACTGCAGAGTTCACCGCCACGAGGCTCCGGATCGCTGATCGCGTCAGTCAGGCGCGCGTCCATGCCCGCGAGTCCGGTCGAAAACGGATAGCCGAGCCAGCTGACCTGTAGTGGCGCCGCCCGTAGAGCGAAGAGCGGCAGCCGGTTGGCCGCCGTATGCCCGCTCAGATCCACCAGTACGTCGAGATCATCGGCGAGCATGCGCTCTCTGACCTCGCTGTTGCTTGCACCGGCCGTGTGGCGCCATTTGGCCGCCGTTGCCCGCAGGGCTTCGGTGCGCTCGTCACACTCGTGTGCATCGTAGTAACAGATGACGTGCATACCGGCATCGTGCGCGTTCTGCAGCAACGGCATGAGGAAACTGGCGACTGGATGCTGACGGAAGTCAGGCGACAACAATCCGACCCGAAGCCGCTGCGCTGCTTTGCGCAGAGCTGGTGCTTCGGTTCGAGGCGCCGCAAGCGCGTGGGAGTCGTAACGCCGGTGCAGCGCACCGAGCCGCGCGTCGTCGGGCGCCGGCACGTCGCCGTAGTGTTGCGCCAGCAGGAAATTGGATTGCAGATCGGGGCGAAACGGATCCAGAGCCAGGGCCTGTCGTGTCAGGGCCAGACTGTCCGACAGCAGGCCGAGTTCCAATGCACAAACTCCGGCGTTGCTGTAGGTCATCGTCTCAAAGGCGTTGTGGCCGACTGCGATCGCGTACTGAGACAGCGCTGCCCAATTGGCGTTGCGCTCGCGCAACGCGTTTCCAAGTGCGTTGCGGGTCAGCGTATTGCCCGGCTCACTCTCGAGCGCGCACCGCAGCGACGTGACGGCCTGCTCGGCCTTGCCGAGCGCCAGCTCACTCAGTCCAGCGCGCTGCAGGTACCGCGGTTCGTCCGGCACCAGCGCCAGCGCCTCGCGAACGGGGACAAGTGCCTCGGCGTGTCGGTTGCGCTCTGCCAGCAACACGGCCAGCGCGTACCAGTGGTCGGGCACCACATCCGCGCCCGCAGTGCAGCGCAGGAGGTGGTGCTCGGCGACTTCGTACCGGCCCGTGCGCTCGGCCACGAGGGCGAAGATGTAGTTGGCATCGGGGTGCCCCGGGACCCGTTCGAGCAGATTTCGCAGCACTCGTTCAGCGACGTTCAGATCGCTCGCCTTGAACGCCGCGATCGCCTCTTTCACGCGCGCATCAATCGATGCGGTATGGCCGCGTATGGCCGCAGCGTTGCCGACGACCACGGCGCCGTGAGCGGTACGCCATCCACTACTGGTCATGTACCCGCCCCGTTACGCACCAGCGTCTGACCTCGCACTCAGAGCAGCGCGGATTTCTCCGACAGGTGGCCTGTCCGTGAGCGATACACACTGCGTGCGCCTCACCGAGCCAGTGCGGATCCTCGGGCAGCTCCTCTTCCAGACGTGCTCGCAGCTTCTCGTAACCGGCATCTGCCCATCCGACCCCAGCCCGACCCAGCAGCCGTCTTGCGTAAGCGTCGACGACAAACACCGGGCGGCCAAACACGTACAGTACGATGCAGTCCGCAGTCTCGGGCCCAATACCCTTGATACTCAGCAGCTCAGAGCGCAGCTCTACGGTCTCCACCGCAGGGGCGAAAGCGGCCCGCTCGACCCACCACGCAGCTAACGCTCGCGCGCGTTCAGACTTGACCCGGAAGGTGCCACTGGAGCGCAGCAGAGCGTGCAGCGCAGTCTCGGGCAGACTCAGCAGGACAGGCGCCGAGAGAGCGCCGGCACCGCGCAGCTCGGCCAGCGCTTTCTCGGCGTTGCGCCACGCCGCGTTCTGCACCAGCACTGCGCCAAGAGCCACCTCGAAGCCAGTGTCGCCAGGCCACCAGCGCTGCGGTCCATACGCCCGCATCAGGGCATCGAACAGTTGCCGGATCATGTCGTTCGGCGGCGGGCAACCCGACGGCTTCGGGCACCGCCGCCACTGGGGCCCCGGGCATCCTGGGACGCGTTTGCGGCCCTCGGCGACGGCTGCGCGCGCGGCTTGTCCCGACGACCGGGGTCTTGCGCAGAGTCTTTCGCCTGCCGGCGGCCGGGGCGTTCCACCGGTCGGGCACCCCGCGCGCGAGTACCGGCTTCACGTTCGTTCGCCAGGTCGACAGCGCGCATCAGCGCGCTGACTTCGCCCTCTTCCAGTTCCTGCCAGCGCCCGGCCTTCAGCGATCGCGGCAACGGGAGATCGCCAAACCGGACGCGTGTCAGTCGACTGACCACCAGCCCCTGACTCTCCCAAAGCCTGCGAACCTCGCGGTAGCGGCCCTCGCGCAAAGTCACGTGGTACCACTGATTGGCGCCCTCGCCACCGGCGTGCCGCAGCGTCTCGAACCGTGCGGTCTGTCCGTCCAGGTCGACGCCGCCCGTCAAGGCTGCCAGCGCGGCACGGTCCGGCTGCCCGAGCACGCGGACCGCGTACTCGCGTTCGAATCCACCTGACGGGTGCATCAATCGATTCGCGAGTTCGCCATTGTTCGTAAACAGCAGCAGACCAGAGGTGCCCACATCGAGTCTGCCGACCATGACCCAACGCCCGTTGCGCACGCCGGGCAGCGCGCTGAAGACGGTACGGCGGCCTTCGGGATCGTGCCGGGCACAGATCTCACCAGCAGGTTTGTGATACAGCAGTACGCGCGTACGCAACGGGCGCAGCGCGTGCGTGCCAAGCGGATGGCCGTCCACGCGCACGAGGTCATTCGGCGTAACGCTATCTCCAAGCCTGGCGATCTGGCCATTGACAGAGACGCGACCAGCCGAGATCCACTTTTCGAGCTGACGCCGGGAACCGAATCCGGCTCGCGCGAGGACCTTGTGGAGCTTCTCGCCGGACGGCCGTGCCTGCCGCTGGCCGCTCACGGCTGCCGTTCCTCTCCCGCGCCTGAGGTCATGTCCGTGCGGTCTGCGTAACCAGTGGACGATACATCCGTGCTGCCGGGAGCGAGTTGCTCCGACTCTTCAACGCTCGCCGCGGACGGGCTCTCAACCGAATCCGACCGCCCGGCTGCGACCGGTGTATCGGGGCTGTCCGGCTCCGGAGCCGTGGCGCCATCGCGGGCGGTGTCATCAGTTTCGTGGCGCGTCTCGTCCACCTGCTCGGCAAACAGGTCCGTGTGGAACTTGTCGATGTCGCGAACGTCCGCGAGCGGCGGCAGATCGTCCAATCCCTTCAGGTTGAAATCATCCAGGAAGGTTCGCGTGGTGCCGTAGATCGAGGGGCGTCCGGGCACGTCGCGTTGACCCAGTACCCGGATCCAGTCTCGCTCCACCAGTGTCCGGACGATCGACGCGCTCACGCTCACGCCGCGCACGTCCTCGATCTCCCCTCGAGTGATCGGCTGGCGGTACGCGATCAGCGCGAGCGTTTCAAGCAGCGCCCGCGAATAACGGGCGGGCCGTTCTGCCTGCAGCCGGGCGACCCAGGGCGAATACCCGGCGTTTACCTGCAACCGGTAACCGCTCGCCACCTCGCTCAACTCCATCCCGCGATCGGCCCACTGCTCACCGACCGTCGACAACGCTTCGCGAACGCTCGCGCGGTCTGCATTGAGCGGCGAATCGACCAGTAACTCGATGAGTTCTTCGAGCTTCAGCGGCCGACCTGCGGCCAGCAGCACGACTTCCAGTACCTTCTCAAGTGTCGGTTCGCTCATGCACCTGTTGCCCGCACCCGAATCGGCGCAAATGGCTGCATCTGATGCAGCTCCAGTAAGTTGCCACGCGTCAGCTCAAGGACTGCGAGAAACGATACGACGACGCCGCGGCGCCCTTCCTCGACCGTGAACAGCGTGTGGAATTCCACGAAACCCTGCCCCGAAAGACGTGACAGGATCGATGTCATGCGCTCCCGGATCGACAACGGTTCAAGTTCGATCTGGTGTCGCGAATACCGCTCGGCGCGAACCATCACGTCGTGTAAGGCGTGAAGCAAGTCGGCGAGCGACACGCTCGGGTGGACCTTCTCCGGCTCGACGTGCGGTGCGTTCGCCTGCAGCGTGTACAGATCGCGACCGACGCGCGGCAGTTCGTCCAGACGTTCGGCAGTGGTCTTGTAACGTTCGTATTCCTGTAGTCGCCGCACGAGTTCGGCTCGCGGATCGCCTTCTTCCTCTTCTTCGGCCTCACGCCGCGGCATCAGCATGCGTGCTTTTATCTCTGCCAGCATCGCGGCCATGACGAGATACTCCGCCGCCAGTTCCAGGCGCATGTCCTGCATCATCTCGACGTATTCAACGTACTGACGGGTAATCTCCGCGATCGGAATGTCGAGGATGTCGAGATTCTGGCGGCGAATCAGATAGAGCAGCAGGTCGAGCGGGCCTTCAAAGGCTTCGAGGAAGACCTCGAGCGCATCTGGCGGTATGTAAAGATCTTTCGGCAGTTCCGTGACCGCCGTGCCCTGCACGACAGCGAAAGGCATTTCCGCCTGCTGCGGCGGCGCCACCGCTACGCCACCCGCGAGCGGGGCCGCAGTTTCGTCAGGCTGTTCATCTGCTGGCACAGGAGGTCTATTCATCGCCAGTCGAATCCAATCGTCAGGAGCATCTCGCCTGCTGGCATTGCCGCCTCGTTACTGGCCGTGCTGGCGCAAGCCTTCCCATTCGGTACCCGGCCGATCCGCGTGCGGCCAAACCTCACTGCCGCTGCGCGGCCTGACGCGCGCCGGATTATCAGTGATTCCACCATGGCGCCCGGGCCCTCCGACCATGGCGTGCCGCGGGCACGAACTCTCATTCGAACAAGCCGGGATCGCCAAGGCCACGGCGCACGATTTCCGGCGTGCCGCTGGTCAGGTCGATGATCGTGCTGGGCTCGCTCGAACCCGGACCACCATCGACGAACAGATCCACCTGTTTGCCAACCGTAGCGCGGATGTCGTCCGGATCGGCCAGCGGCGTTTCGTCCCCCGGCATGTGCAACGTGGAACTCATCATCGGCAGGTCGAGTTGTGCGAGCAGCACGCGCGCGATCGGGTTCGACGGCACGCGCACACCGACAGTCCGCCTGCGCTCGTGTTGCACACGCTTGGGCACCGCCCCGGTCGCGCGCATGATGAAGGTATAGGGACCCGGGAGCGCAGACTTCAGCCAGCGAAAAGCGTCGTTGTCGACGCGGGCGTACCGGGATAACTCCCCTAAACCGGTGCACATGATCGAGAAATGATGGGTACGGCCGAGCGCCCGGATGCGCCGGACGCGGTCAGGGCCTTCGCGGGAGTCCAGCAGACAGCCGAGCGCGTAACACGAGTCGGTGGGATACGCGATAACGCCGCCGTCGCGCACGCACTCCTCGACCTGATGGATAAGCCGGACCTGCGGATGGCTCGGATGAATTTCGACGCTGCGGGACACGCGTGATAACAACTTCAGCCGTCCGGTAGTGGCCGCATTCTACCTGAGGCGAGCCCGCGGCTGGTATGAGCGTCTGATGTATAATCCGCGCGCCCGGCGTTGCGCGACAATCGCCGCGGCAAACGCCTCGGCAAGCCCGTCCGCAACTGCCCCTACCGGGTTGCACCCCTGCCCTCCCACCCTTTCGGAGACTTCTCGATGGGCAAGTTTTTCCTGGACTTCTTTCCGGTGGTCCTGTTCTTCGTCGTCTTCAAGGCCTACGACGACCCGACTGAGGGCATTATCGCCGCCACGGGGGTGGCGATCGTCGCTTCTGTCATCCAGGTCGGGTACACCCGGCTGCGGCATGGCAAGGTGGAGAACATGCACCTCATCATGCTCGCGATGATCGTGGTCCTCGGCGGACTCACCATCGCACTGCGCGACGAGACCTTCATCAAGTGGAAACCTACCATCGTCAACTGGGCATTCGCCGCGGCCTTTCTGGGCAGTCAGTTCATCGGCAGCAAGACGCTTATCCAGCGCGCGATGGAGAAGGCGCTGAGCGTCCCGGGACCAATCTGGACGCGGTTGAATCTCGGCTGGGTGGGCTTCTTCGTTTTCAGCGGCGTCGCGAACCTTTACGTCGCCTACAACTTCGAGACCGACACCTGGGTCAATTTCAAGCTGTTCGGGCTTCTCGGCCTGACGCTCGTGTGGGTGCTGTTGCAGTCGCTCTACCTGATGAAGCACATTCAAGACGACGCGCCGGATGGAGAAGAGACGGCCACGGAGGAATCTGGCGGTGAGTGACAACCCTCGGATAGCCATGATTCGCACGCGGCTGCAATCCGCGCTGTCGCCAGACGATCTGGACGTCGAGGATGTCAGTCACGAGCATGCCGGACACGCCGGAGCGCGCGACGGGCGCGGACACTTCAACGTGCTGATCGTAAGCGAAGCATTCAGCGGCAAGCTGCCGCTGAAGCGCCATCGCATGGTCTACGACGCGCTTGGCGACGCGATGCAGACCGACATCCACGCGCTCAGTATCCGTGCTTACACTCCGGACGAGCTTTAGCCGTGCAGGCACTGTCGAAAACCGTCGCACTGGCGCAGGCCCTGCTGGCGAACCCGTCGGTGACACCGGACGACGCCGGCTGTCAGGCGCTGTTGGGCGAGCGGCTCGCAGCACTCGGCTTTGACCTGGAACCGCTCCCATTCGGCGATGTCGCCAATCTCTGGGCCCGCCGTGGCCAACGTGGGCCGCTGCTCGTGTTCGCCGGTCACACCGACGTCGTGCCAACCGGACCGGCCGAGCTGTGGGAACATCCGCCGTTCTCACCGGTGGTGCGCGACGGCATGCTGCTCGGCCGCGGGGCGGCCGACATGAAAGGCTCGCTGGCCGCCATGATCACAGCCTGTGAACGCTTTCTTGCCAGACATCCGCATCCAACCGGCTCGATAGCTTTCCTGCTGACCAGTGACGAAGAGGGGCCCGCAGTCGATGGCACGACGCGCGTCGTCGAAACGCTCAGGGCCCGCGGGGAAATACCGGATTACGCCATCGTCGGCGAGCCCACCAGCGTCGAACGCGTCGGCGATATGGTCAAGAACGGCAGACGGGGATCGCTGAATGGGCGACTGACGGTGCGCGGGAAACAGGGGCACGTCGCTTACCCGCACCAGGCGCTGAATCCAATTCACGCGGCGCTTGGAGCGCTCAGCGAGTTGACTACCCGGAGTTGGGACGCAGGCAGCGAATACTTCCCGCCAACGAGCTTTCAGGTCTCGAACCTTAACAGCGGCACCGGCGCGGAAAATGTGATCCCGGGTGAACTGCACGCGATCTTCAATTTTCGTTTTTCGACCGCCTTTACGGCAGAGGCCCTGCAGGACATCGTCACCGCGGTTCTGGATCGCTGCGGGCTCGACTACGAACTCACGTGGCGCCTGTCGGGGAATCCTTTTCTGACCGAAGGCGGGGCGCTCGTCGCCGCCGTGCGGGAAGCGATCGCGGACGTCACTGGCCGCGACACCGAGCTTTCCACCACCGGTGGTACTTCCGACGCGCGTTTTATTGCGACCCTGGGTACCCAGGTGGTAGAACTCGGCCCGGTCAACGCGACCATCCATCAAGTCGATGAGCGCATCAGCTGCCGCGACCTGGATGTTCTATCGAGCTGCTATGAGCGCATTCTGGACAGACTATTGCTTGGCCATGCGAATAATTGAACCCGGCGAGCCTTCGTCCGGTCGACCGGATCGCGACCATCGCGCCACCGAGGCCACCCGACCGTGACGAATCACACTGCGCCGGTGGGAGATCGACCGGACGACGACGAGTTGCCGCTTGCGGGCGTACGCGTCATCGATTTCTCGCGCCTTTTGCCAGGACCCTGGACTACCCAGATGCTCGCGGACCTGGGTGCCGACGTCATCAAGGTCGAGCAACCAGGAACGGGCGACTACGGTCGCTTCAATCCACCGAATTACGCGTCGCTGGGCGTGTATTTCAACAGCGTAAACCGCAACAAACGCAGCGTCGCGCTGAATCTGGCCACGCCGTCAGGACGGGCTGCCGCCGATGCGCTGCTGAAGACCGGCGATATCGTCGTGGAGTCGTTTCGGCCCGGCGTCACTGAACGCCTCGGCATCGATTACGCCCGCGTGAGCGAGTACAACCCCGGCGTCATCTACTGCTCCGTGACTGGCTTCGGGCAGCACGGAACCATGGCGGGGCTGCCGGCCCACGACATGGCGATCCAGGCCATGTCAGGCGCCATGGGGGCGGGCGTCGGCCCAGGTGAGTTGCCCGGCATGCCGGTATTTCAGGCCGGCGACTACGCCCCGGCCGGTTATGCCATCAGCGGTATTCTGGGGGCGTGGATCAAACGCCTCAAATCGGGCCGCGGCTGCCACCTGGATATCGCGATGTACGACGCCATGGTGGTCTGGTCGAACATCGCTCTCGCCGGCGCTCTGGCGAGACTTGCCGGGTTCGACGGCAAACCGGAGCTCGAAGTTTGGGGCAACAACCCGCGGTACTGCACCTACCCGACGCGCGATGGCAAAGCCGTGGGTGTTTGCCTGTTGGAGCATCGCACCTGGCGCGTGTTCTGTGACCTCATCGCGCGCCCCGACCTGTACGACGACGCCGAGCACTACGGCGACCGGCACACTGACCACGGTGCCCGCCAGACACTCTATCGCGACGCGATCGCGACACTATGTGCGAGCGAGGACCGGGATTGTCTGGTCGCACGGATGATGGCAGCCGGTGTTCCGATCTGCCCCGTCTACACACCGGATGAGGCAGTGCGCTCCGCCGAGGTCGGCGAAAGGGAGCTGATCGAGTGGGTATCCCATCCGACCGAAGGCCGCATCCCGCAGCTCATCAATCCTCTGACTAAAGCAGGCTTGACGGCGCCACACCGGCACTGCGCCCCGGCGCTTGGCGCTTCGACCACGCAGGTTCTCCGCGAACTCGGACTCGGCGAAGCAGCGATTGCAGAGGCGCTCGCAGAGTTGGACGAAGGAACGACCGATGCCGACCGATCGACATAACCCACGCCCGCCGGCTAGCTGGGCCACCTGCTGATGAATCCTTATGCGCACGCCGGCCCGACCCACGTCGGCCGCTTTCAGATTCGCGAGCAACTGCGCACCGACAGCCACAGCACATCCTACGCCGCGCTGGATCCTCGCAATGGGCACAACGTTGTCGTTACCCTGATGCACCGCGATCCCGATGCGGATGCCTCGCTACGGCGCTACCACCGGCGCTCGCTGGAACGGCAACTGGAGGTCGCCCAGAGGCTCGCGATTCCAGGGATACTCGGCGTCATCGCGATCTCCGACGAGGAACAGCAGGACTACATCGTCACGGAGGCGCTGTCAGATGCACTGCCACTGCCCGCGCTCTGGACCAACGGGCGCCCTGTTCCGACCGAACAGGCACTGCGCATCGCCATCGGGACCGCGGGCACACTGACCCAGGCGCACCGCGTCGGCATCGTGCACGGCGACCTGCAGCCGCGCAACGTCGTCATCTACGGCGAAGACGCCATCAAGCTGACCGGATTCCAACCGGAGCGGGCCACCGATGACGACGGCGCTGACCGACCACACGGCTCTGTCGTCTACCTCGCCCCGGAACAGGTACGCGGCGGGCCCGCGACGCCGGCAACGGACATCTTCAGTCTCGCCGTGGTGCTCTACGAAATGCTGACTGGCGAGCACCCGTTCATGTCGAACATCGTGCCGGCGATCGGTCAACGCATCGCCGGTAAGGCCCACGTGCCGGTCACGCTGCGACAAGCCGGATTGCCCACCATTTTGGATCGCATCCTGGATCGTGCGCTCAAGAAGCATCCAGCCGGCCGCTACCAGTCGATGCTCGATTTTGCGGGCGATCTGGCGCTGGTGCTGGACGACATTGCACCGCCGTCGGAAGCGGAGCCGGACGAGGTGCGCCTGGAACGGATTCGCGAGCTGTCGTTCTTCGAAGAGTTTCTCGATACCGAGATGATGGAGGTGCTGCACGCCAGCCTCTGGCAGGACTTCAACGCCGACGAGGTGATCGTCAACGAAGGCGATGCCGGCGAATCGTTCTTCATACTGGTCCAGGGCGAGGTCGACGTTCGCAAAGGCGCGGCGTTAATCGAAACGCTGGTCCGTGGCGATTGCTTCGGCGAGATCGGCTTCATCACCAACCGGGAGCGCACCGCGAGCATAGTCGCGACAACGGCGGTGCAGGTCATGGAGATCCGCGCGCGCCTCATCGACCGCATCTCACTCCCGTGTCAGATCCGGTTCCAGCGGGCTTTCCTGGACATCATGGCAAACCGCCTGACGCGCGCGACTTCGCGCCTCGCCGAATTGTCATTGAAACTGTCCGCGCGCCAGTGAACGGGCCCGTGACGAAGGAGTGAGCCCAGCTCCGGGCGGCTTGACGCATGCCCCGGCACGGACGCCACAACCCACTGCCGCGCCGGCGGCGGAGTCAGTCGGCCAACGCCGTCTCGAACGAAGCCTCCAGGCGATCCATACCGTCATTCAGCTCCTCGTCGGAAATCGTGAGGGGAGGCAGCATGCGCACGACGTCAGATCCGGCCACGAGCACCAGCAGGCCGTTGTCCACCCCGGCGCTCATCACGGCACCGGCCTTGTCTGCAAATGGCGCCCTGAGCTGCGCACCCACCAGCAGGCCGGAAGCACGTACGTCGGCGAACAGCTGGCGCTCCTCGCCGAATTTTTTTAACCGGGTGACCACGCGCTCGCTGAGCGTCTGCACACGCTGCATGAGCGCACGGTCCTGCATCTTCTGCAACACCACCCGCGCTACGGCGCAAACGACCGGGTTGCCGCCAAACGTCGAACCGTGAGAACCCGGCTGCAGGCACCCTGCGACTTTCGGACCTGCGAGCATCGCGCCGATCGGCAGTCCGCCGCCGAGCGCCTTGGCGAGCGTCATGATATCGGGCTCGATGTCACTCCACTGGTAAGCGTAAAGCTTGCCGGTACGGCCCATACCGCATTGAATCTCATCAGCGATCAGCAGAGCGTCGTGCCGATCACAGAGTTTGCGCAGGTGTTCCAGGAAACCAGGCTCGGCGGGATGGATGCCCCCTTCACCCTGGACCGGCTCGACCATCACGGCGGCCGTACGCTCTGACATTGCGGCCTCGATAGCGGCGCGGTCGTTGAAACGGCAATACGTGAACCCGCCCGGCAACGGTTCAAAACCTTCGTGGTACTTGGGCTGCGCCGTCGCCGTAACCGTAGCGATAGTACGGCCGTGGAAGCCGCCCTCGAACGTGATGATCTCGCGGTGCTCCGCGTCGCGAGTGGCCGAGGCCCACTTACGCGCGAGCTTGATGGCCGCCTCGTTTGCCTCGGCCCCCGAGTTACAGAGGAATACGCGCTCCGCAAAACAGCTGGCTGCCAGCTCCTCGCAGAGTTTAGCCGTCGGTTCGGTCCAGTAGAGGTTGCTCACATGCCAGAGCTTGTGAAGCTGGTCGATCGCGGCCGCCACCAGATCCGGGTGCTGATGGCCGAGCGAGCTGACGCTGATACCAGCACCGAAGTCGATGTACTCGTTACCATCCTTGTCGTAGACGCGGGCTCCCTCCCCCCGGTCCAGCACGACTGGCGCGGGCGCATAGTTCTGCAGGAATGCCTGCTTGCCCGCATCGATGACCGCTTGGGATTCAGGGGTGGGTGAACCGTACATTGCAACTCTCCTGGACGACGAACAGGGAACCTCGGGTTAGCGCGCAAAGGTAGCAGGCCAGCCAAAAAAAAGCCCGGAAACCTCGCGGTATCCGAGCTGGGAATTGTGAGGTTTGGCCCCACCAAAGGAAGGTTGTCGACACACCGCCGGGCGGCGGAAGCGCATCGCTTTGTCAGAAATAAGTTCGCATGCGAATGGTTTTATCTCGATTGATTTGCCACCGAAACATTCGATAACGAAGATTTTACTAGGCTTCCAGCATTCCTCAATGCAAAGATATCAATCTGCTCTATTGGCTTTTTCAATGTTCGAGATACGATGGCGCGGCGCACGCAACGCAACTACTACCGCCGGAGCCGGCTGAAACAGCTGCGCGCGTTCTGTGCGACAGCGCGGACCGGCAGCATGTCCAAGGCCGCTGACGCGCTAGGGCTCAGCCAGCCGTCGATTTCGCTGCAGATTCGGGCGCTGGAACAGGAGATGGGCACGGTATTGTTCGAGCGGCGCGGTCCGCGTATCGACCTGAGTCCGGAAGGCTCGCTGTTCTACGACATCGCGTCTCCGCTGGTGGAAGGGCTGGAACGGCTGCCCGACGAGTTCGCAGCACGGCGCGGTGCCGTCGAGGGCGGACAGATCGACATTGCCGCTGGCGAATCGACGATTCTCTACCTGCTGCCCGACTACGTGCGCCGCTTCGCAGAACTCTATCCAAGCGTGCGCGTACGGCTGCATAACGTGACCGGCCGCGACGGCCTCGCCAAACTCCGCGCCGACGAAGTGGATTTTGCAGTCGGTTCGATGCTCGAGGTCGGCGACGACGTGCGCTACGAGCCGCTATTCGAGTATCAGGCGACGCTCATCGCTCCACTGGACCACCCGCTCGCACGCGTGGGGCATCCGGGGCTCGATCAGATCGCCGGATACGGCCTCATCCTGCCGCCCCGCCATCTGGCGACATGGGGCATCGTGGACCTGGTCTTTCAGCAGCATGGTCTCGACTACGAAGTGACGCTTGAGGCGGGAGGCTGGGAGGTCATCAAGCGGTACGTTGAAATTGGCCTCGGCGTCTCCATAGTGACGAATATCTGCCTGCGCGGTGACGAACCACTGTTTACGTACCCGTTGGAATCGTATTTTCCGAACCGCACCTACGGCGTTGTGACGCGGCGGGGACGGTTCCCGTCTCCCGCGGCCCGCGCCTTCCTTGCCGAGATGACACCAACCCGGCCGGCGCAGTCGTTTCTGCCAATGGCCGGAGAGGCTCGTCTCGGTACCGACTGAGGCGGCGCGCCCGTCTCGGAACGTGGCGCAGTTCGCGGCGATGGGCAGTCACGATATGGCAGCCTGCGATATGATAGATGGCATCGCAGTGGCTCGGCGACGCGAGGATGCGCAGTGGCTCCGATCGACGCGTCGAAAGTGAATAATTCGCAAAGCGCACGGACAAACATGGCTGACAAACCTGAAGGCGATTGGGACACCGGCCTGGTCGTCGAAGAAGCGAAGCCGAAGCTCAAACGGCCGCCGCTCTACAACGTCATACTACTGAACGATGACTACACGCCGATGGAGTTTGTGGTGCACGTGTTGGAGCATTTCTTCAACCATTCGCGCGACAAAGCCACCCGGATCATGCTACAGGTGCACACTCACGGACACGGTGTGTGCGGCACCTTTACGCGAGAGATCGCGGAAACGAAGGTTGCGCACGTCAACGAATACTCGCGTGACAACCATCATCCGTTACTGTGCACGATGGAATACGCGTAGCGGCAAATATTGACTGGCCGCCCGGCGGTGCGAGCACGAGTCTCTCACGGCGGGCCATTACATCCAGGTAAACGACTGCATGCTCAGTAAAGAACTCGAGTACACCCTTAACGTCGCGTTCAAGAATGCCCGCGAGAAACGGCATGAGTTCATGACCGTTGAACATCTGCTACTCGCACTGCTCGACAACTCCGCGGCGGCCAAGGTATTGCGCGCCTGCGGCGCCGATCTGGAGAAACTGCGCGAAGAGCTGTCCAGCTACCTGGACGAGAGCACGCCGATGCTGGCCGAGAACGACGAGCGCGAAACGCAGCCTACTCTCGGCTTTCAGCGGGTACTGCAGCGTTCGGTGTTTCACGTGCAGTCATCGGGAAAGAAGGAGGTGACCGGCGCCAACGTGCTGGTCGCCATCTTCGGCGAGCGCGAGTCGCAGGCCGTTTATTTCCTGCAGAAACAGAACATCACACGGCTCGACGTCGTGAACTACATCTCTCACGGCATCTCCAAGGTGCACGATGCCAGTGAAGAAGCCGAGAGCTTCAATTCGAGCAACGAAGAGGACAAGAGCAGCGAGGGTAATTCGAAGTCACCGCTCGAAGCCTACGCCATCAACCTCAACCAGCAGGCATTGCTCGGCAAGATCGACCCCCTGATCGGCCGTGCCGCAGAGGTCGAACGCACCATCCAGATCCTTTGCCGCCGCCGTAAGAACAATCCGCTTTACGTGGGCGAAGCAGGCGTCGGCAAGACGGCCATCGCCGAAGGGCTCGCCAAGATGATCGTCGACGGCGAAGTCCCCGAAGTATTGAACGCGAGTGTCATCTACTCTCTCGACATGGGCGCGTTGCTGGCGGGCACGAAGTATCGTGGCGACTTCGAGAAACGCCTGAAGGGGTTGCTGGCCGAGTTGGACAAGCAGGAAGGCGCCGTCCTGTTCATCGATGAGATCCACACCATCATCGGCGCGGGCGCCGCTTCCGGTGGCGTCATGGACGCATCGAACCTCATCAAGCCAATGCTGGCATCCGGCGAGTTGCGCTGTATCGGTAGCACCACCTACCAGGAGTATCGCGGCATCTTCGAGAAAGACCGTGCCCTCGCCCGCCGCTTCCAGAAAATCGATGTAGTGGAACCCAGCGTCGAGGAGACCATCAAGATCCTGAAGGGCCTCAAGTCACGCTTCGAGGAGCACCACGACGTGCGCTTCAACAGTCAGGCACTGCGGGCCGCGGCAGAACTTTCAGCGCGTTACATCAACGACCGTCATCTGCCGGACAAAGCTATCGACGTGATCGATGAGGCCGGCGCTTCGTTGCGACTATTGCCCCCATCGAAGCGCAAGAAGACCATCGGTCTGAACGACGTGGAGGCAGTGATCTCAAAGATGGCACGCATTCCGCCAAAGACCGTTTCGAACTCTGACCGGGATGTCATGCAGAATCTGGAACGAGACCTGAAAATGGTCGTGTACGGTCAGGACAGCGCTATCGAGACGCTCGCCTCGGCGATCAAAATGGCCCGCTCGGGTCTGCGCGAAGGCGAGAAGCCAATCGGCTCATTTCTGTTTGCCGGCCCGACTGGAGTCGGCAAGACCGAAGTCACGCGCCAACTCGCGATCGTCATGGGTATCGAACTCATTCGGTTCGACATGTCGGAATACATGGAACGTCACACGGTTTCCCGCCTTATCGGTGCTCCACCAGGCTACGTCGGTTTCGACCAGGGTGGTCTGCTGACCGAAGCGGTGACGAAACAGCCACACGCCGTGTTGCTGCTCGATGAGATCGAGAAGGCCCATCCTGACGTTTTCAATCTGCTGCTGCAGGTGATGGACCACGGCACGCTCACCGACAACAACGGGCGCAAGGCCGATTTCCGCAACATCGTGCTGGTCATGACCACCAATGCCGGCGCTGAGCAGATGACCCGTCGTTCCGTCGGCTTCACGGCGCAGGACCACACCTCGGACAGTCTGGAGATCATCAAACGCAGCTTTACACCCGAGTTCCGTAATCGGCTCGATGCGGTCGTGCAGTTCAACCACCTGGACCGCTCGACTATCAGCAGCGTAGTCGACAAGTTCGTTATCGAACTGGAAGCCCAGCTGCAGGAAAAGCGCGTTACCCTGGAAGTTACCGAAGCCGCCCGCGGTTGGCTCGGTACCAAGGGGTACGACAAGGTCATGGGCGCGCGCCCGATGGCGCGAGTAATCAAGGAAGAGATCAAACGGGCTCTCGCCGAAGAGATCCTGTTCGGCCGCCTGGAAAATGGCGGCCACGTCAAAGTGGACCTGGGAGATGATGAACTCACCTTCGAGTTCGAGGCGGAAGGTGCTGAGCGGGACGTCGCCGAGATCACCGACTGCTAGATTCAGCTGTCCGTACTGGCAGTCCAGCACGAAAAAGGGACGGCATTGCCGTCCCTTTTTCGTAGCGGCTTATGCCGCGGACCGAATGCCCTCGGCCGTCAAAAAAACCACGCCAGTTCGAGCTGCAGATAGTCGTCCCGGCGCACGGTGTAAAACGGTGCGCCAGTCGGCAGGTCTGCAAACACGCGCCCCTCGACGCTCAGTTTCAAGTTATCCGAAAGTCGGCGCGAAGCTTCTACGCTGAACAGATGCGAGCCGTCGTCGAGGTCGGTGATCACGCCGGCCAGCAATTCCGTGGACTCCTCATCGTTTAACGCCAGGCGCAATCCGACCAACACATCTTTCTGAAAGACGGCGGGTCCGCTCTCACCACGTTCGTCGTACAACAGCTCGCCGATCACACCCAGGTCGGCCTGCGACTGCACCACGCCGTAGAAGGTGTACTCGAAACCGCCCGTATAGGCGTAGTACGTCGAGCCTTGCCCGGTGCGACGAATGGTCTCGAGCTTCCACAGCCACGACTCGTCGGTATACTGCAATTCGAGGCCAGTCTGATGGATCAGCGGGTAAAACGGCGCGAGTACCACTTCCCCACTGTTCGTACGTGCCGCTGTCAGTGTCGGCTCCCTGGAGGTGCCGTAGAAATGCGAAACCGCGAAGTCGAAGGAGTCGATGAAATGCGAGTAGCGAAAAGCCAGATCGACATGACGCCGCCCGGCGCCTGACTCATAGCTCTCGCGATCGGTATCGACCCGTGGCGTGGTCCGCAACCTCCCCTTCGCGCCAGAAAAGGTACGCTCCCGAAACCCCGGCAGAACGAACAGGTCGACGGTACCCCAGTCCTGTTCCGTCGAAAAGCTGAGCATGGGCTGACCGAGTTTGTCTTCGCCGTCCGGACTTTCTACAGCGTCAGTCTGATTGATGATGTCGACCAGGTGCTGCGATTCGGTAACGCCCCAGAATACTTTCCCGATACCGGCTTTGAACTCGTAGCCGTCACCGACGTACTGCCAGATGAGTTCACGTACATCAGCATGTGTTCGCTCGGAGTCGGCTGAGTCCAGCCTCATAAATGGTACGAACAACAAGCTCTGCTCGCCATCGGCCCACTCGGTGTAGAACTCTGGCTGCACCACCAGCGAGCCGGAGTGATGCCGCTGGCGAGCGTCGAGCGGCGCGTGCGCGAAGCCACGCGCCTCGGCGGCCACAAAGCCCGAGACCTCGAAAGCGGCTACGGCCGCATTACCGGCCAGCGTCACGCCGGCAATCAGCAAGCTCTGACCGAGGCGATCGAGATAACCGCGTCTCATCGCACCCGCTTCAGCGAATTCTTCGTGAAATTCTTGTCCGTCAGTCCCACACCGAACTCGTAGTCGCCCCACGTGAGCGCGGTGCTCTTGCCGGTCTGGTGATTCACCATGTTCATGGTATGAGGACGCCAGTACTTGTCCATATATTGCTTGAAGTCAGTCAGCTCGAGCGTTTTGAGCAGCGCGTTCTTGCGGTCGTAGTACTCGACTTTGACCGCCTGATGCATCGGCAGATCCACCCATACGATCTGGCGCTTGTAACCCGAGTGCTTATAAGCCGGGAAACGCTCCATGACGGCGACCTTACGGCCTGCCATATCCTCTTCGCGCAGCCACTTGTAGGTGTATTTGTCGACTTCTTGAGAGGTCAGGTCTTCATACGCAAATTCGCTGCCCACGAACGGACCCGACTTGTTTGCCGACGAGATACGCTTGACCCGTTTCAACGCCGGCAGAAACAACCACTGGTCGTCTGGTTTGGTCGCATGCGTGTGGCTCAAAAACGCGGTCCCCTTCACGTCCCGCGGCGTATCGAAGATAGTCAGGCTCTTATCACCATCTCCGATCACCTCCAGACCACGCGTGCGGATCTTCCGTGTCGTCTCCTGGCCCTGCTTGTTGCGCAGAACCATCGTCATTTCGGCACGCTGATCATTCCACCCCGTATCGCGCTCATCCATCGCCTGGGCAAGAGCCAGGCCTTGCTCTTCCGGAGTCGCTGCGGACAGTTCACACAGCGGCAGAGTCAGCAGCAGTGGGAGCAACCACTTTCGCATTTCGTTTCTCCTCAAGTTTCATCAGCAACGGGGGCAACAGCAGGAAGTCCGCTACCAGCGCAAAAACAATCACGATCGCCGTAAGCAATCCCATTCCCGAATTCAGGTGGAACGACGACAGCACCAGGATCAGGAACCCCGCTACGAGCACGATGGACGTGACCAGCAGAGCGCGGCCGACATTCTGGAACGCGTAGCGAACCGCATCCTGCGGATCCAGACCCTGTTCACGGCGCCCCCTGAGGTACTTGCTGAGAAAATGTACGGTGTCGTCCACCACGATACCGAGCGTCATGCCGCTCACAACAGACAGGGCGAGGCCTACTTCACCGACCAACATACCCCAGAGACCAAATCCCATCGCGGCCGGGATCAGATTTGGCAGCATGCTGACGACACCGATCTTGATCGATCTCAGGGCCAGGATCAGCAAGAGCGAGATCATCAACAACGCGACGGTGGTCCCGCCCAACATGCTGATGATGTTGCGCTTGCCTATGTGCGCAAACATCAGCGCCGTACCACTGCCGTCACCCTGTGCGATGTCGGGCGCGTTCTGCTTCAACCAGTCCTGGACGCGACGCTCGAGCGCGAGCATCTCGTTGGTGGACAAGGTCTTCAGACTGGCCGTGAACCGGGTTGCCTGCTTTTCGATATCGAGTTGGTTGTTGAGGTCCAGGCCGTAGGGCAGCGACATCTCGTAGAGCAGCAGATACTGGGCGGCGAGATCGCGCTGCGTCGGCAAGCGGTATTGCCCCGGATCGTCGGCGTGCATGTTCTTGTTCAGACGTTTCATGACGTCCGTGATGGTATTGACGTGCACGGTCTCCGGCTGTTGCCGGTACCAACTGGTAAACGCCTCGACCTGCCGTAGGAATTCAGGGTCGGAAACGCCGCCGGGCTCTTTCGAGCGCAGCGAGTATTCGATGGGCATCAACCCCGTCAGGTTGTCACTCGTGAAATCGGAGTCCTGCCGAAACTCGACGGACTTGTCGAAGTAGTAGAGGAAAATATCGTTCAATTCGTTACGCGGAACGAACGCCACGAGAACCACCACCAACAGACCCATGCCGTAGAGCAGTCCGGTGCGGCGGCGAACAACAAAATCGCCCAGCCAGGTCATCAGGCGGTCTTCGCCACTCTCAATCTTGCGTGCTCTCAGCGGCAGCACCGCCAGCAGCGCTGGCAGGAATTTCTCCGAAGTGCCGCCATTCCAGCATCTCGGGAACCTGGTAGCGATGGGCGTGCTGGCGTCGTTTGTGCTCGCGGTGACATTCCTGCCAGCGCTGCTGGCGGTGCTGCCGCTGAGAGCACGGCTGCAGTAGGTAGCGCCTCACACAAACGCACCTTCATGTATTGCAGCAGCGCAGTAATCCTTAATGATCCACCGCTTGTTAGCTTCGATCCAGTGCCCTCAATGTGAGGCGGAGCATGTGGATCAGCAGGGGTTTGCCACTCGGTTACACGCTAGACGCACAGGTGTTCTTAGTGTAAACACGAATGATAGGTTACCCCCAAG
>JBCCEJ010000069.1:0-31017 GCA_039030335.1 Pseudomonadota bacterium | reverse complement strand
GTCGACCAGCGGGTTGGTGAGCCGCATTCGCAGCTGATATCGCCCCTCGCCAGGCCAACCGCGTGCGCCCTCGTCTCGACGAATGAACGCCCTCGCCTACCGGCAATGGGTGTGTGTCCGTCCCGGACGTGTCCGTCTCGGACGCGAAAGTGTGTGTCCGTTTCATCCCGTTTTGTCCGTCTCGAACGCGTCCGTCTCGAACGCGTCCGTCTCGAACGCGAAAGTTGTGTGTCCGTTTCGTCCCGTGTCCGTTTCGAAGTGTGTGTCCGATTCGAAGTGTGTGTCCGATTCGAAGTGTGTGTCCGATTCGAAGTGGTCCGATTCGAAGTGTGTGTCCGTTTCGAAAGTGTGTGTCCGTTTCGAAAGTGTGTGTCCGTTTCGAAAGTGTGTGTCCGTTTCAATAAGATGCGAGGCTTGGCGCGTCGCCGCCGTCACGGAGCCTCAGCTGATGCCACGACCGGACCCCACTGATCTTTCGCAGGTTCGTACCATCGAACTGACGTCTCGCTCGAACAAGGTCGACGATGCGAGTTTTGCCGCTCCGCCGGTTCCTGGGCGTTCGTTCTCGGAGTTCCTGCGCGGTTTGCCGCAGATCGACGCCGCGCTTACCTTTGGCCGTGTCGTCGACGCGATCGTGCAGGCGCGCCGCGGCGGGCGACCCGTCGTCTGGGCGATGGGTGCTCATGTCATCAAGTGCGGATTGAACCCGGTGCTTATCGAGTTGATGCGCCGGGACATCATTACCGCGGTGGCATTCAACGGAGCGGGCGCGGTGCACGACTTCGAGGTCGCCCTGATCGGTGAGACGTCGGAAGATGTCGCCGCCGGATTGAAAGACGGCAGCTTCGGCATGGTGCGCGAGACGGCCGACGGCCTGAACGCAGCCCTGCTGCCGGTGATGCAGCCGGATCGGCACGACGCCGGCATGGGCTGGCTAGTAGGGCGCTACCTCCACGCCGAGTCAGCACCAAACCGCCGCGTCAGCCTGATGGCGATGGCCTATGAACTCGACTTACCGCTCACGGTTCACGTAGCGCTCGGCACGGACATCTGTCACATGCATCCGAGCGCCGATGGTGCCGCGATCGGACGCGCGACGCACAACGATTTCCGCATCTTGACGAGCGTGCTGCGCGACCTGAGCGGTGGCGTTTATCTGAACGTCGGCTCTTCGGTGCTGATGCCGGAAGTGTTCCTGAAGGCGTTCACGGTGGCGCAGAACCTCGGTGCCGACCTGCACGACTTCACGACCGTCAACATGGATATGACCAACCACTACCGCCCTGGCCAAAACGTGGTCGGGCGTCCGCCGCAGGTCGGTGGGGCAGGCTACACGCTGCTCGGTCGCCACGAGTTCATGGTGCCGCTGCTGGCGCAGGCGGTCGTGGAGCAGCTAGGCGCCTGAGTGCTCCGCGCCCAGGGACTCAGCGTGCCTCGGGATAAACCACCACGGTGCGCGCCTCGATACTCTCGCGCGGCTGGTGACCCTCGGGACACGCGGGATTCCAAAACCCTGTGTGCCCGGTGAAGCGCGCCCGCCCATCCGTTGCGGTGTCGAAGCACTTCAGCAGCAACGCCTCGTCAGGTTGCATATCAGGCGCGAACCACCACCGGTGCGCCTCATTGAAGCGGAATGAATACACTTCGCCGGTCAGATGCGGCTCTTCGAGCTGGTCCTCCAGATAGTGCTCGATATGCGTCGGGATGAAGTCCGCAAGCTCGGTAGAGCGTGCATCACAAATCGCGAGCGGATGATCCTGCACCGGCCCGCGGATCGGTCGCCAGAGATTCACCAGAGCGGCGCGCCGGTCCAGAAGGTGCAGCGCATCGTTGTCTTCGAGCACTTCGCGAATTCGTCTCGGCCCGGAATCCAGCGTGTAGTCGTTGTGCGCACTGTCGACCGGCGTACGCACACCGGGTTGCCCTCGATCGACGCGCTCGCGCGAACGCACGTTATGGTCGAACACGAACACAGCGGCGGCGCCCAGCTCCCGCGTCAGCAGACTCACCACCTCCGGGTAGTACCGCGCTTCAACGGCGGCCGCGTCGAAGAAGTCGGTAAACGCACTCGGCAGCGTACGCAGTGCGAACCCGGCGATATCCATGTCGAGTTCGTGCGCCACCGGGCGGCAGTCGTACACCGGCACCTCATGGCGCTCGCGGCCCGGCGCTTCGCTCTTACGCCCGGAGCTCGGGGGATAGACGCGTACGTAGGCGGCGCCCTCAACCGGAGCGGTATACGCCATGCGAACGGTTACCGATGCAGTGTCCGGAGTCGCGAGCCCCATGTTGCTTTCTCCAGATTTATCGCCGCGCGAGCCGGATCAAGCCGCCGCGCTGAGCGATTCGCCTTCCAGGGTAATGCGATGCATCAGGCGTCGCGCCCCGTGATAGTCGTTTACCGCGTAATGCCAGCTGGCCCGGTTGTCCCAGAAGGCGATCGAACCCGGTGCCCAGTTGAACCTGTAGGTGTGCTCCGGGCGCGTGACGTGCTGGTAGAGCATATCCAGGAAGGGACGGCTCTCGGCATCGCTCCAGCCATCGATACGTAGCGTGAATCCAGGGTTCACGTACAGAGAGCACCGACCGCTGATGGGATGGCGTATGACGACCGGGTGCACAGCGTCCTGTGTCGCGGCCTCGGCGTTACCGAGCCGACCCTTCATCTCTTCGCGTGCGACCATCGCTTTCGCGCCGAACACGTGGCGGCTCGAGTGCACAGCGTTCAACCCGAGCAGCGTTTCCTTGAGTCCGTCCGACAGCGTCTCGAACGCGCGGCAGGTACTCGCAAACAAGGTGTCGCCACCGCCCTTGGGAGTTTCACGGGCGATCAGCATCGAGCCCATGGCCGGGGCCAGATCGTAGCTGTGATCGGCGTGCCAGGCGCCACCGATGTTGCGGCTCTGTCCGGGCTCCTTGCGCACTTCGGCGATCCGGGGATAGCCGTCGACATGCTGGAAGAACCGGTTGACATTGATGTCGCCGAACTTCTCGGCAACGCGAATATGCTGGGCCGGCGACAGCGGCTGTTCCCTGAAGAACAGCACACCGTATTCACCGAGCGCGCCGCGTAGCTTATCGACGGTACCACTGCGAACGCGGCTCAGATCGATGTTGTCGACAAACGCACCTACACCGCCGCCGGACGGTTCAATTCTGACTGCTGATCTAGAAGTGGCCATGAGAGCAGACCTCGCGTCACCCGGTTTCCGCCGTCGACTTTAGCATGGCTGACGGTAGGGCTTCGAACCGCTATGGCACGGGCTCGTTTGCATGAAATAGCACGATCGGGAAGCCATATCGTGACCGGCTGGGAGACGATATAATCGCGCTATTCAACTGGCTTCGCCGCCCCGCTCCGGGGTCGGTCACGTCATGAGCCAGTAAAGCCGCCGAAGTCGCTCCATGAACAACGTTCGGAATTTTTGCATCATCGCGCACATCGACCACGGCAAGTCGACGCTGGCCGATCGGCTCATTCAAGCATGTGACGCAGTATCTGACCGTGATTTTCACGATCAGGTGCTCGACGACATGGAACTGGAGCGCGAACGCGGTATCACCATCAAGAGCAACTCGGTCACCCTGAATTACCGGGCCAAAGATGGCGAGCTCTACCAGCTCAACCTGATCGACACGCCTGGCCATGTCGATTTTTCACACGAAGTCCGGCGCTCGCTGATGGCGTGTGATGGCGCGATCATCATCGTCGACGCTTCGCAGGGCGTCGAGGCGCAAACCGTTGCCAATCTCTACCTCGCGTTGGAACACGACCTGGAACTGCTGCCGGTCATCAACAAGATCGACCTGCCGGCGGCTGATGTCGATCGCGTAAGAGAAGAGATCGACGAAGACCTGGGTCTGGACCCGTTCGCAGCCATTCCGATCTCAGCCAAGAACGGCATCGGCATCGACGAGGTGCTCGAAGGCATCGTGCAGCATCTGCCGGCGCCGCAGGGTGAGCGCGAGGCGCCATTGCAGGCGCTCGTGTTCGACGCTCAGTACGACAGCTACCGCGGTATCGTGTTGTCGTGCCGCGTCCGTGCCGGCGAGCTTCGCGCCGGATCGAAAGTGCGCTTCATGCACTCCGGCCGGGAATACGAGGTTCACGAAGTCGGCTACAACCGCTTGAAGCGTGAGAAAGCGGATGCCCTGCCAACCGGTGGTGTCGGCTATGTGATCACCGGTATCAAGACGATCCGCGACGTGACGATCGGCGATACGCTGACCGAGCTCGGCCGCCCTGCCGACGCGCCGCTGCCCGGCTATCAGCCAGCCAAGCCGGTCGTATTCTCGTCGATCTACCCGATGACGACAGATGAGTACCCGGAACTCACGGCAGCCATCGAAAAGCTCGCGCTGAACGACGCTGCGCTCGTCTACCAGAAAGATGCATCAGCAGCGCTCGGCTTCGGCTTCCGCTGCGGCTTCCTGGGGCTGCTTCACCTGGATGTCGTCCAGGAACGGTTAAAACGCGAGTTCGAACTGTCGTTGGTGTTGTCAGCGCCGTCCGTGCTCTACCACGTGACGTTGAAAGACGGCAATGTCATCGACGTCGACAATCCGGCGAACTGGCCGGAGCCAGTCGATATCGATGGCGTCGAGGAGCCGTACATCAAGGCCTCGATCATGGTGCCGGAGAATCATATGGGCGCGGCGATGACGCTTTGCCGTGAACACCGTTGCGCGTCGATCCAGACCAACTACCTGGCCAAGGGCCGCATGGAGATCGTCGCCGAGATGCCGCTCGCCGAGGTGCTGTTCGATTTCTACGACAAGCTGAAGTCGGCGACGCGCGGCTATGGCTCGTTCGACTACGAGGAGTTGGACTATCGGCCAGGGGACATCGTCAAGGTCGATATCCTCGTACACCATGAGAAGGTTGACGCGCTGGCATTCCTGGCCCACAGCGACAAAGCGCGCGGCCGTGCGCTGCACTATAGCGAGCAGCTCGCGAAGAGCATTCCGCGCCATCAGTTCAAAATCCCGGTGCAAGGTGCGATCGGCAGCAACATCATCGCCCGCTCTACGATCAACGCGTTTCGTAAAGACGTGACGGCCAAGTGCTACGGCGGCGATGTATCGAGAAAGCGCAAGCTGCTCGAAAAGCAGAAGAAAGGTAAGGAGAAGATGAAGCTGGTCGGTTCCGTGCAGATTCCGCAGGAGGCTTTCGTCTCGGTCCTGCGTACCGATCAACCGTGATGCGCCCCGGCATCGCCGTACGGCCGGACAACGCCGGTCTGTACGTGCACGTGCCGTTTTGCTCCGCCGTCTGCCCGTACTGTGACTTCGCGGTCAGTGTGGCCCGCCCGGGAGAACACGCTGCGTTCCTGTCCGCTGTCTCGGCGGAGGCGCACAACTACCGCGATTGGCCGCTCCCATTCGACACGGTTTACTTTGGCGGCGGCACGCCGTCGGCGCTATCCGGAACAGCACTTCAGGAATTGCTGGCAACGCTGCGCGCCGCTCTGCCGATAGCGCCCGACGCACGGGTATTTCTCGAAGCGAACCCGGAGGACATCACGCCGGCCTATCTGGGTGGGGTAACCGGTCTGGGCGTGCATACACTCAGTCTCGGCGTACAGTCTTTCGACGACCGCGAGCTCCGCCTGCTCGGGCGCCGACACACGGGCGCGCAGGCGCTGGAGGCCGTGCGCCGGTGTCTCGCGGCCGGCATACATACGGTGTCCGTGGATGTGATCTTCGGCTTGCCGGGCCAATCACGGGCAGAGCTCGAAGTCACCCTGCGGGCCATCGAGCAACTGCGGCCGCACCACGTGTCGTGCTACCAGCTCACTATTCACGAAGGCACGAACTTCCATCGCCGCGAGCGCTCGGGACGCCTGACGCAACTCGAGGAAGACCGGCAGGCCGAGCTGTACGAATACCTGACGCGGCGGCTCGCCGAGTGTGGTCTCCAGCCATACGAAGTCAGCAACTTTGCGCGCGCCCCGCAATTCCAGTCACTACACAACAACAAGTACTGGCGGCACGTGCCGTATCTGGGACTCGGTCCGTCCGCACATTCATTCGACGGCTCGAAACGGTGGTGGAATCTGCGGAACCACCGGGCTTATGCCGATGCGTTGACCGAAGCGCGCACGCCTGTCGATGATTGCGAAACACTGGAGGCGGCCGACCTCGCGCTGGAGACGCTGATGTTAGGCATCCGTACCGCGGCGGGCATCGACCTGGACGCATACCGTGAACGTTTCGCGGTCGACCTCGCCTCGGTCAACGCGGAATTGCTGAGCGAACTGTGCGCACTCGACTACGTAGAGTGCACACCGGCGTCGCTGGCGCCGACTCCGCGCGGCATGGCGGTCGCAGACGCGCTGGCAGCGCAGCTCGACACTGGCCTCTGACGCCCTGCCGAAACGGGCGGGTCCGCTCCGTCTCGACGCGGGCAAGGTCGGCACTCGCATCCATCTTCGGGAGAACCGCTACTCCCGTGCCGGCGCCTTCGACGGCACGGAAGTGCGTCGCGCCGGGTGCTGACACCCGCTAATCGTAGTGGCGCGTCGAGCTGGCCCGCCAATCCCGTCCGCAGGGCACCGGGGGCGGGCCGGTTCCCGTGCCCTTCCAGACCGTATCGTTTCCTCTGGTGGCGGTGCGATATCGCAGTGATTCAGCCGTTCCGAGGCGCTCCGCCAACCCCGGTTTGCGGTGAGCGGTCCGTAAGCCCGTGAAAATTACGTGAAGACATTTGTTGTAAATGCGAGTCATTCTCATGTAGATTTACAAACATTCGGCAACTGAAGAGTGCGTGACCTTGCAGATCGTACGAAACGTCCCGCTTCAAGACATGGCCAATGCCCTACAAGACGCAGCGCGTGACTATGCAAACGGCAGGCGCAAACGTCTTCGGATCTGGGAGCTGGATCATAAATTCCACTGCAGCATCGTCGGTACCTGCATCAACAACAACGAACTTCGCCAGCTCAGCCGTCGGCTGCGCGGTGGACGGGATGCTTCGCAAACCGAATATGCGCTGCATGGCGCCTTTGTATCGCTCGCGGGCGCAGGCGGCGCGGGTGCCCGGATGCTGCAAAAGCTGCTGGACAAGAAATACGCCGGCGCGATCAGCCGATTCCGTGCGCTAAACGATGCCAAGGAACGCGAATGTGCGTGGCAGGATGCCGTGGCCGACCTGTCAGTCGCCGGCATCTACTGGGCATTGCTGACAGCACCGGAGTCGGAGCAGTCGCTGGTCGAGCGGGCCTACGGCGATGTGCACATGCTTTCGCATCTCAGCAGCCAGAGCCGCGAGATTCAGCATCGTCAGATGGTCGATCTGAAGCAACAGCTGAAACAGCAGCAATCTCGCCACGCGGCGGCCGAGCTACGTTCCAAGACCCGGCTCGAGCAGTGTCAGAAGCGGCAAAGCGAACTCGAACACAAGGTCGCTGCGCTGCAAAAGGAACTCCAGGAAACCCGCAAGAGCGCGAATCGCGCCAACGGCAAGAAGTCCAAGGCGGAACCGGCACGTGCCAAGCCATCTCCGAAGCCGGTAGAGACCGCCGTGGATACACGTGACGAGCCGAGCCGCGACGAGCGCAAGGCAAGCTGGCAGGAAAGCCAGCTGCAGCTCTGGCGCGAACGCGCCGAAACCAGCCAGAAAGATCTTGAGTCGGCGCTTCAGGAACGCGACGCGCTAGCGGAAGCTCTGGCGGTGGCGCTGCAAAATCAGGCAGATGACGATGCCGACGCGGATTCCGTATGCCCGCAAAGCAGCCTGCACGGCCGCTGCCTGCTTTTCATTGGCGGCCGCGACCGGCAGGCACAGCACTTTCGTGCACTCATCGAACACCGCGACGGCGTGTTCCTGCATCACGACGGTGGTCTTGCCGACGGCAAGGCACATCTCGAATCGATGCTGGCCCGAGCTGACGCCGTCTTCTGCCCCCTCGACTGCGTGAGCCACGCAGCGATGCAACGAGCGCGCCAACACTGCAAACGGAATCAGAAGATGATGGTCATGCTCCGCAATGCGAGTCTGGCCGCGTTCGCGCAGGCAACCGACGATCTGGTCAAATCTTCACCTGATCAAGACGAGGCAGACGCGCTCTCCGGCGTGGGTATGATGGGGCGTATGTCCTCCGACGCGCCTGCGCTCTCGTAGGCAGCTGTTCGTGAGCCGCGTAGGACCAGGCCCGGCTGCAGCTAACGAAACCGATGCGTACGTCTGCGTTCGCATCCCGTCGAGCAAACTGCTGGAGTTGCTGAGGGCCCGGTCACTTTGTCTCGCCGATCTGGCGGCTGTCGACCAGGCCGCGCGGGAGCAGCTTCGGGCGCTGTGCCTCGAGAGCTGCAAAGTGCCGCTCAGTCCCGTGTTGAGCGCCGATGAGGCAACGGACAGCAATCACGCGCCTCAGGCGACGCTCCAGGCTGACTCCGCGCCCAGCGCGCCCATGGCTTCCGGGAGAGCGCCTTCGAAGGAAGCACGCCGGCCCGGCCCGGGTGAGCGCGTCGTAGCAGTCAGCGCCTCCCAGGCACTGTTCGTGCTCGACGAGGCACCCCAGCCCGCCTGACGCCGGCGTCTGCCACAGCGCGGCTAACCGCTGTCGAATTCGAATGTCGGCGCGATGTCGTCGTAGGTCGGCGGCCTCGAGAGACCGGAAGCACCCGGACCAAACCGCGCGGTAATGGCGATGTGCGCGAAACCGTGCACCAGACTCCATATGTAGAGCTGCGGCGCCAGATTGTTTGGCAGGCCGTTCGACCTCTCGTATCGAAGGCCTTCCGTCACCTCTTCCAGAACCGCATAGGACGCCCGCGACGCTGCCAGCAGTTCCGGGTCGTCAGGCGCGTGCTTGTCGATGGCAAACATCAGCGTAAAGAGCTTCGGCTGCGAAACTGCGAACTCGATGTAAGCGTCTCCGGCCGCCCGCAGCCGCGCGGCCCGGGCGGGCCCGGCGTTGTCTACCGCCGCGCGCATCGCATCGCGGTGCCGGCGGAACCCCTCGGCTGCGATCGCGCTACGCAACCGGCGCACATCCGCGAAGTGATTCTTCGGCGCAGCGTGAGAGACACCCGCGCTGGCCGCACAGGCGCGCAGTGACAGAGCTTCCGGTCCATCCCGTTCGAGTATCCCGAGCCCGGCCGCGATCAGCGCATTGCGCAAATCACCGTGGTGATAGCCCCCAGACATCCCTGCAACTCTCCGCGCATGCACAGTTCTACAATATTGACGATGTCAATTTAGCATGGCAACCTGATGTTGACGATGTAAATATTGATGACCCGACGTATGGATTGGAATTTGCTGTTTCAGTTGGGGAGCCAGCTCGCGATGGTCGGGTGGGTCATCCTGATCTTCGGTCCACGGCGCTTCGCGGTCCTGAACCGCGTGCCGGGCCTGGTGATCCCATTGTTGTTGGCGGTCCCGTACGCACTGACGGTGGCGACGCAGTTCGCCTCGATGGATGGGGGTTTTGGTTCGCTCTCCGAAGTGCGGCAGCTGTTTGCCGACGACGCCGGGCTGACCGCCGGCTGGCTGCACTATCTGGCCTTCGATCTGCTCATCGGTGCGTGGCTCGCCGTGCGCATGGACGAGGTCCAGTTGAGCCGTGTGATTCAGGCACCGATCCTGCTCGGAGTCTTTCTGTTCGGGCCCCTCGGCTGGCTGATCGGGATGGGAACCTACGCGGCGAAGCGGAGCTTCAAGACCATCCCGGCGGGGCAAGCAGCGTGAACGCGAGGTGCAATCACCGTGTCTGAACTGGCCATGACCGTACAGAATCCTGCCCGTACCGCGCTCGCGGAGCCAACGGATATCCAGCTCATCTGGCGCTCGGGGTTGGCCTGGCTCTTGATGCTCACGCTGTTCAGCCTCGCTGCGCTGCTGGTCGATGCGCGCGAGTTGGACGGCGTCAACGTGTGGGCGAAACCGCTGAAGTTCTCGATTTCGACAACCCTGCATTTCGCAACCATGCTGCTTTGCCTCAGCGTCGTCCGGCGCGACCAGCAAGATGCGTACTGGCTTCGTGTAGCCACATGGGCTGCGGCCGTCGCGATGGTCTTCGAAATGAGCTACATCTTCGTCCAGGCAGCCCAGGCCGAGCATTCGCATTTCAACGCGGACTCGAACTTTCACCGGGTGATGTACGGCCTGATGGGCATTGGCGCGGTCACGCTGATCGCCGTCAGCGCCGTGATCGGTCTCGCTGCATGGTTCAGCCGGAACATCCCGCCCGCGCTGCGCCATGGCATCACGACCGGTCTCATCGGTGGTTTTGTGCTCACCCTGATCGTGGCAGGTTACCTCGGCGGCAATGGCTCGCATTTCGTTGGTGTACCGGCGCCGGACGCGCCAACCGTGCCGCTGTTTGGCTGGTCGCGTACGGTCGGCGACCTCCGTCCAGCCCACTTCCTGGCACTGCACATGATGCAGCTTGTCCCACTCGCCGGCTGGATGCTGGCCCGTTTCGCGCCCTCTCGCGGGGTGGTGTCGGTGTGGGCCTTCGCGCTCGCCTACGTCGCGCTGACGGCGGGTGTCTTCGTGCAGGCGCGGATGGGCCTGCCTCTCATTTCCGCCTAGACGAGGATAGGGAACCCGGCGCGCGCTAGGAGCCGCGCCCCAGCAGCGTATCGCGCAGAGCCTCGTCGAGTGGCTCCGCCCCCAGCCAGATCGCGAAGTAGGCAGCCGCGAACTCTGCGCCCGGCACGGTGACGACGCGCTTACCGTTGAAATCGAGCGACGTGCCAACGCCCGGATCGTAGGCCAGCACGTACCGATCGCCTTCGGCGACGTCCTGGTAAGCCTTGTGCAACTGCGCTATCTGCGGCTGGATGCGCGCCAGTACCGCCGGCGCGACGCTCCGTTCCAAGACCGTGTTGCCGGCTTCGATGAAAGCATCGCGCTCGATCTCGCGGCGGTAAACCAGTTCGAGACGCTTCGGCACGTCGCTCAATACGTCCGCCGCCTTGGCATCGGCCGGCAGATAAAGCGCCGCTGTATAGAGGGTCCAGAACAGATACTCGTAGGTCATCGCGCCGCGCATCGCGAGCGTCGCGCCGCCCTCGGTAACCGGGTCCTGGAACGTCTGTCCATCGACGGTTACCTGCTTCGCCGCAGTTGCGTTGCCCAACCAAAGCAGCAACATCACCGGCAACACGCGCCGCATCAGTTGCTTCGCAGTATTCGAACTCAGCATCACCTACCCCGGCCTCCAAAGCTGGTTACGGGGTTGAGGCTAGCAATGCGCGCGTGATGGTCGGGTGAAGCTATGGAACGACTCACTCATTCATACGCATACGGCATGTCGGGCACCGCGAGGTCCGGATCCTCGCGCATCTGGAGCGCCAGCTGCCGGAGATGCTCGGCGAGCATCTCGACGGCCGCCTTGTTCACCTCGAGTTGCTGAGCACCTGAACCGAGCGCAATCGTCGCACGCGGCGCGCCGGGACCCTCCAGGCACGTGTAGAAGAACGGGAAATCGCGTTCATCGAGCAAGTGTATGCTCTGCCGTTTCGGCGTCATCGTGACGGTCCTCACGCAAACGATCGCATAGCGCCAGGATACGCGGCACCAGCGGCCCCGCCCGGCCGTCTGGTGCGGCGGGGCTAAGGAGATTACCCATGCACAACTTCCGACTTGGCGTTTGCTACGACTTTCGCAACCCACCCGACTCGGGCACGCCACACCGCCAGCTCTACGCGGAAATTCTCGACCAGGTGCGCTGGCTCGATCAGGCCGGAGCCGACCTGGTGTGGTTCACGGAACATCACTTCGTCGACGATGGCTACCTGCCGAGTTGGATACCCGTCGCTGGCGCAATGGCCTCCATCACGAATCACGTCCGGTTCAGCACCGCCATCTGCCTGCTGCCCTTCAATCACCCGGTGCGGCTCGCCGAAGACCTGGCGGTGCTCGACAACCTCTCGAACGGCCGGGTCGAGCTGGGCGTCGGCATGGGTTATGCGCCCCACGAGTTTCGCGGCTTCGGTTTCCCGGTAAGCCGGCGCGTGTCGCTCATGAACGAGGGAATCGAAGTGTTACAACGCTGCTTCGCTGGCGAGAAGTTCAGCTACAGCGGCAAACGCTACCAGTTCGAAGATGTGATCATCACGCCGGGATACGTGCAGCCGGGTGGGCCGCCGCTGTGGGTCGCGGCGATGTCGGAGGCTGGTGCTCACCGGGCCGCGCACTACGCGACGAATTTTCTGCCGCAAGGTCTCAAGGCGCGTTCGTTCGACCCGTGGCATCAGGCGGTGCGCGATGCGGGGCGCGACCCAGGGGCCCATCGGGTTGGCATCATCCGAAGCGTACTGGTCACCGACGATCGCGAGACCGACTGGGCCGCCATCCGTGCGGCCGAGCGCTATCGCATGGAACTCTATCTGCGCTTTCACGAAGAGAGCGGTGAGGGCTTCGGCGAACAGGGCGAGCGGATCCCCCAGACCTGGATCGTCGGTAACGTGGACGAGTGCGTGGATCAGATCGTCGCGTTCGCGCAGGCCTTCGGGATCACCGACATGGTGACCATGGCCGTGCCGCCGGGTCTGACGCCGGCGGACATGTCGGCCAGTCTGGAACGGCTGTTCAGAGATGTGATGCCACGCGTCAAGGCGGCACTCGCAGCCCTCTGACCAGTGCGTCGGTCAGATAACCGGCGCCGCGCCCCCGTCGACGTTGATCGCCGTACCGGTGACGAACGACGCGCGTTCCGAGCACAGGAAGGCGATGACGTCCCCAGCTTCCGAAGCCTCGCCAACGCGCCCCATCGGCACGCCGCGAGCAAGCCCGGCCCAGTGATCATCGAGCGTGTAGCTGCTGTCGTCGGCGTTCTTCGACTCCCAGCGACGCCGGTGCTGGCGGCTCTTGAACATACCGACACAGATCGTGTTGACGCGGACACCGTCGGCGGCAAATTCAGAGGCCCAGGCCTTGGTCAGTGAGATGCCGGCGGCGCGTGACAACGACGTCGGCTGACTGCCGGCGCGCGCGGTCTTGCCACCGGGCGTCGTCGTATTACAGATCGCCCCACCGCCGTCTTTCAGATACGGATAGGCGTGGCGGGTAGCGTACACGGCACCTTTGACCTTCAGCGAGAAGTCCTCGTCGAGCAGGTCGTTGGTCATGTCTTCGAAGCGCGTTGCGATGGCCGTTCCAGCGTTGTTGACGAGGATGTCGATGCCGCCAAAACGCGCGACCACCGCGTCCACCATCGCCTTGACTGCCGCTTCGTCGCGCATGTCGGCCGCGACGCCTATCACTTCGTGTCCCGTCTCGGCGGACATCTCCGCCGCAACCCTGTCGAGGTCGGCCTGCGTACGCGCTACGAGCGCCACCCTGGCTCCTTCAGCGGACATCCGCTGCGCCGCCGCCCGACCAATTCCTTCGCTGCCGCCCGTAACGATCGCGACCTTGCCTGCCAATCCCAAATCCACCGTAATTCTCCTGCCAGGGCGTCACCTGCGACGACGCACACTCGATAAGGTTGAGAGAAGAGATTACCTGAACGCCAGGCGGCAGCGGGCGAAACCGCGCGAGCCGCTGCGCAGATCGGAAAAAGACAACCGTCCGCCAGCGCTCAGACGGTAACCGATAGCTGTATCAGCCAGTCCGGCATCTGGTCGAGCAGCCAGCCTTCGACCATCCGGTCGAGGTGGAACCAGATGGCAATGCCAACCAGCAGCAGCGCGACACCCATGATGAGCTTGGCGCGGGGCATCAGCGTCATCAGCGCCTTTTGGCGGCGCTGGAGCACTTCGCGCGACCCGTAGGAGAGCGCGAGCAGGATCGTCGAGACGCCAAAACCGAACATCACCATCGTGATGGCCGCTTCCAGCAGGCCTTCACCAGACGCGGCGAGACCGATGGCGCCGCCGAGCGTCGGTCCGATGCACGGTGACCACACGGCTCCGAGCAGCATTCCGATCAGGAATTGCCCTGTGACGCCGGTATCGTTGACCTGGTCGATACGGCTGTTCGCACCGCTTGCGAAAGACGCGGTTGCCGTCGCGATCACCTCTTGGGCACGGGGCACCAGCAGCACCACGCCAAACGCCATCATGATGACGGCGGCGGCGCGGTTGATGACCTGGTCGTCTATGCCGACTAAGTGGCCGAAGGCGCTGACGCCAACCCCCACGATCGCGAACGACACCGTCAGGCCGCCGGCCAACGCCAGCGGCCCCAGGCGTGACCCCTGCAGCGCGGTCGCGATGATGATGGGCAGGAGCGGCAGCACACACGGGTTGATGAGTGTGAGCCCGCCAGCCACGTACGCCCAAAAGAAGGTCATCGCCAAGTCCCGGGTTCAGAACCTAAAGGACCGCGGCGAACAGCTTTTCGAGCTGCGTCGACGACGTCTGGGCGACCACCCGGTGTTGCTCTTTGCCATCCTTGAATGCAACCCACGTTGAACGACGCGGAATACGCAGTTCCCGGACGATCGGCGAGCGCCGGAATTTGTCCCAGTCGACGCGGATGATTCTGACGTTGCGGTATTCAGGCTTGCTGTCGATGAGCGCACTCACGGTGCGATCCTGGGCTCGACAAGCGCCTCACCACGTGGCGTAGAAATCCAGAATGAACGGCTCACCGCGCTTCAGCGCAGCCTCAAAAGCGGCTCGCGAGTAAGACTCGGCTTTCACCTTCGCCGCTTCGGCCGGTAAGACCGTAAGCAGCGAAGCGGCCGCCGCAGCCTGCAAAATCTGCCGACGTTGCATGGTGCAATTCTCCAGTGACAGTGATTCGTATGGACGCAAGTGCGTGCCGACCACTCGTCAGGCGGGCGTGCGCGCTCCCCGTTGGAAATAGCCGTGACGCGAGAGTTCCCCAAGGCGGCCGGGAAATCGCGGCAGTCCCAGAGAGGGGCGACCGCGGCCCCGGGCCCGGGCGGCCCGAGCCCACCGGCCTATAGCGATGCCGACGCCTTAAGCCGAGACCGCTTCCTGACGCACGGGTGCGCGCGCTTCGTCGAACTTCGCCGTCAGTTCCTTGCGTATTTCGTCAGCGCGGGCCAGATGCGCCTCCTTGACGTGCCCGAATCCGCGAATCCGCTCTGGCACTTCCGCCAGTTCCACGGCCGTGGCGAGATTCTCCTTGGTCAAGTCGCCACAGAGCCGCTCGATGAGCGCCAGGTACTCGTCGCGCACCTGCCGCTCCCGGCGGCGCTCCGCAGTCATGCCGAAGACGTCGAGCGCGGTGCCCCGGAGTCCCCGGAGTCTCGCGAGCATCCGAAAGACGCTCAGAATCCACGGTCCGTATTCACGCTTGGCCGGCAGGCCGGTCGAGGGATCGCGTGCCGCAAAAAGCGGCGGTGCCAGGTGGAAGCTGAGGGTGTAGCCGGCGTCGAACTGATCGCCCAGCGCGGCTTCGAAGGTGCCATCGGTGTACAGACGGGCAACCTCGTATTCATCTTTGTACGCCATCACCTTGTACGCATACCGGGTGACCGCTCGCGTCAGCGCCTGACTGCCTGGCGCAACCCGCTGCTCGGCCGCCCTCACCGTGTCCAGCAGCTGCCGGTAGCGCGCCCCGTAGGCCGCGTTCTGATAGTCGGTCAGCCATTCGGCACGCTCGGCGATCTGCTGGTCGAGCGTGGGCGCCGGCGTATCGTCGTCAGCGTCGTCGGCTAGCAGGCGCGCGCACGCTTCGGGGTCGTGTGCCGCCAACCGACCGAGCCCGAGCGCGTCCATGTTCAGGCCGATCGCAACGCCGTTTAGCTCGATCGCCTTGACGACGGCGGTCAGCGAAACGGGCAGCAATCCGAGTTGCAACGCATAGCCGACCATGAACATGTTGGCGCCGATCGTGTCGCCGAGCAGCGTGCGTGCGATGGTGGTCGCGTCGATGCTGTGCAGACGGTCTTTACCGATCCGCTGACGAAGCAGACTTTCGAGCGGGTTCGATTCGAGAATCAGATCCGGGTTGGTCTGGAACGCACCGGTTGGCGTCAGGTGCGCGTTGACGACCGCACGGGTTACGCCGGGCACGCACGCCGCGAGGCTCTCCTTGCCGCCAGAGACCACCAGGTCGCACCCGAGCACCACGTCGGCGCTCGCCGGCCCGATCCGCGGCCCGGTGATCGGGTTGCCAGTTTCAGCGAGACGCAGGTGACTGAAGACCGCACCGCCTTTTTGGGACAGTCCGGTCATGTCGTAGATCGACGCTTCCTTGGATTCGAGATGGGCGGCCATGCCGAGCACGGCGCCAATCGTCACGACACCGGTCCCGCCGACGCCGTTGATGAGCAGATTGAAAGTGCCATCGATCGGTGCGATGCGGGGGTCGGGCAGACCGTCGGCATAGTCCGTCTCGCGCCGTACCGGTTGGACCCGTTTCGGTTCCGCGCCGTGGACCGTAACAAACGACGGACAGAAACCCTCGATGCAACTGTAGTCCTTGTTGCAGCTCGACTGGTCGACCTTGCGCTTGCGACCAAGCGGGGTGTCGAGCGGCTGAATACTGACGCAGTTGGCCTTGACCGAACAGTCTCCGCAACCTTCGCAGACGCGCTCGTTGATAAACGCGCGGCGCGGCGGATTCGGGAACTCGCCGCGCTTGCGCCGCCGGCGCTTCTCGGCGGCGCAGGTCTGGTCGTAGATGATGGCTGTGACGCCCGAGGTGTCGCGCATATCGCGCATGACCTTGTCGAGCTCGGTGCGGTGGTGAATGCCAGCGCCATCTGGAAACTTGAAGCCGCGATGATATTTCTCGGGCTCGTCGGAGACGATCGCGATCGCTTCGACGCCCTCCGCTGCAACCTGCCGCGCAATCCGGTCTACGGTGGGACTGCCCTCGACCGGCTGCCCGCCCGTCATCGCAACCGCGTCGTTGTAGAGGATCTTGTAGGTGATGTTGACCTTGGCGTTGACCGCCGCGCGGATCGCCAGCAAGCCGGAATGGCTGTAGGTGCCGTCGCCGAGATTCTGGAACAGGTGATTCGTCTCGGTAAACGGCGACATACCGATCCAGTTGGTGCCTTCAGCACCCATGTGCGTGCCGGTCACCGTAGACTGCGGATTCAGGATCGTCGCGATGCCGTGACAGCCGATACCAGACGCGGCAATGCTGCCGTCCGGCAGCTTCGTCGAGCGGTTGTGCGGGCAACCGGAACAGAAAAACGGCGTGCGCACCAGCGAGCTGCCGGTGGTGCCGGCGGCATCCTGGGCAGACTGGTTCAACGACGCTGCACGAGCCCGGAGCGCGTCATCGGCGCGTCCGCAGGCGCTCATGCGATGCACGAGCACGCGGGCGACCTGACTGGTCTCCAGCAGCATGTCCGACTGGAACAGCGGCTCACCATCAGCGGCCTGTTTGCCCGAGATGCGCGGGCGCTCGCTCTCCGGCAGGTGGTACAGAATGTGCGCTGCCTGCGGCTCCATGAAAGCGCGCTTTTCTTCGATGAACAGCAGTTCGTCCTTGCCGCGCGCAAACGCACGCAGGCCGTCTTCTTCCATCGGCCAGGTAAGGCCGACCTTGTAGACCGCCAGACCGAGTTCGCGGGCGCGCGCGTCATCGATGCCAAGCGAGGCCAGCGCCTGCATGACGTCGAGCCACGCTTTCCCGCTCGTGACGATCCCGAACGACGCCGATTCATCACCGATCGTGACGCGGTCGAGGTGGTTGGCCGCCGCGAACGCCTTCGCGCGCGGCAGTCTGCGCCGCATCAGGATGACGTCGTCTTCCATCGGCGCGTAGCGCATCTGGATGTGATACGGCGCCGGATCGTCGAATTCCGGGATGACGATCTGGACGCGGTCCGGATCGATGTTGACCGTTGCGGTGTTCTCGACGGTCTCGTTGACGCATTTGAAGCCGGTCCAGAGGCCGCTGAAGCGCGACATCGCCCAACCGTAGATCGCGTAGTCGAGGTACTCCTGCAGCGTCGCCGGATACAGGATCGGCATCGAGAAGCCGACCAGCGCCTGCTCGCTCTGGTGCGCCAGCGTCGACGACTTGCCGGGATGGTCGTCGCCAAACACGGCCAACACCCCGCCGTGTGGTGACGTGCCTGCATTGTTCGCGTGCTTCAGCGCATCGCCCGAGCGGTCAACGCCCGGACCCTTGCCGTACCACATGCCAAATACGCCGTCGTATTTACCTCCGGGCAGCACGTTGGCCTGCTGACTGCCCCACACCGCCGTGGCGGCCAGATCTTCGTTCAGGCCCGGCTCGAAGACGATATCGGAAGTAGACAGCAGCGACTGGGCTCTCGCGAGCTGCAGATCGAGGCCGCCGAGCGGTGAGCCGCGATATCCGGAGATGTATCCGGCGGTGCTCAATCCGGCCGCCTGGTCTCGCGCGCGCTGCATCAGCGCCGCGCGAACCATCGCCTGTGTGCCTGAGATCAGGACGCGTCCACGCTCCAGCGTGAACTTGTCGTCCAGCGAAACCTGCGCCAGCTCCACACCCATGCGCGGTACTCCAACTCATCGCTTACAACGTACCCGGCGCCAGACTCTATCAATCTGACCGTGCCGTTTTGTAAATGAGAACTATTTACCGCTGCCAGCGGCCGGCACGCTGTTCAACGCGGGTGCTGGCAACACCCACAACGGCGGCCACCCGCACGCGCTGTGCGAGACCTTCGTCAGTCAGCTCGCCAAACTGCCAGACCACACGCGCGTGTACCCGGGCCACGAGTACATCCAGAACAACCTGCGTTTCACGCTCGACCGCGACACCGACAACGATGCGGCGAGCGCGCTGCTCGATCAGATCATGGGTCAGGACCCGGCAAACGCGCTGGTGCCGGCAGGCGCTGGAGAAACGGCTTGCTAGAGACGCTTCTCCACCCAACTGGCAACGCGCAGCAGATGCTCGTCAGCGCCGGTCGCGCCGATAAGTTGCACGCCGAGTGGCAAGCCTCCCGGGCCTGCGCCGAATGGCAGCGTGATACAGGGCACGCCAGCCGTGGTCCAGGTCTTGTTGAACAGCGGATCGCCGGTAGAGCCAATACCTGCCGGCGCCTCACCTGGTGCACTCAGTACGAGCAGCGCATCCACATCCACGAGTGTGTCGTTGATAGCCTGTCGCCCGGCCGCCGCCTCCTGCAGCGCTGTTGCATACTGGGCGTACGGCATCGACTCGGCGGGCCGCATGACGGCCTGGATCACATCGCTCATCAGGTCGCCGTGGTGGGTCAGCTCGTGGGCGAGGGCACGGCAACCCTCGTAAGTCATGATGGTGCCATTCGCGTCCGCGAGCGGCGCGAAGGCCGGTCCCACGTCCACGTCGCTCACGCTCGCCCCGGCGTCGGCAAGCTGCCGGGCTGCCGACTCCAGTACGTCACGCGCCGCCGGTTCGGCGTCTTCCCAAAACGGGCTTCGATAAAGGCCGATCGACGGACTGCGCATCAGTTCTTCGAGCTCCGGCGCGGTGTTCATCTGCGCCGCACGCAACAGCACGAGGTCGTCAACCGAGCGCGCCATGCCGCCGAGCGTATCGAGCGAACGTGCCAGCAGCTTGACGCCGACGTAGCTGAACTGCCCGATCGTGGGCTTGTAGCCGACCGCGCCGCAAAACGCCGCCGGGCGGATGATCGAGCCAGCCGTCTGGGTGCCGAATGCGAGCGGCACCATGGCGTCCGCAACCGCGGCCGCCGAACCGCTCGAAGATCCCCCCGGTGTGTGGTCACGTTTCACCGGATTGTGGGTTTTGTTCGGGTGGCGCACCGCAAACTCCGTGGTCACGGTTTTGCCGAGCACGATGCCGCCGGCCCGGCGCACCAGCGTCACGCACGCTGCGTCCGCCTGCGGTTGGTGCCCGGCATAGATCGGCGAGCCGTAAGTGGTCGGCAAGTGAGCCGTCTCGACGATGTCCTTGAGTCCGACCGGAACCCCGTGCAACGGGCCACCGCCAGCGCTGCGATCGATTTGTCGGGCGGCCGCCAGCGCGCCTTCACGGTCGACCACCTCCCAGGCCTCGACCTCAGGCTCGCGCGCGTCGATACGTTCCAGGCATGCGCAAACGTAACGCTCCGCGGTCAGGTCTCCGCGTGAAATAGCGCGTCTCGCGGCGCTCGCCGTGAGCATCGCATCATCATCGGGTCGGCTGGCGTCGGTCATGGCGGGTCCTCGGCTGTCGGTTGGTCGGAGCGGCGTGGTGTGTTGCGCAACGTGGCGGCGTCGGCGCACAGTACGGCGCAACATGCCGATGAGGAGAGTGTGCCCATGGCCGCCAGTTATCGCCATCCGCAAGCCATCGTCGACAGTCGCTGGCTTGCGGAGAATCTGACCGCTCCGGACCTGCGGGTCTTCGAATGTACGGTCTATCTGGATCCGCCAGGCCCGGATGTGGATGCCCCCTACGTCGTGCGGAGCGGGCTCGAGGACTATCAGAGGGCGCATATCCCAGGTGCGGCCTTCCTCGACCTGCAGGCGGAGCTGTCCGACAACTCGAGTCCGTCGCATCTGCGCTTCACGATGCCCGCGCCTGAGGATCTGGCCGAGGCTCTCGGACGCCGGGGTCTCGGCAATGACTGTCGCGTCGTGCTCTACAGCCGAACGAACATGCAATGGGCGACCCGCATCTGGTGGATGTTGCGAGCGATCGGTTTCGACCACGCCGCCGTGCTCGACGGCGGCTTCGATCGGTGGCAACTGGATGGACGCCCGACACAGGGAGGTGTGCAGGACTATCCGGCCGCGCAGTTGGATGCCAGGCCACGCGACGGCTTGTTCGCGCACCTGGACGACGTCAAGGCGGCGATGGACGATCGCGGCGTTTGCACCCTCAACGCGCTCTCCCCGCAGTTGCATAGCGGCGAAGACTCCCGCTACGGTCGCGCCGGCAGAATCCCCGGCAGCGTGAACGTGCCGGCGACGGCGCTGCAGGACCCTGACGACCGCACGTTTGCCAGTGCTGAAACGGCAGCGGCCCACTTCGCAGAGGCAGGTGCGCGGCCGGACCAGCCGGTGATCGTCTACTGTGGTGGCGGGATCGCAGCAACGCTCGACGCATTCTTGCTGTGGCAACTCGGCTATGAGCAAGTGCGCGTGTACGACGCGTCGATGAGCGAATGGGCCCGCGACATCTCACTGCCCATGACAACAGGCTGAACCATCATGCTGACCGCGGCTGAAAATCACCTCCTGACCCGCACCGACGCGTGCGAACCGATGGGTCAGTACTTCCGGCGGTTCTGGCAGCCGGTGGCGCTGAGCCGCGAACTGCCGGAGCCCGACTGCACTCCGATCCGCATCCAGATCATGGGTGAGGAACTGGTCGCGTTTCGCGACTCTGAAGGCGCGGTCGGACTGCTGGATGCTTACTGTCCCCACCGCGCCGCGCACCTGTACTACGGCCGCAACGAAGACTGCGGTTTGCGCTGCGTGTACCACGGATGGAAGTTCGACCGCCACGGCCGCGTCATGGATATGCCGAATGTGCCACCAGGTGCCCGGATGCGCGACCGGGTGCGCATCAAGGCTTACCCGACGCGCGAGTTCGGCGATCTCGTCTGGGCCTATATGGGCCCTGCCGACCAGCCGGTGCCCGAACCGCCGCAGCTCGAATTCGGGCTCGTGGACTCGGAGCACAGGTTTGTCTCCAAGCGGCTGAATGAATGCAACTGGGCGCAGACGATGGAAGGCGGCCTCGACACTTCCCACTTTTCGTTTCTGCACATGCCGGCGCCGAGCGTGCCGTCAGACGACAACCCGGACGCCCCGGCCGACGCAAGGCGGCTGCGCTGGATCCGCAACGACCCGATGCCGCAGTTCTCTCTGCTGGAACACGAAGTTGGCTTCGTCATCGGCGGCGCCCGCTCAGGCGACCCGGGTGAGACGTACTGGCGCATCACACAGTATCTGGTGCCGGCGCACGGGACAGGGCCATCGACGCTGCCGGGCGAGACGTATTTCGGCTATACGCTGGTGCCGATCGACGACTACTCCCACTGGATGTTCACCTATGCCTGGAACCCGGAGCGCCCGATCGTCGGCGAGGAGCGCGAGCGGTTGAGCAACGGCTTCGGCATCATCGCGGAGGTCGATGAGAACTACCGCGGCGTGCGGCGCCGCGAAAACGACTACCTGATCGATCGCGTCGCGCAGAAGAGCCACTCGTACACCGGTGTCAAAGGGCTCGCCGAGCAGGACGCCATGATCCAGGAGAGCCAGGGCTTCATCGCCGATCGCACCCGGGAGCATCTGACCGCCACCGACGCCGCCGTCGTGCGATTTCGCCGCACCGTGATGGAAGGTGCGCGCCGGCTGGAGTCAGGCCTGGACCTGGACGCGCCATTTCATCACGACGCATTTCATACCCGCCCCGGCAGCTGGATGGCATCGGACGGTATGCCCTTCGAAGACGTCATGCGCGAACGCTTCGGCGATCCGCTCGGCCGTATGCGCTAGCGCACCGGTCGGGTGCGTTCCGCGAACGCGGCACCCGACCGATGCGGGCTGACGCTCACATCGGCGTCAGACCGCCGTCGATGCTGTACATGCTGCCATTGATGAAGCGGGACTCGTCGCTCAGCAGGAACGCAACCAGGGCTGCCACTTCTTCAGGCTCGCCGTAGCGCCCGAGCGGGATGCTGTTCGTGAAGCGGTCCTTGACGACCTGCGGCTCATTGCCGCCCATACCGGTTTCGATCGAGCGCATCATGCGGGTTTCGATCGGCGCCGGGCAGACGGCATTACTGCGGATACCGTGGCGGCCGTAGGCATCCGCGGTCGAGCGGGTCATACCGATCACGGCATGCTTGCTCGCGTTGTAGGCCGGCAGCATCGGTGAACCGCGCAGCCCCGCGGTGGAGGCCGTATTGACGATGGAGCCGCCGCCTGCGTCGCGCAGCGGCCCTACGACATGTTTGATGCAATGAAACACGCCGCGAACGTTGACCGCCATGACCTGTTCGAACACGTCCATCGAATAGTCTTCGATGTAGGCGACCTCACCTTCGATTCCGGCGTTGTTGAACAGACCGTCCAGGCGGCCGAACTGCGCAGCCGCATCAGCCACCATCTGTTGCACCGCGCTTTCGTCCGTGACGTCGACGCCACGGCAAAGCACCTCACCGTCGACGCCTGCCAGCGCTGACTCAACGGCCTCGCGATCGAGATCGGTGGCACAAACGCGCGCACCTTCGGCTGCGAGCCGGCGCACGGTTGCGGCGCCGATGCCACCGGCCGCGCCGGTGACGATGATGGCCTTGTCGGTGAGTCTGTCCTGCATGGCGAATCCTCAGTCTGATGCGCGCGCTCGCGCGTAGAACTCATAAGTCTCGGCGAGGCCTGCGGCGAGCGGCGTACGCGGCATGTCGGGGTAGTCGCTCCGAAGAGCACCTTCATCGATCAGTCCGGCCACCGGAATGGGTTCGCCCGAATAATCGATAAGCCGCTCCCCGGCGATCTCATTTACGGTCTGACATACCGAAGCCACCGGTGCGTGTTCGCCGGTGACGTTGTACACCTGCGCGCCCTCGCGCGGAGACGCCCACGCCAGTTCGAACGCGGCGGCCACATCATCGACGTAGACGAAATCCGAGTTACCGCTGAAACCGATCGTATAAGGCGCACCTCGCGCCGCCTCGCGGCAGGCGATCGAGGGGCCGGCCGTCAAGCCGACCTCGCGTCCCGGTCCGTATACGATCAAGGGCCTGAATCCCGTGCTCGACAGCCCGTTCGAATCGTACTCGGCGCGCGCCGCGCCTTCGGTAGCGAGTTTGTAAGCGCCGTAATGGGTCGTCGGACGCGGCGTTGTGCCGTCGTCTGGCCCAAACACGCCGGCACTGCTCATGTAGAGCACCTGGGTGTGACCGAGACGCACCGCGTTCGCGAACACGTGCAAAGTGCCGGTCAGATTGACCGCCGCGCCGCGCACCGGGTCGGCCTGACATGCGGGTGTCAGCAACGCAGCGAGATGAATGATGAGGTTAGTACCCTCAGCAGCCGCGGCGACGGTGTGCGCGTCAGCGACGTCTCCCTCCACCCATTCGATCGCGCCGTAGTCATCACCGAGCAGACGTGCAGCGAGCGGCGAACCTGCGCGGAGGTCCAGCACTCGGAAGGTCGCGCCGCGTCGCAGGAATCTGCGCATCATGAAGGCAGCGAGAAATCCACTGCCGCCGGTTACTAGTATCCGCACTGGCGCTCCTCGCCTACGGTTTGCTGCTGACGTGTGGCATCGTCGCCGTCGGAGTGAGGCGATTCCCCATCAGTGCTGATGCCCGCCCGGCCCGTGTGCATGGCCGTGTGCGAGTTCCGCCGGCTCCGCATCACGCACACCAACGACCTGTACATCCACGGTCAGGTGCTTGCCGGCCAGGGGATGATTGAGATCCACGTCCACCATCTTGCCGCCCACCTTCACGACGGTGACGCGCCTGAAGCCGCGCTCGGTGCGGTAGGCAGTCTGCATACCGGCCTTCAAAGCGTTACCGCGCGGCAAGTGCTTCTTCGACATCCGCTGCGTCCAGCCTTCGCGACGCAATCCATAACCTTCTTCGGGCCGGACTTGCGCGGTGAAGCTATCGCCTTTGTGGCGGCCGAGCAGTGCGCGGTCCAGCCCGCGGACGACGTTTTCCCGGCCTTGCACTACCGCGATGGGCCGTTCTTCAGACGACGATTCCAACAACACGCCGTCTTCGTCTTTCATCTGATAGTGGAAGGTAACGACGCTGCCTGCTGCGATGACTCCGGACATGTCGGGTTCTGGGTTCTCGAGGGATGATCGTCTGAATATGACCGACCCGCCCATCACAAGCAATTGCTGAGCGCGAAGCGCGGATCCGCGCCGGTGCATTTCAACCGACCGCGAATGGCCCCAGAATAGAAGAGCGTCCCTCCGGGACAAGTCTGCGCGGCATCACGCCCGATAATGCGCATTCTGCAACGTTCATCGCTCGCACGACCTGAGGCTTGCTGCACCCATGCGTTACTCGGTCTTCTCGCTGATTGCGGCCGCCTTCAACGGCAACCGCAACTGGGAACCGGTCTGGCGGGAGCCGGAACCGAAAAAACAGTACGACATCATCATCGTGGGCGGCGGCGGGCACGGCCTTGCCACGGCCTACTATCTGGCCCGCAACCACAATCTGACCAACGTGGCGGTCGTCGAGAAAGGTTACCTCGGATCCGGCAATATCGGCCGGAACACGACGATCGTGCGCGCCAACTACCTGCTCGATGGCAACGAACCGTTCTACGAGCATTCGCTGAAGCTTTGGGAAGGTCTGGAGCAGGATTTCAACTACAACGCGATGATGAGTCAGCGCGGCGTACTGAATCTCTGTCACTCCGACCCGCAGCGCGACGCCTACGCGCGGCGGGGCAATGCCATGCGGCTGCACGGCGCTGACGCCGAGCTGCTGAACGCAGAGCAGGTTCGCGAACTCTGTCCCTATCTCAACTTCGACAGCGCGCGATTCCCGATCACCGGCGGCCTGCTGCAGCGCCGGGGCGGTACCGCCCGCCACGACGCCGTCGCGTGGGGCTTTGCACGCGGCGCCGATCAGCGCGGCATCGATCTCATCCAGAACTGCGAGGTCACCGGTATGCGGATCGAAGACGGGCGCATCGTTGGCGTCGATACGACGCGGGGCTTTATCGGTGCCAATAAAGTCGGTGTCGCGGCAGCTGGCAACACCTCGCGCGTCATGGCACTCGCGGGCTTGCGCATGCCCATAGAGAGCCATGTGCTCCAGGCCTTCGTGTCGGAAGGCCTGAAGCCGATCCTCCCGGGCGTCATCACCTACGGAGCGGGGCACTTCTACATCAGTCAGTCGGACAAGGGCGGACTGGTGTTCGGCGGCGACATCGATGGCTACAACAGCTACGCGTGGCGCGGCAACCTGCCGACGGTCGAAGACGTCTGCGAAGGTGGCATGGCGCTGATGCCGATGATCGGGCGTGCCCGGCTGCTCCGCAGCTGGGGCGGACTGATGGACATGTCGATGGACGGCTCGCCGATCATCGACCGCACGCCGGTCGACGGTCTCTTCATGAATGCCGGCTGGTGCTACGGCGGATTCAAGGCGACGCCCGCGTCGGGCTGGTGTTTCGCGCACCTGCTGGCAACCGGCGAGCCCCACGAAGTCGCAACCGCATACCGGCTCGATCGCTTCGAGACCGGCCATTTGATCGACGAGAAAGGCGCGGGCGCCCAGCCCAACCTGCATTGACGGAGTTCCACTGACATGCGCATCCCCTGTCCGCTATGTGGGCTCCGCGAGCACGGCGAATTCACCTACCTCGGCGACGCTTCGTTGATTCATCGGCCAGACCCCGAAGGTGACGACGCGGCCGCCGCGTTTCACGAGTACGTGCACATGCGCACGAATCCGGCCGGCACGCATCGCGAACTGTGGTATCACGACGCGGGTTGCCGTTCCTGGCTGGTCGTCACCCGCAACACGGCAACCCATGCGATCGAAGACGTCAAACGAGCCGAAGAGCCGGAGGCGCGGGTATGAGCGGCGGCACGTCATATCGCCTGCGCACAGGCGGGCTCGTCGGTCGCGATGAATCGCTCAAGTTTCAGTTCGATGGCACGGCGTTCGAGGGGTATGCCGGCGACACACTCGCCTCGGCACTGCTCGGCAACGGCGTGCAGCTGGTTGGCCGATCGTTTAAATATCACCGCCCGCGTGGGGTGCTGAGCGCCGGACCTGAGGAACCAAACGCACTGGTGGAACTGCGAAGCGGCGCTCACCGTGAGCCCAACACGCGGGCCACGACGATCGAACTTTTCGACGGCCTTGAGGCTGAAAGTCAGAACCGCTTCCCGTCGCTCAGCTTCGATCTGATGGCAGTTAACAACCTGTTGTCACCATTCCTTGGCGCCGGCTTCTACTACAAAACCTTCATGTGGCCAGCAGCGTTCTGGGAGAAGCTCTACGAGCCGATCATCCGGCGCGCGGCCGGCCTTGGCCGGCTGTCTGGCGAGACCGACCCCGACACCTACGATAAGGGCTTCTTGCACTGCGACCTGCTGGTCATCGGCGCTGGCCCCGCTGGTCTGATGGCGGCGCTGACCGCCGCGCGGGCCGGCGCCCGCGTGATTCTGGCGGACGAGGATTTCACTGCCGGCGGACGTCTCTTGAGCGAGAACGGCGCGGTAGGCGACAACGCCGGCAGCGCGTGGGCTGCTGAGGTCATGGCGGAACTGGCAGCAGCTCCGAACGTGCGCTACATGCCGCGCACGACCGTATTCGGCGTGTATGACCACGGCATCTACGGGGCCGTAGAGCGCATCACCGACCATCTGCACGAGGCGCCGGAACACCTGCCGCGCCAGTGCCTGTGGAAACTGATCGCAAAGCGCTCGATCCTCGCCGCGGGCGCCATCGAACGACCGCTCGTGTTCGGCGGTAACGACCGGCCTGGCACCATGCTGGCGGGCGCCGTACGCACCTACGTCAACCGATTTGGCGTTGCCCCGGGCAGACATGTCGCCGTCTTTACGAACAACGATGATGGCTGGCGCTCCGTTGCCGCGATGCTGCGCGCTGACATCGATGTCAGCGCGGTCATCGACGTGCGCGCCGAAATCAAACCGGCCGACCTGCTCGGTGCCGACGCCGCCCTGCTGGATCGCACCGAGGTGGTCGCTGGTGGACGCGTCACCGCCGCGCTCGGCGGCACCGACATGCACGGACTCGAAGTCCGTGACGCCAACAACCGGGTCCGGCGCGTGCGAGCCAACGCACTCGCGATATCGGGCGGCTGGAACCCGACGATGCACCTGACGTGCCACCAGAACGGGCGCCCGACGTGGAACGACAACATCGCGGCATTTGTGCCGTCGGACAATCTTCCAGCCGGTATGACCGTCGCCGGCGCAGCCAACGGCGAGTTTTCTACCGCGGCGGCTCTCCGGTCGGGTCAACAAGGTGCGCTCGATGCCCTGGCCGACCTCGGCTTCAGCGCGTCCGCGGAGGCGATACCTACAGCGGAGGACGACGCTGGTTCCGGCCAGCCCTACTGGTACGTGCCCGACAGCAAAGGACCCGCGTTCGTCGACTTCCAGAATGACGTCACGGTGAAGGACATCCAGCTGTCGCACCAGGAAGGTTTCCGGGCCGTCGAGCATCTGAAGCGCTACACCACGCTCGGCATGGCAACCGACCAGGGCAAGACTGCCAACGTGCCCGCGCTCGCCATCATGGCCGAACTGACCGGGCGGTCGATTCCGGAAACCGGCACGACCACCTACCGTCCGCCGTACACGCCCATTGCCATCGGCGCGTTCGCCGGGCGCAGTCACGGCAAGGACTTCCGGCCAACCCGCTACACACCGTCACACGAGTTCGCCGCGCGGCGCAACGCGGTATTCGTCGAGACCGGCAACTGGTTGCGGGCCCAGTGGTTCCCGTTGCCGGGAGAAACGCACTGGCGCGAATCGGTCGACCGCGAAGTGCTGGCCACACGGGCCAGCGTCGGTGTCTGCGACGTCACAACGCTCGGCAAAATCGACATCCAGGGCCCGGACGCGGCGGAGTTTCTGGACCGCGTGTACACGAACATGTTCTCGACGCTGAAAGTCGGGCGCGCGCGCTACGGGCTCATGCTGCGTGAAGACGGGCTGGTCATGGACGACGGCACGACCACGCGCTTCGGTGAGCATGAATACCTGATGACAACGACGACGGCGAACGCGGTCGGGGTGTTCCGGCATCTCGAATACTGCCGCCAGGTTCTCTGGCCGACGCTCGATGTGCATCTCATCTCAACCACTGACCACTGGGCCCAGTTCGCCGTTGCCGGGCCCAACTCGCGACGCCTGCTCGAACAGGTCGTCGATGCGCCGTTCGATATCTCTAACGACGCCTTCCCGTACATGGCGGCAGCTGAGCTGACCGTCTGCAACGGCGTTCGAGCACGGCTCTACCGACTGTCCTTCTCGGGCGAACTGGCCTACGAGATCGCCGTGCCATCGCAGTACGGGGGCGCCCTGATTGACGTCTTGATGGAAGCGGGCAAACCATTCGACGTCGTCCCTTACGGCACCGAAGCGCTCGGTGTCATGCGGGTCGAGAAAGGCCACGCGGCGGGTAACGAGCTGAATGGCACGACAACCGCCGCGGACCTCGGACTCGGGCGCATGGTGTCCCAGAAAAAAGACTGCATCGGCAAGGTCATGGCCAACCGCCCCGGTTTGACCGACCCGGACCGGCCGGTCATGGTCGGTTTCAAACCGGTCAACCCCAAGCGTCAGCTGAGCGCGGGTGCACATTTCATCGGCGTCGGGCAGTCATTCGATGCCAGCAACGACCAGGGTTACCTGACCTCGGTCGCCTACTCACCGATGCTCGAGACTTCGATCGGTCTCGGCTTCATTCGCAATGGTGTCGACCGCTATGGCGAGCGCGTGGTGGCGGCTGACCTGGTGCGGGACAACGTCGTGGAGGTGGAGATCGTGAGCCCGCACTTCTTCGATCCTAAAGGAGGGCGCCTCCGTGGCTGAATTCACGCTGACGCCCGCCGCGACCCTCGGCGGTGCGGAGCAAGTCGAAGAGCACTGTCGCGCGTGGGAGGTGAATCCGGTAGCCATCGCTTCCATGGCGGCACGGCGGGGCGCCATCAGCGCGTTGCGAGAGAGCTTTTCCGCCGCCTTTGGCGGCGCGCTGCCAGACATCGGGCTGCGCCAGGAATACAGCGGCATGGCCATTGCGAGCGCGGGCTACGAACAGTGGTTCGCAACGAGCGAATCCGAGCTGACGCTCGCGGAGAACTTGCGCGACGCTTGCAGCGGCAACGCCGTGATCACTGACCAGTCGGGAGGCTGGAGTGAAATCCGTCTGCAAGGCGAAGGTGCGAGAGAAACGCTCGCCAGGCTGTGCCCGATTGACCTGCATCCGGAGGTGTTTATCGTCGGCAGCGCGCAGCGCACTGTCATGGAGCATCTGGGCGTGCAACTCGCGCTGGTCGACGATCGGCCGACGTTCTCGTTACTGACACCCAGTTCGTCAGCGCCGTCGTTCTGGACTGCGCTGACGCACGCGATGGCGAGTACGCGGCCTGCCTGACCGGGCCCCGGCGAGTTTAATTCGTACCAGTACCGGCACCGGTGCCGTCGTTGCCGGTGCCGAGCATCTGGTCGTAAATCTGTTTGTAGGCGGCCCGCCGCCTCGCGGCACGGCGCGCCGCGCTCGACTGTTTGCGGGCCGAGGAACGCGCCGACTGCGCCGCGCTGGACTGCGCCCTACGCGCGCGGGCCTGCGCCTTCGTAAACGCGAGCGGACCCTTTTGTTGCACCTGCTCCATGCCTTTTTCGACATGTAAAGTGCAGCCTTTCAGCCTGTTGGGCTGTGCGCGAAACTTTTTCTTACAGGTCTCCAGCAAGTCCTCGTACAGAGTTTTGTCGCAAGTGCGCCGACGTGCGCCAGTCGTCTCATAACAGAGTGCGTGCTCTGCACACACGGGGCCGAGTTCCGCCGAGACGACACCGCGCTGGCCTCGCCACGAGTTGTTCATACCGTAGTCGAAGGACCTGACATTTATGCCTTCGCAATCAGCGTAGACTGGCAAAGGCATGCTGCAGCACACCAGCAGGGTAGCGCTCGCCAAAACCACTCGGGAAGTCCGACGCAACATGGGCATCCTCCAGCCTCGCAGCGCACGGGCGCAAACTTCAGATACGGGACTCATGCGGCAACGAAGGTGCCGAATCCGAAGACTATCACTCCCCGGACCCCGTGGCCGTGCCGGTGATCTCGGTGGCGATGTAGTCAGCCACGGACTGCGGCTCGTTCAGATCGAGCACCGGCAGGTCTCCTGCGCCCCCCGGGTCGCCATCACTCGCCACCGCGACGATGTTCGGATCGTCGATGCAAAGCAGCGGACGCCGAAGCGCAGTGCGATGCAACTCGATCTTCGGAAACTGCTCACGTTTGAAACCTTCCACCAGCACCAGATCGAGCGACGACTGATCAAGGTCGCGCAGTACCTCATCCAGGGACGGCTCGCCGTCGAGTTCCCGTTCGACGATCATTGCCCAGCGGCGCCGCGACGCAATCAACATCTGCGTTGCGCCAGCGGCACGAAGTTCAAAGCTGTCTTTACCCGGTTTGTCGATATCGAACTCATGGTGCGCATGCTTCACGACGCCGACGC
>JBCCEJ010000068.1:0-31545 GCA_039030335.1 Pseudomonadota bacterium | reverse complement strand
CTGGCGATCCTGCTGGACGACTAGCCGGCTCACCAACCGCAGCGTGCCACGGCGCTGCCGCCTGCATCGCCGTGGCGGTGTGGCCGCGAACGCCTGATACCCGTTGGCCCGACCGGTTCGCGCACGGCTTGCCCGGTGAGTTCGAGCGATCGAATCCGCACAGACACGCGCAACGCCCTTGTTATGATTCAGGCCGAAGCGCGCATTCCGAGGACCGTTGAAGATGAGCGAAGCGCACAACCTCACCGAGGCCGCAGCGACCGTGCACGCGGAACTGACTTTCATCATCCCGCAGGACACCAAGCCGTATTTCGAAAGCGCCGCGCTGACCGGCGGCGAGCCCAAAGTGCACTTCAAGACGGAGCAGGTCGCCGTACCCATCGAAGACATGCGCCCGCTCCAGCAACAACTCGAGCTCGACCAGCACGGCTTCAAGCTACTGCAAGCACCGACCGCCGTTGACGACCTGTACGACGACGACGCCGTGGCGACCGTCTATCGCGACGAGCTGGAGGCGCTGCTGAAACGCGCTACCGGCGCGAGCCGGGCCGTCATCTTCGACGCCACGCGTCGCTCCGACGCGCCAGAGGGTGCGGTCAATCCCGACGGCATGCGGGGCCCGGCCGGCCGTGTGCATGTTGATTACACCGTAAAGTCCGGTCCCAAACGGGCGCGCGACGCGCTCGGCGAAGATGTCTTCGATACCGTGCTCGAGCGCGGCGGGCGCATCGTTCAGATCAACGTCTGGCGCCCGATCACCGGTCCGGTGCGGCGCTCACCGCTGGCGCTGGCCGACGCGCGCTCGATAGGTGCCGACGAGCGCGTTGCGACGGAACAGGTGTTTCCTGATCGAGTCGGCGAAATCTATCAGATCGCGCACGCGCCGAAGCAGCAGTGGTTCTGGGCACCGGAGATGAGCCGGGACGAAGTCATCCTGATCAAAGGCTGGGACAGCGTTGACGACGGACGCGCAAGATTTGCGCCCCACGGTGCGTTCGAGCTGCCGGACCAGGACCCGAGTGCGCCGCCAAGGGAAAGCATCGAAGTGCGCACCTATGTGATATTCGACGCCTGAGGCCGCTCAGAGCCGCACGCGCGGATAGTGCGACAGGTCCAGACCACTACCCGCCGAAATAGAGCTGCCTTTGCTGCGCTGCCCGCGTTGTCGGGACGGCATCCTGTACCCGCCAGCTCCGCTCAGAGGGCCCTTCCATGGCAGATGAAGCCAACGAACGTATCGTCTACGTCAACGGCGAATTCGTACCGGAATCCGCCGCCCGTATCTCCGTGTTCGATCGCGGTTTTCTGTTCGCAGATGCCGTGTATGAGGTAACGTCCGTGCTCCGCGGTCAGTTGGTTGAAAATGCACCGCATCTGGCGCGCCTTGAACGTTCGCTCTCGGAACTGAAGATGACCCTGCCGGCAGTCATCGTCGCGAACGGCGGGCTCGCGGGCGTCGAAGCCGTGCAGCGCGAGCTGGTCGAGCGCAACGCGCTCGAGGAAGGCGTGGTGTATCTGCAGGTCTCCCGCGGAACGGCCGATCGCGACTTTGGATTCCCAGCCGGGTCGGACCCGACGCTCGTCATGTTCACGCAGCAAAAGAGCATCATCGACAGCGCCGCCGCGCGCAACGGCATCGCCGTCAAGACCGTGGACGACATCCGCTGGATGCGCCGCGATATCAAGACCGTGCAGCTGCTGGCCGCATCGCTCGCCAAACAGGCGGCGATGGAAGAGGGCTTCGACGACGCGTGGGTGTGCGACGGTGAGATCGTCAACGAAGCCAGCTCGGCGAATGCCTACATCGTGCAGGACGACGGCACGATCGTGACCCGGCATCTCGGTAATGAAATCTTGCATGGGATCACGCGCGCCGCGGTACTCAAACTCTGCGAAACACATGGCTACCGCGTCGAAGAACGCCCGTTTACAGTCGAAGAGGCCTACGCGGCCAGAGAAGCGTTCATTACGAGCGCGAGTTCGTTCGTCTACCCGGTCGTGCGGATCAACGACCGCGTGCTGGGCAATGGTGTGCCAGGCCCGGTCGCCGCGGAGCTACGCAAAATCTACATCGACACGGCGCTCGCCAGCCTGGACGCGTGAGGCCGCCGACCGCGAGGTACGTCGACGGGAGCCGGTGTGCGCGTTGACCTGCACACGCATAGCAACGCGTCAGACGGCGCCCTCACGCCCCATGCGGTTGCGGCGTTGGCGGCCGAGCGCGGGCTGGACGGGTTTGCGCTGACCGATCACGACACGCTCGCCGGGTGTCGCCAGCTTGCCGCGGAGCCGCCACCAGGGATCCGGTTCGTGCCGGGCGTCGAACTGTCGACGGTCTGGTCAGGGGTCGGAATTCATATCGTCGGACTCGATTTCGATCTGGACGCGCGCGTGCTCAACGCCGGTATCGCGCGCCAGACCGAGGCCCGGTTCGCGCGCGCTCGACGCATTTCCGAAGTGCTCGGCAAAGCCGGGCTGGACGCGCCTGTAGAGGCCATCACGGCGCGCGCAGCAGGAGTGCCCGGTCGACCACATTTCGCGCAACACCTGGTGGAGACCGGCCAGGTGGTGGACGAGGCCTTCGTGTTCAAGAAGTGGCTGGGCGCCGGCAAGCCCGGTGACATCAAAACCGGCTGGGCCGGGCTGGCAGACGTCGTCGACTGGATCGTCGACGCCGGCGGCCGCGCCGTGCTGGCGCACCCGGCCCGCTACAAGCTGACACGCACTAAACTCCGCGCGCTCGTCAAGGCATTCACAGATTCGGGCGGTCAGGCGATCGAAGTCGTGAGCGGGCAGCAAACGCCAGACATCACGACGGGCGTCGCGCGTCTCGCCAGGGATTTCGCGCTGGAGGCATCGGTCGGCTCCGATTTCCACCGCCAGGGCGGGCACGGCCACGCGCTCGGCCAACCGCTTACTCTGCCGTCGGAGTGTACGCCCGTCTGGTCCAACTTCGACTGGCGCGACTGACGCCCGGCCCGGCCGCCAGCCAAACGCGCGTCAGGGCAAGCGGGGAGCCCGGGTCGCGGGCACGGACGCACCCAGTTAGTCAGACCCGGGCCGGGTCGCCGGCCGCATGCGCAGCGCGACGTACAGGGTTGCCGAGCCGGTAAGGGTGTAACCAACCATGCACCAGAGCGCCGCATTCATCGAAAAACCAATATCGAGCAGCAGGCCGATCGACACCGGTCCGAGCCCGGAGGACAACACGCTGATGGCGACCGCAAGGCTCTTGATCGCGCCAAGATGTGCGGTCCCATAAAGCTCGGCCCACATCGCCGACAGTGCCGTATAGGTCACGCCCGTGCTGATGCCGATCAGCACTAGGTAAGGCCACGCGATCCATGGGCTGTCGGCCAGCGCGAGTAGCGCCAGTCCAACGCACATGGGTATCAGCATTGCCGGCACCAGCTTGATGGCCCCCATCCGGTCGACCAGGTAACCCGAGACCAGTGACGTCACCACGGCCGCAATGGCGTAGACGATGTAGCTGCCGGTGATCCACGCGTGACTCCAGTCTTTGGCATCAGCCACGTTCAGGTGGTGAAAGAACATGCCGGTGAGCACCAGCGAGGGCGCCGTCAGGCCGGGCAGCATCCACCAGAAGCGCGCGTCGCGTATGACCTCCTCGCGGCGCCAGCCCCATTGCGCCTGATGCGCACCGGTTGCGAGGTCGGCCAGGCGCGCGAGATAGGTCGCGTGCCGTTGCGCGTGACCACGCAGCAGCCAGAGTGCCAGGGGGATGCCGCAGACGATCTGAAAACCGGCTGCCATGGCGTAGGTCGTGCGCCATCCGTAGCGATCGATCAGCTGATCGCCTACGAACGGCAACACGGCTTCGCCGAGCGAGAAACCGAGCGCCGCGACCGCGATCGCGCGGCCGCGGTCTGCCGAGAAGTAACGCGCCATGCTGGTCGACGCGACGTGGCTGCTGAGCCCCTGCCCGGTTTGCCGCAGGCCGAATACGGCAACGACCAGCAGCGCGGCGCCAGGCACCAGTGCCATCCAGAGGCAGGCGAGGCCCAACGCGAGCGCCACGATGCCCGTATAAGTCGGTAACGGGACGTCGTCGATCAGTTTGCCGGTCCACGGCAGCACCAACGCACTGCCGAGCGTGCCCGCCATGTAGATAGCGCCCCAGCCGGCGTGCGAAAGCCCAAACTCCTGCTGGATCTCCGGCCCGAACACAGCGATGAAATACGTCTGTCCGAAACTCGACAGGAATGCCATGGCAAAGCCGAAACCGACGAATCGCCGGTTGGCCTGAACAAAGCGCCAGTAGGATTCGAGTGAAATCAAGCCGTCGACCCGGGCTGGTTGCAAAGCGGTTGAACGAGGCGGGCGCGGTGGCGGCTCATCGGGAACCGACCGGCGGCCCGATTGATGCCCGGCGCGCCGCGTGACGCTGAGAAGCAGATTTGCGCATGCAGTATGACGGCTTGCGCGATGGGCGTCGCGACCCAACGTTCGCTGCAGACCGGACTACATGCCCCGGCGAGGTGCTGGCTCCCGGAGACGGGCACGCCGCCGTTGTGCAGGTTCCCCGGCAGCCACACCATCCGGCGGAGACTTCAAGCTGAACCTCGCGCGTCTCAACGGCCTCAGTCTCGCACCGCTGCTCGCCATCGGGCCGTTCGTACGTCCGTACTGGCTTACGGCGCTCGCCGCTTGCGTTGCGCTGTTGATCGCCGGTGCCGTGGTGCTCAGCATGCCGTTCGCCGCGCGCCTCGTTATCGATCACGGCTTCGGCGCCGCATCCGTGCAAATGCTGGATGATTACTTCCTCGCGTTCTTTGCGCTGAGTGGCCTGATGGCCGTGTTCGGGTCACTGCGCTACTACCTCGTGACGTGGCTCGGCGAGAGAGTGGTCGCAGATGTCAGGCAAGCCGTCTACGACCATATCCTGAGCCTCGACCAGGACTTCTTCGACCGGCATATGAGCGGTGAGGTGTTGTCACGCCTGACCGCTGACACGACGCTCGTGCAAGCCAGTGCCGGCGTCAATCTGTCGATCATCTTGCGCAGCATCCTGACCTTCTGCGGTGCCGCGATTCTGATGCTCGTTACCAGTCCGAAGCTGACCGCCATCGTCGCGCTCGTGATTCCAGCGGTCATGCTGCCCTTGCTGATTTACGGACGGCGCGTGCGCGATCTGTCGCGCGATACGCAGGACCGGCTGGCCGACACGAGCGGCATCGCGGCCGAGACGCTGGCTGCGATGCCAACCGTCCAGGCATTTACGCTCGAAGATCTGCAGGCGAAGCGCTACCAGGGCGCGCTCAAGGCCTCGTTCGACGCCGCTGTCGGTCGCATTCGCGCGCGGGCCGCGCTGAACGCCGGCGCCATTCTCATCGTCTTCGGCGCGGTGGTGTTCGTGCTCTGGCTGGGTGCGCAGGATGTAGTGCGCGGGCAGATGAGCCTCGGCGAACTCGGGCAGTTCCTGCTCTACGCGTTCATGGTCGCGGGGTCGGCCGCCACGCTCGGAGAGATGTGGGGTGAATTGCAGCGCGCCGCGGGCGCCATCGAGCGCGTCATGGATCTGCTGCATACCGAGGCCGCGATCCAGAGCCCGCCGGTAACCGCGGCCATCGCGCAACCCATCGCCGGCAAGGTCCAGTTCGACGACGTGAGCTTTGGTTATCCCTCCCGCCTGCCGCAGCTTGCATTGAAGGACTTCTCGTTGACGATCGAGCCGGGCGAGGTGGTCGCCCTGGTCGGTCCCTCCGGAGCCGGCAAGTCAACCGTCGCGCAGCTTCTGCTCCGTTTCCACGATCCGGGCGACGGGCGGATCTGTCTCGACGGTCAGCCGATTCACGAACTCGATCTCACGACGCTGCGGGCCAATATCGGCGTAGTGCCGCAGGAAACAGCGCTGTTTGCGCAGTCGGCGAGAGCCAATATCCGGTACGGACGACCTGACGCCAGCGACGCCGACGTGGAAGCCGCGGCCCGGGCAGCGCACGCACACGAATTCCTGAGCACGTTGCCAGACGGGTACGAAACTGCGATCGGCGAGCGCGGGGCGCGGCTTTCGAGTGGTCAGCGCCAGCGGATCGCCATCGCCCGCGCAGTGCTCAAAGACCCGCCGCTGTTGATTCTCGACGAAGCGACCTCGGCCCTCGATGCGCAGAGCGAGCAGTTGGTACAGCACGCGCTCAGCAACCTGATGCGGGGCCGCACGACGCTGGTGATCGCTCATCGCCTCGCGACTATCCAGCACGCCGATCGGATTATCGTGCTGGACCAGGGGCAGATCGTCGAACAGGGCAACCACGCGTCTCTCACAGCAGGCGGTGGCGTGTATGCGCGACTGGCCGCGATGCAAAGGCTCGATCAGGGGCTACCCGAACGGGATCCTGTCGGGCACGAAATCGTGCATGAATGAACGGTATGCGCAACGGCCCGTAGCGGGCGGGTTCGATGCTTTGCGATAGCGATATCCGGCCCGACCCGGTAAAGAACCGGCCCCGCCAGATCGGCGGGGCCGCAAGATGTGAGCCGGAGGAGAAGCAGCTCACGTCAAGCCGATGCGGCGCAAATCCGGGACGCCGGGGAACGCGTCAGCGCCAGCTTCGCTTGGTCGAGGCATACATTGGACCCGGGTTCAGGCGACCGGACGGAGCGAAACTGACGAACTACCAGTTCAATTGAGGCGAGATGATGGCATCGGGAGCGTGACGCGATGCGCCGCTAAAGCCCTTTATAGATCAAGGCGAGACCACTTAGCATCAGCAACACCGAGACGAGTTGTTTGAACTGCTTCTGACCAAGCCCGGTGTGCAAACGCCCGCCGATCGCGAGGCCCACCAGCGCGGCCGGCACGCCGATCGCGAACAACACCAGCGTCGCCGTTTGCAGATGGCCGTACACCGCAAAACCGGCCAGCCGAACCCCGCCGTCCATGACGAAGTAGGCGGCGAAGCTCGCGCGCACAGCGCTCTTCTCGAGCCCGCGCAAGCCGAGATACATCATGTAGAACGGTCCGCCTGTGCCGAACAATGTCCCCACCAGACCGCCGAGTGCGCCATACGGCACCGCGGCGAGCGCGGTGGCCCGGATCGGTGGTGCTGGCAGCAACTGATAGACCGCAAAGCAGGCGACGAAGGCACCGAGCGCGAGCGCGAGCGTCGCCGCATCCAGATAACTGAACAGCACCAGCGCGCCGCCGATCCCCAACAACGTGAATGGCGCGAGAGGGATCAGCACACGCCAGTCGATAACGCGTCGACCAGCCCATGCCTGTCCGGCCGAACCCATCAGGTCCAACGCGATCACCACCGGCACCACATGCACCGGCGGAAGCGCCAGTACCAGTAGCGGGACAGCGACCAGCGCGGAGCCGAAGCCCGCAACACCACGCACCACGTACGCAGCGATTACGACGATTGCGGAATACCCAATTTGCGTGGGCGTAAGCGACAGTTCCACAATCAGTGCATCCAAGCGAACTCCTGTTCAGCACGGCGTCGACAGTGCTATGGTCAGCGAACGTTCCTGACGTGGAGCGTAACAAGGATGTCTTCGGGATACATACGCTAATGGAAGGAGCTGGTGAAGGAACATACTGAGCTTGTCCCAAAACCCCACCGGTACGCGCACCCGTCTGACTGGCAGGCTCTGGTTGAGCTGCCCACGATCGCCGCAACGCCGCACGAGGTCATGGCGCTCACCGCTTCCGGTCAGGCCACTGCCGACCGAACCGGGCTCGACACACTCACGGCCCGCCTGACCGACGAACTCTTCGAACGCAGTGGCGTCGTCCTGCTGGACTTACGCGAGGCCAGGCTTGGGGATGACGCGGCACACCAACAGCTTGCGCAAAACGCTTTTCAACTTCTCGGGCCGCTCGTCAACCAAAAGCTCGGCGGTACCTCGATGTACGCGGTCAGGGATCAGAACAAACCGTTCGGTCACGGTGTGCGGCGTTCCATTACCCGGTTCGAACAGGAATTCCATACCGATGGAGGCTGGCTGCGGCACAGCCCTGAAATTGTCGGCCTGTACTGTGTGCGGCAGGCGCCGCAAGGCGGCGAGAACAGCCTTGTCAGTCTGGTGAAAGGGCATAACCGCATGCTGGATGACTCTCCAGGCCTGCTCGCGGAACTCTACAAGCCCATGTGGTGGGACCGCCAGGGTGAACATGGCGAGTCGGCATCGAAAGTCGCCAGGCAGCCGGTTTTCGGATGGCGCGGACACGACCTCGAATGCCGGTTCTACGTCGACTATGTGCGCAAAGGTCAGGCGCTCGCGGGTAGAGCTCTGTCATCGGACGCGCACGCGGCACTGACCCGTTTCACCGAATTGTTACAGCGCGATGAGACCGTGCTGCACTACAAGCTCGCGTCACGGCAATTGCTGTTCATACACAACCGGCGGGTCGCCCATGCGCGCGCTGCTTTCGCGTTCGAACAACAAATCGATGAACGGCGGCTGCTCTTTCGGATGTGGACCCGGCGTGACGGCGATATCAGCATGGAAGGTGACAGCCGCGAACACATTGATGTGAACTGAAGCCGCGACCCAGGTCGCCCGGTATCGTGTCAGCCCCCGGGCGAGGGACTGACGATACGCTCCGGAGAAAATACAGCTCGCGCGCTTTCGGCGACCGTCATGTCGCCGCCGTCGCCTGTCCACGCGAGCCAAATGACCAACAGCAACACACCAAGGCCAAGCCAGTCGCCGAGCGAATATCGATGTGTCGGCCGGGCATTGGGGTCGCTCACGTCGACATTACCTCCCGCTGCGCCTGTCGGTCGGCCTGGCCCAGCTGCGCTTGCAGAGCGTCGTCCAATTGGGTGAGCACGGTTGGCTTGGGAAGAAATCCCGACATCCCCACTTCGGCACAGCGACGCCGATCTTCTTCGAGAACGCTCGCGCTCAGTGCGATGATGGGAATATCCGCGAAAGGCGCTTCGGAGGTACGGATCGTCTGCGTCGCCTTGAAGCCGTCCATATTGGGCATATGGCAATCCATCAGCACGAGGTCAAAAGATTCCTCGGCCAGCCGGGTCAGCGCTTCGGCGCCATCGCTGACGCATCCGAACGTGTAGCCAAGACGCCGGAGCATCAGGCCCGTCACTTTCAGGTTGGTCTCGTTGTCATCCGCCATCAGGATGTGAAAGCCACTGGCCGGCGCGGCACTTTTCGAGGCCTCTCCCGAAACATTGGGCGTCGGGGCGACAGCGCTTTGCAGCGCCGTTAGCAACGCTGTGGTGTCGACCGGCTTGCGCAGTGCCAGTGCGTTCGGTTGACGCCCAACGTCAGCGCCAAGCGGCGTCAGGGTGACGACCGGGAGCGTTGGTCTTGCCTCGACGATGGGGCGCACCGCCAGTGCCGATCCCACATCGGCGTCGACGATGGCTGCAGCGATATCAGGGAATTCCGCCGCCTTGATGTCGGCAGCCGACACGGCCTCCAAACCCAATTTCCCAAGCCTGCAGGCAAGGGCTTCTACCGTCGCGGCGTACGGCGAGGAAACGACCACCAGAGAACCACCCTGGAGCGGCAATACCGGCCGACTTTCCACCGCGGCCTGCGTATCCAGCCAGGCCGTAAACCAGAAGCAGCTGCCTTCACCCGGGGCGGAGATGACATTCATCTCGCCTTGCATCTGCTCCACGAGCTGACGGCTTATTGAAAGCCCCAGACCCGTACCGCCGAAACGACGCGTCATCGATCCGTCAGCCTGCATGAATGCGGCGAAGATGCGGCTTTGGTCTTCGGGGGCAATGCCGATGCCGGTATCTTGCACTTCGAATCGCAGCTGCACGCGCACGCCGAACTGCGATACCCGGCGCACGCGTACCACGACTTCGCCGTCACTCGTGAATTTGATGGCATTGCTCAGGAGATTGGTCAGCACCTGCTGCACGCGCACGACGTCGCCAACGACCATGGCGGGCAGGTCTTCGGCGAGCACGGAATTGAGCTCGATGCCTTTTCCGTTCGCATTCACTGCGACGCGCCGCACCGTTTCTTCGATCGCACCGTGCAAAGCGAAGGCACTGTGATCCAACTCCAGCTTCCCACTATCGAGCTTGGAGAAATCGAGTACGTCGTTGATGAGCTCCAGAAGCAGATTGCCCGATGAGCGGGCTACTCCAACGTATTCGCGCTGCACGGTGTCGAGCTCGGTGTCATCGAGTATCTGCAGCATGCCCAACACGCCGTTCATCGGCGTGCGCAGCTCGTGGCTCATATTGGCGAGAAACTCGGACTTGGCGTTGGCAGCGAGTTGCGCGCGCTCCGTGGCATCGATGAGATCGCGCTCGGCACGCTTACGGTCCGTGATATCGATGATGGTCGTCTGGAGCGCGGTATGCCCATGCCAGCGCACGCGCCGCACGCCGTTCATCATCGTAATGGGACTGCCGTCGGCACGGACGCCTTCCCACTCCAGCTGAGCCGGCCCGGACTGGCCGTCCAGATGGTCGCTGTAATAGCTGCGGGCGCGGTCGCGTTCATCCTCGGAGAAGAAATTGAGCACGGAGCTCGTCTGCAGAGCTCCTTGAGCATCCGCGAAGCCGAAGATCTGCGCGAATGAATCGTTGACGTAGTAGAGCTCTTCGCCGCGATGAATCATCACGCCCTGGATCGATCCTTCGAACAGATTGCGAAACTGCTCCTGACTCTCCTGCAACGCGCGATGCGCGGCATCGCGGGACACGCTGGCGTCGCGCCTGGTGCGGGCGATCGCCACCATGCATACCGCCAGCAGCAATGTAACGGCCATGACAGCCAGACCGACGCCGAGCCGCAGCGCGGCGGGCGGTGGCTGCAGTTCGAGTTCGAGCGAGATAGAGGTGTCGCCTACACGGATCCGACGCATGCTGATGTGGGAAGGAATCCATCGACGCAACCACAGTTGCTCGAACGAACGTTCACGCACGATGGGTTTCGACGCGGTGCTACCCGATACGATCAGGCGAAGCCGTGTCCAGCTGACATCATCCAGGATGCCGATCAGGAGCTGATCCACATCGATCGAAAACACCGTCAGGCTATCGAGCTGTGCGCGTCGCGCCTGCACGGTTTCGGGGGCGAACAGACCCCGGTAGCTCGCCCGCCCGATGAGAAGCTGGAGACCGTCGACGTTGATCAGATTGCCGGCACGCAGCGCAACAGAATCGTGAAGAACGCTTTCGTTGAGCATTTCCCGAACGATCCGGTCGTCGCTGTAGTCGAGTCCGACCACCGTGGCATTGTCCGGACTCAACGGTTCGAGGAACGCGAGCGTCAGATACCGCGATTTCGTCGGCGCCGGGACCAGCCCGTCGGAGCTACGAATACGAATCCGGTAGCCGACCAGGCCTTCTTCTACCTGGTCGGCCTCGAACCATTCACGCTCGTCTCCAGGGACCATCACCAGTTTGGCGACGGACCCGATAGCCGGGTTCTGACGACGCAGCTGTTCCGCGAACGATGTCAGCTCCGCAAGCGACTGATGCTCAGACGCTTGCGACAGGCCCGTCCATGAACCGAGCACGCCGGCGCTGGTTGCGAGACGCTGTTCCAGGATCCGTTGTACGACGTGCGTCTGGTCTTCGAGTGCAACGCGCGCGTCGCGAAGCGCGTAGGTCACCGTCGCTAATCCCGCACCGAGCACCGCCATGCAGGTCACGGACAAAATGCCGAGACGTTCAGCGCGGGAAAAGTTGTGCAGAAAATTCACGGCGACAACGGGTTCCGGGTTGCGCGATGGCGCCACCCGAAGCTGCCGTCGGGTGTTTTGACAGCGCCACGATCATCGGTCGACAACCGCGGCGCCGGCGCTCCTCAAGACTTACTGGTAGCGTTTGGCTTTATTGCGCAAACTGCGGGGCAGGCGCACACCGGCTGTGCGCAACAGTTGCGGATTAACCCACATATCCCACTTCCGGTTGGAGATGATCGGAATTTCATGTGGGCTCTTGCCAGCGAGAATCGCGAGCGCCGCCTCGGCACTCCATTCACCCTGTTCTTCCGGGATCTTGGTCATACCGAACATCGTATACGGCATCATCCAGCCATGACTGGTCGTGGAGAACTGGCGCGAATACTGCGCCGCGAGGTCCTGCGCCTTGTCAGGATCCCAATCGTTGATCCCGGAATTGCTACCCATGATCACGAAGTCGTAGGACTGCGCTTTCGCGAGCGCATCACCCCATTCCGCGAGAGTACCGGCCAGGTGCGAATTCAGCGGGATGCCGAGTTCCTTTGCACCATCCTCGAAGCGCTTCAGATTCTTCCGCTCGGTCAGGGTATTGGCGCCGAGATAGAACGCGCCGCGCGCGCTGCCGGCCAGGTCGGCCGCGCGCTGTAACATGGGTTTGATCGGCGCAACCTCGACCATCCCGGTTACGTTCGTGTACGGAAAACCATATTCGCGGGCCGTCCAGTTCACGCCGTTGAAAACGAACGGAATCTTATGGTCGCGGAAGAAGGGCTTGATGACGTACTTGGCCGCGTTGTCGTCTGCGGTAATGACGATGTCAGGCTGCCAGTTGTTGACGAGGTCGCGCGCCTCGGCGCCGATCTTCTGTTTGTACTCCTTGCTCTTCTGCCGCTTCGTATCCATATCGAACTGCTTCAGTTCGCAGCGATTCTCGAGTACCGCGCGCAAGCCCCGCTCGACACCGTCGGACCATGCGTAGCCGCGGTGATAAGAGGAGATGAACAGGCATTTTGGCAGCGCCTGCACGCTCATCGGGTAAAGCACAGCCGCAGTGGTCGCAACAGCCGCAATCATTGTGTAGCGGGAAAGTAGAGGTAGTGTCATGCCTGCTCCTGAGTCTGGCGAAATCGGGGACGACAGATCGGATAGCGACAGGCAAAGAAAAAACTTGAGATATCCGTTAGAGGTATCCGAAATCGATACGCAGGCTCACAGCCAGAGTTCACGGCCCGGCGATGATGAAGCTCGATTCCGGCCCGGTTCCAGGCGCCCGGCCGCGATAGGACACGCCCGGGGGCGCACGCAGCTACCTGACCAGAACGGTTTCCGGAAAAGCGGCGTGCCACCCGAACCAGAAAGCCCGATGCGCCGGCAGACGCGGCAACTCACGGCCGCTGGCATGCGCGAGGCGATCTTCACTCAGCGTCCACCGCTGACCGGTCGCATCCACGGCGGTGTTTCCTCCATCCCATTCGACAAACTTCACATCACCGACTGAGTAGGCACGGTTGGCACCAGACGGGCTCGTCAGGATCACAGCCTCCACCGGCCCCAGCGTCTGATGATGGATCGGATTCGCGCTGAGATATGCAGCGGCAATGGCGGTGGGCGGCGCTTCATCCAACAGTAAGCCGAAGACCTCGTCCTTGTTCTTCAGCCGGTCGTCGGGGCTCGGCACCGGAAACATCAATGAGTCGGTCGCGAAGTAGTTCCGATAGGCGGCTCCCTCCGCATAGTCGCGCTGATGGCCGGTCTCGATAGCCAGTACCGTGGTGTCGGGATGACGCTTTCGCCATTCGCCCCAGGTAGTGGTGACGACAGCGTAGCGCGGCAGCACGATCTCGCGGCCGACCAGCGGACCGACTACCGGCGTCCCGCGCATGGTGCTCCACAGGGACTGCGTGGCCTGGTCGTACATCAGTTTGTTGGAACGGTACAGGAACCCACTCGTCCCGAGCGCGTGGTTGACGCCATCGACCTCGGTGCCGTAAGCGATCACAGCGCCGCATAGCGTGCAGTAAACGCCGGCCAGCGGCACTCCTCCAATGGTGTCCACGAACATCTCGTGCCACGCGAGAATGCGTTTCGGGTACGCGCGCGCATCGCCGTTGACCGCGATCCCAAATACGACGTTCGAGTCTTCCAGGTAGGCAGCTTCCGGGGCGGCGATCATCTTCGGTTGGCGCAGCGGCGGGATGCCGTCTTGCGCCACACCACCCCAGACGGCTTCAGTCAGACGGATCGTGTGCGCGCGATCCGGACTGAAGTAACCTTTGAACCGCGGGTCCAGCAGCCCGTACAGCGCACTTTTGAACGCACTGTACCGCGCCGAAACTGGCGGGTCGGCCTGCCAGATCCACTGCATCCAGGCGCGGAGATCGAAGCCGATGTCCTGCCCCGTCTTGGATTGCAGAACCTCCAGCAACCGAAGCTGCTGACGGCGATCGCGCATCAGCGCCATCGATTCAAACGCGAACGGCGCGAATTCCGGCTGCCAGTTCTGTTCGATCCAGGCGATGGCGTTCTGCCGTTGATTCCAGTCGCCGACCAGCGCGTCCAGAAAGCGCTGCTCGAGCAATGGCGCCTTTGCGGGCGCAGCACTTTGCGCGGCCGCCGGAACTGCCGCTGACAGCAGCGCGATACCGAACAGCAGTGCACTATAGATTCGACTCATTGTTGAAGCCTCGAACTGCTTATCAATGCAACGCGGCCCGCAACGGCAAGGCCTCCACAATCGCCGCTTCCGCGTCGACAAACTCGCGCAGTCGCGTATACACGGCGGATGAATCGAAGTAGCGCAACGCCAGATCGACGAACACGTGACCGTGCTTCAACTCACCATTGCGCAACAGCCGGTAGAACTCTGCCAGTTCAGCATCTGGAACGTGTTCCGCCACGAGACCGAACCGCTCGGCGCCCCGACACTCCACGACCGAGGCGATCAGCAGCCGATCCAGGAAACGATCGTCGCGCCCGTGGCGCGCCGACGTCATCAGCTGACCCACGTAGTCGTCACGTTCGTCGCGAACGAGTGCGATGCCGCGTGCGCGCATCAGCGCGTAGACCTGGTCGAAATGCTCCAGTTCCTCCCGCGCAACAGCGATAAGCCCTGGAATGATCTGGTCGCGATCGGGATACTTGACGACCATACCCATGGCCATGGCCGACGCCTTGCGCTCGCAGTTAGCATGGTCGGCTATGAACGCGTCGATATCTTCCAGCACGGTCTCGATCCATCCAGCCGGTGTCGGCAACGCCAGATCGATGGATTTCCTCGCCATTGGCCCCACTCCCGCTGCGCACCGCAAACCGATGGCACCGGGGCAGGTGCGGGTTCGCGTTTACCAATAATCAGATGAACCATGATAGCCGCATCCGCGGCGAGCGAGCGCTCGACCACTACCTGCGCAAGCGGTTGCTGAGGGCGCGGGCGATCAGCGCAAGCCCGTCCCCCGACCTCACTCGTGTAGTCGTTATCCCGTGCCACGACGAGCCCGAGATATTGCCCACCTTGGACGCACTGTCCGAGTGCGCATCGGTGGCGCCGGGATCTACCGAGGTGCTGGTTTTCATCAATGCGTCGGAAGCCGCAGACGACGCTAAAAAACGCCGTAACGAAACCACCGCGGCGACCCTCATCGAGGCAGCCCGCAGCTACCCGCTGCCGCTGCACGTAGTGCTGGACAATACGCTCGCGAAAGACATTGCCGGCGTTGGACTGGCGCGGAAGCTGATCATGGATGAGGCGCTGCAGCGTCTGGCACAAGCCGGCGCGCCGGACGGGGTCATCATCTCGCTGGATGCAGACTGCGTGGTCAGCCGGAACTACCTGAGCGCCATCGACGGAGCGTTCGCGCGCAAGCCAGGGCTCGGCGCGGTCACCGTCAATTTCGAGCACCGCATGCGTCCGGAGCCGGCCGGCAGCGCAAGCGCGGACACTGGCCTCGACCGCTCGGGTCTCGGCCGCGCGGCGACGCTCTACGAGCTCTACCTGCGCTACTACCGGCTGGGGCTCGCGTGGGCCGGTTCTACGCATGCATTCCATACCGTGGGTTCGTGTATGGCCGTGCGGGCCCGCGACTACGCGCGTGTGGGCGGCATGAATCGACGCCAGGCGGGCGAAGATTTCTACTTTCTCCAGAAGTTCATGGATATCGGCATTCTGGAAACGCTGAATGAAACCACCGTATACCCAGGTGTTCGCGAATCGACGCGGGTACCGTTCGGCACGGGTGCGGCAATCCGCGATGCGCTCCGCGCAGGAAACGGGCCGCGCTTTCATCCCCGCAGTGGATTCAGCGACCTCAGAGCCTTGTTTCAAGCCACGGACGCGCTCTACGACGAACCGGAACGATGGCTCGCTCTACCGGACGATCTCGCGCGCTGGCTCGCCGGTCAACACTTCGGCGAGGCGCTGCTCGAGATCCGGCGCAACGTTCGTAACGGTGCTGCATTCGACAAGCGTCTCCGGCGTTGGATGAACGGATTCCGGTGCATGAAATACCTGCGTTTCACAGGTGAGACGCTCGGTTTCGAATCACCACCCGAGGCCGCGGTGAGCTGGCTGCTGACGGAGCTCGGCGCCGTACCGCCCGCCGTGCGGGACGACGACCTTCGCCCGCTGCTGCGGGCCTGCCGTCTCCTCGACCAGCAGCAGGCGACGGCCGGGCTCAACAACCGTGCGCGTTCCGGCGCAGGGTAGTCTCGCCGGTTCATGACCGACAGACCTGGAGGCGCCCGTCCGGCTGTCGAACAACGGCCCGCTAGTTCACGGCCTTGTCGCGACCTTCCCAAAATGGCGTACGCAAATCGGTTTTCAGAATCTTGCCGGCCCCTGACAGCGGCATCGGCTCGCCTCTGAAGGACACGCTGCGGGGGCACTTGAACCCGGCAATGAGCTCGCGGCAGTGCGCGATCAGGGCTTCTTCCGAAGCTTCCTGACCTTCGTGCAATCTGACGACGGCGTGCACCGCTTCGCCCCACTTGTCGTTCGGGATGCCAATAACGGCGCACTCCACCACCGCTTCGTGCTGATAGAGCGCATTCTCGACTTCGGCGGAGTAGATGTTCTCGCCGCCGGAGATGATCATGTCCTTCACGCGGTCGACGATGTAGATGAAGCCCTCTTCGTCCATGTAACCCGCGTCACCTGAGTGCATCCAGCCGTCCTTGACCGCCTCGGCGGTCAGGTCGGGGCGCTGCCAGTAGCCCTGCATGACGTGCGGCCCACGCGAGCACACCTCGCCGATCTCACCGCGCGGCACTTCCTTGCCGTCTTCGTCCGCGATCTTGAGTTCAACACCCGCGACCGCGCGGCCCGCCGATTTGAACCGACCCGCGTGCGGACCTTCGAGGACATGAAATTCGGGTCCCGTCGCCGTTACCAGCGGTGCGCACTCGGTCTGCCCGTAGGCATGCGTGAAACCGCAGTCCGGCATGACGTCCATGGCCTTGACGATCACCGCTTCGGGCATCGGCGATGCCCCGTAGACGATGCTGCGAAGCGTCGACAGATCGAACTCGCCCACGTTGGGCGAATTGACCAGCATGTTCACCATCGTCGGTACCAGCAGCGTATCCGTCACGCCGTGGCGCTGCACCGCATCGAGCGTACCGTCTGGAGAAAACGCCGGGATGAACACGTGCGTGCCGGCCACGGTCGTCACCCCGAAGGTCGCGCAACCGTCGGCGATGTGAAACATCGGCGCTGCGTGCAGCCAGCGCATGTCCGGCTGAAACTGGAAGGTCGGCAGCACATTGAACGAATTCATGACCAGATTGCGATGACTCAACATCACGCCCTTGGAACGCCCGGTGGTGCCGCCGGTATAGAACAGGCCGGCCAGGTCATCGTAGCCGCGCGCCGCATCAGCCACGGGCTCAGCGGCGGCGAGCAACGACTCGTAACTCAACAATCCTTCGGGCGTTTCACCGTCTCCGATGTAGACGACGTGTTCGACCGTCTCGAGCTTGCCTTCAAGCGCACGCACGGTCGGCAGGAACTGGTCGTCGACCATCAGCACGCGACTGCCGGAATCGTTCAGCCAGAACTCGACTTCGGGCGGCGCGAGGCGGATGTTGATCGGGACGAATACGCAACCGGCCCACGGCACCCCGTAGAAGAACTCGAAATAGCGATCGCTGTTCAGCGCCAGGACCGCCGCGCGATCGTTGTCGCCGCATCCGAGGCCGTGCAGCGCGCTGGCGAGCCGGGCAATGCGCTCCTGGAACTCCGCCCAGGTGCGGGTCCGGTCCGCGCAAATGGAGGCGATGCCACCGCCGTTGATCTGGACGGCACGCTTGACGGCCTGAGTCAGATACATGGTGCGATCTCGTGTGAGTGGCCTGAGCCGGCAAACTGCCAGGAGCGGTGCCCGCAGGCAACCCCGAAAAGCGGCCTCACACCGCCGGCCCTCATCAATCGCGCCTCCCGTCGCGCTACACTCAGGCGTTGGATTGCAGAGTTGCCGTATCCAATCCGGTGCCGGCAGCGGCACCATCAGTTCGTAGTGTCAGGAGATTGAGGGGGAGTTGCAAAGATGCGTGAGAGCCGCTCGGAATACGTGCAGGTGCGTGGACTGAACTATCACTGCAGGGTCTGGGGCGATCCCGGACGCCCCAAGCTCTTTCTACTACACGGCTTTCAGGACGTGTCCGCGTCGTGGCAGTTCACCGTCGATGCGCTGCAACGCGACTGGCATATCATCGCGCCGGACTGGCGCGGCTATGGACTCACCGATCCCAGCGGCCAGGACACCTATTGGCATCCCGATCTCGTGGCCGATCTGGACGTCATCCTCGACCACTACGAACCCGAGTTCCCGGCCATCCTGATCGGACACAGCATGGGCGGCAATACGGCCTCGATCTACGCCGGCGCGATCCCACAGCGCATTGCCAAGTTCGTCAACATCGAGGGGCTCGGCGCGAACCCGACACCCGTCGAAGAAGCGCCACGCCGCTACGCCCGCTGGCTCCAGCAGATCGCACGCGGCTCCAGACAAAGACCGTACATGGACTTTCAGGACTTTGCCGAGCGCATGATGTCGGAGAACCCGCGGCTCACGCCCGAGCGGGCGATGTTCCTGGTCCGGCACTGGGGCCGCGAAGAGGCGGACGGTACGGTCTGGCGGCGCGCCGACCCGGCGCACATGTACGTCAAACCGAATATGTTCCGGGTCGATGAAGCAAAAGCCTGCTGGCAGAAGATCGAAGCACCGGTGCTCTGGATCGAAGGTGCGGAGTCGCGTTTCGTCAACAGCATGCGGGGCGAGATCGACGGCTATGAAGATCGGCTGGCTGCGTTCCAGACGCTGGTGGATGTCGTACGCGTAGAGGCGGCCGGACACAACGTGCACCACGACCAGCCGGAAGCGCTGGCCGCCGCGATCGAGAACTTCCTCTGAGAAACTCCGGGATCAACACCGTGGAAACGCGTGCGTGAAGATCGTCCCAGAGTTGCTCTGTAGTGATCTGGAGACAACGCGTGCGTTCTACGTGGAAGCGTTTGGCTTCGAGGTAAAGTACGAGAGGCCCGCTGAGAAGTTCGTCTACTTCACATTAGATGGCATCGACCTGATGTGCGAGGAAGCAGCCGGCCCTGGCAGACGGTGGCTGACCGGGCCGCTCGAACCGCCGTTCGGGCGCGGTGTTAACTTCCAGTGGGATGTAACCGACGTCGTGGAACTCTACCACCGCGTTCAGCGCACTCATCCGCACGCCATCTATCTGGCACTGGAGACGAAGCGCTACGCGACGCACCGTGGGTCCGTCCAACAGCGGCAGTTCATCGCGCAAGATCCGGACGGCTATCTGTTCCGGTTCTGCGACCAGGGGTAGCCCGCTTAGGCCAAACCGGGCCGCGAGCCCTATCGCGCGGCTGGTCCAGCGCGCAGCGAGGGCGGACTACGCGTGACCCGCCACGCCAAACAGCGCCCGCTCGTCCGCGTCCAGCTGGCCGACCAGGCCAATTTCCCATTCCAGGTAATCGCGCGCGGCCTGTGCATTTCCCTGGTGCCGGTCGTGCACGAAAAACAGGAAGTCGATGCGCTGGGAGTCGGGCACGGGGTCATTCTCGACGACGTCAAGGCCAGCCTGCCGCCAATCATCCGGTTGGCCAGTATGCACACCCGCCACCGTTACCCCGCATTCGCTCAGATCCTTTGCGGCGAGGGCCGCGAGGTCGGCGTCATCTGCGATCAATACGACCTCCGAGGTCACCTCCAACGCGGCTACACGCGGGCGGATGCTCCACGTCGCGCCGGCCACATGGGCGGCGCCGAAGTCGGCACTGGCGCGCAGATCGACAGCGCTCGCGCCTCCGTTCATGGCAGCGCGGAGCGCGTTGGCGTCGAGTTGCGCGAGCGCTCCAGCGGCGCTCGACAGCCCGGACATCGGCGGCGCTGCGCTCAGCCGTTCACCAGGCCTCAATACGCAGACATCGTGTCCCATCTGCTGCAGCCAGCGGCCCGCCATGACCGCGCGCACGCCTTCCGAATCGATCAGCACAACCCGTGCGCCACGCGCAGCGATCCAGTGATCGGTGGTCTGAACCAGTTGCCCACCGGGGGCATGCACCGCGCCCGGATGCGGGTCGCGAGCCACCTCCGCGTGCGTGCGAACGTCGAGCGCGTACACGCACGCATCGGGATCCCGCTGCCAACCACGCACGTCGGCGGCGCTGACGAATTCGATACCCGCTTCGACCGCCAGGTCGGCGGCGCGGGCCCGCGCCGCGGCCAGCACGTCCTCGGGTACTGAATTTGGAAAGGATCGGGTTTCACCGTGGTCGAGTTCAAACCCGGACAGATACCAGCCCATCGTCCCGTTGCGCAGTGCCACGACGTCGTTGGGTATGCCAAAGTCGATCAAAGTCTGTGCACCGACGATGCTGCGCGTTCGCCCGGCGCAGTTCACGACGATGGTCTGACCCGGTTTCGCCATCGCCGCAGCGCGAAGTGCCAGTTCGCCATTGGGGCATGAGATCGCGTCCGGAATGCTCATCCGTTCGAATTCGGCGGGCGTGCGTCCGTCGAGGATCAGCGGCGGCTCGTCGCCCTGCCGCATGGCTTCGAGTTCAGCCGCGTCGATGGCCGGCGTATCGTGCCCATGCTCCAGCAGCTCGCCAAATGTCTTGCTCGGTACATTGACGCCCTTATAGACGCTGAAGCCGGCGGCAGCCCAGGCCGCCAGCCCACCGTTCATGACGCTCAATGACTGGTAGCCGATGCCTGCCAGGCGACTCGCCGAGCGCAAGGCGCGATCGTCGGATCCGCCGTCGTCCATCAGCACGATCGGCATCGTCAGACACGGCAGCAACTGCATCGCGTCGACTTCGAGGCGACTGTACGGCAGATTGACCGCCAACAACGGCCGGCCTTCGCCAGCTTCCCCTGGCTCGCGCACATCGATAAGCGCGATCGGGTCGCCCGAGTGCAGCTGGGCTTTCAACATCTTTACATCGATGCCAGAGATGCCGTGCGTTTCAATGCCCATGGGCATACCCTCCGACGGTTCGTTAGTTCTCTTGCGCGTTGCGCTGACGCAGGCACCGGGCCGGCGCCGTCATGGCACTAGAAGCGCGCGTCCAGCTGGTCCAGCGCCCGGCCCCAGGCGACCCGCGCAGCGACACCAAAATTACGCAGGCGATGTAGCGGAATCGGGCGCGACGTCGTCAACGGCATCGCCGTCGCCTCACCGCTCACGCAATGCGCCAGCTGCTTGCCGAGCAGAGTCGCCATCGCGACGCCGCGGCCGTTGTAGCCGAGACCTGCGAAGACGCCTTCCGCGAGTTGCAGAAGCTTAGGCGTGTAATCCGGCGTCATCGCGACGAAGCCACCCCAGCAATACTGCCAGTCGGGCTCGCCCAACTGCGGAAACATGTCACGTACCCGCCGCTTCAGGCCCTCTCCGTCAAAATGCTCAGGTGCCTCGAACGTGCCGCCGCGGCCGCCGAATACGAGCCGGTTGTCGCGGTCGAGACGGTAGTAGGCCTGTATGCGCAGCGTTTCGGATACATGGCGGCGTTCCTGCAGCAGCGTCGCCGCGATGTTGTCACCCAAAGGCTGGGTTGCCACGATCACGGACTTGACCGGTACCACGTTCCGCGCGAGATCCGGCCACAGAGCGTCGGTGTATCCGTTCGTGCCAAGAACCACCTGCCGGGCACGCAATTCCCCATCCGGAGTTCTGACACACCACCCGGCGCCGTCCGGCACAACCGACTGAGCCGGGCTTGCGCTCAGAATCTGCGCACCGGCGGCGAGCGCAGCGCGCGCCAGCCCGCGCACATACGAGAGCGGCTGCACGTTACCGCCACGCTCATCCAGAACACCGCAGTCGTACACTTCCGTGCCGATAAGCCCGCTGACTTCCGCTTTGTCGAGCATCCGCACCGGGGCGCCCAGCGCGCCCCATTGCGCGGCCCAGTCGCGCGCATAGCGCTCGCCACGGCTGCCGACGGCACCCTGGATATAGCCGGTGCGCACAGCGTCGCAGTCGATTCCGTGGCGCTCGATCAGGTCGAACACCAGACCCGTGGCTTCGTCGAGCATGCTTAACAGTTCGCCGGCGGCCGGTTCACCAAGGCGGGCGCGAATCTCGTCGGGCAGCACTTTCCAACCCGGATTGACCTGCCCTCCGTTGCGACCGGATGCACCCCATCCGATGTCCTGCGCCTCCAGCACCGTAACCGGCACGCCGCGCTCGGCCAGATGGAGAGCAGCCGAGAGCCCCGTGAATCCGCCGCCGACGATCGCAACGTCGGTCTCGCTGGTACCTTGCAGCGCTGCGCATTCAGGCCTTGGCGTAGCCGTCGCCAGCCACAGGCTGTCGGGGAAGGGTTTGAGCATTGCACCAGTCCGTCGAGGTCGCGACCGGATTCGGGCCGCCGCGCGGGTGGACACCGTACCATCAACACCGTTCTCCCGGGCATACGAGCGCCGGGGCCGGCGCGCGCCACCGGCGACGGCGGCCGCACCCGCAGCGCGCCTGCTTACTCGGTCCGGCCCAGCGCTTTCTCGTAAGCCTTCAACAACGAACCCACCGCATACCCGGTGACGATCAGTTCCCCGCGCTCGCGCATTTTGAATGCGAGGTCGCGTTTGATGTCCTCAACCCGATCGGCGTACGTCGAAGTCGCGCCATCGCGCGCGAGCGACAGCAGGACTTCCGGTGCGAGCATCGCCACCAGCGCCGCCGCCATCTGCACCTCCCATTCCGGCAGGAAGGTCGGCAGCAGGGCGACCATCTCCCCGGTCAGCAGGTCGGCGGCACGCGCGGCGCCAACGTGGTCTACCAGTGCGCGATATGTATCGGTGCTGAATACGGCGCGCGCCGCCAGCGTCGTCAGGTTCTCGCTCAGCCGGAATCCGCGTACCACCTGCAGCGCCTGCGCCTGCGGTGCATCCGGTGATGGTTCCTGCGCGACCGGTGCCTGGGGCAGGAGAAAAAGGCAAAGAACAATGCTCCCCAACAACCGCATTGAAAGCTCCGTTGTCGCGTGCCCGAGTGGTCCAAAACGCGCCGTTCGCGCCTGTCCGGCAAACGCGATCGTGCGTAGATGGTAGCTGACGCGTCGCAGGGCCGTGGCAATTCGATGCCGGTCGCTTCTCACGAACTGCGACAAGCGCGTCGGCCAGGCGGGCGGCGCCGACGCCCGCATCTACTGAGGCCCGGCCGGAGTGATACGCTAGGCGCGTTCACTGCCCGCCCATCAGGAGCCTTTGCCAATGCCCCGCACCGACTGTGTCGACATGATCTCGCGCCTGATCGCCCATCCTACGGTGTCGCGCGACAGCAACATGGATCTGATCGACGATGTGCGCGGTTATCTGGATGACTTCGGCATCAGCTCACACCTCGTGCCGAACGAAGACGGCAGTAAAGCGAACCTGTACGCGACGGTCGGACCGAACGTGGCGGGCGGAGTCGTTTTGTCCGGCCACACCGACGTCGTACCGATCGACGGGCAACCGTGGGACTCCGACCCGTTCCAGGTTGTTGAACGTGACGGCAAGCTGTTCGGGCGCGGCACCTGCGACATGAAGAGTTTCTACGCCATCGCGCTCGCGATGATCCCCGATATGCTGAAAGCGGGGCTGCAGCGTCCGATCCACTTCGCGCTGTCGTACGACGAAGAGGTCGGCTGCCTCGGCGCGCCGGATATGATCAAGGAGATCGCGCGGGAACTGCCCCCGCCACACGCGGTCATCATCGGCGAACCCACCAGTATGCGGGTCGTCAACGCGCACAAAAGCATGACCGGCATGGAGACCATCGTCACCGGCTACGAGGCACATTCCAGTCAGACCCACCGCGGCGTCAGCGCGGTGATGAACGGCGCGCGGCTCATCACTTTTCTGGACGATCTGGCGAAAGAGTTCGCCGAACGCTCGTCCGCACAGCCGTTTGTGCCGCGCTATTCCTCCATCCACGTCGGTCTCGTCAAAGGCGGTACGGCCGGCAACATCATCAGTCGGGAGTGCCGCTTCCGCTGGGATGTGCGCTGCATTCCGGAAGACGATCCGCAGGAGATCCTCGATCGCTTCTACGCGTACTGCGACGAATTGCTGCCCACCATGCAAGCGGTCTCTCCACAGGCCAACATCGAGACCGTCATACACGTCGCGGCGCCGGCCCTTACGCCGGAACCGGAGGACGGCCGTGCCGAGCGGCTGGCGCAGCGTCTGGCAGAGCAGAACGAGACCCACGTCGTGCCGTACGGCACGGAAGGCGGACAGTTCCAGTCCGAGGGTTTTTCAGCGGTTATCTGCGGGCCTGGCTCGATCGACCAGGCCCACCAGCCGAACGAGTTCATCGAGGTGAGCCAGGTCGAGGCGTGTGAGCGCTTCATGCAGCGGCTGATCGAGAACCAGGCGCGCGACTGAGGGGACACGCGCGGATCGGCCGCGAGTGCCCCGTCCAAGCGTCCTCGTTCAAGCGGTCAGAGCCACGCGGTAGAATCGACGCGGCACGCTTGTCAGGCCGCGCTTTGTGCGTCGGTCGGCTGACCGCCGTGCACGGCACCGCGATTCCAGCTGTCGACGTACTGTTGGATAGACAGCGTCCAGCCGTTTTCCATGTTCTCATCGAAGTATTCGAACAGGATGCCGTCGGGCGCCGTCATCGACAGCACGATCGTGCCGCCTTCGTCGCCGCCGTATTCATCGTGCGGCAGCGCATCGGCTTGCGACAGCGCGTAGTCGCCCTTCTTGCGGTGCACCTCGTGGGTCGTGCCGTCCGGGCGCATCTCCGACAGGAACTGCTCGCCTTCCAACACCATCGTCACGGTCGACGCCACGTGACGATGCCGGCGACAGTGTCCGCCAGGTGCATAACGGAGCAGCATGTCGAGCCTGCCACTGTCGAGGTCGTAACCGAGCAGGCTGTATTCGAAGTCGACGTTGTACTGAGAATTGTCCGGATCCGTGACGCGGCGCCATTCCACCGTCGACAGATCAAAACTCGGGGACACTACAGGCATTTCGTTTCTCCCGGATGGCTGGTTTTCGCGCGTGAGGCTAGCAGCGAGTCAATTCGAGACGCAATCTCCGAAACTGCATACCTCAGTACCGGCCAGTGGGTTCACCCGAACCGACGGGCAGGACACGGCCACCGAGCGACAGCAAGCGGTGCTGCCGACGCGAAATTCACGTTCACGTGTGCTTTTTCTCACCGCAGCTTCACAGCGAAGACGCGACACTGTGCGCATCTTCAGGCGACGAAGAATTCATAACGGGGACATGAAGATGAACAATGTGTACGACTTTGAAGACACCAGCGCGCGGATGGTTGCAGCCGCCTGGGTTGTTGCGCTCGCAGTCGTGCCGGTCCTGATGCTCGTAGCGCCAGCGCTACAGAACTGATGCGTGTTTAGTAGCGCCGGTGGCCCAACCCACCGGCGCCAGTCCCACCGTTCTAAATCACACCTTCGTCTGCGAGCGCCGCCTGCTCCGCTTCGCTCAAGCCCAGCTCCGCCCCGTAGATATCATGATTGTGCTGACCCCGCGCGGGGCCCGCGTGACGCACCGTGCCGGGCGTCGCGGACAGAAACGGAAACGCGTTGGCCATCTTGATGGTGCCGAGCTCGTCATCCGGCACGTCGACGATGTCGTTGCGCGCCTGATATTGCGGATCTTCGAAGATCTGCGCGATGTCGTAAGCTGGCCCGATCGCCGCCTCGGCTTTGTCAAACTCATCCAGCACCTCCGGCAGGTCACGCCCGGCGATCCAGCCTGCCACGATGCCGTCTACCTCTTCGATGTGCTCGACGCGGCCCTGCGCGGTTTGGAAGCGCGGATCGTTGGCGGCTTCGTCACCACCGCAAAGCTTGAGTACACGCGTCACGATCGCCGGTGAATTCGTGGAGATGGCGACATAACGTCCATCGCGCGTGCGATAGGTATTCCGGGGCGCGTTGTTTTTCGAGCGATTACCCATGCGCGTCTGCACGACTCCCAGCTGGTCGTATTGCAGTGGCTGCGGGCCCAGGAGCTGGAAAATCGGCTCGTAGAGGCTCAGATCGATGAACTGGCCGTCTGCGTCGTGCATATCACGATGGTAGAGCGCGAACATAACGGCGGAGGCACCGTAGCTCGCCGCGATGCCGTCAGCGAGACCGAAATTTGGCAGCGTGGGCGGTCCGTCCTCCTCGCCGGTGACGTGCGCGAATCCGCTGAACACTTCTGCGACCGTGCCGAAACCAGGACGCCGCCGATACGGTCCGGTCTGACCAAACCCCGTAACGCGCGCCATGACGAGCTTGGGATTCAGCGCGTGGAGTGTCTCCCAGCCAATGCCCCAGCGCTCCAGCGTTCCGGTGCGAAAGTTCTCGACGACGACATCCGCATGACTCGCGAGTTGCTTGAACAGTTCGCCACCGCGTTCGCTGCTCAAGTTCAGCGTGATGCAGCGTTTGTTCCGGTTCGCCATCTTCCACCAGAGCCCGACGCCGTCTTTCTGATAGCCCGTGCCGCGCAGCGGATCCCCTTTGGCCGGATGCTCGATCTTGACGACGTCGGCGCCGAAGTCGGCCAGCATCATCGCGAGATGCGGCCCGGCGATGACGGTCGAGATATCGAGTACGCGCAATCCTGCCAACGGGCCTGGTTTCGATTCACTCATGACGACAACTCCTCGGCAGGGTGCCGCGCGTGCCAGTGCCGCGCGATATCGACGCGGCGACAAATCCACACATCGTCGTGGCGCTCGGCGTAGTCCAGAAAACGGGCCAGCGCCGCCGCGCGGCCGGGACGCCCGACCAGTCGGCAGTGCAGACCAACCGACATCATCTTCGGTTGCGACGCGCCTTCGGCATAGAGCACGTCGAAGGCATCACGCAGATACGCGAAGAACTGGTCGCCACTGTTGAAACCCTGGTTCGTCGCGAAGCGCATGTCGTTCGCGTCGAGCGTGTACGGCACCACCAGATGGGGCACGCCGTAACTGGTATCCCAGTACGGCAGGTCGTCAGCGTAAGAATCAGCGTCGTAGAGAAAACCGCCGGCTTCGATGACGAGGCGGCGCGTGTTCGGGCTGTTCCGCCCGGTGTACCAGCCGAGCGGCCGGGCGCCGGTGACGCGCTCGTGAATGGCGATAGCCTCGCGCACGTGCTCGCCTTCAACGTCCTCCGGCACGAACTGATAGTCGATCCAGCGCAGCCCATGGCTCGCGATCTCCCAGTCGGCCGCATTCATCGCCGCCACCGCTTGCGGGTTGCGTTGCAACGCCATCGCGACGCCGTAGACGGTTACTGGCATCTGCCGCTCGGTGAACAACCGGTGCAGTCGCCAGAAGCCGGCGCGGCTGCCGTATTCGTAGATCGACTCCATGCTCATGTGACGCGTGTCCGGATAAGCCTGCGCGCCGACGATCTCGGAAAGAAACGCTTCGGAGGCCGGATCACCGTGCAGGGTGCAGTTCTCGCCGCCTTCTTCGTAATTGATGACGAACTGCAGGGCGAGGCGGGCCCCACCCGGCCAGTCAGCCTGTGGTGGATTGGCCCCATAGCCGATCAGGTCACGTGGGTAGTCCGACGACATCGATGTTCTCCTCGCCGCGAAATCTGGTAGCCGGCCAGTTGCCCGCGCGGAGCACGGCGCCGGATAATTGCGGATTGCTGACCTTCGATTGTACCCACAGGCACACATGCAGTTTGGCCCTCGCATCATGGCGCGTGTCGTCGAACTCGCGGCCGTGACGGACACGCCCGGGATCCTCTGCCGGCGCTACCTGACTCCGGAGCACGCAGCTGCCAACGATCTGGCCGCGACCTGGATGCGCGCGGCCGGTATGAATACCCGCATCGATGCGGCCGGCAATCTCATCGGCCGCTACGAAGGCGAAACGCCAGGGCTGCCGGCTTTGATGGTCGGGTCGCATCTGGACACGGTCCGCAATGCTGGCGCCTACGACGGAATGCTCGGCGTACTGACCGCTATCGAATGCGTGGATGCGCTCCACCGGGCGGGCCGCCGGCTTCCCTACGCGATCGAAGTCGTCGGCTTCGGAGACGAGGAGGGGGTGCGGTTCCAGGCGACGCTGCTCGGTTCCACCGCCGTCGCCGGCACATTCGATAGAACGCTGCTGGAACGCGTCGGCGAAGACGGCATCGCGATGGCTGATGCGATGCGCGGGTTCGGGCTCGACCCCAACCGGCTCGGCGAAGCTGCGCGGTCGCCAGACGATGTGATCGGTTATGTCGAAGTGCACATCGAACAAGGGCCCGTGCTGGAAAGCACCGCGCTGCCGGTCGGCATCGTGACGGCGATCGCCGGTGCCAGCCGGTTCAACGTATCGGTGACGGGACTTGCCGGGCACGCCGGCACCGTGCCGATGCCGGAACGGCGCGACGCGCTGACCGGCGCGGCCGAGATGATCCTCGCGGTCGAGCAGATCTGCGCTGAGGCCGGCATTGTCGGCACGGTCGGACAGGCGTCGGTCGAGCCGGGGGCCGTCAACGTGATCAGCGGGGCGACCCGATTCAGTCTCGACGTGCGCGCGGCCGAAGATGGCGATCGTCGGTCCGCCTTGAAGACCATCAGATCGACGTTCGAATGCATCGCTGCACGACGCCGGCTCAGCGTGTCGCTGGACGAGACGCACGACGCAGCCGCATCACCGTGTTCAGCCCGGCTCGCGGACGAACTCGCCGACGCGGTCGCACGGGCTGGTATCGTTCCCCACCGGCTGCCGAGCGGCGCCGGTCACGACGCGATGGCCATGGCCGCGCTAACCGATACCGCGATGCTGTTCGTGCGCTGCGAAGGCGGCATCAGTCATCATCCGGATGAGAACATCACGGTCGGCGACGCCGACGTGGCGACGCGGGTGCTGCTCGATTTCCTCGTGCATCACATGCCACGCACACACAACCAACGGGCCGGCGCCACCTGACGCCGGTAGCGCCCCATCGGATGCCGTCGTCTTCCAACTTCCAGGCACTTCAGAACTCTGGCATTTGACCAAATGAACAAACTCCTCGCCGACGGTCCGCAGATCGTCAACATCGGCTTGCCCCGGTTCGCCGAAGATCTCAGCGCCAACGGCGCGCCGGTGGCCCAGGTCGACTGGCGCCCGCCTCAGGTGGACGACCCGCGGTGCCTCGACGCGCTCGAACGACTGACAGCGCACGCCACGACAGTTGCGGCGGCCAACGCGGAGGCCGTGAGTCGCATGCTGGCTGCAGACCCGGTGCTCACCGACGTCGTGACGGCAGGTTCGGTACTGGACGGCCTCGATGAACACGTCATCGCGCACGCGGGACCGCCGATCGAATGGGCTCGCATGTGCGGTCCGATGCGGGGTGCGATCGCAGGCGCGGCTGTGCTGGAAGGCTGGGCTGCCGATCTAGACGCAGCGACGCAGATGGCGGGCGACGGCGCCTTCGCATTCCATCCGAACCATCACTTCGGCGCGGTCGGACCGATGACGGGCATCACCACCCGGTCGATGCCGCTGATGGTCGTGGAGAACCGGGCATTTGGTAACCGGGCCTTCTGCGCCGTCAACGAAGGGCTCGGCAAAGTCATGCGCTTCGGCGGCAATGACGAATCGGTGTTGAACCGGCTCCGCTGGCTGGCCGACGTATTCGGACCGGCATTCGGGCGCGCACTGCATTCAGCGGGCGGCATCGGACTCAAGAACATCGTCGCACGCGGACTCTCGATGGGTGACGAGATGCATCAGCGCAACGTCGCCTGCACGAGTCTGCTGATGCGTGAGCTGGCGCCGGCCTTTGCCCGCGCTGAGCGGAATCCGGAGGTGCTGGCCGATTCGCTTGCATTCATGAGCGGCAACGACCAGTTCTTTCTGAACATCGCGATGGTCATGGGCAAGTCGATCATGGATCCGGTGCGCGACATTCACGGCAGCTCGATCGTTACTGCGATGTGCCGTAACGGCACTGACTTCGGCGTCCGTGTCGGCGGCACCGGCGACGCGTGGTTCGTGGCCCCTGTCGAGATGCCGCGCGGACTCTACTTTCCAGGCTTTTCCGAAACCGACGCCAACCCCGACATGGGCGATTCGACCATCGTCGAGACGATCGGGCTCGGCGGCTTCGCGATGGCGGCATCGCCGGCCGTGGCTGGATTTGTAGGCGCGGGCCGCGCATCGGAAGCCAGCCACTTCACCGAACGCATGGTCGAGATTACCGCGTCGCGCAATCCCGAGTGGACCATCCCGGCGCTCGACTTCGCGGGTGTGCCAACCGGCATCGATGTGCGCAAGGTCGTTGAAGCCGGCATGACCCCCACGATCAATACCGGTATCGCACACCGCGAACCGGGCGTCGGCCAGGTTGGCGCCGGGGTCGTCAACGCTCCGCGCGGGTGTTTTGAGCAGGCCGTGGTCGCGCTCGCAGATGCGTTGGACGGGGAGTAGACAGATGCCTGCCGAGACATCCGATGAGATGGTGGTTCTGAACGTCGTGCGGCCGGGCTTCTATCTGGATTCGGTCGCCCTGATGCGTATCGCCGCGCAGTTGAAGAACCTGCCGGGTATCGACGAAGCCGTACTGATGATCGGTACCGATGCGAACAAACAGATCCTGAACGATGCGGGCGTTTTTGACGCGGCCAGCGGCCACGCGACTCCAACGGATTTGATCATCGCCGTGCGGGGCGTTGACGAAGCGGCCGTCGCAGCGTGCCTTGACGCAGCCGATCAGGCGCTCGCCGGCCCGGCCAGCCGCACGGCCGTGACCGAGCGCGTACTTCCGCGCACGCTGGACGGCGCCCTCCAACAGCTGCCGAACGCGAATCTGGCGTTGATTTCAACGCCGGGCGAGTTCGCTGTGCGCGAAGCACGCCGCGCGTTGGATGCGGGCCTCAACGTCATGCTGTTCAGCGACAACGTGGGCGCGCAAGACGAGGTGGCACTCAAAACCAGGGCGAACGCGAACGACCTGCTGGTCATGGGCCCGGATTGCGGCACAGCCTACCTGGGCGGCGTCCCGGTCGCCTTCGCGAATGCGGTCGCGCCGGGCTCGGTCGGCATTGTCGCCGCCTCCGGAACCGGGCTTCAGGAAGTCGCCGTGCTCCTCGATCGCGCCGGCAGCGGCGTCTCGCACGGTATCGGAGTGGGCGGGCGTGATCTGAGCGATGCCGTCGGCGGTCTCAGCACGCTGGCCGCGCTCGACCTGCTGGCGACCGACCTCGCGACGGAGCAGATCATCGTGATTTCGAAGCCGGCTGGTTGGGGCCCGGTGGCGCGCGTTCGCGACCGCGCTGCGGGGCTGGGCAAACCGGTCACGTTCTGTTTCCTGGGCGGCGACGAAGACGTGGCCGAGCGCCTTTTCGACAGCACCTTTTAGCGTAATGGCGTCGTCCACCCCGTCGTCGCCGCCCAGGAAACAGAACGTGACCGGTTTGCCCAGCCCCGCAGCGCGTTCG
>JBCCEJ010000067.1:0-31597 GCA_039030335.1 Pseudomonadota bacterium | reverse complement strand
TTCCGCGTTATCGCCCCCGACATGCGCGGCTACGGCCGTTCCACCGTCTACCCCCGACATGAAGACTACGCACTGGTGAACTCCGTCGGGGATATGCTTGCATTGGCCGATGTACTGGGGATCTCAAGAGCGGTCTGGATCGGTCATGACTGGGGCTCTGCAGTTGTTTGGAGTATTGCCTCTCACCACCCGGACCGCTGCCATGCCGTCGCCAACCTGTGTGTGCCATACGGGACATTGGAACGTGGCTACGAGGCAATGCTGCCATTACTGGATCGAACGGTGTATCCCGAGGACGAATATCCGTATGGCCAGTGGGACTATCAAGCGTTCTATGAGCAGGACTTTGCACGTGCCATTGCCCCTTTCGATGCCAACCCGGCCAACGCGGTGAAGGTAGTGTCGCGTAAGGGCTTGCCCGAAATGCGCGGCAAGGTGTGGCGCAATGCAAAGATCCGGCGCGATGGCGGCTGGTTCGGCGGGGCTGCCGAGGCGCCCGATCTGCCATTGGAAGGCGGCGTGTTGAATGAGACCGATCTGTCGATTTATGCCGAGGCCCTGTCCCGCAATGGTTTCTTCGGCCCTGGTTCGTGGTACATGAATCACGCGCGAAACGTCGAATACGCTGCCGAGGCCGTCAACGAAGGCCGATTGGACATGCCGGTTCTGTTCCTGCTCGGACAGTACGACTACACCTGCGAGTGCATTGACTCGTCTCTGGCAGAGCCGATGCGTGCGCTATGCAGCAACTTAACCGAGCGCACGATCGCAACCGGTCACTGGATGGCGCAGGAGAGACCGGTGGAGGTCAACGCTGCGATTGCGCATTGGCTGGCTACCTCGGTTGCAGACTTCTGGCCACTACCGACGGCCGCCGGTTCCGCGCAAGACGAAGCATAGGTCGTGCCAGTTGCAATGATGACGGTGACATCTGGATCCGCACGCGAACTACATGTTCGCGGGCCCCGGCGACCGCCATCAGCATCCTTGCACACATCTACAGCGGGGAAGTATCCATGCCAGCGCCGGTCGCTTAAGTCATTCCCACACGTGTAGCGATTAGGGAGGGGCGCCCTTCGGGCAGGCCATTGATGCCGCTTGCCAACGATACTGAAGACCTGGGCTTCGACCCGGTCTGGATTGGCAACTCGTTAACAGCGCGCCGGTGCACTCGCGGGGTTTGCCGATGTAGCGGTGCGTTATCGTGTTGCTGCCGGGCCCTTGGCCAGTCGGTGCGCGATACGCCTTGGCGTACCAGCGCTCACTAGAGCATTGCGCGCGTGCCCGGTTCGCTCACGGTCCCCGCGACGATGAATCTCCAGAGCCGCTATCGTTTCAGCACCGCTCCCGGACCGGACTTGACTGGGTCCGCCTATCCTCGATGGAAGCAACGCCAAAGCGGCGTTGGCCCAGGCATGTTCTTACCGGTTGCCACGGCGTGTTTACTCCGGGCATCCTGACCTACGCTCTTCGGGTCGACCTTCGACCGCGCCAAAGGTCATCACTTCGATTCTCGCGCAGCCTTCCAAGTGAGAGGCCCGACTGACGCCGGTGGCTGCCTGGGCGCAGCTTCAATACTATCGAACCAAAGAAGCCCGCATCTGGCCAAGCGGCTATCGGCTCGGCCGCGCGGCTGTAAGGATTGGGCGCCGAACCTGTCAGCCTGACAGCTACGTCGCTGTCAGCCGGCGACCCGCCGGCGATTCGAGTCGACCCTTACAGCCCCAATTCCGGGTTGCTTCCGGCGCCGATGCCCGCCGAGGCGACGTGATGCGCAGTTTGAAGTTCGTATTCGCTTCGGGACCGACTGGAACCAATCGCAATCGCGGCATGACAACGATGGCGTCAGCCATGAAATTTGTCACGCGGACTTCACCAAGCTTATGGCGTAGTCCAAGTCGGAGGAGGGTGGGTCCGCGAAGTTAAAGCGAGAGATGAGCGACTCGAGACCCTCGCGCAGCCGACCAGCATTACCCTTTTCCTCCAGCCAGCGTGCATAGGCGACAGTCGACCTAAGCTCAAGACCAAGCGACCCGATCTCCTGCGCTGTTTCAACTGCCGCAATCAACAGCGATTCGGACGTCCGCGCATCAGCCGAGGCCTGGCCACACAGCTGCGCATGGACACGGAACACCTCCGATGCGACGTATCGCTCTTCGCCCGTCTCCATTTTGTCCTCGGCGTCGGCGATTAGGCTTAGACCATCATCCACCCTGCCAACCAATCCGGCGGCCTCTGCCTCCATGATTTGCCAAAGGTGATGGGTATTAATCTCAAAGCCTCTTTCGCGCCACCGCTGCCGTGCTTCCGCGATTTGCGCGACGCCCTGCGCCAGGCCTTGGCGAGCCTTGAGGAAGCCTGCATGAATCTCGGCGAAGTCTCTCCACATCAAGTCGCCGGCTTTTGATGCCACCTCTACGCACTCTTGTGCATAAGTTGAAACGGCCTCGTAGTTTCGGTCCAAGTACGCGACGTGCGATGCGAACGCGAGCGCCATCGCGCGCTGAAAGGGACCACGCGCGCGCTCTTCGCCTTCGAGCACGCGTCGCAACGTGTTCCATGCAGCCGAATGCTTTCCGGCGTGCCAGTCCGAGTAAGCTGAATAGAGCAGGCAGGTGATTTGCTCGCCCTGGCCGACGGCCGTAGCGTTGGTGCCATCAAGTTGTCTGAAGGTCTCCAATGCTTCACCGAAGGCCAAATGCGCTGCACAGTGCTCGCCGGCGAACAGCAGTGCGGGTCCGCGGCAGAGTTCCGCTCTTACAATGAGATTTGGGTCAGCCGCCTGTTCGGCTATCTCGAGCAGGTCGTCAGCGATGTGCAGCGCCTTCTGATACTGCGCAGCGTCGTTCGCCAATTGCCATAGCGCACGCCGTGAAAGAAACTTTTGCTCAGTACGCGCGTCTGGTGCTTCGAGTTCGAGTGCCGCTTCAAAGTGTGCTTGCACGCGCACATCACCAGGTCCAAATATCACGCGAGCAAGCTGTCCCATCTCGACATGGAGCTCAGACACCGGCATGGATTGAGTTTGCGCGCCGTGTAAGTAGTCAAGCGTACGTTGGAGAAGACCGTATGCATCCGCATAAGCCCCACGACTTACGGCGGCCGCTGTCGCCTCCCTCATAACATTCACCGCCAGATCTAGCTGGGACGACTCCGCAAGGTGATGAGCCAGGCTCTCGGCGTTCTCGGCGCTATTTCGGCCCTGTTCCTCTTGCTTTAGCAGACCTGCTGCCGCTGCATGAAGGGCGCGCCGGCGCTCTCGTGTCAGTGTCGAGTACGCCGCGTCGCGAATCAGGGCATGACGGAACCGGCAACGTGCGTCGGGTGGCGCGCCGGTGACTTGCAGCAATCGGGCGTCCACTAGATCTTTGAAGCCATCATTGAGCACGGCCGACGAAGCTTGGTTGACGGTTTGAAGCTCACGATAGCTGAAGTCGCGCCCAAGAACTGAGGCAGTTTGCGCCACATCTCGTGCCGCGCGAGAACGGTCAATTCGGGCGACGAGAGCGGCGATCAACGTATCCGGGACGGTCGCTTGGTTGGACACATCGGCGGCTTCTGACGCTGCTTGGGTGAGCTCTTCGATAAACAAGGGAATCCCGTCTGCCCGATCCACTATAGTCTTCGACATTCGTTCATCCATACCTCGTTGGCGAAACACGCTTTGTGCCAGCAGTTCCGCTTCGCGTTTGCCCATCCGGCTCAAACTGATGACCGTCGCATTCGCTGTGTCAGACCAGGGAAGTGCGTAGTCAGATCGGTGAGTGAGAATCGCGAGTGCAGGTATGGACTCCATAACGCCAACTAGTTTCTCTACCATTTCTGTCGTCGAAGCGTCGGCCCACTGCAAGTCTTCGACGATTAGCAGCAGAGGTTTGATTGCGGCAATGGTTCTCAAATATCTGAGTAGTGATGCCTCTGTTGCTGCTCCTTTTTGTTGTGGCGATTGACGTTGAGAGGCGTCAGCGCCAAATCCAAAAAGATCCGCCAGTTGTTCCGCATCGTCCTGCGCAAAGTCCAGATTTCGAAAGTATTCGCGCAATGCTAATGCGCGTAAGTCGCGCTGCTGGTCATATGAGAGTTCGCAGGCTTGCGCAATATGAGAGACGAACGGATAGAACGGGCTATTGGACTGGTAAGGGGAACACTGAAGCACGAAGCATTCCTGACCGTCGCTCATCGCAATGTCGCGAAGGGCTTCGGCGAGACGCGACTTACCGATCCCAGGTTCGCCGGACAAAATGATTGCGTGTCCCGAGCCCGACTGGGCGCCTCGCCATCTGCCCTTTAGGAGCTCCAGCTCACCTTCTCGTCCGACCAGCTCGCCTAAGTTGGCCGTTCGCGCAGCGTGAAAGCGGCTTCCAACACTTTGTTCGCGCGCGGCGCGCCAAAGTTCGACTTCCCGGCCTATTCCTTTCAGGGCGAACAAGCCGGCTGACTCGTATTCAATAGCATGCTGAGTCAACCGGTGTGTGTTGCCACTCACGAACACGGTGTTGGGTTCGGCAGACGCCTCCGCCCGTGCCGCGAGGTTTGGCGTTTCTCCCACTGCGGCCAACTCTTGAGCGGCACCGTCGCCAATCAAATCGCCCACAACCACCGGTCCTGATGCGATTCCCACTCGACATGAAAGCTGAATGTCGACGTCTATGAGGTCGGCGACAGATATTTCGCGCACCGCATCAACCAGCGCCCAGCCCGCTCTCACTGCCCGCTCAGCATCATCTTCAAACGCTTGTGGATAGCCAAAGTAAGCGAGAACGCCATCGCCCATGTATCGGATTACGCTGCCACCGAACCGCTCTATTGCCTCGGTGGCGCGCGCCTGGTAGGAGCGGTTAACGACGCGGAGGTCTTCCATGTCGAGTTGCCGCGACATTGCCGTCGACCCGACGAGATCGGCAAACATGACCGTTAAGTGTCGGCGCTCGGGTCCGCTCGCACCTTGCACCGACTTTGCTTCCGGCTTGCTCGACATCTCCACGGTCTCCGTGGCGACTGCAGACTTCAGAATCGTCAGACGATGACCCAACACACGCACGCCCAACTCTTTGAGGGTGTCGTGGTCGAGTTCAGAAAGATGGTCGAGTTCAACCTGTTGCGACTCGAACTCATCCGCGTATTGGGCGAGTCCCAGGTTACCGAGCCACCGTCGGACGGGCGTCACGAAAAATCAAACCTCACCAGCGGTGAAACGATGAAGGTTACAGGCAGCACGGCTATTGCGCGAGCGCGCGCTTGGATGTGTGCGTATGCACGACCGAACTCGAGCGGATGGCGGGCAAGTGAGCCCCCATTCGACGGAGCGCCGTCGCCACACCAAAAGGGGCCGTTGAGACGGATGGATGGTCGCGCGCGTTATCGAGTCGCTCGGCGGCGCGTAAACGGCCCCGATTACATCAGCGGCGCACTGATGAACCGGGCAGAGCGGTGTGGAATTCGTCTGGAGTACAGTCAACGGGCCAAGCCACAGCAAAACGGCTATGTGGAGAGATACAACCGAACCGGGCGCTTCGACTGGCTCGTCCAGTACCTGTTCGAATCCATCCGACAGGTCCAGAACTACGCGACACGACGGCTCTGGACGTACAACAACGAACGGCCGAACATGGCGCTGGGACGGTTCACCCCGAAACAGAGATTGGCCATGGCGGCCTGACTCCACTTCTCAAGCCGGTTGGAAATGGGGGATTACCATCCGACCGGAAACTCGCCCAGCGTGACCACATGAAACACGGCATACACATGGATGCGCCCGCAGCACGTACTCTGCCTGCACTTCTGGCCGAGATGGCCAACCGGTATCCGGATCAGGAATTCGTAGTCGACGGTGAACGCCGACGCACTTACGCCGCATTTCAACGCGACGTTCGGGCACTTGCCGCGGGCTTGCTCGATCTTGGGCTCGAGGCGGATGACAAGGTCGCCATCCTGATGGGTAACCAGCTTGAATGGCTGGTCGCCGACTTCGCTATCGTTGCGATCGGCGGTGTCATGGTCTCCATCAATACCTGGGCCACGGGCCGCGAGCTCGCTTACATGCTGGAGCATTCGGACGCCCGCGCGCTCATCATGGCGGACCAGTTTGCGAGTAACGATTACGTCGCGATCCTCGCACCGTTGCTGAACGCAGGCGCGCTACCCGGGCTGGAACATATCATCCGCGTGCAGCCGGACGCCCGCCCGCTCGAGCGTGCCGCAGCATGGGAAACGGTAGTTGCGCGTGGCTTGCGCTGCGGGCCGTCCGAGTCCGATGTGGCCAGTGCGCAAGTTCAGCCCGAAGACGTGGCTTACGTGCTGTACACCTCCGGGTCGACAGCCACGCCGAAAGGTGTGCAACTGCAGCACTATGCGCTCGTCGAGAACATGTGGCACATCGGTGAGCGCCAGCACCTCAAACCTGGCGACCGCCTGTGGCTCGCGGTCTCACTGTTCTGGGGGCTTGGCTGCGAGAACGCACTGTTCGCACTGATGACGCATGCGGGCGCGATCGTGCTGCAGCGCCAGTTCGACGCAAGTGAAGCGCTTGCGCTCATCGAACACGAACGATGCACCGTCATCTACGCGACGCCGAACATGATCCAGGCCATGACGGCGCTGCCGATGTTCGACAAACGGCCGCTGTCGACGCTGCGCACCGGTCTTACGATCGGTACCCCTGAGCAGATTCGCGAGTTGGCGGAACTTGGGCCGCGACAGATCTGCAACATCTACGGCCTGACCGAGACGTATGGCAATTGTGCCGTAACCGACGCCGACGCCCCGCTCGACCTGCGTTGCAACGCGGTTGGCCAGCCGCTGCCGGGTGTCGATATGCGCATCGTGAACCCGGACACGGGCGTCAACTGTCCGGCGGGGACAGTCGGCGAGATTCGTGTGCGCGGCTACGTAACCTGCGGCTATCTGAACGACGCAGCCAGAAACGCGGCGGCATTCGACGAAGATGGTTATTTCCTGACCGGCGATCTCGGCTTGCTGGATGCGGGCGGCTATCTCTACTTTCGCGGTCGATTAAAGGAGATGATCAAGACGGGCGGCATCAACGTGGCACCCGTGGAAGTAGAAGAGGTGCTGATGTCACACCCCGGCGTGGCGCTCGCGTTCGTCGTTCCGCTGCCGGATGCTGAACGCGATGAGATCGTCGCTGCGCTGATCGTGGCGGCGGATGAAGAACCCGCAACAGAGAGTTCACTTCGCGCGCTTTGCATCGAAGCGCTCGCCGCCTACAAGCGGCCGCGCCAGTATCAATTCGTAAGCGCGGCGCAGCTGCCGCTCACGTCGACCGGCAAAGTGCGCAAACAGGCCATGCCGCTGTTGTTCGAACGCAGCTGACCCCGCGCTCAGGTGCGCACCGGTCGAAAACGCGGCAGCGTGAAATCAGGCTCGACGTCGTCGAATACCACTTCCACCGGCATGCCGACTTCGATGTCAGCAGCCTGAACGTCCACCAGGTTGGCCGTCAATCGCGGCCCTTCGTCGAGCTGAATCTGTGCGACGTTGTACGGCAGGTCATCGGCAAAGGCCGGGAACCAGTTCTGGTGTATTTCGACGAAGGTGGTGACCTGGCCGCGCCCGGATGCAACGCGCCAGCCCGGGTCCAATTCGAGGCAATGCGGGCACAGCGGCGCCGGCGGCAAGAACGTGGCGTCGCAGGCTGCGCAGTGCTGCACCAGCAGCTCGTGGCGTCGGCATGCGTCCCAGAACGGCTGGTTGTCGGGCGTAACCCTGGGTAGCGGTTTGGTGTGTTTGTCCATCAGTAATTTCAGTGCGCAGAGAACACGACTGAATCGCCCCAGCACGTGCCCCATTGAAGATGGCTGGCCTTGGCGATCTGACGTTCGCCGGCCTCGCCGCGCAGCTGACGGGTGATCTCCGCGATCGAGTTCCAACCGCTCACGTGCGCTTCGGATAGCAGACCGCCGGAGGTATTGACCGGTAGTTCCCCACCGAGACCGATTCGCCCGCCGCGCACCCACTGGTGGGCGTCGCCGGGCGCGCAGAATCCGAATCGCTCCAATACGAACAGCACCAGCGGCGTAAAGGCGTCGTAGGTGTACAGACCGTTGATGTCACGACGCTCGATGCCGGCCATGCGGTAAGCATCCAGATCGGACGGGCGTGGCGCTACCGCACCTGGTTGCTGCTGGTTGATACCGAGCCCTGGTGGCGCAAAGATGAATTCATCGCGGCCCGCCCGAATGCCCTGCATGCCCGATACGTAAACCGGGGGTTTGCGAAGATCGCGTGCCCGCTCCGCTGAGGTGATCAGCACCACGACAGCCCCGTCGCTGACGATGCAGCAGTCGAACAGTCCGAGCGGCGTAACGATCGGTCGAGCGTTCTGATGGTCGGCGAGCGTCATCGGTTTTTGCATGACTGCGTTCGGATTCTTGCGCGCATGGTTGCGCATCGTCACGGCCACTTCGCCGAGTCCGCGCGTGTCTGCGTCGTAGAGCGACATGTAGCGTTGATACGCCATCGCCGCGCCGGCTGCGGGGGAGGTCATTCCGTACGGTGGATATTCGCCGTGCGTGCCGCCTTCTTCGCGCAATCCTTCGAAATCTCCAGGGCCGCCGAGGATGTCACGCTCGCGCGTAAAGCTTGCGACCGCGATGCACGCGACCACGTCGGCAAGACCGGCCGCGACGGCGATGGCAGCCTGTTGAATGCACATGGTCACGAACCGGCCGTGGGTCCAGGTCTGATTGACGTAACGAACGTTCAGGCCAAACGCGTCTGCAGCGCGGTCGTAGTCGACCCCGAGCGGCCAGCCGAGGTTGATGGCCAGCCCATCGACATCGTCGCGCGACAGCCCGGCATCGTCGAGCGCCTGCTTGAACGCAATGGCGGCCAGCCGTAGCTGCGAATCCGGCAAGTTGCGGCCGAAGTGACTGACGCCAACGCCAGCGATGGCGGCGCGCCTGGACAGGTCGAGGCCTGGTGCGCTCATCTGGTCTACTCGTATTCAACGTGCACCGCACCTTATCGCGCCTCCTTTGCCACGCAAAGTATCCGGGACCTATGCCGCGCATCGGCTGGATCGAAACGCGCACATACAGACACAATTCATCCCGACACGAGCAGGGCGGGTAGACGGAGCGAACATGGCTGAACCGAGACGCACATTTGCCGAATGGCGGGCCTGGATGAATCAGGTTCAGGAAGCGGCCCTGGAGCCGGAGCTACCGATCTGTGATCCCCACCATCACCTGTGGCTGGACGCGGGGCACACCGGGTGGCCGTACGGCCTCGGTGATTTCCACACGGACACCGGCAGCGGTCACAACGTCGTGCAGTCGGTCTACATAGAATGCCACGCCGAATACCTGACGGACGGCCCGGAGCACTTGCGTCCCGTAGGCGAGACGCGCTTTGTAGTGCCTCGGGCGAAAGCCAGCGCGGCATCGGACAATACCGAGATCGCGGCGATTGTCGGCCATGCCGATCTGACTCTCGGTGAACGCGTGGAAGAGGTGCTGGCAGCACATGCGCAGGCGGGTGACGGGCGCTTTCGCGGCATTCGCTACATCACTGCCCAAAGCGATCACCCGCCACTCAAGATGCGCCCGAGCGCAGCGATGGACGATCGCAACTTTCTTGACGGCGTGCGCACGCTCGGGCGACTCGGGTTCAGTTACGACGCGATGGTCTATCACCCGCAGCTTCCGGCGCTCGCCGACGCACTGGCGGCGTGCCCGGATACGCCCGTTGTGATCAACCACCTGGGCGGGTTCCTGGGTGTTGGTCCTTACAAAGATCGTCGCGACGCTGAGCTGGATGCCTGGCGTCAGTCGATGGCGGTGCTAGCCGCCTTACCGAACACCTTCTTGAAAGTGGGCGGCATCGGCATGCCGATGATGGGCTTTCGCTGGGACAAGGAGCCGGTGCCACCCACCTCCGAAACATTGGCGAGCCTCTGGGCCGAACCGATCCATACGGTGATCGATCTGTTTGGCCCAGAGCGCTGCATGTTCGAGTCGAATTACCCGGTGGACGGGCGCGGCGCGGGGTACGGCGTGTTATGGAACGCCTTCAAGCGCATCGCGGCCAACTATTCGCCCGATGAAAAACGCAGTCTGTTCCACGGCACGGCCGCACGGGCTTATCGCATTCAGGGTTAACGGTGAGGGCCGTGCCGCTTCCCAACACGGCGCCCACCTCGCTCACGGTTTGCGCTGAGCGCGGGCGGCGGCGATATCCGCACTGACATCGCGAGCGTGTGTCGGCAGCAACGTGATCTGTTCGACCAGCGTGCGCTGCGGCATCGTCGCGCAAAAAACGATCGCGTCGGCGACGTCTTCTGGCTGCATCATCGTGGCGCGCGCGGCCGCGTCGGGTGGCAATGGGCGGTTGTCCAGGATTGGCGTGTCGACTTCGGCCGGGAGAATGGTGCAGGCGCGGATGCCTTCGTTGCGCAGCTCCGCGTTGATGCTCCGCATGAAACTCCACACGGCCGATTTGGCGGCGCCGTAGGACGCGCCTCCCAGCATGCCCGCGTTTATCGCGGCAACCGAAGCGATGGTCACTACCGTACCGCGTCCGGCATCGAGCATCGTGGGCAACACAGCCTGCGTAAGCCGGTAGACCCCTTCCACGTTGACCTTGAAGACAGAATCCCACTCCTCAGGGGAGACGTATCGCACAGACCGCACTCTGGAGCTGTGCCCGGCATTGTTGACCAGCAGATCGATCCGTCCGCGATCGCGCGCGACGGCAGCGCCGAGTTCGGCAGCTGCAGCGCCGTCTTCCAGGTCGCATGGCATGACGGTAGCGCTGCCGCCCGCGGCGTGAATGCCGGCAGCGGTCTGCTCCAGCGGCTCACGCCTTCTGCCGACCAGCACGACGTGGGCACCTTCTGCTGCCAGCCGCAGTGATGCGCAAGCCCCAATGCCGGTACCTGCGCCGGTGACGATGGCTGTCTGTTCCGCCAGAGTGCCCATGTTGTTCTCCAACTGTTTGAGAGGATTCCCGCCGTGCCAGGTGTTGCCTCAGGTTGCGGCCGCGCGCCTGCCCGGCAATAGCAGGGCACAGATGGTCGCGAGGATCGCAGCGATACCGAACAATGCGTAGAGCAGATCGAAATTGCCGTTGGCATCGAACAGCACACCTGCGACGTGCACCGTGAGGCCGCCAACGCCGAGCGCCAGCACGAACTTTGCGCCGTAGGCGAGCGCGCGCCACTCGAACGGCGTGTACTCCGCGACCAGCATGTTCTCCGCCGCGGCAAATCCGGTATTGACGATCAGGACGGCCGCCACGATCGACACGAGCCCGGCACCAAACATCGAAGTCACGAAGAACAGCGGCACGGTCAGGACAGCCCACAGTGCGATGTAGATGAGCCGCGGCGATATGCGGTCGGCCAGCCAGCCGCCGAGCAGGCTGCTGAACGAGGCGAAGCCGATCACGGCACCCGCGTAGAGGCCTATCTCGGTGTAACTGCTGGCCATGGACGGCCCGAGTCCGATTTCGAAGAGCTTCGGCATGGTGCTGGTGAGGCCCGAGTAGACGAAGCCGTTACACATCATCGTCAGCGTCAGCACGATGAACGCCCGTTTGATCGCGCTGGCGCCTGCAGCCGGCGTCTGGGTGCGATCGACGCGGGCATCACTGACATCGCCGCGTTTCCATGCATACCATAGCCAGACGCCGGCGATGATGCTGAAGACACCGGGAATGACGAATGCTTCGCGCCACGAGAAATAATCGATCATCAAGCCGACAAATGGCGGGGCCAGCGCGCTGCCGGTGCCGCCGAACACGCCGTTGATTCCGAGCGTGATTCCGCGGCGCCTGGCCGTCGCTACAAGCCATGCGATACCGACCGGGTGATAGATCGCGGCGAACAGTCCGAGCAGCGTCAGGCCGATGAACAGCCCGACCTTGCCGTCGGCAAGCCCGGTGACCACCGATCCAATGCCGATACCGACGAAGAACACGACCATCATGCCAACCTGACTCCAGCGATCGCCCAGCCAGCCGGCCGGCAACGCTGCGATGCCATACAGCACGAGCCCGAGGCTCGAAAGGCCGAGCATCTCGCCGTAGGGCAGCTCGAATACGGTTGGGAGGTGCAGTACGGCGGTTGCATAGAGAATCGTGACCATGTGCGTCAACAGATGGCCAACGTTCGAATAGAGGGCAACGGCGCTGCTGTTGTCGCGCTCCTCAGCGGGTGCTTCCGAAACCGCACTCATGACCCAGGCCTCAGTTCCCGCTCGGCCCGGTGCTAGCGTCGGTGTCCGATCGCCAAGTGCGCCGATCCAGAAACTGCTCGGTCGAGTTGGTCTTGGGATAGGGCGCATCCGGGACGTCGACGCCGAGAAACGCACACAGGGGCTCCCAGCCATCTCCCGACTGATATACGAGCAGCCGCTCTGGCGCTACGGCATCGATGACCGCGGCGTTGTGCTGGCGGAATACGGATCGGACATGGTCCTCGTCCGTATACCGGTCGTCAAAGGTGCGCTCCAAAATGAGCTCGCGCGTCATCTGCCGGTGCTCTTCCGTTGCCTTAGAGTGCTCGGACGGCGGTGCGGGCAGTACCTTCAGAATCGTATTGCTGATGCTCTTGTACCACGACGTCTCCTCGCGGACGTTCAGCAGCACCTTGGCATCCGGGTAGACGTCCAGGAGTTCACGCCAGAAGTAGGCGGCGGGCCAGTCGACGGTTGCCTGGAAGGACGCGAATATGTCGGACCAATCGATCGATTCGCCGCGCGTGGCCGCGAGCCAGTGGCGGTCGTGGCTCGGGTTCTTCAGCACTTCGGCCATGTGGTAACAGGGCCCCAGACCGAGCTGCTCCAGGGCCAGCTTCATCGACAGGGTACCGGTACGGCCAAAGCCGGCGCCGATCAGCTTCAGAGACATACGCGGATACCGCCCGTACGCAAGGCGCCAGCCGCCTGGCGCCGCTTCGGCGGCCCGCGCGGTCCGGACGCGTTAGTGAGCTAGTGCCAGCTGGCCGCCCAACGGCACGACGCTGACCATTTCGGTCATCCAGCAGCCCTCGTAGGGCGCGCTGGTCTGCCGGCCTAGGATAAACGTATAGCCGAACTTGCGCTCGGCCGAAGTCACCACGACGCGCAGCCGGGCGCGTTCGCCCTTGATGACAGTTCTATCGTAGAGGACCGAGTCGAAGTTCAGCATCAGCGCGTAAGGCCCGTTCTTGATCATGCGCGTAAAGCGAGACAATGGCCCCGTGTTTGCGCGGTTAGACGGCGCTGCGAAGCGATAGACGACTTCGATGCCCTTATCGTCAGCCGGATTGTGGCGCAGCGCCTCGAGCTGGATGGCGACAACTTCGCGTGGACTCAGGTCCGGCGATGGCTGCAACGTATCGCTGAGATGCGGGCCAGCGGCGTCTCCGGCACTGACCTGGGTGCTGGCGAACCACATGCAGCAGGCTGCCGCGTACAGACCCGCTCTGTACAGATTGAACATGGCATTTCTCTCGTTTTCCGGGCAGCGCGGACCCGTCTCGTCCAACTACCCGGAGTGACAGTATCTATCTATGACAGGTGAATTCTCCGTATGTCACGGAATGGGGCTCACATATCCCTTTGGTCTGGCCGATGCATCTCGACCGGCCGTCGTACGCAAGTGTTTGATGTAAGCTGGTGAGTGCTCTCCCGTTGCTCTCGGAACTCCCCACCATGTCCGCACAACTCAAGCCCAGCATTGAAAACGCCATTCCCGACGGCCCGTTGGAAGGGCCGGAAGCGTGGCGCGGATCCGACCTCACGGCCGACACCAGCTGGATGTACGAGTTCTCCACCGCGGAGAAACAGGCGCTGCGTGACGCGGTTGACCAGTGTCAGGCAGCCGGCCGGGAGATTATCGATATTGGCCCAGCGGAGTTCCCGCTGGGCGCGCTGGCGGAGCCGCTGGCCCGGATCCGCAGCGACGTATTGAAGGGCCGCGGCTTTGCGCTGCTGCGCGGTATCCCGGTTGAAAACTACACGTTTGAAGAGGCCGCCATGGCTTACTGGGGCATCGGCCAGCATCTCGGCGTGCCGGTGTCGCAAAACGCGATGGGGCATCTGCTCGGGCACGTCACCGATATTGGGCGCGATGAGAACGATCCGACGGCGCGCATCTATCAGACCAATGCGCGGCAGTACTATCACTCGGACTCGTGTGACATCGTCGCACTGATGTGCTGGCGCAAAGCCAAGAGCGGTGGGCTCAGCACCATCGTGAGTTCGGTCACGCTTTACAACGAAGTCCTGGCGCGCGCGCCGGAACTGGTCGAAACGCTGTTCCAGCCGAATTACTTCGACCGCCGTTCCGAAGTCCCGCCCGGACAGCCGCCCTGGTACTACATGCCCATCGCCAGCTGGTACGGCGGGAACCTGTCGACGCACCACGTGCGCCGCTATATCGAATCGGCACGCCGGTTTGACGATGTGCCGGCGTTGACCGACGAGCAGGTCGCATTGCTCGATCTGATCGACGAAATCGTTGACGAGCCCGGTATCCACCTGTCGATGGCCTTCGAGCCCGGCGACATCCAACTGCTGCACAATCCACAGATCCTGCACGACCGCACCGGCTTCGAGGACTTTCCCGAACCCGAGCTGCGCCGCCACCTGCTGCGCCTTTGGCTGTGCGCCGGAGACGGCCGGCCGCTGCCGGATTACTACGCGCAGCGTTGGGGCAGTGCCGATCCGAAGCAACGCGGCGGCGTCAGGGTCGAAGGGCAGAAACTGGTCGCACCGCTGGAGCCCTGAGCACGGTCCGCACTCCCGCGGCAGCGCGTCTGACCCTAAGCCTGGGTCAGATAGACGGGCAGATCGGTTGTCGGTGGCGTTACCGAACAGTCGTACATCATGTCGCCGATATGTCCGCGGTGGTAGGTCGCGTGATTCACGACATGTAGCAAGATGGCTTCTCGGGTCATCGCTCCGTCGCCGCCACCGATGAAGGTAAACCGCACTTCTTCGCCGTGCTGCGCGGCTGGCAGCGCGTCGACATAGCCCGCGTACCAGGCGTTCATTTCGACCTGCGCCGACGCCAGCTCCACGAGCGGCGGACAGTCCTGCGGGTTGCGCGTCTCGAGCTCGTGCGAGCGCCCGAGCAGGTGTGCTTTCCAGACGCATTCCATCGCGTAGGTGTGATGCAGCGTGCGCAGAATGCTCCCGAACACGATGGGGCGGGGCATCGTCAGCTCATCCGGCGTGAGTTTTGCCACGGCGTCGTACAGCAACGTGTCGGCCCAGGTTTTGTAGCGGGTCAGCATTTGCAGATGATTCAAATAGCATTGCTCCAAGGTCGTTGACAGTGGCCCGGCAGGCGGTACCGCGGACACACCTTGGATGTCATCCGGGAGCCGCCGGCTACGGCCACATATGGAGTCGATGCAGGCCTCACCAAACCCCGCCTGCGTCCCGACGGTCCGCCGGGTCAATCCACGGCCGGAGAGCACGGTTGCCGTGCGTCCCGGTGCGCCGGTTCGGGCGAGATCAGTAGTGGGGTGGCCGCTCTTCGGCCGTATTGCTGGGCGCGTCGGCGTCGCCCATTTCCCGGAGCCGTTCCAGCAGCACGCGCTGCACGTCGCGCAGTTGGTCGACCTCCTTGCGCAGCGCCGTGACCACGTCGTCCAACTGCGCGATCGTATGCTCCTGAAACGCGAGCTTGCTCTCGATGGCTTCGAGTCGCGTGTCAGGGCTCGGGGCGACGTCGCTCAATTCCGGCTCCAGAGCTCGCGCGCGAGCACGCCAACGGCGTCCTCGATGCGCTCCGCCGCATCCATGCAGAGGTCTTCACGAAACCGTGGCCCGATCAGCTGGACGCCCATCGGCACATTTTCGTGCAGCCCCGTGGGCACCGCGGCAGACGGCAAACCCAACAGGTTGATGACGTAGAGCATGGCCTGCTGCGCAACCAGTTCGCGATACGCGAGCGCCCCTTGCTCATCGGCGCCCTGCGGAAATGGCGGCACCTGTGAAACCGGCGCCAGCACCAGCGGATAGTCCTGCATGAACTCGGCCCACTCGCGCCAGAGCCGCGTGCGGTCGGCGCTGAGCCGCATGTAGGTCGCGAGGTCGTACGCATCACTCAGCTCGCCAAACACGCCGGCCAGTTCGTTCAGCCGTTCCGAGCCGTATTCGCGGATCGCCGGCATCATCATCTCCCGGGTGTCGGCCCCGATGAGTTGCCGCCAGCGTTCGGCCGCCTCTTCGATGTGCGGCGGGTCTACCGCTTCGACCGCAAAACCCGCGTTGCTCAAGTGATCTGCGGCCTGCTGGATGGCCGTTGCGACGCCGGGATCGATCGGCTGATCGTGCGGCCCATGGGTCATCGCGACGCGTATGGGGCCCGCAAGTTCCGGCCCGCGCAGCGGTGCCGGCACCCACCACGGATCGCGCGGATCGGCGGCTGCCATGACTTCGAAAGCGAGTCGCACGTCGCGCATCTCGCGGGCGATCGGACCTTGCACGCTCATCAACTGCAGTGTCGGCGGCCGTTCTTCGACCGACGACGGGTTGTAGGCGGCAATGCGTCCCAGCCCCGGTTTGATGGTCGCCACGCCGCACGCGTAGGCCGGATAGCGGAGCGAGCCGCCCAGATCGTTGCCGTGCGCAATGGCTCCCACCCCGGTGGCGACGGCTGAGGCTGCGCCCCCCGAGGAGCCGCCCGGCGTGACGTTCGCGTCCCATGGATTAAGGGTACGCCCGCGCAGTGGATTGTCGGTGAACCAGCGGTAGCTGAATTCCGGCGTATTCGTGCGTCCGATAACGATGGCGCCTGCTTTGCGCAGATTGGCGGCGACCGGCGAATCGGCGGGCGCGATTTGATCAGCGAGCGCCGGCAGCCCGTTAGTGTTCGCGAGACCTTCCTGGTCGATGTTCTCCTTGATGGTCACCGGCACGCCGTGCAGCGGGCCGAGCGTCTGGTCGCCATCCGCGCGCCGCTGGTCTGCTGCGGCGGCCGCTTCCATCGCTGACTCACGCAGATCCATCGTTACGGCGTTCAGCGTCGGATTCACTTCGTCCAACCGGGCGATGGCTGCCTCGACGGCCTCCGTTGCACTGAAGGTGCCGGCGCGGATCCCCTCAGCCTGTTCGACCGCACTCAACTGCCACAGTGGTGTTGACGTCATGTTCGCGCTCCTGCTGGCGATACGGCTGGCATCAAGGTGCTGGCCGTTAACGATAGCGCGATCAGAGCGGCACCGGACCGGCGGCGTCAAGCACGGGAGATGGTCGAACTTGGCGGTTGGCGTTAGGCGCAGCTCCGGTTCGGGCCTGGTTTACCCCTTCGTCGCGTCCATCAGGGATCTCGCTTAGGTGTAGTGGTCTTCACGCTGACGTTGATCTAGTCTCGGCATTACCCGGTCCGTGGCGGCCCGGGAGTTTTGCGACGAACGGCGGAGCGAACGTCATGATCAAAGACTGGAAATTCACGCACAACGAGGCGGAGGGCGCCGAGTGGACACCGGGGCTCCGGGAGATCTTCGAGTACCGTGACCTCGGCATCAAAGAGGGTACGGCCGGTGACTACGTCGCGCATATCGTGCGGGCAAACGGCAAGGAGATGAGCGACGAAGTGCAGGAGTGGCACATTCACGAATGCGACTTCCAGATGGTCTACGTGCTGAACGGCTGGGCCACGTTCGAATATGCCGGCGAGGGCGTGCGGACCATCCGCAAGGGGGACTGCATCAATCAGCGCCCGCGCATTCCTCATCGCGAGATCGCCTGCTCGCAGGACTTTGCGGTTCTCGAGATCGTCGCGCCGGCGAATTTCAAGACGCGGGTTGTCGAAGCACCCGACGGAGTTGCTGACGCGGCTGAGTAGCGCGGATCGGCATCCGCGCCGATCTCTAACTCTGTTCCAGAGTCAGCCGCCGGCGGATGTAGTCGACCTCGACGTCTTTGGTAACGGTCACCATGAACTCGAATAGCGACACCGCCTGTTCGGGGTCGAACGCGTAGTTTTCCGCCAGGCGTCTCGCGATATCGAACACCTGGTGCTCCCGCTCGCGCACGATGATCAGGTCGAGGATGGCTTCGCGGTCGAAGCCGGCGGCCCGGAACTTCTCCGGTGCCGCCAGGTATTTCGATTCAGCTACGTATTTGCCGAGATTGATGCGCTCCATGATCGCGAGCAGCGCATTGACGTCGGCGGTTACCGTTTCCCCGAACGTATCCGGGTTGCTGCCCGCCTCACACCCCGTTTCCATCCACGGGATGTAGAAGTCGACGATGCGTTCGCCGACGTTGCTTCGCATGCGCTCGATCGGGCTCGGCGGTGAATCGCGCACGATCACTGATGGTACGTCGTCGACGTCGGTGAACGGCTCCTGATCCGCATACATGTACAGGCCGAGTTCGGCATGGATGGCTTCGATGCGCCCCAGTTCATAGCGAAGCAGGGTCAAGCTGGCATCGTGCGCCACGAGCCCCGGGTGATAGACCTCGGGGTTACGTGGAAACCGTGCGCGCTTCTTCGACGCGATGATGATCTCGTTGGCGAGAATGTCGAGTCCCGGGCGAATGCTCTGTTGCAGATCGAGATCCGGGTGCATGGCCGGCGTGCTCACAGCGGCGAATCGTCCGAGAAGTTGGGTTTGCGTTTTTCGATGATCGCGTCGAGTCCTTCGCGAACGTCCGGATCGGCAAAGCCCAGCATCTCCATCGCGAGCGACGCGTCGAAGTGCGGTCCCATCGAGCGGTACCAGTTGTTGAGCGCGTGTTTGGTGAAACGAATGGCGCTTTGCGCTCCGGTCGCCAGTTTGATCGCGACCTTTTCAGCGGTCGCCTGCAGCTCGTCGGCATCGGCGACCAGCGATACGAGCCCAATCCGCTCGGCCTCCGCGCCGTCGATGGCGTCGCACGTCAACAGCAGGTGCTTGGCCTTGGCCATACCGCACATCAGCGGCCAGCAGATGACCGCGTGGTCGCCGGCTGCCACGCCGAGCTTCGTGTGGCCGTCGATGATCGTGGCATTGCGCGCCGCGACGGAAACATCGGCCAGCAACGCGGTCGCGAGGCCGGCACCGACGGCGACGCCGTTGATGGCGGAGACGACCGGCTTTGAGCAGTTCACGATGTTGAAGACCAGATCGCGCGCTTCTTTGAACGTTGCGATCCGGTAGTTGTTGTCCACCATCAGCTGCTCTTCGACGTTGAAATGGCCGCCCGCGCTGAACGCTTTGCCGCGCCCGGTGATGATGGCCACGTTGATGGAGGCGTCCGCATCGATATCGCGCCACACGTTGGCAATTTCCCAGTGGCCGCGCTGGTCGAGCGTATTGAACGGGAACGTCTCGTTCAGCGTCATGCGCAGCACTTTCTCCGCGGGACGGTCGAAATCGAAGATCTGGTAGTTGCTGGTCCAGTCAGACACGGGCGGTACCTCCGGTAGCGGTTCAGGGGATCAGGCGCGGGGCCTGATGATAGCCGCCTGATTATTCCACACCGGGATGACCGCGCAGTGCGAGACGCGCGCGGAGTCCACCCAACTCACCGGCCCCGAATTCGAGCGTGCCGCCGTAGACCTCACAGACGAGCTGATGCACGACGGCGAGACCGATGCCATGTCCGGGTGTGTCCGGGTCGGTACGCACGCCGCGCTCGACGATGCGGGCGAGCGCGGCATCGTCCAACCCGGGGCCGTCGTCGGTTACGTCGATAACGAGTTCGTTGTCGTCGGTCGTTCGTGCGGACATCGCGACGCGGGTGCTGGCCCACTTGGCCGCGTTGTCCAACAGGTTGCCGAGGATCTCCATCAAGTCACCCTGGTCGCCATGGAACCGCGCAGAAGCCTCGACGCTCGCCAGATCGAACGTGAGCTGCTTATCCGCGTGGACTTTGCCGAGTGCATTGGCGATCGACTGTGCCGTGGCGCGCACGTCTGTGGAGACGCCGAGCGCCCGTTCGCCGCCGGCGGCGGCGCGCTTCAGATGATAAGCCACCGCGTCGTCCATGCGCCGTACCTGTTCGTCGACGGCGCTGCGAAGTTCCGGTTCGACACCCACCATCGCACTGCGCACCACGGCGAGCGGCGTCTTCAGCGTGTGGGCCAGATTGCCGAGCGCATCGCGATGGCGTTTGACGCGCTGTTCGTTGGCGTCGATGAGGCGGTTGATGCTCCCCGTGAGAGGTTTCAACTCCGCCACGTAGTCGCCGTCCATCCGTGCGCGTTCGCCAGCGCGAATCGCCGCCACTTCACGTGCTGCCTGCGCAAGCGGCGTCAGTCCCCATCCGAGAATGACGAGCTGCACCGCGATGATGAGCACCACGGCCGCGGTGAACCACGTCAACAGGCTCTGACGGAACGACTGCGCCTGCGCTTCGTAGGTGGCGCGGTCTTCCGCGATCTGCACGAGCACCGAGATGCTCTCACCGTTGACGAGTTCCCAGGTGAGCGCAAACGCCGCGCCGAACAGTGGCTCGCCGTCCGTGCCGGTCGCCGGTCCAAAACGCGTTTCACCTTGGGCGCCAGGAGGCGGGAACCGCACCTGCTCGCCGAGCAGCGACGGCGAACGCCAGATCGCCTGGTCGGATTGCCCTGGAGGCGTCGCGGAAAGACGTGCGTAAAGACCCGAGCCGGGCGTCACCAGTCGCGGATCGGGTGGCGGTTCGGCGACTTGCAGTTCGCCGTCCAGGTCTTCATCGGCCGCGGCCAGAACGGCGTAGATGCGGGCTTGCAGGCGCTCTTCGACCAACTTTTCGCTGGAGGCCCGGAACGCCGAGTCGAGTGCCAGGCCGGTTAGCGTGAGGGTGACGGCGAGCGTCGCGACCACTGCGCCCGACAGTCTGCGCTTCAGCGAGGGCATTGCGGGTCCGTACGTTGGACAACAGCCCGGCGCACACCCAGGCGCGGCGTCAGCCGGTCAGGAACGTGCGAGGGCGAAGCGGTAACCACGGCCGCGCAGGGTTTCCACGGGTTTCAGATCGCCATTGGGGTCGAGTTTGCGTCGAACCCGGCCGATCAGGACTTCGAGCACGTTGCTGTCCGGATCGAGGTCTTCACCGTACACGTGCTCGCCGAGCGTTGCCTTCGAGACGACTTCGCCAGCATTCAGCATCAGGTATTCGATCACCTTGTACTCATACGCGGTCAGTTCGACGCTGGCGGCATTCACTTTCAAGGTCTGGCCGCGCGTGTCCAGCTCGACTGAATCGAAGCGCAGCGTATCGGTGCTCCACCCGGCTGCCCGCCGTAGCAGGGCGCGCACGCGAGCCAGCAGTTCTTCGAAATGAAACGGTTTCGCGAGATAGTCGTCGGCGCCTGCTTCGAGCCCGACCACTTTGTCCTGCCACGAATCCCGCGCGGTCAGGATCAGAATTGGAAAGTCGCGTCCGTTAGCCCGCAGCTCGCGGATCACATCGATACCCGAACGTCCTGGCAAACCGAGGTCGAAAATGGCCGCGTCGAGCGCGAACTCCGTACCGGCGTACAGGCCTTCTTCACCATCGGCCGCCGCGTCGACGACGAAGCCCTCAGCCGAGAGCTGGCGCACGAGGTCGTCGCGCAGTGCGGCTTCGTCCTCGACGACCAGAAGCCGCACGTCAGCGGCTCCTATGTTGTACGTTGACCGTGCGCATGACCCCTTTACTGGTCAGCACCTTGACCCGATAGGTTCGCCTGCCCTGGGTCTCTACAGTGCGCACACCGAGCACGCGGCCTTTCGTACGGGCTTTGACCATCGCGGCAGCTTCAGCGGCGCTCGCGGCCTGTGCGTGCACCGGTATCGTCAGCGTCGCGCCCATGATCGCGACCGCGAGCACGAGTCCCAGTTTTGCTAAACGAAGCTGCATCGAACTTCTCCTGCGCTGGCGGCGGAGCGTCGGCTAGCCCGCCACGGGACCGGCGTTTCAGGCCCGATCTCGTCAGCCCGGCTGTGCGTTGGTGCCAGCGGCGCCGCCAGTCTGGTATTGCTCGTGATCATGGCACAATTCTCCATCACTCTGGCTGAACTCAAGCTGAATGGTGGCGCGGCTCGCGCGACGGGCCCGGTGGGTTGCGACACCGGTGGAGATGTCGATTGCTGACCCTGATCTTCGACGGGCTGAATCTGATTCGCCGGGTGCACGCCGGCATGCAGCGCGTGGACGCGAGCGGCGGCCAGGGCGACGCGTCGCTGATGGATGTCGACGACCTCGAACGCAACGTCGTGCGCTCGGCCGATCGCGCGTTACGGCACTTTTCGCCGACCCATGCGATGTTGGCGATGGATGGTCGTGGCGGTGGCTGGCGCAAGGCGGTGTTCGACGACTACAAGGCGAATCGCGCGCCGATGCCAGACTCGTTGAACGCGGCACTACCACGGCTGGAGGCGGCACTGGCGAGTGCCGGCGTCAGGGCTCTGCGCGTCGGCGACTTCGAGGCCGACGACATCATCGCGTCGGTGGCGCACGCGCTCAGTCAGCACGGCCGGAACGTCGTGATCCTGTCTACCGACAAGAGCATGTTGTCGCTGCTTCGCCCGGGCGTCCGGGTCTGGCACCACTTCGAGAATCGCGAACTGACTGCGGCAGACGTACACAAGCGTTTTGGCGTGGAACCACTCCAGCTCGCAGACTTCCTGGCGCTGGCGGGCGACAGCTCGCAGAACGTGCCGGGCGTGCGTGGTATCGGCTCGAAAACGGCCGCACAGCTGCTCGCGGCGCACGGCACAGTCGAGGGTGTGCTGGAAGCCGCGGAGCAGCTCACGCGCCGTCAGCGTGAGAACCTGATGGCGCAGCGCGAAGAGGTGCTTTTGTACAAACAGATTTCCACGCTGCGAGACGACGTGCGGGCCGATGTCAACTTGAGCGATTTCCGCCTGGCGTCGCGGGCCGGCTGAGCATCAGGGCCAGCTGAAGTGATCTCTGCGGCGCTTCGCCTCGCTCTGATCGTTGGCCTGCTGTGGTGGCTCGCGAGGCAATTCCCCGGCTTCGAGGTCTGGCTCGCGCGCGGCCTCGAAAACTTCATCCAGCTGTTCGGGTTGCCACAGGCGCTGGGCGTACTGCTCGGCTTGACCCTGTTTCTGACGCTCGCGCGGCTGATGTTGCTGCCATTTTGGATCGCGCGCGTGCGCCTGGACGCTGGCCGTGCGCTGCTACAGCACGCGTTTCCAAGGCAGCCGCTGCGCATTCAACTGCGCTTCAGGCGGAGCCGCTTCCTGCTGTTCGTGCTCTGCGATCTCTGGCTGCTGATCGCGGCGTGGAAGGCCCTCGCCGTGCTCCCCGCGCCGCCGCGCGTGATCGAGTTACCGGGGCTTGGCTCGGGCGACTGGCTGGACGCCGCGCTCGGTCAGGCGCTCGTGCAGGTGGCCGTACTGCTGGTCTTCACCGGGTTGCACTGGCTGGGCGAGCGCGCGGCCGAGGCCAGTGCCGGGAGCGTGGGATTCCTGCGCTATCAGATCGACGAGACGCCCGTTCGGCGTTTTCTGGTCCGCTATGTGCTCGGTGTCCAGATGCCGGTACTGATGGTGTTCTCGGCGTGGGCACCGCATCCGATGGCGCCGCTGCTGGGGTTGGCAGCAACCTTTGGGGTGGGTTTCGTGAGCCTGCCGGCGGCGCTCTTGACCCGCGCGCTGGAACGGCGGCGCGACCGCTGGCTCGAACGCGTGCATCGCGGTGACGTCGCGCCGCCCGGACCTACGCCCGCGCGGGAACTGGTCGCCCGCACCGTCGCGTTCCTACAGCCGGGCCACATCGAAGTGGCCGCGTTGGCAGCCGGCACTTCGCTGATTCCAACGGTGCGGTTCACGCCGGTGCAACCGGCGCCGGAAGTGGCTTCCGCGCCAGATGATGCAACTCGCGACCCGTCATCCGATCTGTCGCCGTCCGACGAATTCGACATCAGTGCCGAGATGCCGGACGAATTGTCCGAAGCAGAGGTTTACCACCCGGATACCGAACCGCTCGCCCGGCGCTATGACGAAGAGCCCTCAACTGGCAGCGTCGCCCGCGAAGCGCTGAACCGCGCGCGCGCGCTGCTCGCGGCGGGGCGTTTGCGCGCCGCGCGCGCGGCGTTGCGCCAGGCCATCGCCGTTGGCGACGACGCTGAGAGGCGCGAGGCACAGGCGCTGCTTAAGCCGGCGGGCGGCGGATTTCCGTGGCGTTTCGCGCTGACCGGTGTGGTACTTGCCAGTGCGGCGCTGTTGGTGGTCATCGGCTGGCAGTGGCTGGAACTCCCGAGTACCGACGAGACGCGCGCGCTCGCACGAAGCGCGCACGTACACGTGCGCAAATCGACGGCCGACGACGGTTCGGCGCGGCTTTCACTGCTCGGCAATCGTTACGACTACAGTCTCAATACGAGCCTCGACAATATTTCGGAACACTTCATCAACGCGGTGATCGCGAGCGAAGACCATCGTTTCTTCGAGCACAGCCCGGATTACATGATCGCGAAGTTCATCCAGGCCGGGCTCTTCTGCGTCGCGCGCAAGCTGAACGTGTTTTCGAGTGCCACCGGCTGCGCCGGCAACTCCACCATCACCCAGCAGCTGGCTCGCAATCTGTTTCTGAGCGAATCCAGAAGTATCGTGCGCAAGCTGAAGGAGCTGTTGTGGGCGATCAAGATGGAACTCGGCATGGACAAGCGCGAGATCCTGGCGCTCTACCTGAATCGACTGTATCTGGGGCGCGGTAACTTCGGCGTGGAACTTGGCGCCCGGGACTACTTCAACAAATCGGCGTCGCGGTTGACGCGCGACGAAGCTGCGTTCCTGGCCGCGGCGATCAAGCGCCCGGGCTGGAACTGGCGGGAAAATCGCAGTGGTGCGATCCGTCGTGCGACGCTGATAGTCGCGTTGATGCGAAGGCACGGCTACGCGCCTGAGGGCGCGCGCTTTCCGGCGAACTTCGTGCCGCGCTTCGGTAAGCGACCGCCGTACAAACCCTACCTGGGCCATCTGTGGCAGTGGATTCGCGCGGATGTGGCGCGCGCCCTGTCACCGCTGCCGGATGGCGACTACAAGGTGCTGACCAGTCTGAACGCCGAACTCGAAATCTACGCGGAACGGCATCTGGCGAAACAGGTACGCGCGCTGCAGCGCGCCGGCATCGCGGCATCGCAGGGTGCCGCCGTGATCATGCGGCCCGACGGCCGCGTGCTCGCGATGGTCGGCGGCGTTGGCTCGGACGTCAAAGCCCGCGGCGCGAACCGGGCCAAGCGCACCGCTGGCCTGCTCTCGCGTCCGCCGGCCTCTTCGTTCAAGCCGTTCGTATACCTCTCCGCGCTCGAATCGGGTTTGTCGCCCGAGTCCCGGATCTCGGCAGCGCCTGTTTCGATCAGGGTGCCGGGCGATCCGAATCCGTACCGGCCGCAAAATCACGATGGCAAGGTCTACGGGGACGTCACGATGCGCGAAGGGCTCGTGCGCTCGATCAATACCGCGGCGGTCAGACTGTTGCACGACGAGCTCAAGTTCGACCGGTTGTTCGACACGTTGAAGCGGCTCGGTCTGCGCACCACCGACATGCCGCGCCAGTGGGGTCTTGCGCTCGGATCGGCGGGAGTCCCACTCGTTGAGATGACGACCGCTTACGCCGTGCTCGCGAATGGCGGTGCATCGGTTGCGGCGCATGGCTTTACGGCGATTACCACCGAGACCGGCCGGGTCGTGTGGCGCGCACCGAAGCCTCGCGGGCGCCGCATGTTCGCCGGTCGTCACGTGCAGGATTTGACCAGCATGCTGCGCGACGTCGTAAGGCTCGGCACTGGGCGCCGCGCGATCCAGGGCTTGCCGGCGGAGCTACGCGTCGCCGGCAAGACCGGGACCGGGGATAATTTCGTCGACGCCTGGTTCATCGGCTACACCGCTGACATCGTTATCGGCGTATGGGTAGGTAACGACCGACCGCGCTCGATGCCCGGTGTCTACGGCGGTACCGCACCAGCGCGCGCGTTCAACGATATGCTGACGGATATCGTCCGCCATACGTCCGTGTTGGACGAGACCGCCGGCCGGCCGCGGATAACTCCGCACGGCGACGCCGTCTTCGCGCGTGCGCACTGAGGACTGTGCATCGATGTCAGACGAAGAACTTTCCGAGCCGGTGGAAATTCCGATGGCGGAGTTGAGCCGGGACGCGCTCCGCGGCGTGATAGAGGCTTTTGTGCTGCGCGAAGGTACCGACTACGGGCCGGCCGAGTACGACCTCGACAGCAAGGTCGAAGCCGTGATGGCGCAGCTCGCGAGGCGTGAAGCCCGCATCATGTTTGACCCGGCGACGGAGTCGGTTGGTATCGTACCCGTGTGAGCACCGGTGACCGCGCCGCCGTGTGCGTGGTCGCCCGCGCGGGCGAGCGGCGGTTTGCGCTGCCCCAGGAACACACAGAGGAAAACCCCACACCGTGAAACCCGATCGTACAGACAATGCGCTCAACGGCGCTGAAGCCATGGTCAAGATGCTCGATGCGCATGGCGTCAGGCACGTGTTCGGTTTGTGTGGCGATACCACGCTGCCGTTCTACGACGCTCTGTACCGGTTGGAGCACTCCATCGATCACATCCTGACCCGGGATGAGCGCTCGGCCGCGTACATGGCTGACGGTTACGCGCGCGTAACCGGCCGGGTCGGCGTATGCGAAGGCCCTTCCGGCGGCGGTGCCACCTACATTCTGCCGGGGCTCGTCGAGGCGACGGAGTCGTCGGTACCGATCCTCTCGATTACCTCCGACGTCTCGGTTTCATCCCGCGGCCATTACCCGCTGACGGAGCTGGATCAGGACGGACTGATGCGTCCGGTGACCAAATGGAACGCCGTCATCCCGAAGTCCGACATGCTGCCCGACATGGTGCGCACGGCTTTTCGCAAGATGACGACCGGCCGTCCGGGTTCGGCTCATCTCGGCTTGCCGATCGACGTGCAGCGAGGCGCGGTGGACGCCGATCAGATCTGGGCTGACCCGAGACATAAGACGTTCCCCGCCTTTCCGGTAGCGCCGGCCGAGGAAGATGTCGAAGCGTTGCTGGACGCGCTGCTCGGCGCGCGCTTTCCGGTCATCATCTGCGGCGGCGGCACGGTCCTCGCCGGCGGCGAGGCTGAACTCGAACGGCTGGTCGCGAGACTCGACATCGCGCTTGCGACGACCGTATCCGGCCAGGGCTCGATCCCCGAGACGCACCCGAACAACGTCGGCGTCGTCGGCTCCAACGGCGGCGTGCCGGCAACCCGGGAACTCGTAGAGCACGCTGATCTCGTTTTCTTCATCGGCTGCCGGGCCGGCTCCGTCACGACCGAACGCTGGCAGGTGCCGTCGAAGTCCACGCGCATCGTGCATCTCGACAATGACCCCGAGGTGATCTCCGCGTCTTATGCCACCGAAGCGGGGCTCGTCGCGGACGCATACCTCGGACTGCGCGCATTGAACCGGGCGCTCGATGCGCGCGGCGAAAGCCGGACTTTCGCAGGCGCCGCGGCAGTGGCCGAAGCGCGGGCAAAAAAGTGGGCCGCGTTCGAACCGCTCGCGATGAGCGACGATCAGCCGATCAAGCCCGAACGCACGATCGCCACACTGCGCCGCGTGCTGGATGACGACGCCATCGTCGTCGCCGATCCCGGCACGCCGTGCCCGTACGTATCAGCGTTTTACGAATTGCGCGTACCGGGGCGCACGTTGTTTTCCAATCGTGCTCACGGCGCGCTCGGCTACTCGCTGTCGGCCGCGATGGGCGCCTGGGTTGGCCGCCCGGACAAGAAAGTCGTCTCGCTGATGGGGGATGGCAGCTTCGGCTTCACGTGCGGCGAACTCGAAACCGTCGTGCGGCGCAAGATGCCGATCACATTCATCGTGTTTTCGAACGCCGTGTTCGGCTGGATCAAGGCCGGGCAGCGCGCCGGCTTCGGTGAGCGCTACTACTCGGTGGATTTCACACGCACCGATCACGCGGCCGTTGCGAGCGCGTTCGGCGTCAAGTCGTGGCGCGTGGAAGATCCGGCCAAGCTCGAGAGCGTGCTGCGCGAGGCGGTGGCGCACGATGGGCCAACGCTCGTCGATGTGATCAGCCAGCCGCTGAACGAAGCGGCGGCACCGGTCAGTGAGTGGATCGCCTGAGCGGGCTGAACGGCGGGTCGGCTGCCGGCCCGCACGTCCTTTGTGAAGGGAAGACTCAGTCTCTAAAAATAGTGATGCCGCAAGGCACCCTCAAAGCGTTTCAGGCGCATACAGCAGTGTTTGAAACCGGCGTGCTGAGCCGCACGGGCAAGGGTCGTTTCTGCCGAGCTTTTCAACCAGCTCTTTATCGCCGTGCACGACGCGTTGTCCGCGCTTCACACGCGTCTCTGACGGGTAGCCGCGGCGGCGCTCGCTGGTAGGTTCAAAAGCACTCCTGTTCGTGGAAACGATTGCGCTTTGGCATGGGTCACCTCCCGAGGATGAGTCACTTGAGCGGGACGCGCATTCTACGGATGTCGGTCTGCGATACAAACACCGGAAGAGCACGTCTCCCGGCATATTCATACCCGTCGCATCCGGTACACGTCAGCGGTCCATTCCGGCGCTAAGATCCGCGCCTTAATCCCGCTCTCAGCTTCTCCAGAAAGCGATCAGAGCCTGCATCGAAAGCCGCCAGACGCCTCTGCCATGTCCACCACCGCCGACTCGTTGCCTCAACTGCCCGTGCCACGCACGGGGACATCGCCGTTTGCCGTCGCGTCGATCATCGTGTCGATGAGCATGATCGCGCTCGCGAACGGTCTGATGTTCGCGTACGTGCCGGTGAAGCTTGCCGCGATCGGGGAAGCGTCGTGGGTCGCTGGTGCCGTCGTCACCGGTCTCGCAGGCGGTGGACTGGTCGGCTGCCTGGCGACCGGGCACATCATTCGCCGGGTCGGGCACGCGCGTACCTTCGTGTTCCTGGCGGCACTCGTTACCTTGTCGATCATGGTGTTGGCCATCGGCGAGCACGCGTGGATCTGGATCGCCTCTCGCACCATCACCGGCGCCGCGATCACGGGCCTGTTCGTCGTAGCCCAGAGCTGGCTGAACGACGCCAGTAGCAACGATGTGCGCGGCCGGGTCGTGGCCGTGTTCTACATGGCGTATGTGCTCTGCATCGGGATCGGTGCCTACTTCCTGCGCTTCGTAACGCTGGATTCGCTCGGCGCGGTAATGCTGAGCGCGGTGCTCGCGACGCTCGCGATCCTGCCGGTGGCTACCACTCGCCTGCCGCTGCCGCCGCCGCCCGAGGCTGTCAACGTGGCGCTGCGCGCCGTGTGGCGGATTTCGCCAGTTGGTCTCGCCGGTCTGTTGACGGTGGGCGGCATGACGATGCTGGTGCAGGGTTTTGCGCCGATCTATATGGCCGCCATCGGGTACGGCAAAGACGACATCGCTACGCTGTTATTCCTGATGCAGTTCGGCATGCTGGTCGTGCAACTGCCGCTCGGTGCACTGTCCGATCGCATCGATCGCCGCTACGTGCTCGTGGTGGCCTGCGTGCTGGTGGTCGGCTGCGCGTTTGGCGCCGCCTCGCTGTCCAGCGTCCCGCTGTGGGCCTGGATCACGCTGTTCGGCCTGTGGGGCGGGGCTACCGAGACGATCTTCGCCGTCGCCAATGCCCACGCCAATGACCGCGCCGACCCGACCGCCTACGTGGCGGTATCGAGCACGCTGCTGATCGCGTGGTCGCTGTCTGGCGCGGTGTTGCCGGCGCTAACGACTGTGCTGACCGAGCTCACCGAGCCGCGCGCCTTCATGTACGTAGTGGCCGTAACGGGCACGCTGTACGGCCTGTTCGTCGTGTACCGGATGTTCCGCAAGGAGCCGACGGCCGAGCCGGAGCAGGAGCCGTTTCAGCCGATCAGCGCACAGGCTCCGCACTACGCCGAGCTGGGGCCTTTGCCGCCGGAAGAAAGCTCAGCCAGCTGATCTGAACCCCCAGGGTCTCGTGGCCCGGGCGGGGCGAGCTAATCGGGTGTGGCACGGGGCCCTCGTCGCAGGAAAATTCCCCAAGAGCGCATCGCAACGCAGACGTCGCCGTGCTGATTGCGCAGTTCGGACAGGATGAGCACCGAACCGCGGTCGGGTTTCGAGCGTGACGCACGGGTCTGTTCGACCGTGCACCGGCCCGACAACTCGTCCCCCGGATACACAGGCTTTGTCCATCGCAGCTCCTCGAGGCCTGGCGACCCCTGACTGGTCGTACGGTTGAGTAGGCCTTCGGCGACCAGTCCCATCAGCGTGCTGCCGGTATGCCAGCCGCTCGCGATCAGCCGGCCGTAAATCGACCTCGCCGCGGCCGCTTCGTCGATGTGGAACGGTTGCGGGTCGAATTCGCGTGCAAACTCCAGGATTCGCTCGGCACTCAGGGTGCGGCTCCCGAGTTCGAATACCTGGCCGGCCTCGAAGTCTTCGAAGTAGAGCTTCAATTGTGTCATCCGATTCCGGCCCAACCCCCTGCGATCATAGCGCGCGATAGTGCGGATCGATTAACATCGGCCGTTTGCCACAGCGTCGAAGCGCACCCGATCTGGCGCCGGCGTCCACACTCATTATCCCGGGAGGTGGGAATGATTCACTTCGTAGTACACGACGAAGGCGACTCGGTTGGAGTTGTCGTCGTCGAAGGCGTCAGCGCTGGCGATGATCTGAACGGCTGGATCATGGATCAGGACAAAGACATCACGTTCAAGGCCGCCAGCGACATTCCCATCGGGCACAAGCTCGCCATCACCGCGCTTGCAGAAGGCGACACGGTGATCAAGTACGGCGTCGACATTGGCCGCGTGGTTGCCGACATCGACGTCGGCGAACACGTGCATGTGCACAACATCAAAACCAAGCGCTGGTAAGCGGCCCGAGGAGCTTGACAATCATGGATTTAGGCAACGCAACATTCTGGGGCTACAAGCGGGAAAACGGCCGCGTTGGCGTGCGCAATCACGTCATCATCCTGCCCGTCGATGACCTCTCCGTCGCGGCCTGCAAGGCTGTGGAACACAACATCAAGGGCGCGCTCGCGATTCCGCATCCCTATGGCCGCCTGCAGTTCGGTGCTGACCTCGAACTGCACTTCCGTACGCTGATCGGCGCTGGCTGTAATCCGAACGTGGCTGCTGTCGTCGTGATCGGTATCGAAGAAGGATGGACCAAGCACATCGTGGACGGCATCGCCGCCACCGGTAAGCCCGTCACCGGCTTCGGTATCGAGCTCCACGGCGATCACGAGACGATCATGAAGGCGTCGCGCGTCGCGCGCGAATACGTGCAATGGGCGTCCGAACTGGTTCGGGAAGAGGCGCCTGTATCGGACCTCTGGGTGTCGACGAAGTGCGGCGAGTCCGATACCACTTCGGGCTGCGGCTCCAACCCGACGGTCGGCAATGCGTTCGACAAGATGTATCCGCACAAAGTCACGATGTTGTTCGGTGAGACGACCGAGGTGACCGGAGGCGAGCATCTGGTGGCCGACCGGTGTCGTACGAATCTCGTGCGCGACCGCTTCATGCACATGTTCGACCGATATCAGGACATCGTCGAATAGACCGAAGCAAAGGCTTTCTGAGGCACAATCTCTACTTTCAGATTGAGTATGGTGCCCATAGCATCAGGTTCATACATGGCATGGTCGCTGAAAACAGTATTTGCTTAGGATCATAGATCAACCAAGGAATACAGAAAAACGTTTTAAACCTGGATGAGGGGG
>JBCCEJ010000066.1:0-31659 GCA_039030335.1 Pseudomonadota bacterium | reverse complement strand
GTACCAGTGATGCCTGCCAATAAATTTCATTTACTTGTCACCCCCCGGCCATCAGGTGTCCTTTTTGTTCACATGCCATCGACAGCGACAACGTCTTGGAACTGTTTGCGCAGCGCTACGAGCTCTACGCGGCCTTGGGTTTCGGGCATGAAGATTCAAAGTCCTGTGTGTTCCGGGATAGTTACGTCCCCGTCGGACGTCAGGCTGACGCTACCCGGCCAAAGCTCCTTAACGGGGCAGCAGACAGGGCCGCTGCACCGATACAGGGCGGCAACCAGCTTCCACGGAACCAGTCCCGGCAACCGTTTGCAAACCGGACAGCGAAATTTGGCGGGCCTGAACCGCGTGCGCGGTGTTTGGATTTGTGCCGTCGCTTGCCGTTACGATTGGAAGACTCAGCAAAACGCGTGCCGCAACGGAGTGACGCACCATGCATCTCATCGGCCGGAACACCTCTTTCAACGTTCAAAAAGTCGTGTGGTTCCTAAACGAACTGAATATCGACTACCAGCACACTGAGCTTGGTGGACGGTTTGGCGGGCTGGAGGCGCCTGACTTCGGCGATAAGAACCCGCATCGTAAAGTGCCGGTTCTCGAAGACGGGTCACACTGCCTCTGGGAATCCCACACTATCCTGCGCTACCTCGCGGCAAGCTACGGGGGCACGCCCTGGTGGTCTGCCGACCCGGGTATGCGAGCGTTGGACGATCGCTGGCTCGACTGGCAGGCGACACGCCTGCAACCGGACTTCATGGCGCTTTTCTGGGGTTACTACCGACAACCCGAGCCGACCCGCGACATGGTCGCGGTTTGTGCGGCTCGTGACCGGTGCCGCGCCGACTACGAACTGCTGGACCAAATTCTCGCCAGGCAGGAGTTCCTGTCCGGGGAGCACTTCGGCCTCGCGGATATCCCCGCCGGCGCGACGCTCTACCGGTATTTTGGGATGGGACTGGACGTCCCCGAACCCCCCAACGTCATGCGTTGGTACGCCGCCCTTCGGGCACGTCCAGCCTTTGCGCGTTGCATCATGGTTTCGTTCGAAGAGCTGTTCGGGCGGTCGGACTTCTGAGCCCAGGCGGAACCATACGCCCGGGCGCCAGAGCGCTTCTGGAGTTCTGCCCCGGATGCTACTGTTGCTGAACCAATTGAGGTCGGCGTCCGGATTCAGCCCATCGGTTGGCCATGACACGCAGAGGAACAGCCATGGGAAAGCTCGCAGGCATCATTTTTCTCTTCATCTTCTCGTCGGGGGTCAGCGCGCAGAAGCTTGAAGACATCAAGTGGATCACCGAGGAGTATCCGCCGTACAACTATGCGACGAACCAGGTCGCCGACGGCCTTGCGGTCGAACTTCTGGTCGAAATGTGGAAGCGCGTCGGCCTCACAAGGACGAAAAAGGACATCAAGATCCTGCCGTGGACCCGTGGCGTGCGCGCGATCAAGAACGAACCCGGCGTCAGTCTCTTCTCCGCAACGCTGACCGCGGAACGCACCGAAGACTTCGGCTGGAAGTTTGTCTTCCCAATCCCCCAGATTAGCGACCTGTCGAACCACCATCTGCTCGCGCGCAAGGGGCAGAATATCAAGTTCGAATCGCTCGAACAGTTGCAAGCCTACGGCCAGAAGTTCGGCGTCGTGCGCAACGACGTCGGCGGAGATCTGCTCCGCGACGCCGGCGTGTCCGAAAGAGCCATGGACCCGTCGCCAGATGCCGACACGCTTATCAAGAAGCTCGGGAGAGGGCGTATCGAAGTCATCTCCTACGGACTCGCTACCGCGCAGACCAAGATGCGCGAGCAGGGCCTGAACCCTGACGACTACGAAGTCGTATTCACATTTCCCCGTAAACCAATGGGTTATGCGTTTCATCGAGACACCGACCCGCATCTGCTACGTCAGCTTCAGGATGCGTTGAACACACTGATTGCGGACGGAACCGCAGAGAAAATCCGCCTGAAATACGCCAAATAGATGATGCGAAAGCGGGCATCGATGTGTCGCAGGACGGCCAGGCTTTGTGCGACTCCGGCGTCGGAACGGTAATTCCTCGACTGGCCCTGAGAATGCCGGTATAAGGTTTAACGCGCGCCAATCTTCAGACGGGGCGTCGAAGATTGGAGTCGGGCGAATCGCTTACAGCTCGCTCCCGGAGACACTAGTCATGGCGCCCCTACCAGACCGCCCCGAACGTCCGCACGCGCCCGCGAAGCCCTCGGCGGCGAGCCAGGTTCATGTCATCCGCGGCCACTGACGCGACGCGACCGGTCCGCAGTGTCGGCCGGCGGTTCACCTACGCTCTGACCGCGGCGGTCACACTGGTGCTGCTCGGTTTCGCCATCGCCGCGATCGTATTCAACATCCAGACGCTCGAATCGGCACTCGAAACCCGCCTTGACAACGCTGCCGACCTTTCCGGTGTCAGCTTGAGAACGCCGCTTTGGAACGTCGACGCCGATACGATCACAGATGTCGTCGAAGCGCTGCGCCTCGATGACGATGTCGTATTTGCGGAGGTCCTCGATGAAGTGCAATCGGTCGCTCGAAGTGCGCACGAACGCTACCGGGACACGTCGTTCGAAGACTTGCTGAACTCTTCAGACGTCGTCGCAAAATCGGTCGACATCTCGTATCAGGAAACGCCGACCGGAAAGCTGCGGCTCGCGATGTCGCGCGATGCAATTCGCGAGCAGATCATTCTCAACATCGGCGGCATCATCGTCCTGACGGCGGCGCTTATCGTCGCGATCGCGGTCACGTCCGTGCTCATCTCCAGGCGCTACATCGTCCAGCCGCTCAGCGCTCTGCAGCGTTCAGCCAACCTGATCGCGGGAGGCCAGCTGGACACGCCAATCGACGCAACCAGCCCCGACGAGGTTGGGCTGCTCGCGGCCGACCTCAACGTCATGCGTGAGTCGATTCAGCAGCGCAATGCACAGCTCGAAGAAGCGAATCAGACGCTCGAACAGCGCGTGGCGGAGCGCACCGCGGAGCTTGGGGAAGCGAACGCGGCCATCATCAAGCTGAACGAGCAGCTCCAGGCGGAAAACCTGCGTATGGGCGCCGAACTCGAAGTCACGCGCGAAATCCAGCGCATGCTGTTGCCCACCGCCCAGGAACTCGAATCCGTCGCCGGTCTGGAGATCGCCGGATACATGGAGCCGGCGGACGAGGTGGGCGGTGACTACTACGACGTGCTGCAACACGATGGACGGGTCAAGATCGGTATTGGCGACGTGACCGGGCACGGCCTCGAGAGCGGCGTCATGATGGTCATGGCGCAAAGTGTCGTGCGAGCCCTGCTGACCCATGGTGTGACCGACCCCGTCCAGTTCCTGGATACGCTGAACCGCGCGCTCTACAACAACGCGCAGCGCATGGCTTCAGACAAGAACCTGACGCTCTCGCTACTCGACTACGCGGATGGCGAAGTACGCCTCAGCGGACAGCACGAAGAGATGATCGTCATGCGCGCGTCGGGAGAGCTGGAACTGGTCGACACGGTCGACCTCGGCTTTCCCATCGGCCTCGACGCCGAGATCGCGGATTTCATCGATCACACCACGGTGCATCTGGAACCCGGGGATGGCGTGGTCCTGTACACCGACGGGATCACCGAAGCCGAGAATCTCAAAGATGAGCAGTTCGGTTTGGAGCGTCTGTGCGAGGTCATACGCGAGAACTGGTCGAAGTCAGCCGAAGCCGTCAAGGAAGCAGTCGTCGAGGCCGTCGGCCGTCACATCGGAAAACAAACCGTCTACGACGACATCACGTTGGTCGTCCTGAAACAGCGTTAGAGGTGCTTTGCTCCGTGTGCACTGCCAGAATTGCTTGCGAGCGACCTGCCACCAGGTTGTACCGAAACGGTCCCGCATTGTGCCAACCGCGATTCGCCCGACGCGGTGCTGACGCGTCGCGGTGTCATCCGGGCCGCGCAACCTCTGCAGAGCATCCTTAATCTATGGAAGTCATTGGCGAACACTATCAGGTGCGCTGTAACGATGACCGCACGGTCGTGACTTGCGAGGGCAACTTCCGGCTGCACGGCCCGGCCACGGAGTATCGCCCCGTGGTGGATCTGCTGCTGGCCGTAGCTGATGCCCAATCACCCGCGATCACTTTGGACCTGACGCAGGCACGGTTTCTGAACAGCGAGGGCATCAACACGCTGTTCAAGTTCGCGATCAGAATTCGCAAGCACGGAGTATCGAAGCTCCAGGTCCGTGCTAGTCAGGATATTCCCTGGCAATCGAAGTCGCTCCGCAACCTGAAGCGAATTCTCCCGGGACTGGAGCTGGACATCACATGAGCGGCAGCAGCTACCTGACCCTGCAACAGGCAGCGACGTCAGCCCCGCGCGCCGTTGCGATCCCGGTCGCAGCCACTTCTCGAAGGACTCATTAGCGAGCACGTCATGGCACAGACATTCGGCACTTTTGTCGAGCGCAAAGAAGGCGTCGGCGAATATCTGAAAATTGGATTCTTTCCAACGTCCATACCGCTACAGCAGCGGTGGAAGAACAACGGCTTGTCGGCGGATTTCCTGGCCGGCTACCTGTCCACGTTCTTCCCCGGCGAAGACAGCAAGACCAAAGCCCGACAAAACGAGATCCGCGACGCGATCAGCTACATCGCCAACGAGTTACTGGAAAACGCCATGAAATTCAGTCATGGCTCGGACCAGCACTCGGTCAGCATCGAGATGTTCCTCGAAGAAGACGTCGTAAGCCTTTACGCCACGAACTGCGTCGACCCGGGTGCTCTGGGCGCGTTCCAGGTGTTCCTGAACCGGCTGCTGACCGAAGATCCAGACATGCTATACATGGAGCAGCTTGAGAGTAACGCCGAGGACGACGCCGGTAGTTCAGGATTGGGCTTCCTGACCATGCTGAACGACTACGGCGCCGCCCTTGCCTGGCAGTTCGCAGACGATGAGGATGGCTCGGTCAGCCTCACGACGATGGTTCAACTCGATATTTGAGCGGTCGAGACCCATAGCGGCCCCAACACTGGAATCTATGCGATGGAAATCGTCGACGAAGACTACTCCGTACACTACGACGAAGCGGCGAGTCTGATTACATGCCGGGGCTCGTTCCGGCTGCATGGTGGTGAACAGTACAAACCCATCTTGGATCTGCTGTTGAATGCCGCCAACGCCCGACCTGAACTCCTGACCCTGGATGTACGCGAACTGCAGTTTCTGAACAGCTCAGGGATCAACACGCTGTCGAAGTTCGTGCTGCAGGTCCGCAAGCATGGCGCGTCCAAGGTCCATATCAAGGGCAGCGCCGCCTATCCGTGGCAAGGCAAGTCGCTCAAGAACTTTCAACGCCTGCTACCAGGACTCGAACTGGATATCGAATAGTGGACCACCCGGACGCCACCCCTCCGACCACGCCGGATGATGCCGCGAGCGTAGTCGAGGCCATGCGTCAGCAGATCGCCGATCTGGAACAGGAGAATCGGGACCTGCATATCATGCTCGAAACTACCGCCGAGCATGCCGACACAGTCTCAGCCGCTCTGGAAGAGGAGCGTCAGGACCTCGAGACCCTCCTTGAGATGACGACGGAGCACGCCGACGTCGTCGAAGACGAACTACAGGAACAGGCCGCCGAGGCTCTTCGCAAAAGTGAACAACAGCTTCGTATGATCGTCGAAGCGACCCCGGTCCCAGTGCTCATAAGCCGGCTCTCAAACGGCGCGATCGTGTTTGCGAACAACATGATGGGCGAGCTGTTCGCGACGCCGGTTGACGAGTTGCTCGGACAGCTCTCCGAGAGTCTGTTTGCGGATCCCGAACAGCTTGCATCCCTGATGTCGTCGCTCTCACCTGAATCGCAGGTCGATCGGGAGGAAATTGCCGTCAAAGGCCCGAACGACCGCACATTGTGGGTGGAGGTTTCGCTTCGCGTCATCGATTTCAACGATGAGCCGTCGATCCTGGCCGCGCTGCACGACATCACCGATCTGCGCGAGATGAACAAGGCATCGCAGCGCTTCGTCCCGCAGGACTACCTGAGCTTTCTGGACAAATCGAGCATTACGGACATCGCGCTGGGCGACTATGTAACCGGCGAAATGACCGTCATGTTCTCCGACCTCCGCGGCTTCACATCCGTGTCGGAGAATATGACACCAGAAGACAATTTCGCGTTCATCAACTCTTATCTGGGCCGCGTCAGCCCCGTCGTTCGTGAGCACCGCGGATTCATCATCAAATACCTAGGCGACGGTATCCACGCCATCTTTCCACAGCGCGCGGACGACGGAGTCGGCGCGGGCATCGAGAAGCTTGAAACCGTCAAGGCGTACAACGAGTACCGGCTGTCCACCAACCGACAACCCATCCAGATCGGCATCGGCGTCAACACCGGGTCGTTGATGGTCGGTATGGTCGGTGAAAGCGACCGCATGCAGGGCGATTCGTTTTCAGACGATGTGAACCTGACGGCGCGTATCGAGGGCCTGACCAAGTTCTACGGTGTGAACTTCATCATCACCGAGGCAACGCGATCGCGCCTGGAAACGCCGGACGCCTACAACATTCGATTTCTGGACAAGGTTCAGGTCGTTGGACGGTCGAACGCATTGACACTATACGAAGTGTACGCCGCTGACCCAGCCGATCAGCGCGACATGAAAGACGAGACGCTACCGCTCTACCAGGACGCGATCGATCTCTACTATGCGGCCGAGTTTCCGGCGGCCCAGTCGAAGCTCTTCAGCGTCATGCAGCGCAACCCCAGAGACAAGGTTGCGTGGCATCATCTGGTCAACGCAACGCGGCTGGCGGATAACGGCGCGCCGGTGGGTTGGACCGGCGTCACCGTCATGACAAGAAAATAGGTAGAGAGATCCCGTCGGTTTACGCTACCGTCGGGTCGATAAGTACGTACAGAGCAACGGCGCGCGCGGGGAGCGCGGCACAGGAGAGCATGGCATGAGTCTAAGAGCACTGTTGTTGGGGTTGTTGGTCTTCGGCCTTGCTGCGAGCCCGGCTCATGCCAGTGACAAAGTGGTCTCGGTTGCAACACTGGAAGACTACCCGCCGTTTTGTTTCGCGATCGAAGGTTCCAAGAAGATAAGCAAGGAAGTGATCCCGCCAGGCGCGAGTTCGTCACGCCTGCAGGGCTATAGCTGGGATATTCTGCGAGAGAGCCTGCACAGTCAGGGATATACCATCGAGCTCAACATCGTGCCCTGGGCGCGCGCGCTGGCGCTCACGAAAGCCGGCAAAACCGACGTGCTGTTTCCTGCCGGCTTCAACGATGAACGGGCAAAGGTGTTCGAATACTCAAAAGAACCCATCAACCTCGCGCAATTCATGATCTATGTGAAGCCCGAGTCTCCGGTTGTGTGGGAATCTCTGAACTCGCTCAACAACCTTAAAGTTGGTGCCGTACGTGGTTGGAATTACGGCGAGAAATGGAATAACAACAAGGCGATCAGGAAGCACGAGGTCAATAAGATCTCGCAGCTTTTCAAGATGCTGGACGCCGGGCGCCTGGATGCCGTCGCCGGATATGAGGTCAACTTCGATTACGCGCTGAAACTCGACGGGAACAAGAACACCTACCGCAAACTGCCTCCGTTCGATTCGAGCAGCGAATTTGTGGTCAGCAGCAAGTCACTTCCGAATGCCAGAAAGTTATTGGACGTTTTCGATGCAGGTAGGCGCGAGATCGTCAAGAACGGCATGTTTGATCGCATGGTGAGGAAGTGGCAGTAGCCTCGGAGCTTGATTCCGGGCTTGCACGATGGCCGTAGGCAACAACGTCACCATCTTGGGCATAACGGTCAGTCCGGCGGGGCGTGCGCATACATCGGTTGCCCCGGCGCGGGAGCTTCAACTCGGAGAACTTGCCCGGACGTGGAATCGGTGATGAAAAGCTCTCGTCGGTCCTTACCACCAAAGGCGCAGTTTGTGGTGCTGACGCCACGAACCGGTGCCGCGAAACGGTAAACCGGTTCACCGTAACTCGAGAACGACCACACACAACCGTTGCCTGCGTCGCAAACGTAGAGCGTGCCCTCCACATCTACGGCCATTCCGTCAGCCCCGGACCGTCCTCCCGCCAGGGCCGTGAAAATACTCACCTTTGTGGTGCCGCCGTCCGGGAAAATTGGCAGCCGCCATACGGCGTTGCCGCGCGTCATCGCGACGTAGAGCACATCTTCTGCCGGACTCATGACCAGTCCGTTGGGACTCGGGCCGTTGGTCAGCAACAGATCCAGCTGTTCGCTTTCGAGGTCGTAGCGATACACCCGGCCGGTGGGATCATGCATGCCGGTCTGGCCCTGGTCGGTGAAATACATCCGGCCTGACGCGTCGAAGTAGAGGTCGTTGACGCCGCGAAAACTCTCACTGCGTCGGTGCGTCAACACCGGGTCTACAACACCTCGTGCAAGGTCAAGCTGCATGATGCCGTGTTTGTAGTCGGTGATGAATACGCGGCCGTCACGATGAATCTTGAGGCCGTTAGGCCAGCCGTCGTATTCGGCGATCAAACTCCAGGTAGCCTCGGGGTCGATGCGAAAGACGCGGCCGTAGGGGATATCTGTTACGTACAGGTTGCCGTCGCGGTCGAAACTCGGTCCTTCGAGAAAGGAGTGCAGCTCGCTGCCCGGACGATTGGCGGCGCCCCACGTCGGCACCGTGCCGGACACGCGATACTCGTCCGGAAGCCTGGTCCAGACGGATGTAGGAACAATTTCAGGCGGTGGGTAGAGGGACATCGTTCGAACACCCCAGGGGATGACACAAATACTTCAGGTCTGGCCCGCCAGAACCTCTCTGACCCGCGCGGCGTGCCTGCGCTGGGTATCGGTGAGCCTTGACCAGAATGCGTGCGCCAGGTCGTCACCGATACCAAAGAACAGCAGTTCTTCCCGTTCCAGCCGCGACAACTGTCCAATGCCAGGGAGCGCGGCGCCGATCAGTACGGCCGCCTCCGCATCTGACGCGCGTGCTCGCGAGATGTCCCAGAGTTGCAGGAAGCCCAGGCTTGTCGTCGTCAGCAAGCGCTCGTCATCGGGCGCGAACTGTGCATGTAAGACAGTATCCGTTGCCGTGGCGACGCAGGGCAAGCTCAGCACTTCGTAGCAGTGCGCAACGTTCCAGACGCGCGCCGTACGGTCGCGGCTGGTGGTCACCAAGAGGCGACCATCATGCGAGAACGCGCCGAATTGAGGCTGGTCTTCGTGCCCGCGCAAATCAGCTACGCAGGCACCGGTCATGGCATCCCACAGTTTCACCGATCGCTGCCGTGTCCCGGTTGCGATGTAACGTCCGTCCGGCGAAATGGTGGCGAACATCAGCGCGTCGTTGTGACTACCCGGCTTGGACGGCACGATCCGGCAGACTTCGCGACGCGAACTGTGCTCCAAGACCCGCAGAGCATCCCGATCGGTGACGAGCAGGTGCCGCTCGCCGGGAAAGAACTGGAACAAGCCCGGGATCTCAAACCGGTCACACTGTTCGCCCGTAACCGCGTCCCAGACACAGACGGTTGCACCGGTGTTCTGGTCGTCCGGGCGGACCGCGTGAAACGATGTCGTGTAGATGCGCGCACCATCCCCAGACACGCACGCCTCGTGGTCGGGCTGGGCCGTGAGCGGCGTCAGGCGAAGACGCTCCCGACCGTCGGAAGTGTTCAGGAGCGCAAACGAACGGTCGCTCGGCTGACACAGCAGTGTGGCCCCGTCGCCGATGAGGCGCAGTTCCGAGTACGGGCGCGCGCTCAGTGCGTACTGCCAACGCTTCCGACCGTCCCGATAATCCCAGAGTGCGATGTTTCGATCGGCATCTTCGGTCACGACGAACTGTCGATCGGGGGTCAGTAGCGCCCTCGCGAAGGGCGTTTGCGAGCCGAATGCGCAACGGAATGCGAGGTGACCGGAAACGATGTCGGTCAGCTGCGGCAGGCCGGCTTCGTCGACGGTTCGCACGAGCACCTGATCGCCGTCGAAAACCGCCGCGCCGCCGGTGTCCCGGAGAAAATGTCGATTGATCTCATGACCTTCCGGGTCAACGTCCAGAACACGCGCCGCAAAATCCTCGCAACCGGTTATCAACTGGCGGCTGTCTGCCGTGAATGCCGCGTACAACAACCCTGCCTCGTGGCATCTGAAGACGCGCAACTCCGCTTGCGACGCTGCATCCCAGAGGCGGAGCTCACAACCTTCGTGGGCTGACACCAGATAGTTTCCATCTGGCGAGAAGCGCGTCAGATACCACGCGCCCGCGCCCGCAGCGGGCAGGAACGCGATGAACTCGGGATCGTCGAGCGCGCGGATTTCCGCATGGTTGTGAGACGACAACACGAGGTGCCGGTTGTCGTGCGACAGGCTCGCATGCACGATCCCCTGAGCGCGGAGCAAATCAAACGATGCGATGGCCTCACCAGTCCGGGCTGACCACACCGTGGCACCCCCGTCCACCGCCCACGAAACGAGCAGCGAACCGTCCGGTGAAAACTCCGCCTGTGGCGTTGGCGCGACGACATCCGCTACCAGCACAACGCCAGACCGAGTGGCAACGTTCCAGATCCCCGGGCCGGGTTCGAAATGCGCACTGAAGGCATATACCAGGGGCGCATTGGCGGCAAAGTGAGCTGCCCGGATACTGCCGGAGACCTCGTCGTCGTGCCGGAATGCCGCCATCGACTCACCCGAGCGCAGGTCCCAGACGAGTGCCTGCTTGCCAGCTGACACGGTCAGAATTCGCGTGCCGGTCGGGTCGATGGCGATATGGTTGACAGGTGTTGATGGTGTCTGGATGGTGCGCACGCGCGCGCCCGAGCGGACATTCCAGACAACGACCGCGCCATCGCCACAGGCCGTGACGAATAGCCGTCCGTCCGGCGACACCGCGGCACCGTACACGCGCGCTGCATGCTCAACACGCAGCCGCACACTGTTCGACCAGATGCTTCGCGACGCAATTCTGAAGACGTCCGGCTCAAGCTCGAAGTTCAGATCCTCAGCCAACACGGCACCCGCGGCCAGGCGACGGATTGCGGAATCGAACCGACCTTGTTCCATCGCGAAGCGTGCTGGCTCAGCAAATCCGCGCGCGATGGTCGCACGGAACCGGTCGCGCTCCGTGCGCTCACGCTGACGGCTGGCATCAATGAAGTCGAACACGACATCGGGTACGCCAGGGGCATCATCGGCTTGCTGCCGGACCCACGCCTCGGCGCGATCGATCTCGCTCTGGCGGAGTAGCTGGCCCTCAGGCGTACCGGCATCGCGCCATCTCTCGGCAATTTCTACGTACCGGGTGTGCTCCCGTATCCAGCCGATGTCCGTCGTCACCGCGGCGGTCAGCTGGTCGAGGGCTCGCGCGCCAGCGACCCCTGCCGATGCATCCGTGGCAAACGCGGTGCAGTCGATCCAGTTCAGGCGGGCAAGAAATTCCGGCACGGTGCCGGCATCCACATCCGTCAGCAGCACCGGCGCGATGCGCTTGGCCAGCACCCGGGCGCGATCCACCTCCCAGAGACACACCTCAGACGCGAGCGAGTGCGGCGACAGGACGAATGCGATCGCATCCGCGTCGCGGATCAGCGAATTCAGGCGTTCTTTCCAGGGTTCTCCCGGGTGGATATCGTCCCGGTCGACATAGGCGTCGAAGTTTCGGCCGCGCAGCTCGGCGACGAGCCGGTCGACACCTTCAGCATCCTTGCGGGCGTACGAGATGAACACTCGTGTTCGCCGGTCTGTCATGGCGTGGCGTCGACGCGCAATCTCACTGTTCGCTGCTCCCGGCAGGAAACTCCATCCCATTACCCGGCAACGCCCGGGCGGCGTCAAGGCGGTACTGAGCGCACGGACGCGACGCCGCCGCCCCTGTCCACGTTTGGACAACACGGTGCCCGTGCCTGCACTAGGCTTTGATCGCCCCCAGCAATCCCGAAGGCGGAGCGCTCGCCTCGACGGGAAGGAGTCCGAAGCCATGCGAATCTTAGCCGGAACACTACTGATCCTGACCGCGTTACTGCAGCTCACCTCGGGCGCACTGCTCGGTACGTTCGGCGTCATGGGCATGACGCTGATGATGATGTTGGGTAGCGCTGGCGCGGAACTGCCCCCGGATGCAACTCAGGCTTTGATGGGGCTGGCGCTTGGCGTCCGGCTGCTCGGGCCGATCATCTTCGTCGTCGCCGGCGCACTGGCGTTCAGCGGCGTGTTCGTCTTCATCGCCGGCGTGCAGGTGATGCGGCGCAGCGCGACGCGGCTTGCGCATATCGGATGCGTGCTGGCGACGGTGTTCGAGTTGCTGTCGCTCGCGCTGTTCGGGTTCTACCCCCTGCAACTCCTCGGGCTGCTGGCGGGGCTGCTGGGTCTGGCAAGTCTCTACGGGATGGCGACGACGGAGTCGAGCCGGCAGGCAGGCCCAGCCGGACCCACTGGCGCGCTGGCGGCTGGCGGCGTCGTGTTCATCGGGGTGGGGCTGGTGGCAAGCGCTGCGCTCGGTGAGCAGGTACGTGACGTGCTGTTTGGGGCGATCACGGGCAATCCGGCCGCACTGAGCGGTGAGCCGGTCCGTACCAATGCCGGTAGTGCACGCATCGTCGTCGGACCACGTCCAGCCACGCCTGCAGCACCCCCGACCCCAGCTCTACGATTGCCGACCGTGACCGGAGATCCGGTATCCGGAAAGGTCGCCGGGGTGAATTTCCGCGCGGTACGGGTCGCTCTGGTCAGGGAAATCTGGACCACCACCGGGCAGAACGGCTCGGAGCGCATTGTAAAACCGGCGCTGCTGATCGAAGGCGGCGAAGCGCTCTCGGTAAAACTGAGCAACTTCGCGGGCCAACCCGATCTGCAAAGCGGTTTCGCGTTGTCGGTCGATCCGAGTCAGTCGTTTGCCGATTCGCCAACGCTCTCGCTGACCACCCCGTCGCAGTCGAGCTCGTTCGGGAATACGGATACTCACATGCAGGGTTACGCGCTAGAGCTGAAGCTCGAACCGCTCGCCGACAATCGGGTTGCAGGGACCATTGCGCTATCAGCGCCCGCCGGCGCGGGGCGGCAAGGGCCCGCTACGACGGTCGCCGGCACCTTCTCCGCGTGGATGGACGGCTTCACAGATATCGAACCCGATTTGAGCAGAGGTGCGCGCGTGTCATTCCCGTATCTCGGTTTTCAACACGTCCGCGCCACGTACCCCGATCGCGCGGTTGCGCTGGTCGACGACGCCTATCGCAGCCAGATTGGTGATCCGCACAAGCGCGTCCTGAATGGCGTGTACCGGGCCGTGTATACGCTCGATGGTGTCGAACACGCGTTCCAATGGCGCATGCAGGGCGCCGACGGGCGCTGGGCCATCCTGGATGCGCTGTCACCGAACCAACTCGACGTCGCCCATCCGGTCGAGGTGCCAGACGGAAAACGCGTCAATCGATTGCTCAGCTATCTCGGCGCGTTGCAGGCTGAAGCCTGGATTGAACAACAGCACGCGGATGCCGTCGTCTGGTACAGCGGCGCACGCGCGCAGTGGAGCCGCAAGTCGGAAGTTGCGATGGTGAGCGTCGAGGTACGTTTTCGAGGCGAGGCGGACAAACGGACGCAACGCTATCTGTTTCGTAAGAGCGCTGACGGTGGCTGGACATTCGACCGTCCGCTTCGGGACAACGAAAAGTATGACCGCAAGACCGGCCAGGTGACGGCGGTAGATTGAGACCAGAATCCACCACGCTTTCGCCGGTACCCAGACTTCGAGCGCGGAGCATTTCGTCGGAACGCAGGGCCGGTCTCACAGATTCGTGGCTGGCGAGGGCGCGTCTCGGATCAGGCGTCGGAGAGCCGCGCTCGGTCGCCGAATCGGTGACCAATCCGTGATGTCGGTCCGCTACGTTCACCTCGTGGTAAACCCTCGAAGGCTGAACGACATGCCCACTCGGACCTCATCACTGGTCGGCGTATTGCTGGCCGCACTATCAGCGCCGGTGGCTGCGTATCAGATCGACTACTTTCCAGCCACTACGCATAGCACCGACACGGCCGCCATGGACGCGGCGCTAGGCCTCTCGGGATTGACGCTGGAAGGCTTCGAAGGAGGCGCGTTCGCGACCGGCCTCACAGTGGAGTTGACCGGCCCGGGCGGCACGCTCGAAACCCTGACCTCTTACTCCGGGCTGACGCTCGGCGCTGGCTTCGTGTGGGACGGCTCGAGCGTGTTCGAGAATACGGGCTCCAGTGCAGGGTCGGACGCTGACGTGGCGTTTAACCTCGCGAGCGGCGTGGGCAAATTCGGGGTCGGCCTGAGCGGCATGGGTCTCGACGGCTTCCTCCAACTCTTTATCAACGATATTGAGATCGCCCCCGTCAGCGATCCTGGATGGACGATCGGCCATGGCTCCCGAAACGGCTACCTGAGAATCTCAGCCGAGGCGGGCGATGCCGCCATCACGTCGGTAGGCTTTCAGTTCTCCACCGCCACCGAAACGCTCTATTTCGACCACGTGGCCTTCGGTGCAGCTGTGCCGGGTACGGCGGACGCACCAGCGCCGGCTCCGGTCGCGCTCTTCGCCGTTGGCTTGGTCGGGGTATGTCTTACAAGGACCCGAAGACAAGTCTGGCGGACAGCCGACCGGATCTAGTCCCCTCGAGCCGCGCCACTGGCGCCAGCCGGACATTCGAACAGGCGCTTCGGCGCGCCGAACAGCACGACCGAAAAACCGGCGGGGCCACGATCGGAGGTTGAGCCGAAGATCGCCTTGCCGTAACAATGCTGAGCTACTGCCACGGGGTTGACGCGACGATGCGCAGCGCGTGGCCAATGCCGGCATGCGCGAAATCCCCGCTTCACGGGGCTGGAGACCATCGCGCGTGGTGGCCATCGAAGTGGGCTCAGCGTGAAAATCGAAAACGTCAAAACCTTCATCGTCGACTCTGGCAGCTCAAAACAGTGGCTGTTCGCCAAAGTTGAGACCGACCGCGGCATCCACGGCTGGGGCGAAGCCTACACGCAGCTCGATCGCGACCGCGCGATCGAAGTCCATATCCAGGAGCTGGCGCGGTACCTCCGCGGCCGGTCGCCGTTCGACATCAAGGCGCTGACCTACAGCGCCTACACTGATTTCGCCGGTAAGCGCGGCAGCATGGACTTCTTCTCGGCGCTCAGCAGCGTCGAGATGGCGTTGTGGGATATCTGCGGCAAGGCGCTCGAACAGCCCGTCTACAACCTGCTGGGCGGGCGCATTGCGCCAAGACTGCGCGTCTACGCGAACGGTTGGGGCGCCAATCAGGCGCCCGACGAAGTTGCCCGGCGCGCTCAGACGCTCGTTCAGCGCGGCTTCACGGCGCTCAAGTTCGATCCTTTCTCAGGCCCGTGGCGCGCCTATATCGATCGTAGACAGGAACGGGAAGCCGTCGATCGGGTCGCCGCGGTCCGCGAAGCGGTAGGGCCGGACGTCGATATCCTCGTCGAAGTGCACCGGCGGCTCGCGCCCATGCACGCGGTGCGCGTGGCGGCCGATCTCGAGCGCTTCGCACCGTTCTGGTTTGAAGAGCCCGTGTCGTCTAAAGATCTGGCGAGCCTCGCTGAAGTACGCCAGGCCGTGCGGATTCCAGTGGTTACCGGCGAGGAGCTCTACACCAAAGTCGAATTCAAGGATGTGCTGGAGCGGCGCGCGGCCGACATCCTGAATCCGGATGTGTGTAACTGTGGGGGGATTCTCGAACTGCGCGAAATTGGCGCCATGGCCGAGGCGCATCACGTCGCGATGTCACCACACAATTACAACAGCACAACGATGGGGCTCGCCGCCACGCTGCACGCGAGCGCCGGCATGCCCAACTTTCTGATCACGGAGTACTTCGTGAACTTCGAGGAAACGGGGTCTGCGATCAGCGACGCGCCGTTCGTTGTGGAGGACAGTCACATCGCGCTGCCGGAGAGACCAGGCCTTGGCATCGATCTGGATGAACAGGCCCTGTTGGCCAGACCATACCAGCAGCGACCCTTGCGCAATCTGGCGCTCGCCGCTGACCATTTTGCCGAGACAGGCCCGGACAAGCCGTCAGAATCGCTGTCGTAGGCGACGCGCAATTGAGATGGCCGTGCTGAAGCAGAGCGCCGCCGGTTGGTCGTGCGAGCACCATACCGGGCATCATCGATACAGGCCTGATGACGTTCGAATCGCTCCGCCGGGCGGCCGCACGCCATGGTCGAATTGACGCCGGCGCAGCTCTGACAACTGGCCGGCCGCGACGTCATTGGCGCGGCGGTTCGGGCGCGAGCTGACGACACGTTCCGAAGGAGAGTCACTTGCTGGAGTTGGACTTGCACGTAAACGGACGGACGGCCCGGGCAACCTGTCATCAGGACGACACGCTGCTCCATGTGCTGCGCAATCACCTGGATCTCAAAGGCACGCGTTTCGGGTGCGGCCTGGAGCAGTGCGGTGCCTGCACGGTCTTGATCGACGGCGTGCCCCGCTATGCGTGCACAACGCTTGCGAGCGAAGTGGCCAGCGCGCACGTCACAACCGTCGAGGGCCTGAGCAACCAGACGGATGGACACATGCACCCGATCCAGGAGGCCTTTCTCGAAGAGCAGGCCGGGCAGTGTGGATACTGTCTCGCCGGCATGATCGTGCGGGTCAAGGCGTTACTGGACGACAACCCCGCGCCAAGCCGCACCGACATTGCAGCGGCACTCGATGGCAACCTCTGTCGCTGCGGCACTCACCTGCGCATCCTGCGCGCCGTCGAGCGCGCCGCGCGGGCGCTCGGTGCCCGAGGTGACATATGACCGACCCGGCACCACTCACCCCGAGCTTCGCCACCAATCCATCACTCGATCGCTGGATTCGCTTCGGCAGCGATCGCACGGTGCTGATCGGCACTGGCAAAGTGGAGATCGGGCAGGGCATCGTAACTGCCATCGCGCAGATCGCGGCGGAGGAGCTGGACCTCGATCTCGACGCCGTGCAGATGGTCTCCGGCGACACCACGACTGGCCCGAACGAGCTATACACCACGTCAAGCCTGTCAGTAGAAGTCTCGGGCGCGTCCGTGCGGATCGCGTGCGCTGAAGCACGTGCCCGACTGCTGGACCGGCTGGCGCAGCGGCTGAACTGCGGCCGGGATGAGCTGTCGGTCGACAATGGCGAGTTTCTGCAAAACGGACGACCAACGGGCTACGACTACTGGCGGGTGGCGCCAGAAACCGATTTGACGACGCCGGTGCAGCAGATGCCGGATCTCAAGCCGCCCACCGCTTACCGCACGGTGGGTCGTAGCGTCGCGCGCCTCGACCTGCCGGCGAAAGTCAGCGGCGCCGCTTTTCTCCACGATATGCAGCGCCCCAACCTGCTCCACGCGCGCGTGCTCCGGCAACCGGACCCGGCGGCGGAGCTTGAGTCTGTCGACCAGGCGGCCATTCAGCGCGCAGCCGGCGGTGCGCTTCGGTTCGTGCGAACCGGAGACTTCGTTGCGGTCGTCAGCGCTGACGAGGCCATCGTGGAGCGCGCGGCGCGCGCGGCGCCGGAGCGGATGCGCTGGCGAGGTATGCCGAGCCACGCGGACACGGCCGGCGAGGCGGCCTGGCTTTACGGACGCAAAGCCAAACACCACACGATCGGCGCGCCGTCCACAAGCCCCGAACACCCTGGCCAGAACCGCATCGAAGCCCACTACTCCCGCCCCTACGTCGCGCACGCATCGATGGGACCTTCGTGTGCGCTCGCGGAGATGCGCGACGGCCATCTGACCGTATGGTCGCACGGCCAGGGCATGCATCCGCTGCGTCAGGCGCTGGCCAATACGCTCGGCATGGACGCCGGCGACATCTCGGCATTTCACCGCCACGGACCCGGCTGCTACGGCCACAACGGCGCCGACGACGCTTCGCTGGATGCCGCGCTGATCGCGCTCGAGATGCCTGGGCACACCATTCGTGTCATGTGGCGACGCGAGGACGAGTTCCTGTATGAACCGCTCGGCTCCGCCATGCAGGTCAGACTTCAGGTATGGACGGACGAGCATTGGCGACCAGTCGACTGGACGACCGAAATCTGGAGCGGCGTGCACGTACAGCGCCCCGGCCGCTCGGGGGGCAACCTGCTGGCCGCTACGTCGCTGCCCGAAAAGCCCGCGCCGCTCGACTTGAACGATCCTCCCGAAGACCGCGGCGGCGGCGCAACGCGCAATGCCGTCCCGCTCTACGACATTCCGGCGCACCGCATAGAACACCATCTGGTGACGGAATTGCCGGTTCGCACTTCGGCGCTGCGCGGACTGGGCGCGTTGCCGAACGTATTCGCGATCGAATGCATGCTGGACGAGCTGGCCGAACGGGCGGAGGCAGACCCGCTTGCATTCCGCCTGGAGCTTCTGTCCGATGAACGCGCGCAACACATCCTGCGGCGGGTGGCGGTGCTCGCGAACTGGAGCGCACGGCCGGCGCCGGGGACTGGCACGGGCTATGGGATCGGGATGGCGCAGTACAAGAACCGGTCCGCTTATGCCGCCGTCATCGTCGCGCTGAACGTCGACCAACAGGTTCGTCTGGAACATATCTGGTGTGTTGCGGATGCCGGACTCGTCGTAAATCCCGACGGTGCCCGCAACCAGATCGAAGGCGGCATCATCCAGGGTGCCAGCATGGCGTTGAAAGAACAGGTGCAAATCGACCGCAACGGCAACCAGTCCAGAGACTGGGACAGTTATCCGATCCTGCGCTTCACCGAAATCCCGCCGGTCGACGTGGAGCTGGTCGACGCAAAACAGCATCGCTCACTCGGCGTAGGTGAGTGCTCACTAGGCCCAACGGCGGCCGCGATAGGCAATGCCGTGGCGCACGCACTGGGTGCCCGCGTGCGCGACATGCCGCTGACGCGTGATCGCATTGCCGCCGCTTTGCTGCCTGATTGACTCGCGCGCCGGTTCCGGCCCGCCGGTGGCAAACAGGGCATTCCAGACACGGCCAGGCAGGCGCTCAGAAGAGGCCTTTGACGGCCAGATAACCTCCGACGATGAGCAGCGCGATAAAGAACACCTGTCTGAAGCGTTGCTCCGACAGCCGGTGGCGGAGTTTCTGCCCGCACCACATGCCAAATAGCGCTGGGAGCAGGCCCGCGGATGACATCAATCCAAGTTCGACGGTCAGGAGTCGTCCACCGCCGAGCGCAAGGCCGACGGAGAGTGTCGATAGCGTGAACAGGATGCCCATCGCCTGCACCAGCTGGTCGCGACTCAGTCCAAGCGCCTGCAGATACAGCACACCCGGCACTACGAACGAGCCCGTGAGCCCAGTCAGGACGCCGTTTGCGACCCCGCAAAGCGGCCCTAACCAACGTTCGCGCCCCGGCGTCAACGACAGCTTCAAGCCGGAAAGCCCGAGCAGCGCATACGTAGCGATCGCAAAACCCAGCAGTGCGGTAAGCAAGACGGTGCGCAGGTGGTGCAGCCCTACCGCGCCGAGCGCGACACACACCGTTGCCAACACCAGAAACGGCCAGCAGCGCGCCAACAGATGGCGCGCGTGCCCACCGACCATGCCTTGCCAGAGGTTGGTGACGAACGATGGCACCAACATCAGGGCCATTGCCTGTTTCAGATCCATGGTGACGGTCAGTAACGCGAGACTGACCGTGGGCAAACCCAGACCGACGACACCTTTGACGCCACCTGCGAGCAGGAAAATGACGCCGATCAGGGCGAGGGTCGTGATATCGGTGGTCATGACGGGTCTGTCTGGTGCACCTGGCGGACTGGCGTGCTACAGCGCCAATGGCAGTTGCGGTGGCCGCAAGGCGTCGGTGGCGATGGCTTCAACCCGGTCGAGCCAGCCCTCGCGTGGTATCGGGCGCAGATCATGGAAAACCACGCCGCGCCCGGTTAACTCGTCCAGTACGCGTAGTTCAATCGCAGCCTGGAAGACCGGATCGGCAGCCCGGATGCCATCAGCCCCAGGTGCCTCCGTGGTCGGAACGAGCACTACGGCGCCGTAAGTCGGCATCCACCCGTCGACCAACTGGCTCAATACCGGTACATCGCCATGGGCCTGTTTGAGGTAGGCGTAGTTGTCGATGACACCGCGATCGCAGATTACCGTCGAATAGCGGCTCTGCGCGAGCAGCTCTTCGGCGATCTGTGTATGCAAGATCCAGGCTTGCGCTTCCAGCGAGGTTTCTTCGTTGATCGGCAGCGGGCAGCGCCGGGCCACTTCGTGCACCACTTCCAACGAAACGTTGCGCGCCTTCAAGCGCGCGGCGAGCCCGAAGCAAAGTGTCGTTTTGCCAACCCCGTGACTACCGACAAAAGCGATCTTGAACGGGCGCGCCTCGCGCACGTCCGCGGGCAGACTGGCGGATTCGTCTTCGCTGTCTCGCCGGGGGTTGACGGTTTCGGCCGACAAGATGCTACTCGCTGCTGTCGGTATTCCTGACTGAATATGTATACAGCTATTTTGCTGGATAGCAAGATTCCGGACATCGGCGCTTGACGTTGTCCAGCCGAAGCGAAATCGATTCGGGTGCCAGGCAAACAACGTAGCGTAATCCGATCGGACGCGCGCTAAGCTTCAGACACTGCATAAATTGGCCGGTGCGGATCCGGCGGGCAGGCTCCGACCATGCACCCCCTCGGCAACATCGATCTCCACAGTATCGAGCGCTACCACGCCCACGGATATCCGTGGGAAGACTGGGCCCGGTTACGCCGCGAGGCCCCGGTCTACTGGTATGAAAGAGACGGCATCGAACCGTTCTGGGCGATCACACGCTACGCCGACGTCAAACGTGTGTCACTGGACGATAAAACCTTCATCAATGGCGGACCCCGACTCAGGCTGGCACCTGACGACTACGAACAGCGTCGCCTGCGCGCCAACGCAAAAAAGATCCGCGCGCGCGGTTGGGACCCTGCCGTACCGGAAGATCTGGTTTATCTCGATAATCCGACGCATCGCGCGCTTCGCCGGATCGTCGCGCGCCACTTCACATCGGCTTACTGTCGAAGTATATCGGCGCGTCTCACCGCGCACGCCCAGACCATCGTGGCAGACTTCGCCGACGCGTTAGCCGACGGCGAGCCCGTCGATTTGGTGGAAGGGCTCGCGGTAAAGCTGCCGCTCGCAACCATCTGCGAGATGATGGGCGTACCGGTAGAGGACTGGAAAGATATCCACCGGTGGACCGATGCGCTGGTCGACATCGATAACATGCGGTGGCGCGCGCCCGGCGAATCGCGACGCGATATGCGCAAGCGGCTGCACGCAGAGTTCTACACCTACCTGTGCGATCTCATCGAGCACAAGCGCGCGTACCCGGGCAACGACCTGTCTACGCTGTTGGTGCAGGCCGAAGTGGACGGTGCAGCCCTGACGGAACAGCAGCTGCACGGCTACCTGAAGCTTCTGATCGCGGCCGGCAATGAGACCACGCGTAACGCGGCGACGCGTGGCGTTCTGGCACTGCTCGAGAACCCGGCAGAGATCGCGCGCTTTGAGGCGGCCCCAAACGCGCTGAACGTATCGTTGGTCGAAGAGATCGTGCGCTATACCTCGCCGGTCATTCAGTTTGCCCGCACGGTTGTCGGCGATGTCGAACTCGGCGGTCAGCGACTGCGCACCGGAGATACGGTCGGGATCTGGTATCCGTCGGCCAACCGGGACGAAGCGGTTTTCGACCGCCCCGACGAACTCGACATCACGCGCGACCCGAATCCGCACCTCGGTTACGGCCGCGGCGTCCATTTCTGTCTGGGCGCCAATCTCGCGCGTTTCGAGCTCCGCGCGTTGTTCCAGGCTGTTGGCGAACGGCAGCTGTTGTCGCGCCTGGCCGTGGCCGGGCCGCGCCGCTGGCTGACAGATCTGCACATCGGTACCATCGCCGAAGTGCCGGTTCAGCTAAAACCCGGCTGATGGCGATCGAGATGCCGCCAGATCCCGCGCAACCCGGCGCGCAATGCGCGTCGCCGCTCGTGATGTTTCGAGGATAACGAGATGTCCGCATGAAAGCCGCCGTATTCAACGCCGCTGGCCAGCCGCTTACGATCGAATCGGTTGATGACCCGACTCCGGGCGAACGCGAAGTCGTCATTCAGGTAGGCGCCTGCGGAATTTGCGGCACCGACCTGCACTGGACCGAGACGCACGGTACCGAAGGGGGTTGGCGCCCGCTCGCGCGCGGAGGCATCCTCGGCCATGAGTTTGCCGGTGAAATCGTCGAGGTCGGCGCAGCCGCGCGGCAACAGTTCCATCCGGGCGATCTGGTTTGCGCGTTGCCGTTCATCGGCTGTGGCACGTGTGACGCGTGCCGCAAGGGTCGGGTGTTTCGGTGCCAACGGGTAGAGACGCGCGGCAGCCCTGCACTCCCGGGCGCGTACGCAGAGTTTGCAAGGGTGGGGCTGGCGGAAGCGGTGCGACTACCCGCCGGCGTGGGCGCCCGCACGGGCGCCCTGGTGGAACCGCTTGCAGTCGGCCTCGCGGCCGCCGAGCGCGCGCGGTTCGAACCTGGGGCAAGCATATTGATCATGGGCGCCGGGCCCGTTGGGCTCGCGGTGTCACTATGGTGCCGCTTCCTCGGCGCCAGACACGTCGTCGTCAGTGACCTGGTCGGTGAACGTGCAGAACGCGCCGCCGAATTCGGCGCCACTGAAGCCATTGATGCCGGGCGCGAATCCGTCCGTGAGCGCATGCGTAGCATCGCCGGCGGCCGGCCCGATGTCGTGTTCGAATGCGTCGGCCTGCCCGGTACCTTGCAACTGGCTATCGATGAAGTCGCGGATGATGGCTGCGTGGTAGTCGCGGGCCTTTGTATGCGCCCCGACACCTTCAAACCCGCCGTTGCGCTGGTCAAAGCGATCGATCTGCGCTTTACGATGTGCTACGAAAAACACCATTTCGAACGCATTGCAACGCTGCTTGGTGAAGGCGAAATAGATCCGGCCAACCTCGTAACGGACACGGTTGGCATGCACGCCTTTCCAGCCCGTTTCGAAGCACTGAAGCAAACCGGATCGGACCTCAAGGTGGTGCTAGAGCCGCACCGCGACTGATCCTCCGGGTAAACACCTGCAGTCGAAGGCGCGCGTCCCGCGCAGTCGCCGGTAGTGATGCGGGCGCACCACCGGGTCAACGTTCAGGTGTCCCGTTGTACCCATCCGGGCCCACCCGGCTTCGCATGCCGGTGGACTCGTAAAATTTTATCTTAATCAGCCACTTATCCTCATTACGTCGCCCAAACGGGGTCACCGGTAGAACGTTGGTCGCTCCTGCAAACACGTGAAGCTTTGCGCACAGCGGACTCGTAGTTTTGATGCCGCGAACGGTTGGCCCGGAACGCCATACCGGTTCGATCGAAGCAAGAGCCAAAACCCCAACACTGATGAGGAGACGGGAAATGGACAAATCTATCGCGGCAAGAATCGTGGCGCCCGTGGTGGCAACAGTTATGTTGAGCGCATGTGCCACACAGGAAGAACTCGCACAGCAGGCAGCGGAGGAAAAGGCTGCCGCCAAGACCGAAATGCTCGGCAGCGTGCCGGCGGGCTACAAGCTCCTTGATGGCGCAGGCGTGCAGGCGTCATTCGCAAACACGACGGCTTCCGGTGTCAGCTCACGCTCGGGCAGCCCGTACAAGGTGTACTACGGCAAAGACGGCGCTCTGGGCGGCGCATCCGGTGACCAGTACGAACATACCGATTCCGGCAAATGGCGCGTCGTAGAAGATCAGGCCTGCCTGCAATGGAGCCGGTGGCGTGATGGTGCGGAGTACTGCTTCTGGGTGGCGCAGGCTGATGACAAGAGCCTGAAAGCCTTCCGCGAAAGCTGGGGCAACACGTTCAAGCTTACGAGCGGCGACGCCCGCTAGACGCCTGATGGGCACGGGCCGGGTCGCCGGAAGGGCGGCCCGGCCTCCCAGCCCTGAATCCACGCTAACCACGATGCCACCGGTGACTTTCCGCCAACCGGCGCGGCAACGCCGCTTTTCAACTGTCGATCTTGATGAGCAGCGGCCGCACACCCCCATCAGCCAGACCTACGCTAACGCGCTTGGCGCTGTCTCTGGAGGGAAACGGCCCGAGGCGTACGCGGTGACGTTCGCTGTTGTCATCCATCCTGGCGGTGTGGATCGTCGCACGGTGGCCGTTCAACGCTAGCGCGGCCTTGAGCCGGTCGGCATCCGACAACTCGCGGAACGACCCGACCTGCAGCATATACCCCGAACCCGGCGTAACTGCGGGCTCCGCCGTGTCGGGCTCAGCAGCCGTCACCGGTGCGCCGGCCTGCTCGGCAGCAACAACCGGGTCGGTAGCCGACGAATGGCGCGCCTCGATATCTTCTCCAGCCAACAGACGCGCGGCGCGTTCGGCTTCGCTCAGCGCCGGTGCACGAAGCCTCGGCTGCGGCTGCGGTGCCTGCGGACCGGTGCGCGTACGCTCGCGCGGTTCGACCGGCACGCTCACTTCCATCTCAGGCAACAGATTGTAGAACTCGAAACGGGGTCTGGGCGCCCCGTCGCTGGCATCGGCCACTTCCGCGGCGTCCATCTGGCCATCCGGGACTGGAGCAGAATCGGCTATGGTCAGAAACGTGCCGGGATGACGGCCTTCTACATACGCCCCCACCGCCACGCAAAGACCCAGTGCGAAACCGCCGAGAGCAAAAGCCCAGCGTGGGGGACCGTCGCTCGCTTTCTTGCGCCGGGCCGCCGGACGGTTCTTGTAATCTCGTGGCATCGTTTACATGGCCTCTGGTGCACTGACCCCGAGCAGATCGAGACCATTTCTGAGCACGACCCTGGCTGCGTCGGCCAGCGTCAGGCGGGCGAGCCGGAGTTCGGCTTCATCGACCAGCATGCGGTGCGCGTCGTACCAGCTGTGCAAGCCATTGGCGACATCGCGCAGGTAATGGGCGACCTGATGCGGCGCAGCTTCCTCAGCCGCGGCCATGACCGCTTCCGGATAGCGCTCCAGCAGTTGCATCAACGCGCGTTCCTGAGGTTCCACCAGCCGCGCAAGAGACCCGGTCCCGCCATCCAGCGAAACGCCCGCTTCAGCGGCGCGCCGGAACACGCTGTGAATTCGCGCGTGTGCATACTGGACGTAGTACACCGGATTGTCGCGGGTTTGCGAGCGCGCCAGATCCAGGTCGAAATCCAGATGCTGATCGTTCTTGCGCATGACGTAGTAGAAGCGCGCCGCATCGCGGCCAACGTCTTCGCGAAGCTGTCGCAGCGTCACGTACTCGCCAGAGCGGGTCGACATCTGCATCTTTTCGCCGCCGCTATAGAGATTCGCGAACTGCACGAGCTGAATGCGCAGCCGCCCGGCATCCTCGCCGAGCGCACTCAACGACCCTTTGACGCGTGCGATGTAACCGTGATGGTCAGCACCCCATACGTTGATGACGTTGCGGAAACGCTCCAGCTTATCCATGTGGTAGGCGATATCGGAGGCGAAATAAGTGCTCTGGCCGTTGTCGCGAATGACAACCCGGTCTTTTTCATCGCCAAAATCCGTTGACCGGAACCACCAAGCGCCATCTGTCTCGTAGATGTGCCCGGAGGTCTTCAGTCGTTCGACGGCCCGGTCCAGCTGCGCGCTGGTGACGAGCGAGCGTTCTGAGAACCAGCGGTCGTGATGCACGCCGAATCCTTCGAGATCCTGGCGGATGTCATCGACCAGCGTGTCGGCCGTCAAATCGAACACCAGGCGATAGCGCTGTTCCCCGAGCAGCGCCTGCGCACGCGCGATCAGCGCATCGATGTACGCTTCCTTGTCGCCACCATCGGGTTCGTCCGCCGGTAGTTCATCACCGATGGCCGACGCCTCGGGCGCGAGCGCATCGCCATGCGCGCTCAGCACCTCGGCGGCGATCGCGTGGATGTAATCACCCTGGTAGCCATTGGCTGGAAACGGGAAATCGACGCCCGCCTGCTGTACGTAACGCACCCAGACGCTGGTCGTGAGGATGTCCATCTGCCGACCGGCGTCGTTCACGTAGTACTCACGCTGGACGTTGTAGCCCGCGGCCTCCAGAAGCGAGGCAACGGCATCGCCGTAGGCAGCTCCGCGCCCATGCCCAACGTGGAGTGGACCGGTCGGATTGGCCGAAACGAACTCGACCTGAATCGTGTCGTCAGCGCGTGTCTCGGTGCGTCCGTAGCGAGTGTCTTCGCTTCGGATCTGCCCGACCAGCTGGTGGTACGCGGCGTCAGCCAGGAATACGTTGATGAACCCCGGCCCCGCGATCTCCACGCGTTCGACCAGGTCAGAGTCGGGCAGGTGCTCGACCAGCGCGGCGGCGATATCGCGCGGTTTGCGGCGGGCAGCCTTGGCGAGTGACATGGCGAGCGGGCACGCGAAATCGCCGTGCTGACGATCCCGGTTGCGGTTGATGACCACGCCTGGAGATTCCTCCAACTGCAGCGCGCCAGCGTCTCTGGCGTTTTGCAGTGCCGACTCCATCAGTGTCTTGACGAGCTCGCGCAATTCTACGCATCCACTTGAGATAACAAGCATATTGTACTGATTTAGATAAAGAAAAATAGACTGCGAATGGACAAATCGAGGCGAATTCCGGCTTTCAGGTGAGATCCTGGGGATCCACGTCCAACGACCAGCGCACGCGTCGGGCCTGCGGCATCGTCTCCAGAGCCGTCGCGAGCGGCGTCAACAGCTCGTGCAGCGCACCGCGTGAGGCGGCGGAGAACAGCAGTTGATAGCGACGCCTTCCCATGCGCCGCTCCATCGGAGCAGGGACCGGGCCGAGCACCTGTACACCCTGCGAATCGGGTGTGAGTGCACGAGCCGTCAACGCAGCCTCACGCAGGAAGTCTTCGCACGCGCCGCTGTCAGGGGCTTCGGCCCGCAGCAGCGCGAGCGCGGCATGCGGCGGCCAGCTGGCCGCCGCGCGTTCGGCCAATGCGGCACCGGCAAATTCGCCGTAGTTCTGACGCGTCAACACCGTCAATAGCGGATGATCAGGCTGGTGCGTCTGGATCAACACCCGGCCCGGATCGTTGGACCGCCCGGCGCGACCGGCCACCTGCAGAACGAGCTGCGCGAGGCGCTCACTGGCCCGAAAATCCGTGCTGAAAAGGCCACTGTCGGCATCCAGGATGCCCACCAGCGTGACGCTCGGAAAATCGTGGCCTTTGGCGAGCATCTGGGTGCCCACAAGGATCTGGGTCGCACCGCTCCGGGCTCGTTCCAGACTCTGCTCCAACGCGCCGCGGCGGCGTGTGGTGTCCCTGTCGATACGCTCGATCTGCACGTCTGGAAACTGCTCGCCCAGTTCAGCTTCGAGACGCTCGGTGCCAAGGCCAACCGGGCGGAGTTCGCTCGAGCCGCAGTCTGCGCACCGTGACGGCATTCCCGATTCGCGACCGCAGTGATGACAGCGGAGCTGGCGTGCCCCACGGTGCACTACGAGATGGGCATCGCAACGCGGACAGTCGTGTACGTGGCCACATTCGTGGCAGAGCAACGCTGGCGCAAACCCACGACGATTCACGAACAGCAGGACTTGCTGGCCGGCATCGAGCGTTGTGCGGATCGCACTCAGCAATTGCGCCGACAGATGACCACGCAGGCGCTCTGCCCGGATGTCGACGATCTGAATTGTCGGCATCCGCGCACCGCCTGCCCGCGTGGCAAGTTCAAGACGCGTTGACCGGTGCCCGAGAGTATTGTGCATGCTCTCCAGGGCCGGGGTTGCGCTGCCGAGTACGATCGGGACATCGGCGCGGCGCGCCCGCATTACAGCGACATCGCGAGCGGAGTAGCGAAAACCGTCCTGCTGCTTGTAAGAGAGGTCGTGTTCCTCGTCGACCACGATGGCCCCGAGCCTGGGCATTGGCGTAAACACGGATGAGCGGGTACCGAGGACAACTTGCGCACGCCCGGCGCGAGCGGCGAGCCACGCGTTGCGCCGGGCGCCGGAAGCGAGTCCGGAATGCAGCGTCACCAGGGTGGCCCCAAGGCGCCGCCGGAAGCGGTTGACCATTTGCGGCGTCAGCCCGATCTCGGGCACCAGCACGAGGACCTGATGCCCGCGCGCAAGGCACGCAGCCGCAAAGCGCAGATATACCTCGGTCTTGCCGCTGCCGGTCACGCCGTGCAACAACATCACGTCGAACCCCGACGCTGCGCACATGCGTGTTACTGCGGCTTGCTGAGCCTCGTTCAGATCCGGGGATTGCTCGGGGTCCAGCGCCGGCAGCACCTCGCCGTGCTCGCTGGCACTCACCAGGCCCTTGCGAGCGAGGCTCGCCAGCGCTGCACCAGCCCCCGGGGCCAGCGCTTCGACCTCCGAGCGCTGTAGACCGGGGTACTCGCCCAGCAGCTCCAGCGCTTCGCGCTGGCGTCGTGCCCGGCCGAGCGTGGCATGGTCGAGGCTGGCGCCCGCGGCGGTCAAAGACCACTGGCGGGGACCACGTTTGGCGGTGTGATCGAGCCGCCGCAACAGGGTCGGCAGCGCGCTTTGCATCACTTCGCCAACCGGGTGATGGTAATAGCCCGCCGCCCATTCGAGCAGCGCGAGCACCGGCTCGGGCAGAAGCGGGTCGGTGTCCAGGAGTTCTGCGAGCGGCCGCACGCGGCTCGCGTCGACGGCCGGCTCTTCGGTCAACCGAAGTACAACGCCAACCTGCCGACCCCTGGCGAACGGCACCACCACCCGGCATCCACGCGCAACGGTTCCGCGCAAGGCGGCCGGGATCGCGTAGTCGAAGGTGCGGCGCAGCGGCGAGGGCACGGCGACCGTGGCGTAGGCGCCGACGTTCACGTGGATTCGGCGGGCGCCTCGATCAGCCGCTCGGCCTTGCGCAGGTTGGCACGCTGCATGGCTTTGCCCGTCACCGGTGAAAGCGGCGGCTGACGGGTCATGCGATACGGCAAAACCAGCAGCTCAATTGGCGCGTCGCCCGCCATGAATTCAAAGACCGGATAAGACTGCCCGACGTCCGGACCAGTTCGTACCCGCCGGTCAGCGAGTTCGTAGGGAATGCCGCGTTCTTCCAGAAACATACCGACTTCTTCAGGCGAATCGGCGTGCAGGTGGATCTCTACGGCGCTGTGCTGGTCAGCCGTGCCGCTTAGGACGGGGCCAGCGAGGCGCGGCTCGAAATCGACCAGGAAGCGCATCGCCTGCACAGCCGAAGCGCGCAGCGCGGCGAGGCGCTGGGGCTGTACGTCCGACCGAAACAGCCTTTGATACTCAACGAGCGCGGACTCGATCTCGATGTTGTTTGGCAACGCGCCGCGATCGACAACGCCGAGGCGCTCCGCCGCTTTGCGCTTGGCAAACTGAAAATCGGTGAGGCCACCTTCGAGCATCAGCCGGGCTGCCTCGCGGGCAACCTGTGAGCGCATGCTGTCGCCGCGCATCAGGACTCCTTCCCGCGGTTCAGGCGACCGCGGCACTCAGTAACCATGCACCCGGTAAGGCGCAGTTCAGTCTCATTCGCGCATTGGGACCGGGAAATCTGGCGCCAGCATGACGGCTACCAGATTTGTTCTGACAGGTCCTTGGCTTCCTTTTGAGCAGACGCGGCCGCCGACGCGGCGCGCAGCGCCTGATTCCGGTCCGGCGCGTTCTGCGGCCGGAAGTACTCAACCATGACATTGGCCGTATTCCCAGAGGCGAGCAGGCCGGAGTCAGCGTCGATGCGTACCTGCACCATGTCCTCCGGCGGCGGCGGCGGCCGTTCCTCGCTGTATTCCGGCAGCTTGAGGGCCGTGCCCATGAAGTCTATCCACATCGGCAACGCGGCCCGGCTGCCAGTTTCAGCGCGGCCCATCGGCTGCACGCGGTCAAAACCAACCCACGCGGTCGCGACCAGATCCTGGCTGAAACCGGAGAACCACGCGTCGCGCTGGTCGTTGGTCGTCCCCGTCTTGCCCGCGAGGTCCGCGCGTTTGAGCACCTTCGCCCGTACCGCCGTGCCGGCGCGAACCACATCTTGCAGCATCGAGTACATCACCCAGGCGTTGCCGGCTGGAAGCGTACGCGGCGCGAGAGCCGGATCGTCCGGAATGACGATGCGAACGCGGGGGTCGGGTGGTACGTCAGTCGCGTTGTCGGACACCTTGATGGTCGAACCCACCGCCTCGGATCCCCCGGTTCCAGGCTCCTGGTCCGGAACGACCAGGACCGGGCCAGGTACGTTGCATGCGCGGCAAGCCTGGCGCGGACTGGCTACGTAAACGGTCTTGCCGTCGGCATCCTCGATACGACTGATGACATGAGGATTCACACGGAACCCGCCATTGGCGAGCACGCTGTACCCAGCAGCGATATCCAGGGGGCGCACCACGCCGCTCCCGAGCGACAGACTGAGGTCGCGCGGCAGGCGACCAGCGTTGATGCCGAAGCGCTGCAGCTGGTCGAGCGCGTAGTCGACGCCGATGGCCCGGAGCAGCCGGATCGAGACCAGATTGCGCGACTTCGTGAGCGCGAGACGCAACCGCGTCGGACCGAACGATTTGCCGCTGTAATTCTCCGGGCGCCACGCCGACTCGAGCCCTGCGTCGTCGAATACGATCGGTGCATCGTTGACCGTGCTGGCAGCCGTGAAACCCTTCTCCAGAGCGGCTGCGTAGATAAACGGTTTGAACGACGATCCCGGCTGCCGGTAAGCCTGCGTGACCCGGTTGAACTTGCTCCGCTTGAAGTCGAAGCCACCCGCGAGCGCGACGACGGCGCCGTCCTTGGGATGGAGCGCGACGAATGCGCCTTCGATCTCGGGAAGCTGGGCGAGCCGCCAGCGCTCTACGCTCCGCGTCTCGGTGACGGTCTTGCGGCCCTTTTTCCTTTTGACCTTCTCGGTCACTTCAACGTAGTGCACCCGCACCACGTCACCGGCGGCCAGCACGTCGGCGGCGCGTTTTGGTTTCTTGCCGACACGATGCGTGTTGATGTGCTTGCGCGCCCACGACAGCGCAGCCCACTCGAGCGTCACGACCCCGTGACGACGCACCCACACGGTCGCAGTCTTCTTCTGAACAGCGAGCACCAGAGCCGGTGTCAGACCGCCGAGTAGCGGGATATCGGCCAGCATGGACTCCGCGCGCGCGGCGTCGGGATTGCCGGGGTCGAGACCGTCCATCTCCAACTGGAGCTCAGGCCCGCGCCAGCCGTGCCGTCGATCGTAGCCGATGAGCGAATTGCGCAGCGCCGCATCGGCGGCCTGTTGCAGACGGGTGTCGAGCGTCGTGTAGACCTTGTAGCCCGCCGAGAAGGCCGCGTCTCCGAAGCGCTGCTTGATGCGCTGACGGGCCATTTCGGCAACGTACGGCGCCGACAGCTCGATCGGCGATGCGTGCAGTCCGGCACTCAACGGCTCGGCCTGGGAAGCGAGCATGTCGTCCTGGCTGATGTAGCCCTCTTTACGCAGGCGCCAGAGAACGTGATTGCGGCGATCGCGCGCCTTGTCAGGGTTCGTGATCGGGTTGAAGTCGGACGGTCGCTGCGGGAGGCCGGCGATCATGGCCATCTGCGCGAGGGTCAATTCTTCGATATTACGGCCGTAGTAGACCTGGGCGGCTGCGCCTACGCCATACGCGCGGTGACCGAGGAAGATCTTATTCAGGTAGAGCTCCAGGATCTCGTCCTTGTTGAGCTCCTGCTCGATCTTTAGCGCCAGCATGATCTCTTTCAGCTTGCGTGTGTAGGTCTTGCCCGGGTCCAAG
>JBCCEJ010000065.1:0-31861 GCA_039030335.1 Pseudomonadota bacterium | reverse complement strand
CAGCCAGCAGACCAAACAGCACGCCAAGACGTTTAAGGGGTGATGTGTTCATTCGGAACTCCTTCGAATGGGCTCGAGATGCTTTTATAGAGTTGAACTGCTGATACAAATGCAAACGAATGTCGCAGAAGCAGACGGGGTATTTGCGCCGATCAGCCTAGCACGGTAATGCAAATCATTCTCGCTTGCAACGCCGACGCGCGCCCTCCGAGAGGGTCAGAAAGAGCGCAGAATCGCGCACCCGCCGCACACAGAACGCGCCGATCAGCCGGTTGGTATTGCCTGCACGCTCTGCGGGGAGAAGGCCTGCGCGCCAGTCGACCCACGCATTGCGGCGATGAAGCCGCGCAGGGGGCCGCGACTCAGATCAGGCCATCGGCCGCTTCGGACAACGCCGGTTACGACAGTGGCCGTAGATGACGAGAGAGCGGTCAGCGATATCGAAGCCGTGCTCATCCGCAATCCGGTGCTGACGGCGCTCGATGGTGTTGTCGACGAACTCCACCACGGCGCCGCAGTCGGCACAGACGATATGGTCGTGATGGTCGCCAGAATCGAGCTCGAAGACGGCGTGGCCTTCCGCGAAGTTGTGCCGGATTACGAGGCCGGCCGCCTCAAACTGCGTCAGAACCCGGTAGACCGTTGCCAGACCGACGTCATCACCGCTCTCCATGAGCGCACGATAGACATCCTCCGCACTCATGTGGCGCTCGTTGTTGCTTTCGAGGACCGCGAGGATCTTGAGGCGCGGCAAAGTGGCCTTCAGGCCGACCTTCCGCAGACCATCGCTGTCGGATTGAATTAGTCTGAGAGGGTTGGGCACGTGGGGTGTCCTCAGCCTGACGCTCTGCGCAATAGCGTATACGTCCAAGAAGATACACGTTTAGGCGCGTGCCCACCAGCGCAAAAACCGGTCGGATGAGCGATCCCCATCCGCCGAACACGCGGCCAGGGGTTGAATTGGCCCGGATCGCTCGGGCCCAGCGCACCCAATGACCATTTCAGGCGCAAAACGTTCCTGAAAACAACCCTGGCGGACGCGGGCAGAAACCCGCTCCGCGCCATACCGGCCGGGCCACGCGGCGCCGGCAATGTCGGCGATTCGCTCGTCCTTATCGCACCTCACAACGGGCACTTCCAGGGCGCCAGCAGCCAGGAATTCAGATGCCTTGCCGAGCGCTCGTCGAACACCATCATCGCCGATCGGAAGCCTGCACGACCCGGTTCCGCCGTCGCCGGGCGCGTGACCCAATCGATAGACACCCGGAAGACGCCCGCTACACTGCGCCGACATAGATTGGGTGCCAGGACATCACCGGATGGAACAGGCTTCGACGGGGCGAACGAGTCCGGCAGCGCTGTGGGGATTGATCGCGCTGTTCACCGTGTCGGGTTTCTCCGGCCTGATCTACGAATCCATCTGGACTCAGTACCTGAAGCTCTGGCTGGGCCACGCCGCGTACGCGCAATCCCTGGTCCTCACCATCTTCATGGGCGGCATGGCGCTTGGCGCATGGTGGGTCGGGCAGCGCACGACGCGTTTCAAGAACCTGCTGATCGGCTACGCCGTCGTCGAGGGCATCATCGGGCTCGCGGGCCTCGGCTTCCACGGTATGTTCACCGGGTCGGTCGGATTCGCGCAGAGCACGGTATTCCCGGCGTTGGGGGATTCCACCTGGGTCGACGTACTGAAGTGGACATTTGCGGCAACCCTCATCCTGCCGCAGTCGGTGCTGCTCGGCATGACATTTCCGTTCATGAGCGGCGCGCTGCTGAGGCGTTACCCCGACACGCCCGGACACGGCATCGCAGCGCTCTACTTCTCGAATAGCCTGGGCGCAGCCGTCGGCGTGCTGGCGAGCGGCTACGTGCTGATTCCGGCCGCCGGCCTGCCCGGCACCGTGCTCACCGCCGGCAGTATCAATGTCGTGCTCGCGCTGGTCGTCTATCTATGGGCCAAGACACCGGGCTGGACCGATCTCGAACCAGCCGCCCCTGTGCCCGCGGGCGACGCGATCGGCGCCGGCCCCGTGCGCCTGCTGCTCCTGGTGGCGCTGCTGACGGGCACCGCGTCATTCATCTACGAAATTGCCTGGATCCGCATGCTAAGCATGGTGCTTGGCTCGTCGACCCATGCGTTCGAGCTGATGCTGTCCGCGTTCATTCTGGGGCTTGCGCTCGGCAGTCTGTGGATTCGCGGGCGGATCGAGCGGCTCGGTAACCCACTTGGCTTTCTCGGCGGCGTACAACTCGTCATGGGCGTACTCGCGATCGGGACGATCCTGACTTACCACGAGACGTTCGTATGGATGGCCGAGCTGATGCGCGGACTCGGCCAGAACGATGCCGGGTACGCTCTCTACAATGCCGTCAGCCAGGGAATCGCGATCGCGGTGATGCTGCCGGTCACGATCTGCGCCGGCATGACCCTGCCGCTCATTACATTCCTGTTGCTCAAGGGCGGAGTCGGCGAGCGGAGCATCGGACACGTCTACGCGGCCAACACGGTCGGCGCGATCGTCGGCGTGCTGTTCGCGATCCACATCGGTCTGCCGGCACTCGGCCTCGCCGACACCATCGTCTTCGGTGCCGCCATCGACATCATCATCGGGCTCGTGTTGGTCGTGCGCGCACGCGGCCGCTCGCCAGCGGTCATCGGGTGTGGCGTCGTCATGGCGGCAGTGCTGGCAAGCGGGCTGAGTCTCGAACTCGACGCCAAGAGAATGGCCTCCAGCGTGTTCCGGTACGGCAAGCTCGGCCAGCTGGAGAAAGCGACCGTGCCGTTCGCCGGCGACGGTAAGACGGCCACCATCCACATCGTCGACTACGGTGAAGGTCTGCACGGCATCCTGACCAACGGCAAAACCGACAGTTCGCTGCAGGTCGACCCGGACAAATACTCCAGCCGCAGTCTGGACGAATACAATATGAGCCTGCTCCCGGCCCTGCCGCTCGCGGCCCACCGCAGCGCGAGGCGGGTGGCCGTTATCGGGTTCGGCGCCGGGCTCAGCACACACGTCGCGCTGGGCGACCCCAACCTGGAAGTTGTTGACTCCATCGAGATCGAGCCGCGCATGATCGAGGCGGCGCGCCTGTTCGCCGGGCGGGTTGGACGCGCCTACGACGATCCCCGATCGGTGTTCCGTTTCGAAGACGCCAGAACCTTCTTTGCCACGCACCAGCAGCTCTACGACGTGATCGCCTCCGAGCCGTCCACGCCATGGGTCAGCGGCGTGGCGTCGCTCTACACCGAGGAGTTCTACCGTCAGGTCAGGAACAACCTCACCGAGAACGGCATATTTGCGCAATGGCTGCACGGCTCTGAGCTGTCGATGGATCTGACGGCCCTGGTCGGTCGCACGCTCGGCCGGGTCTTCGACGATTACCTGGTCTTCAACCTGAACGGTCACGACGCCGTGTTCATCGCCAGCAAGAACGGACCGGTAGACCTGGACCCGGCGTGGCCGTTTGGTGTTCAGCCGCTTTCCGGGGATCTGGCCGCCGTCAATCTGACCTCGGCGCGGGACGTCGCGATCCGCTATCTAGGCAATAAAGCGGTCCTGGACCCCTGGTTCCAAACGTACGGAACGTCGGTCAATTCAGACTACTTTCCGCTGCTCGACCTGAACGCGGTGGAAGCACGCTTCAAGCGACAGTTCGCTGCCCGGTTCTACAACCTGCGTACGCTGTCCGTACCGATCGTCGAGATGCTCGGCCCGGATTGGGCAGCCGATCGCCTGCAACCCGTAAACACGGAGCAGGAATTCGGCTACGCCGCGCAGCTGCGGAGCGTTGACGGGTACGTCGATGCACTGACGGGGGCGGGTTCGATCCCAGAAATTCCCGGCAGCGAACCATGGCGTGAGCGGCTTGGCGCCGATCGGCTGGCAGCGCGCGGATGCGGCGCAACCGACGTCGCAGTGCCGTGGTGGAACGCGGTCAACTTCATGACCACAAACGTCTTGCCCGCAACCGGACCCGACCGAGGCCGGCAGCTGGTGCAATGGTTGGCGGCGCAGTGCGCCTCACTCGACCAGCGGCAGCAGCACTGGCTGGCATTGATGGATGCGCTGGCCACGCGCGACGCCGCGATGATGGTGACGCACGGCAAACGCTGGCTGGAAGGTGACGGCCAGGAACACCTGGTCCGCAAGAACGTGGCGTTGAGCGCGGCCTTGCTCGGGCTGCTGATAGCCGACCAGGCGGAGGCCGCCCTCGGGCTGTGGCAGGAGCACGGCGGCGAGACGCTCATCTCGCCGGAACTCGACTTGCTGTCACCGCTCGTCAAGCGCAAGGCCGGTAGGTAGTCAGGAGACGGACGCCTGATCGCGTAGAGCGCCAGGCCATAGTGCCAACAGGCGGGCGGGCGCCTCGCGCGGCAGGCTGCGGATGGCTCACGTTGCCAGCGCAACCATGTTAGCTTCGAAACTTGAGGTCGAGCGGGTCGGCCGCCAGCCACAGACACCATTTCGGGGCATCAGGCATGTGCAGATGGCTCGCCTACCGGGGCGACAACGTATTCCTCGAGCAGCTCATCTTCGAACCTGACAATTCACTCGCCAGTCAGAGCCTCGCTGCCCAGCACAGTCACTGGCCTACCAATGGCGACGGATTTGGTGTGGGCTGGTACGCAGAACGCGATACGCCCGGGCTGTTTCGCGACGTACTCCCGGCGTGGAATGACGCCAATCTTCGAAACGTATCGGCGCAGGTGCGCTCGCGGCTGTTCTTCGCGCACGTCCGCGCGTCTACCGGTACCTCAACGGCGCGCTCGAACTGTCATCCATTCCAGTATCGGAACTGGCTGTTCATGCACAACGGTCAGATAGGTGGCTTCGACCAGGTGCGCCGTACGCTGATGCTGCAGGTAGAGCCAACGTTGTTCGCCCACATCCAGGGCAGCACCGACAGCGAGCTATTCTTCTATCTGTTACTGACCAACGGTGGTACCGAAGACCCGCTCGGGGCGTTTGCCATTACGGTCGGGCAAGTGCTGCAAGCCATGCAACGGCTCCAGATCGATGAACCCTTCAGGATGAGTGCCGCGCTGACCGACGGGGACCAGATCGTCGCGATCCGCTTTGCCAACGACGACCGGGCGCCCAGCCTGTTTCACGGCGAGGCCGACATCCTGACCGGCGCCGACGGCGTGTTGATCGCCTCTGAGCCATTGGATCCGGACGCGGGGCCCTGGCGCGCGATCGACCAGTCCCATTGGCTGCACGCCGATGCCAACGGCATCAGCACCGGTGTCTTCGAGCCCGGGCACCCGGCATCATGAAGCGTCGCGAAGCCGAGCCGGCACCCGAACCGTTTATGGACGGCTTCGAGCACTTCTACGCCAACCAGGTAGAGCACCACATCCGACTGCCGAGTAAGACCCAGCGCGCCGACGCGAGGGCGATCTGGCTGACCTATGCCGCCATCGGCGCGACGCTGATCACGTTGCTCTGCTGGCTGCTGGGACTAAGTCCGGCGGTCGTAGGACTGCTCTGCGTCTTGAGCGGAGCGCTGATCGTGGGCGCGTTGCAGTTGCGAATGGCCGGCTCGTCGCCCGGGCTGCACGAGATCCGAAATCTGGTATGCGCGAAGATGGCCGCGTTCAACGCAATGGACTACGACGCGGCGCCCGAAACGTCGAAGCTCGATGCATTGATTCAAGGCGCGGGCGGCATTTCGCATACGGCGATCACCCGCGGCGCCGACCATATCGAGCACACGGTCGGGCAGGCACACGTCGCCTCGACGCAGCTGTTGGGTGGCCCGGGACCGTCGGCCGCTCCGGAGGCGGGAGGCCGTTGGCTCGGCATCGAAGTCGAGCGCATCTGGCCGCAGTACAGCTGCGACGGTCTGTTCATTCGAGTGGACCTACCCGAACCGATCGCCATCGAGCTTACGCTCAGTTGCGATGATCGGCTGCTGGCGCCGCCAGAAGGCGTGCCGCTGCTCGAGTTCGCGCCCGTGGCAACCGGGGACGCACCATTCGATGAAACGTTTCGTGCCTACCCGAACTGGCTCCCGCAGGCCAACACGGTGCTGAACGCCGAACTCCGCGCGCTGCTCAGCGAGATCCGCCAGAACGTTGGCCCGGTGACATTCTACGTCGCGCACCACTCGGTGTTCCTGAGTGCGTGGCACGTGGGGGACCTCTACGAGGTGACGAGCCTCGGTTTCGGACTGAAGCGTCAGGCGCACCAGGTAGCCCGAACGCTACGATTGGGGCAACGGCTGGCGGAGGCGCTGCCGGGCTGACGACACCGGCATCTCGTCTTGCATCGTCGGAGCACCGGCAGTAACGGGACCGTTCGCCGTGCAGGGGCGGCCGGCTTGCCGGACGTATCGCGGGGCAGTTTCCAGAGACCTGTTCGCAGCGAGCCGCGCGCGCCTACTTGCGCCCGCCTTGAACGATGCGATCCAGGATCATCGCGCAGAACAGGATGGCGAAGCCGGCCAGAATCCCCTGTCCGACGTTGGCGTACTGCAGTGCTTCCAGGACATCTTCGCCGAGGCCTTTCGCGCCGATGAGGGAAGCGACAACCACCATCGCGAGACTCAGCATGATGGTCTGATTGATACCGGCGCGGATCGACGGACCAGCGAGCGGCAGATCTACCCTCGTCAACAGGTACCACTTGCTCGCACCGTACGAAATGGCCGCCTCCCTTACGTTCTCGGGAACGCCGCGCAAACCCAATACGGTCAGGCGCACCACCGGCGTACCGCCGAAGATCATGGTCGTCACGACGGCGGCCGGCTTACCGGTCCCGAAAAAGGCGATCACCGGAATCATGAAGACGAACGCCGGCATCGTCTGCATGAAATCCATGATCGGGCGAACCACGGCGTAAAAACGCGGGCGCCGGGCGCAGAACATCCCAACGGGAATGCCGATGGCGATCGAAAGGCAGGCCGCGGTGCCGAGCAGCGCCAGTGTCGTCATGGCTTTTTCCCAAAAGCCGAGCAGCCCCATGTAGGCCAGGAACGCACCGGAAAAAATCGCCGTGCGCACGCCAGCAGCAAGACCGGTCAGCAGAATGATGAAACTCGCGATCACCATCCATGGCGTACTGACGAAGATGATCTCCAAACCATCCAAGACGAATCGGATGCCGGCGGTGATCGAGTCGAACAGGGCTTCACCGTTCTTGACGCTGAAGTCGAAGAACCACTCCACACCCTTGATGGTTTCGAGCCGGATAAAACCCTCCGTAGGGAACGCGGACAGCACCTTGTAGGCGCCGGGGAAACTGTAGTGCGCTACCGTGGCAGTCAGGATCAGGACTACGAAGCCAACACTCAGCGCGATGTGCTGCTTACCCATGCCGCACGAAACGGACGGATCGGACAACCAGTCCGAGAACCGGCGCTCCAGCAGAGTGTTGGCGACGACCGCCTGAACCGCCTTGACGCCCAGCAGCAACGCAAAGCCGGTCATCGCGATCCAGACGCCGGAGTCTTCCAACTGTTGCGCCTCCAGCCGGATCCCGCCGATAGCGTTCTCCAACGATTCGACCGTTCGTTTGTAGACGTCGACCTTGTCGGAACCTTTCTCGATGGCGGAGGCCAGCTGTTGGCGGCGCAGTTCGAGCGTTCCTTCGATCTGAGCGATCCGCGCCCAGGCTTCAGTCGCGAGGTCACCGAACAAACCCCGCACGATCTGCACCCAAGCGAACGTTTCGATGATGAGGAACGTAAAGCCCCAGTTCCAGAGGCTGCGAGTGCCGTACCAGACCGGGCCAAGCAGCCCGGCCCAGAGATTGAAGGTCCAGACGAAGCGGGCGTCAGCGCCAATACGGCGGAACGCATCGACGTAGTAGTCCGGACTGGTGACGACAAAATCGCGTGTCTGCCGGTCGCGCTCCGCGGCGACGTCGGCCGCCGCCTTGCGGGCCAGCTGTGTACTGCGCGGCGTTTCGCTCATGACATGTCCGCCCCTTCGACGACCGTGCGCAGGATGTCCTGTCGCGTCACGACGCCCACATCCACACCGTTCTCAGTGACCAGAATGGGCGCATCGTCGTCGATCGCCATGTTGATGAGGGTGCGCAACTGCTCGGAGTCCGTCACTCGTCTTGCGTCCCTGGACACCGTTCCGTGGACATGCTCGAAATCGACCAGGGTTTGCATCAGTGCGTGCGCCTTGACGACTTTCAACCGGGAGATGCCAGCCACGAAGTCGGCGACGTAGGCATCAGCTGGCTGCATGACGATATCTTCGGCCGTGCCGATCTGTACGACTTCTCCATCGCGCATGATCGCAATGCGATCGCCGACGCGTACGGCCTCGTCCAGATCGTGCGTGATGAACATCGTCGTCTTGTTCATCGTGCCCGACAGTTGGATGAACTCGTCTTGTAATTGTCGGCGAATCAGCGGATCCAGCGCGCTGAATGGCTCGTCCATCAACAGAACGTCGGAATCGGCGGCGAGCGCCCGCGCCAACCCGACACGCTGTTGCATGCCGCCGGACAGTTCGTGGGCGAACTTGTTGCCCCAACCGTCAAGCTCGACAAGGGACAGAATATTCGCCGCGATCTGCATGCGCTCATTTTTGTTGATCGCACGAATCTCAAGCGGCATCGCGATGTTATCCAGAACTGACCAGTGCGGCATCAGACCAAAGTTCTGGAACACCATCGCAACCTTGTGGTTGCGGAAATCCTGCAACGCGGCCGGAGCCAGAGACATGACATCGACGCCGTCGACCACCACGCTGCCAGCGGTCGGTTCCAGCAGCCGGTTTACGTGACGGACCAGCGTTGACTTGCCGCTGCCGGAAAGTCCCATGACGCAGAAGATCTCGCCGCGCCGTACCTCGAAGCTGACGTCGGCAACGCCCACTACTGCGTCGTGCCGCTCGAGGAGTTCCTGCTTGGAAACAGCACCGCCGCGGGCAACTTCCAGTGCTCGTTGCGGATTTTCGCCGAATATCTTCCAGACGTTGGAGATTTCGATCGCGATGTCCGAATCAGCGGCAGACATAGGTGACCTGCAGATGCCCGGAGGCCGCGCTTCAGCGCGGCGCGACGGACCGGGCAGTGGTAGGTGTCACACTGCCCACGCGACGTGGGCAGTGTCTGACCATCAAGCCGCGGACCCGGTCAGAGACCGAGCCAGCCGTCGACACGAGCGGAGTTCTTCTTGACCCACTCTTTGGCGACGTCCGCCGCAGCGCGCTTGTTGCCGGAGATTTCAAACGCGAAACCACTGACATCATCCGACTTCAAGCTGAAGCGGCCGAAGAACTCGTAGATCGCCGGGGAACGGTCTTTCAGCGACTTCGAGTACGCGATCTGAACATTCTTCAGAGCGTCTTTGGTCATGACCTTCGACTTTTCGTACCAGTCGGGAGAATCGGAGGGCTGCACCATCTTGTACTTGGCCGGATCAAACTTCGGCTCCGACAGCATGGTCACGTCGAACATGTACCAGACCGCATGCGGCTTGTAGCAATAGAACGCGTAGCCTTCCTTCTTCGCTATCGAATCTTTGATGCGGGCGGTCTTGACGCTTTCTTCGGCGCGAATCGGGTCGATGAACGGTAGCAATCCATAGTCGCGAACCTTCACCTGGTTCACGTTTGCAGAGGCCCAACCCGGCGCGCCGATCCACATCTCGCCCTTGCCATTGCCATCGCTGTCCATGGCCGCGGCCACGTCAGGGCGGCCCAGATCGGCGATATCGGAAATGCTCATCTTCTTCGCGAAGTCCTGGGATACGCAGTAACCCTGGTTGCCTTCGTAGGCGTTCTTGCTGAGCTCTACCGTGCCAGCACCGTCGACATATTTCTTCGTGAAGCTCTCCTGGTTGGGAAGCCACACATCGGGATGTACGTCGATGTCACCTTTGCCCTGGTCCATCGCCTGAAAGATCGTTGCGTTGTTGCCCGGCACCAGTTCTACCTGACCGCCAATGCGCTCTTCGACAACAACTTTGAGCAGGTTCGCGATCGCCTGTGCGCCGGTCCAGCTGGGCACGCCGATGGCGACCTTTTCCGCACCGATGGCCGGCGCGGCGGCGAGGCTGAAGGCAATACCGCCCAGCAGGCTGAGTGAAGTCTTTTTCATGGGTCCCCTCTTGTACTCTCTTTTGTGGTGGCAACTGGGTTCGGTCGGACGTCGAGACGCACCTGAGATCGGGCTACGAACTGTTTGCGACGCGATCGCGGGCGACTCCGTGGCACGCTTTGCAAGTTTCGGTCCAACTCGGCTCTATCATGCGCTCTTCATCAGAACGCTCTCGTACGCAAACAGCGCGGCAGCGCCGCCGGTGTGCAGGAACAGAATGTTCTGCCCGCTGGTGAAGGCGCCCGAGCGCGTCAATCCGATCATGCCCGCAAAGCCCTTACCGGAGTAAACCGGATCCAGAAGCAAACCTTCGGAGCGCGCCGCCATTTCGATAGCCTCGAGGGTCGACGGAGCCGGAATACCGTAGCCTTCGCCGACGTAGCCATCGTCGACATGGATGTCGGCCGGCTGGAGTCCACCGTTGCCAAGCACCACGGCGGTGCGCTCGGCCAGCGCGTGCACCGCGGCGATCTGGCGCTCGCGAGGTTGCCTGACACTGACGCCCATCACTGGCAGGTCGCTGCCCATCGCGTAAAGACCGGCAACCAGCCCCGCCTGGGTGCCGGTGCTGCCGGTGCCCATGACAATCCAGTCGAAGGCAACTCCCAGGTCGGCTGACTGCGCGACGATCTCCTCAGCGCATCCGGCGTATCCGAGCGCACCGGTCTCATTCGAGCCGCCGCCGGGTATGAAATACGGCTCGCGCCCGTCGTCGCGCAATCGCGCGCAAACGGCCTGCGCTTCCGCATTCATATCCAGCCCCGCGTCCCGGTACTCGAGGCTCGTACCGAACAGACGGTCGAGCAGCACGTTGCCAGACTCCTCATACTCTCTGGCCGTATGCGGAACGCGCCGCTCCAGCAATGCGTGGCACGCCAACCCGTGTCGGCACGCGGCAGCCGCGGTTTGCCGCACATGGTTGGATTGCACGGCACCTTGCGTGACGACCATGTCAGCCCCGTCTGCGAGCGCCTGACCGATCAGGAACTCGAGCTTGCGGGTCTTGTTCCCCCCGGTTGCGAGGCCGGTGCAGTCATCTCGCTTGATCCAGAATGTCGGTCCGCCGAGAGCATCGGTAAGGCGGGGCATGACCTCGATCGGGGTCGGCCGATGGCACAAGGCGACACGTGGGAAACGGTCCAGGTTGAGCACGCTTTCTCCTGACTTGATGCGATGCGTGTTGCGAGTCCGAACAGACTGCATCCGGCGCCGGCGATTCAGCAATGCTATGTTTGGGAAACATCTTGCGCAATTTGCATAACCTGTAAATCACAAGACACAGAGACGCACGCGATGGATCTGAACTGGTTCCGGGATCTGGAAGCGCTCGCCAGAACCGGCAGCTTCTCCCAGGCCGCCGCCGCGACGCACATTAGCCAGTCCGCGTTCAGCCGGAGAATACAGGCCCTCGAGCGCTGGGTTGGCGTGCGACTCGTCGACCGCTCTTCGCACCCGATTCGCCTGACTGACGCGGGCGATCAGATGCTCGAAGCCGGTGGCCAGGCGGTAGACCGCATCGAGACCGAGCGACGCCAGATTCTCGAAGCCCGGGAGCAACCAGATCGGTACGTGGTTACCTTTGCCGCGCAGCATTCGATCGGCTGGCGCTTCTTCCCGGCCTGGCTGCAAGGGTTCGAGTCCTCGTTCGGGCCCATCATCTCCAGGCTGCGGGCCGACAACCTGCCTGATTGTGTCACCGACCTGCAGCGCGGCGAGGTCGACTTCGTGATCGCCTACGCCAGCGGACAAAACGACCCGGTCGCCGCCCGGCCGGGACTCGAAGCACTGGAAATAGGCTCCGACCAGCTGATTCCGGTCGCGAAGCCGAACTCGAACGGGAATCCGTTCTATAACCTGGAGGGGGTGGGCCAGCGGCCAGTGCCCTACCTGCGGTTCGGCCCACACGCACCGATCGGTGAATACGTAGAAGCCGTGCTCAAAGCACACGGCGCGGTCGGCCGGCTCAAACCCGTCTACGAAAACTCGATGGCCGGGGCGCTACGCATTCGGGCGAGGGACGGCCTCGGCATCGCCTGGTTGCCGCGCAGCCTGGTTGCACCAGACCTCGAAGCCGGCGCCCTGATCACGGCGGGCGAATCCCGCTGGTGGATCGACCTGACCGTAAACCTCTATCGGCGCCAGGATGAGCGCAACAGCCTGCTGCTGCGCATCTGGCAGTTTCTGCGCGGCCGGCGCCACGCGCCATTGTTGCCAATGCAACAAGGCGCCCGGACTCCCGAACCTCAGCTGAGAAACTGAGAAGACGGCCGACGGGCGACGCACCCCGACCACACCGGCCCGGGACGCCTGCGCCCGAACTGCGCGCGGCCTCAGACCGGGACGTCCCGCCATCCGCCGGTCATCGGCTCAAGAAACCCGGGCATAGTCGCGCCCGTTCCTGAGCGATGGGATCATGTCGCGGGTCTTCGCGACCGACTCCAGGTCGAGGGTCAGAAAGGCAAGGCCATGGGCCTGATCCATGTCCAGCATTACATCTCCCCACGGCCCGATGACCATCGCGTGTCCGTAACTGGTGCCGCCCCCGGGATGATCGCCCGCCTGCGCCGACGCGATGATGAAGCAGCCGTTTTCGATGGCGCGCGCCTGCAGCAACGGCTGCCAGTGGGCCTGACCGGTACGTACCGCAAACGCAGACGGAATGAACATGACGGTCGCGCCCAGCAGACCGTACTCCCGGTAGAGTTGGGGAAAGCGCAGGTCGTAGCAAATGGTCATGCCGAACGCACCCCATGGCGTCATCGGGAGCGCGGCCGCGCCGCCCGGCGCGTAGCGCGACGATTCACGGATCCGTTTACCGTCGGGGAGATCGACATCGAACAGATGAATTTTGTCGTACCGCGCGGCAACCTCGCCATCCGCTGACAGCAGGTGCGACGAATTCAGGAACCGACCGTCCTCGGGCGACAAGGTCGGGGTCGAACCGGTATGCACCCAAATGCCATGACGCGCGGCCGCCTCCCGACAGGCCGCCAGATAGGGATCCTCAGACTCTACCCGTACCACCTGGCGCGCCGCCTCGCGGTTGCGGTTCATCAAGCCGGCAACTTCCGGAAAGCAAACCAGCTCGGCGCCCGATGCGGCTGCCTCAGCGATGTAGCCGGTTACCGTCGCAATGTTGTCGGCGTGGTTGTCGGCCGAGCACATCTGCGCCACGGCTACCTTGAGTTCAGGGTGCATTAAACCTCTCCGTCTGTTGGCGCGACACGCGTCGGATGCCCGGACGCATGATTCGAAGCTATGGCGTTGAGGGTACCGGCAGAATGCCGCGCGCGAACGGCATACCGAGCGATGCGAAGCGCCTTTTCATCGCCGGAATTGTTTGCCATACCCATCGGCCCCGGCGACCTCGCGGGCTCCGTGCGGGACCGTCCGACCGTCTCGTCTTCAGTCGACTCCAAAAGGGACATTCTTGACCAGCTTGCGGACGTTGTCCCGTCTAGTTCTATCCTCGGGCCCGTGATCCTGGCGAGCGACCGCCTCGCTCCCGACATGTGCTGAGCGTGGCTGCCGAAGACCTTCTGCCGGCAGTAGACAACGCCTCGCCATTCACCGAGCATCGCCGCACCAACGTCTGGGACACAGGAGCGACTCATCCAATGGATCTCAACATCGCCGGCAAAACGGCCCTGGTGACCGGAGCCTCCAAAGGCATTGGTCTCGCGACAGCGCAAAGTCTCGCCCGGGAGGGTTGCAACGTACACCTCGCGGCGCGCACCGAGGCCGATCTGAACGCGGCAGCCGCAGCGATTCGCGGCGAGTGCAATGTCGGCGTTTCGGTGCATGTGTGTGATCTGTCTGACGGCGATGCCGCCAGGGCGCTCATCGACGCGTGCAGCGACGTGGATTTTCTCGTCAACAATGCCGGCGCCATTCCCGGCGGCGATATACACGACGTGGATGAGGCACGCCTTCGCGATGCCTGGAACCTCAAGGTATTCGGCTACCAGAACACCTGCCGCGCGATGCTCGCGTACATGCGCGGACGTGGACACGGCGTGATCGTCAACATCATCGGGGCTGCCGGCGAGAAGCCGACGCCCGGCTATGTGGCGGGATCCGCCGGCAATGCGTCGATCATGGCGATGACCCGGGCGCTGGGGGCGACCAGCCGGGAATACGGGGTGCGAGTCGTTGGCATCAACCCGGGAGCGATCATCACAGGTCGCCTGGAAACGCTGGCGCGCACCTTCGCCGAGCGCGATTTCGGTGACGCTGAGCGGTGGCGCGACACGCTCGACAAGACCTATCCGCCGGGACAGCCCGAACACATCGGCGATATGGTCGCGTTTCTGGTCTCCGACCGATCGGCCAACACGACCGGGACCATCATCACGATCGACGGAGGCTCCTGCGCGCGTTGACCCAGACGGGGAAGCTGAGCCGGTACCCCGCGTACTGATCGAGCGGGCCGACTGCGGCATACAGGCGCTTGGGCTATGTGCAGGCGGTTTGTTCCCGGACGGCCTGCTAGGGCGGGGCGTCCGGCAGCGCGCCGGCTTTGAACTCCTCGCGCAGCACAGCCCACCGCTCGTGGTCCCTCCAGCGTCCGTTGATCTTGAGGTAACGCGGGGAGTAACCCTCCAGCCGAAATCCCAGGCGCTGAACCAGCGCCTTCGACGGCTGGTTTGCCGGCTGGATGTTGGCTTCCAGACGATGCAGACGAAGGCTTCCGAAGGCGTACCGAATGGTTTGCCTCACGCCCTCGTACAGGTAACCACGGCCGGCGTAGGGCTGCAGAGCGTAGTACGAGAGGTAGGCGCTCTCCAGCGTGCCGCGCGTGATTTCACTCATGGTCGTGACGCCGGCCGGGCACGCCTCAACGGGGTCGATCACGATGAACGCCCGCGACCTGCCGAGTTCGAGGCGCGTCAGCCATACATCGAACTCGTGCTCGTCGCGCGGCGCGTGCACCCACCGTCCGTGCAGCTGGAGACTGCGCGTGACGGCTGCCAGCAACGCGTGGCGGTGCTGTTCTCCCGCGACTTCGAGCCGGACCGCTGGCATCAGGCGCTGCTCATGAAGGCATCCAGACCGGCGTCCCAGTGGGGCTCGGGCCCGAACCGCTCGGCGAGCAGATCGATAAAGCGGCGCACTTTCGGCGACACGTGGCGGGTTGGCGGATAAACCGCGTAGATGGCCATGTCGGGCGCCGTGTAGTCCTGCAGTACCGCTCTTAGCAGGCCGGCGCGAAATTCGGCGCTGACGTTCCACGTCGACTGCATACTGAGCCCGACCCCTTCCAACAGGGCCTGGTGCAGGCATTCACCGTTGTTGGAATCCATCGTGCCCGCCACCTGGATACTGCGAATCCCGTCAGCATAGCGAAACGGCCAGGATGTCAGCGTACTGCCGGGATATCTCAACACGAGGCAATTGTGGTGCCGCAGGTCTTCCGGCTGCGTGGGGGTGCCATGGCGTTCCAGATACGCCGGAGTCGCGCAGATCACCCGGCGGTTGGGTGCGAGCCGCCGAGCCATCAATGACGAGTTCTCCAGCGTACCGATCCGAATGGCCAGATCCAGACCCTCGTCGACCAGATCGACGTAGTGGTCGGCCAGCTGCAGGTGCACGCTGACCCGGGGGTGGCGTTCGAGATACTCCGCCACCATCGGCACGACGTGCTTGCGGCCAAACGACACGGATGCCGACACGCGCAGTCGGCCGCTCGGTTCGCTCTCCATCCCGGCGAGCGCGGCTTCGGCATCTTCGATTTCCACGAGAATTCGACGGGCGCGCTCCAGAAACTCCTGACCGGTCTCGCTCAGCGCAAGCCTCCGGGTCGTGCGATGGAAGAGCCGCGTGCCGAGGTGATTTTCCAGCCGGGCAATGCGTTTGCTGAGCAGCGCCACCGAGATGCTGAGTTCGCGCGCGGCGGCCGTCATCGTTCCGAGTCGCGCCGTCTGGACAAACGCGTGGATGCCGTCGACGTAATCCATCCCCGCATTATCTCCTTTACGTTGATAATATTTCTACAAGAGACTGGATTATTCTTTACTTCGACTATCATAGAATCTCTCCATCGGCTGGCACCCAGGCTGGCCCAAAGCCTCTGGAGAGACTTTCAATGGACACTCGGACGACTGACTTCTGGATCGAACTGGCCTACGACCCGGCTGCGCAGCAACGCCTCGCCGAAGCGGCGCGCAACGAAGCTCTGGGCTCCATGTGGAACGCCCTGAGGGGCAAGCGGGAGAACGAAAGCGACGAAACGGAGGTATGCGCCTGACGCGCAAGCTCAGAGTCGGGGCGCGTGGGGCAGGCGCAGCATCTGGCTTGCTCCACGCTCCCGGCAGTCGGGATGCGGAGCGCGCGGTAAGGTGGCGGCGCGCCCCGCCGTCGCTGACCCGGCGCGGCGTCAGTCTGCTTTCAGGCGACCGAGAATGTCGTCGGTATGCTCACCAAGATGCGGCGGCGGCAGACGCAATGTGCAGGGTGTCTTGGAGAATTTGACCGGAAAACCGGTAATCCTGAGCGGTTGACCGCCTTCCGGGCACGACTCCAGAACCATCTCCTGGGCACCAACCTGCGGGTCGGCAAACACTTCGCCAAGCGACATGACTCGCCCGCACGGGCAACCAGCGCCGTTGATGACCTCGATCCAGTGCGCCACCGAGCGCTGCGAAGTGACAGCGTTGATCGTGGCGTTCAACTGCCGCCGGTGGACAACGCGATCCGCGTTGGTCAGATAGTCGGGCTGCTCCAACAGGTGTTCGAGCCCTACTGCACAGAGAAAGCGGAGTACGTAGGTGTCGTTGGACGGCGCGACGGCGATCTCGCCGTCTGAAGCCTCGAACAGGCCATACGGAGACGCGATCGGATGATCATTGCCGGTACGCACCGGTTCCGTGCCAGCGTTCAGGGCTTCCGCCGACAGATACGCCATCATCGACATCAGACCACCGGTCAGGCTCGCATCGACGCTCTGCCCCGCACCGGTGCGGCCTCGCGATTGCAATGCGCAGACAACCCCGAACGCACAGTAGAGCCCGGCGATCAGGTCCGATAAGGGCGGGGCGGCCCGCATCGGCGGACCGTCGGGCTCGCCGTTGACCGACATGAAACCGCTCATCGCCTGCGCGATAAAATCGAATGACGGCCGATCGGCGTACGGCCCATCCTTACCGTAGCCGTTGACGCTCGCGTGAACGAGCCGCGGATTCAACCCCTCGAGTGTCGCTTCGTCGTACCCCATCCTGGCGAATACACCGGGCCGGTAGTTCTCCACCACGACATCCGCTTCGCGCAGCAGCTGGCTGAGCGCGGCCTTGCCGGCGTCTGCGTAGAGATCCAACACCACAGATTTCTTATTGCGGTTGAACTGCGCGAAGTACGCGCTGTAGCCGGCGATCATGGTGCCCTGGCCGCGTACCGGATCGCCGCCGGCCGACTCGATCTTGATCACCTCTGCCCCCATGTCCGCCAGAAGCTGCGTACAAAAAGGGCCCGCGAGAATGCGGGTCAGATCGACCACCTGTATGCCAGCAAGCGCGCCCACCAGAAACCTCCCGCAGTCTCAAACCCGACCCGTAGAGCTTGCCGTCCGGTCCGCCGTTTCGTCCAGTGGTCAAGCAGCCTGGCCGGCATCATCGCCAGCTCTTCCATCGCCCGGCCGGAGGCCGAAGCGCCTGAGCAAACGCCTGTCGAGGTCGATCCCGGCGAGCGTCATGGTCCCTTCGCGCGTGGCCCGGAATCCGGGCTGGCGGGCGATCTGCCGCGGTCGGCTAACAAAAGCACCGAACCGTCGTTTACAGCACGGCGACCGTTCCCCTACATTCGGCAGGACCAGCGACGACGACGCAGGAGCGCTCACGTGGAACATGTCAAATTCACGGAAATGCAATACGGCGATCGGGAAGACTACGAATTCCTGCGCGCGCACGAACTCGAGTACGCTGCCCAGACTGGTGAACGCCTGCTCGATACGCTCCAACTGCTCGAATCGAGCATGGGTGGCTATCAGGTCTCGCGCCTGGACCATTCTCTGCAGAGCGCGACTCGTGCGTACCACGACGGGGCGGACGATGACTGGATCGTAAGCGCATTGCTGCACGACATCGCCGATCCCTTCGCTCCGTACAACCACGACGAAATGGCCGCGACGATCCTGAAGCCATTCGTGCGTGAACAGTGCACGTGGGTCATTCAGGTACACGGCGCGTTTCAGAAGATCTACTACGCCGACAAGATCGGGGAAAACCCGAACTCGCGCGATCGATATCGCGGTCACCCGTACTTCGACGATTGCGCCGAGTTTTGCGCGCGTTGGGACCAACCCGCATTCGACCCCGCGTACCCGCAGGAATCGCTGGACTTCTTCCGGCCGCTCGTGCTGGACGTTTTCTCGCGCAGAGCCTTCGATCCAGCCGTGCTTCGCCCCGGTGCCCGCAAGGCCCTGGTGCATAAGGCGAACGCCTGAATCCCGTTACCTGAACCCCATTGTCTGAACGCCGCTGTACCCGAGGCCGATGCTGAGGGCAGCGCAGCCGCATTTACTGTGGGAATGTAACCATTCAAGGCTGGTGGCATCACGCCCGTGCACGGGATTCAATTCCGAGGAGGCGAGCCGCAGTCCCGCCCAGAATGGCTTCACGTTCAGCATCGCTCAATCCGGGCGTAGCGAGGATCAGATCAACCTCCGTGCTGGTCCACGGGAACGGGTAGTCGGTCCCCATCATGACCTGCGCTGAACCGGTTTCGGCGATGAGATGGCGGAGCGCTTCGGTCGTGAAGACGATCGTATCGAAGAACAGCTGGCCGTCGCGAAGATAGGCGGTGGGTGGTTTTGCCGGCGGCGGTCCGGCGCGTTTGGGAAAGGTACGCAACACCGCATCGGAACGATTGGCGTACGAAGGCAGGTAGCCGCCGCCGTGCGCCGCGCAGATCTTGAGCCCTGGATAACGATCCAGCGTGCCCTCGAAGATGAGGTGAGACAGCGCGATCGTGGTCTCCAGGGGATTTCCAATGGTGTTGGACAACATGCCGTTACCCTGCAGCCGTCCGCTGGCTTCCAGGCCCGCAGTGCCCTGTGGGTGTAGAAATACCAGCAGGTCGAGTTCTTCGCACCTGCGCCATACCGGATCGAACGCGGGGTCTGCCAGTTCGCGGCCCGCGACGCTGCCACCCACGCCGACGCCGCGGAAGCCGTTGCGCGCGGCGGCTTCGATCTGGGCTACCGCCAGATCGGGAAACTGCAAAGCGGCGGTCGCAAAGCTCGCGAACCGATCTTCTCGCGCACAGAACTCGGCCAGCGCTTCGTTTTGCACGTCGATGACCGCGGCCGCCTCCTCGCGCGGTGCCTCATACCAGAATGGATTGATACTCAAGACTTCGATGTCGATACCCTGCGCATCCATCGCGGCGAACCGGGTCGTGAGGTCGTCCACTTCGAGAAGGTCGAAGTTGTTATCCCGGTCGACAATTTCGAGAGCCTTCGGAATCACGCAGTGCGCGTGCACGTCGACAGTGGTAATGCGTCGACCGTCGATACGTACTTCGCGGCGTCCGCTGTCATCGGCCTGTTGGTGGCCGTGACCAGCACCATCGCAGCCAACGAAGCCGATCGGTTTGGAATCGGATGAAGTCACGAATTCTCCTCCACAACTTGACGTCCCGAGCTTTCCGGAGGGTTTTGAGACGCCGCGTTGTCAGACCATAGCCAGAGTCGACCGGCATACCGCGGTCGCCGACAACGGCATAGCGTCCAAACAAGGAACGAGCGTCCGTTGCCATTACGCCGAGCTTATCCGCGGGTCGTGCACGCTGACCAGTCTTGCGATGTCATCGAGCGCATTCGCGCTGCTTGGGCCGCTATCCTTGCTGCACTTTCCGTTCATTTCAGAAACCGCCCATGGAATTTGTCGACTATCGGGTTGAAGACCACATCGCCCACGTCGTGATGAAGCGGCCTCCGGTCAACGCGCTCAGTACCGAACTGGTACGAGACATTCTGGAAGGCTACCGCCTCGCTAAAGAAGATACCGATGTCAGGTGCGTGATGCTCGAGAGCGGCCTCGAAAAGGTGTTCTGCGCAGGCATGGATCTGGACATGATGCGAGGCGGCGACAGTACGCGCATCCGTGACTATCTGGATAAGCTTTATCTCGACATGCATCTCGCCCAGTACCGCATGGGCAAACCCACTATCGCCGTGGTCAACGGGCCGGCGCGCGCCGCCGGCGTGACCGTCGCGGTGTCCTGCGACTGCATCCTGGCGAGCGACCGCGCGAGTTTCGGCTACCCTGAGATCGATGTCGGCGTCATTCCCGCGATGCACTACGTGCACCTGCCAAGGCAGATCGGTCGTCACAAGGCTTTTGAACTGTGCTTCAACGGAACCCCGATCGACGCCGTGACCGCCGAGCGCTGGAACCTCATCAACCGCGTGGTCCCGCACGCGGAACTTACTCAGCAGGCGAACGCGCTGGCGCGCGACTTTGCGAAGAAGTCACCTCAGATCATGCGCATTGCGCGAGACAGCTTCATGCGCGCCAACGACTACGAGTACCGGCGCAACATCGAGAATGTGGTCGAGACTATTTGTCTCATCATGGAGCAGCCAGACGCGCTCGAAGGTCTCGACGCTTTCGCGCAAAAGCGTGCACCTCGATGGCAGGCGGACCCGGAAGCTTGAGGCAAGGGCGCAACCCACGCGCCAGCGACACCCGTGCAAGCCGCGTTCAAACCCAGTCGCGGTGAGGTTTCAGGCCGCGAGTGTCGCGCGCCGGAGTGCGGCCCTTTAGACTGATTCCTGCTTCAAGCCGCGCGACCGAGCCGATCGTCTGCTGGTTCGCATCGAACGACCCGCCCGCTCACTTTGCGTTCGGGCCGGCGGTCCACCTTGTCCGGGCAAAACCTGTCATCGCCTTGCTGGATTTTCTCTACACCATCGAGTTCGCACTGTCGGCGGCGGCCATTTTCGTCGCTGGCCTGGCGCGCGGCATGCTCGGATTCGGCGCGACGCTGATCCTCGTGCCTTGCCTGGTCACGATCTACGGTCCGATCGAAGCGGTCGTCGTCGCCAGTGTCATCGAGATTCCGGCCGTGCTCTCACTGCTCCCCACGGCCGTGCGGCAAGCCGACTGGCGCCACATCGCTCCCGTCGCACTGGCGTCCTTCCTGACCATTCCGTTCGGGGCCTGGCTGCTCGTGACGCTGGACCCCGACGTCGCGCGCCGCGCGATCGCGGCGGCCGTCATCCTGTTCGCGCTGGCGCTTGCGACCGGCTGGCGTTATCAACAGCCGCCAGGGCTCTGGGTAAAACTGGGGGTTGGCGCAGCCAGCGGTGTGACGAGCGGGCTCGCCAATATCGGCGGCCCGATAGTCGTGATGTTCCTGGTCGCGTCGAACAAGGCGGCCGCCGGAGTCCGCGCTGGCATCATGGCGTATTTTTCGATCGGCGCGGTCTACCGCATCGCGACCTATGCGGTCCTTGGAATGTACGCGGCGTCCATCGTCAAGATTGCCGTTGCGCTATGTGTGCCGTACCTGATCGGTATTGGTATAGGTACCCAACTGTTCTCCAAAGTATCGGAAAAGCTGTTCATGCGAATTGCGATCGGCCTCGTGCTGGCCGCGGGCCTCGTCGCGGCGCTGAAATAGGCGAGCGCAACGTGCAGCCACCGCATGTCCGAATCAGACCATCCGGGTAAACAACATGATTGAACGTAAACAGGCCGACGAGTTCGTCATCGTCGCCAACGGCATGCTGGGCTACGGATTTCGCGAGGAGTCGCTCCACGATGCGGTGGCCGCGGGTATCGACCTGATAGCCGTCGATGCGGGTTCTTCGGATCCCGGCCCGTTTTACCTCGGCAGCGGCAAACCGTTCGTCGGTGATGAAATGATCCGGCGCGATCTCAAACTGCTTGTGCAGGCCGGTGTCGACGCCGGCGTGCCGGTCATCATCGGCTCGGCCGGAGGTGCGGGCGGCGACCTGCAGGTCGACGGATTGCTGAAACTGCTGCACGGCGTGATCGCCGACCTCGGCGTCAAACGCAAAATTGTCGTTCTCAGAAGTGAACTCGGTCGCGACGAGGTCCGCGACGCGGTGCTGGCGCAGCGGGTGTTGACGTTCGAGACGGGAGAACCGCTGACGCCCGCCGATGTCGACGACGCGGAGCATATCGTTGCGCAGATCGGGTGCGAGGCCTATTTTCCCGCGCTTCGCGAAACGCCTGACATCATCGTCGCCGGGCGCGCATGGGATGTGGCGAATATCGCAGCGCTGCCGCTGATGCGGGGATATCCACGCGGCCTCGCGCTGCATCTCGGCAAGATACTCGAGTGTGGCTCGCTGGCCGCCCGGCCCACCGGCGGCGGCGACCTGATCCTCGGCCGGTTGCGCAACGATCATTTCATCGTCGAACCGACGCATCCGGACAAAGCCTGCACGATCGATTCGGTGTCGGCCCACACGTTCTACGAGAAAAACGATCCTGTCATGCTGGCCGGGCCCGGCGGGACCGTGGATTTGCGCCAAACCCAGTTCGAGCAGTTTGACGATCGTCGCGTGCGCGTATCGGGCAGCGCCTTCCATCGGGCCGACCGGTACACCGTGAAACTCGAAGGCGCACGGCTCGCCGGCTATCGCTCCATCACGATGGGCGGTGCGCGCGACCCGCGATTCATAGAACAGATCGACGCGATTCAGGCTGACGTCGCGCGCGCCATTGCGCAAACTCAGGCCGGGGTCATCGACCCTTCCCAGTATTCGATCAAGTTTCACCGCTACGGATTGGACGGTGTCATGGGAGCCTGGGAGCCGGTCAAAACACCCGCGCACGAGTTGGGCATCCTGATCGATGTGGTCGGCGAGACGCCAGAAATCGCCGACGCCGTCTGCGGACTTGCCCGCAGCACCATCTTGCACGTCAGCTTTCCAGGCCGTCAGGCAACCGCCGGCAACATCGCATTCCCGTTCTCCCCCGCTGAGATCCCGGTTGGCCCGGTCTACGCATTCAACATCTATCACCTGATGGAAGTGGACAACCCGGAGCAGGTGGCACGTATGGAGATCGCCGCATGACGATGCTCTGCGATATCGCCGAAGTGATCCGCAGCAAGAACGCCGGACCTTTCATCGTCACGTTCGACATCCTGTTCACTTCGCAAGAAGACTTCGATGCGGTCCAGAGCGCGGGACTGATCACCCGCGCCAGCGTGTGTGAGCGTTACGGGGTATCCGACAACGAACTGCTCGGCTTCGAGTTCTACCCCTTCGCCCGGGCGATCAAATTCTCACTGCGCCGCCCGGTGAGTTCAGGCGGACCGGCCGACTTCGATTGCTACGGCGCCCAGCAGCATGCCCCGCTGCTCGACATGCAGGCATTGCCGGACAGCTGAGCGCAAAGGTGCACCCGGCGCGCCAGCCCGAACTTGTGGGGGGACCGGACGGATGAGCGTAACTGCATCTGACCCAACGCTTCATGATGTCGCGAGCGACTGGCTGGCCGCTTTCGCGGGCGCCCTGGAAGCGAGCGACGCCGCCACACTCGGCGCGCTGTTTGCCGAAGACTGCCACTGGCGGGACGTACTCGCTCTGACGTGGCATTTCACGACTCTCTCGGGGCGCGGCCCGCTCGCAAGCGGGCTGCTAGACGCAGCGGACAAAGCCGGTGCGCGCAACTTCGAACTGAGTGCCGAACGCGAAGCGCCGCGAATGGTGACGCGGGCCGGTCAGTCCGCGCTGGAAGCGATCTACGGTTTCGAGACGAACTGCGGGCGCGGGAGCGGCGTCATCCGCCTCGTTCCGGACAGCGACCACGAGGACGTCTGGCGGGGATGGACAGTCTCGACGAATCTCGATGAGCTGAAGGGCTACGAAGAACCACGCGGCGCGCGCCGTCCTTCCGGGGTCAACTACGCCCGCAACTTCGGCGGCCCGAACTGGCTGGACCAGCGCGAGACGTCGGTCGCCTACGCCGATCGCGAGCCTGCCGTCGTCGTCGTCGGGGGCGGACAAGCGGGGCTCGGCGTCGCCGCACGGCTCGGTCAGCTCGGCATCGACACCCTGATCATCGACCGCCACGAGCGGGTCGGTGACAACTGGCGCAAACGCTATCACTCGCTGACGCTGCACAACGAAGTGCACGTGAACCATCTGCCCTACATGCCGTTCCCGGAGACGTGGCCAACCTACGTCCCCAAAGACAAGCTCGCCAACTGGTTCGAGTCTTATGTAGACGCCATGGAGTTGAACTTCTGGACCGGCACCGAACTCGTGGGCGGCAGCTACGACGAACTAGCCGGACGCTGGACCTTGAGAGTGCGCCGCGACGGTGCGGAGCGCCTGCTTCGTCCACGGCACGTGATCATGGCAACCGGGGTCAGCGGCAAACCGAACCGACCGGACATCCCGAGCCTGCGTGAGTTTGACGGCGTTACTCAGCACGCCGGCGAGTTCACCAACGGCTCGGACTGGACCGGCAAACGCGTGCTGATCCTGGGCACTGGCAACAGCGCGCACGACATCGCCCAGGAACTGCACGGTCACGGTGCGCACGCGACGCTGGTGCAGCGCAGCCCGACGACCATCGTCAGCGTGGAACCGAGCGGATCGCTGGTCTACGCGCTCTATAGCGAAGGGCCGGATACCCAGGACTGCGACCTGCTGACCGCATCGACTCCGTACGCGCTGCTCTACAGCGGCTTCAAGCTCCTCGTCGATCGCATGGCTGGGTACGACCGCGAGGTCCTCGATGGACTCGCACGCATTGGCTTTCGCATGGACGACGGCGAAGACCGCACCGGCTTCCAGATGAAATACCTGCGCCGCGGCGGCGGCTACTACATGAACGTCGGATGCTCGGAGCTGCTGATCGCAGGCGAAGTCGGACTCGCCCACTACGACCAGATCGCGTGTTTTGAAAGCGCCGGGGCCCGGATGCGCGACGGCTCTCTGCTGGAGGCTGACCTGATCGTCATGGCGACCGGCTACCAGGGCCAGCAGGCACTCATCCGGGAACTGTTTGGCGAAACGATCGCCCGGCGTGTCGGCCCGGTCTGGGGTTTCGATGACATGGGAGAGCTTCGCAACATGTGGAAGCGAACCGGTCAGCCGGGGCTCTGGTTCACGGCCGGAAGCCTGGCCCAGTGCCGCATCTTCTCGCACTATCTGGCGTTGCAGATCAAAGCCATCGAGGAGGGCCTGATCCCGATCGAGCTACCGCACGCCCTGGGCGCGGCGGCCACCGCGACCCGATAGCGTCTGGCTGGCTGCTGTATGGGCCAGCCGGACGCGAAACGCCTACATCGCGATATAGCCGCCGTCGACCGGCAGTTCAACGCCGGTGATGTACGAGGCTTCATCCGACGCCAGGAACAGGTTGGCGTTGGCAACTTCTTCGACCCGGCCAACGCGCCGCATCGGGATAGTCTTCAACATTTTCTTCCGGACTTCCGGATCCGCCGTCATCATCGACGTGCGCATCGGCGGCATGACGCCCGGGTGCACGGAATTGACGCGGATATTGTCGCGGGCGAGTTGCACGGCGGCTGCCTTCGTCGCCATGCGCACCGCACCCTTTGATGCGTTGTAGCCCATGTGCACCATCGTCTGACCGACCAGGCCGGAGATCGACGAGATGTTGACGATCGCCCCGCCGCCGGCTGCGCGCATGGCAGGAACCACTGCGCGCATCCCGAGAAACACGCTGCGAGCGTTGACGTCGAGTTGCTGATCCCAGCGCTCCAGGCTGAACAACTCGGGATCGCTACCGCTCACGCCGGCATTGTTGACGAGCACGGTCGGCGGACCGAACTGTGACTCGGTAGCGGCGACGCAGGCCGCCCATCCGGACTCCGAAGTGACGTCCAGATTTGCCCACATCGCCGTGCCGCCGGCATCGCTGATATCGGCCACCAGTGCCACGCCCTCAGCCTCCAGCAGGTCGGCCACAACGACCGCGGCACCTTCCCGGGCGAACAACCACGCCGTCGCCGCCCCCATGCCTGACGCACCACCGGTCACGATGGCGACTTTGTTGGCTAGCCGCATCCGCGTCTCTCCTTGAAAATTCGTGGCGGAGCTCGCATCAGAAGCGCGAGCGTTTACCGCCCATGTCCGCGGCAACGTCGATCAAGACGGACGTGCCGTCAGCGTTCAGGCGCTGTGCCTCGACCAGCGCCGGCCCCATTTCGGCGGGTGCAGCGACGCGCAGACCGCGCGCGCCCATGCCGTCTGCGATCATCGCGTAGTCACCCTGCATGTGAGACACGCCGAACTCCGTGCGCGCGGTCGGGAAACCGCCCGGATAAGTCGCCATGCCGCCGTTGTTCAACAACACGGTCGTGATCGGCGCACCGGCGCGCGACGCTGTTTCCACGTCGGTGCCCGACATGCCGAAAGCGCCATCGCCCATGAGGTTCAGGCAGAAGCGCTCCGGATAGGCCAACTTCGCGCCGATGGCGAGCGGAATGCCGAAACCGAGATGCGTCGTTTTGCCCCAGCCGACGTAGCTGTGCGGTGTCGTCGCCTGAAAGAACGGCACGATCGAATCCCGCGGAGCTCCAGCATCGTGCGTGACGATACTGTTCTCCAGATCCAGGTTCTGGTTCAGCTCGTGGATGACGCGGTAGTAGGTGAGCGGCGCATCGTCTGACTCCAGCAGCGGCTGCCATTCAGCGAGCCACTGCGACTTCAGCCCGGCGATTTCGGCCGTGACGGCGCTCGCGTCGCGCGGCGTTTCGCCGATCAGTGCCTTGACCTCGTCGATCAGCAACGCGAGCGTCGCACCAGTATCGCCAACCAGAGCGATGTCAGCGCGCTCGTCCTTATTGATGTCATCGATGTTGTCGCAGTTGTGCACCAGCGTCGTGCCGGCCGGTACGGGCTGGCCGTAGGGCGTACGCGTCAGACTCGAACCGAGCGCAACCAGCAGATCGGTCGACTGAATCCATGTGTGTGCCGGCAGCGTCGTCGCGCCGCTGCCAGAGCCGAGCGCCAGCGGATGACGCTCATCGAAGGCCGACTTGCCGGGCATCGTGCAAAAGACCGGCGCGGCCAGCAGCTCAGCCAGTTCCTGCAGCGCCTGCGTGGCACCTGCGCGAAGCACACCGGCACCAGCCCATAGCAGTGGTCTCCTGGCATTCACCAGAGCCGCGGCCGTGTCCTTGATCTCCGCCATACCCGGCGCTTGCCCCACCCGCACCGGCGGCACGTAGCTGTCGAGGCCGAGTGCGGTCTCCGCGTCCGCGACGTCGGCGGTCAGCTCGACCACCACGGGTCCGCCCGGGCCGTTGCGCAAAGCGTGGAACGCCCGCCGCATGACGTCGACCGTCTGGGACGGTGTGTACAGGGCTTCTACGCGCCGCACCATACCGGCATATTGCTGTACAGCCTGATAATTCGGACGAACCCCCAGACGGTCCAGCACGTTGCCGCCTGGCAGCACCAGGATCGGAACGTTGTCGGCATTGGCCTGTGCAATGCCGCCGAGAGCGTTTTCCGCACCGGCCTGCGACTGCACGACCGCCACACCAAACCGCTTCCGGTTGCTGACCCGGCTGAATCCGTCCGCGGCCATGACCGCGCCTCGTTCATGCCTGAACGCGATCGGCCGGATGCCGACTTTGGCGGCTTCTTCAATCAGCGGGTTGGATGGAAAGCAGGCGATCCACTCGACTCCTTCCTTGCGCAGAATTTCCGCGATCAGTGCGTTGCTGTTCATGGTTGTCCTTACTCGCGTTGTGCCCGTTTGCCCTGTCGCGGGATGGGCGTTGCCCTGCGGCAGATGCGTACAAAACAGTTGTGCCGCCGCTCGAGGCGGACGCCTTCGGCGCGGCTCGCTGGCGCTGCAGGCAAAGCCGCATGCGGCCCCGGCGAGTACTCGCCGGCCTGTTCTCACCGTATCATCATCACGGTGAAGTCAGCAGCTTCCGCGCTCGAAGGGGCCGTCCGGAACGCCGCTCCAACAGGAAATCCGATGATGGATGAAACAGAGATTGGCGCGGCCGCCGCGCAGCTCGACGCGGCAGAACGGACGCGTCGGCAGATTGGACTGCTGTCGCTCGAGTATCCCGAAATCACCATGGCTGATGCTTACGCCATACAAAGGGCGTGGATAGAGATGAAGCTGCATGCAGGGAGGCGCGTCATCGGTCGCAAGATCGGCCTGACCTCACGCGCCATGCAGGCTGCGCTCAATATCTCGACGCCCGACTCGGGCGTGTTGCTGGACGATATGCGCTTCCCCGACGGCGCGCAGATTCCCGCCGACCGCTTCATCCAGCCGCGCATCGAAGCTGAGATCGCGTTCGTGCTGAAAACACCGCTCGAGGGGCCCGGCGTGTCGGTATTCGACGTATTGAATGCCACCGACTACATCTGCCCGGCGCTGGAGATTCTGGATACCCGCATCCTGCGCGCCGATCCAGCCACCGGCACGATGCGCAACGTCTACGATACGGTTGCCGACAATGCCGCGAACGCTGGGATCGTGACCGGCGGCCGACCGATCCGGCCAGACGAGACCGACATGCGCTGGATCGGTGCGGTGGTCTCGCGCAACGCGTCGATAGAGGAAACCGGCCTCGGCGCTGCCGTGCTGAATCATCCGGCCGCCGGCATCGTCTGGCTGGCCGACCGGCTCGGCAGCTACGGGGAGCGACTCGAACCAGGCGAGGTGGTGTTGTCAGGTTCGTTCATCCGTCCCATCGAGGCGCGTCAAGGCGATACGATCGTTGCCGACTACGGTCCGTTCGGCACCGTCAGCTGCCATTTTGAGCGCGCCGATTGACCGACAGCCGCACCGGGTGGTCTTCCCGCACGGCGCTAATCGCCGCGATGGACGATCCGATCGGCGGATGCGTGCACGCCATAGGTGCGAAGCGGTTCACGGCCCAGGGCACGGAAGCCGTGCGGCGTATCGGCAGGCACTACGAGGGTGGTACCCGGCCCGATCGCGACCGGGTCGTCTTCCCCGATCCACGCCTCGCCCTCGCCATCGAGCACGGTCACTACTTCGAGGTAGGGATGACTGTGGGTTCCGGTCGAATAACCTGGCGGCGAGACCTGCACACCGACGCGGATCGGCGTGCTGCCGCGGTCATCACCCACCAGGGTCTGGTATGTCGCGCCGTGCTTGAAGCTCTCGGGCGGCACGTTGTTCAGTTCGACTACGGGCATGCGCTTTGCCTCCGTCTGGCGGCTGCCACGAGCCATGGCAGCCGTTTCGTCCGCGCGCGTGACGAGCTGCAACTCTAGCGCAACCGCAAACCCGCGGGCAGCGGTCAGCGCGCCAATGCGACGCGGCGGGCGCGGCTCAGCTCTTAGTTTTTGTCGCGTGATCCCGATGCTGCTTTAGTCTAGCCTGTTGCGGTCTTCCACAAACTGGGCTCGAACATGGCTTCCGATAGTGCGCTCGACGGTCTGCGCGACCGCGCCGAACAGGTGCTGCCAGGCGGTACATTTGGAAACACCGGCGCGGAGCTCATCATCCGCGAAGGGCGGGGCGCCCACGTCTGGGATGAAAACGGCAAACAGTACATCGACTATCTGATCGGCTCGGGCCCGATGGTCATCGGCCATGCGCATCCGGACGTCAACGCGGCGGTCGCCGGGCAGCTGCAAAAAGGGTCGACCTTCTTTGCGAACAACGCGAAGGGGATCGAGCTCGCGGAAGTCATCGTGGCGGCGCTGCCATGCGCCGACAAAGTGCGTTATGCGAGTTCAGGTTCCGAGGCAGATGCGTTCGCCATCCGGCTCGCGAGAGCGTACCGCGGCCGCAGCAAGATTCTGAAGTTCGAGGGCGGGTACCACGGCTATAGCGACTACGGTCTGATGAGCCTCGCACCCGCCGTGCCGAGCAATAGCGCGCGTCCGGTCGCCGATTCTGCCGGCATTCCCGATAGCGTGCGCGATGACATCCTGATCGCGCCTTACAATGACGTGGATGCCGTGCGCGCCCTGATCGACGAGCACAAGGACGATATCGCAGCCGTCTTCATGGAGCCGGTCCAGCGCGTCATCGCCCCACAGCCCGGCTTCCTGGCCGCCATGCGTGAGCTGACCGAGCAAAACGACATCCTGCTCGTGTTCGATGAGGTCGTAACCGGATTTCGCATCGCTTACGGCGGCGCGCAGGCTCACTACGGTGTGACGCCCGACCTCTGCACGCTCGGCAAGACCATTGGCGGCGGCTTCCCGCTGTCGGCCGTCGCGGGGCGCGATGAGGTCATGGCGCTGTTCGACAAGGCGCGCACGGACCAGGATCATTTTGTGCCGCAGGTTGGCACGCTGTCAGGCAACCCGATCGCGGCCGCGGCCGGCCTTGCCACGCTCAAAATCATGGGCCAACCGGGCTTCTACGAACGTTACACCGAGACCGGTACGCGGCTCATGGAAGCGATGCAGGACAGCATGGACCGGGCTGGCGTTACCGGACGCGTATCCGGGATTCCGCAGATGTTCGAAGCAGTCTTCGCAGAAGGAGACGTCGTCAACTACCGCGACACGAAACGCAGCGACATGGCCGTTGCCGGGCGCGTCAACGACATGCTGCGTGAGCGCGGCATTCTGAAGGGCGACAGCAAGTACTACGTACCCGCCGTACTGAGCGATACCGATGTCAGCGACACCATCGCTGCCTGGGATGAGGTGTTCGCCGCAGTCGGTACAGGTCACGCCTGAGTCTGGCGAACCCGCCGGGCGGCCAGCCCCGGAGCGGGCGTGGAATTCGAACTGGTTTTCGATCTGACCCGCGATCGCACCGTCGTCCTGGAGGCCTTGGCAGGAGCCGCGCTGGTCGCGGCCCTGCTCGTCATCATCATTCGATATCCACGCTGGTTCTGCGATCCGGGGCACGAATTGATCGTTCGCCGACGTGCGGTCGCGATCGCCGCGCTGGTCTTCGCGGCGGTCGTGCTTGCGGTGATCTCGGATGCCTCGAATCGAACGGTGCAACGCTACGTGCGTGGTGATTTCGAAACCGCGGAAGGCTACGTAGAAGACTTCCGGCCCATGCCCGCGACCGGACATCAGCGCGAACGATTCTCCGTAGCCGGCCGGACGTTTGCGTATTCGGACTTCGTCCGCAGCGACGGCTTCAACCAGACGCGGGCGCACGGCGGACCCATCGAGGGGGGACTGTACGTGCGAGTCGGATACATCGGCGACACCATCGTCCGTCTGGAGATTCGCCAACCCTGATCGGCTCAAGCGAATCTGCCCAGCGGACGCTAGAATGGCCAATCGGTACCGCTCACGGAGTCGCAGCCATGGATTTGCGACCACGATTCGACTGGTTGTTCGTCGTGCTGCTCAGCAGCATCGCGATGTCTTCGCATGCGGCGATGTACAAGTGGACCGACAAAAACGGCAAGGTCCATTTCTCCGACAAGCCGCCGCCAGAGGCGCAGGTCAAGCCGGATGCGGTCAAGACCATCAAGCAGCGCAAGAGCCGCATCACGCCGCGCAGCGGCAAAGAGATCCCGAGAATCGTACAAAAGCGTCCGGTGTCGGCAGCCGGGGAAACCCGCCCCGTGAAGCTGCAGCGCATCATTCTGGCCCCCGGCGACCGGGCGAATACCGATGCGGGCGTGATCTACTCGGGCGCCAGCTGCACGCGCACGATGTCACGGATCTCGCGTTCTACCAAGCGGGTCTCGCTGCGCGGGAGTGAGTTCAAGCGCACGTTCGCCGAAGAGCTGGACGCGAACGGCTATGCGGTGTCTGACGACAACGAACAGATTTTTGCCGGCCAGAAAGTAGTGGATGCAGAGCTGCAGCTCGCTGCGCTCTTTGGTTTACCAGCTTGCATAAACTGGAGTAGTGCCAT
>JBCCEJ010000064.1:0-32194 GCA_039030335.1 Pseudomonadota bacterium | reverse complement strand
GTCTTGCCGGTACCAGGCGGACCCCAGAAGATCATCGAATGCAGCTGACCCGAATCGAGCGCGGAACCGAGCGGCTGGCCCGGGTCAAGCAGATGCCGTTGCCCGCGCACCTCTGCCAGCGAGCGCGGTCGCATCCGGTCGGCGAGTGGACGAGTCAAGTCGGGTTCGCCGGGCCGCGAGAAAACGGTTCGGATGGCATACACACCGCCGCGAGGGGGTCGCTCTACTGCTTCGGCTGTTCGCCGACTACGTCGGTTCCCGGTGGTGGTTTGAAAGTGAACAGGCCGTCATCCAACTTCGGATTGCGCACGACATTGTCGAGCGACAGCTGCGTGCGCTGTCCGAAATTATCGAGCAATTCCATGACCTGCAGCCCGGCGGATGTCATTCCCACGCGGAATGAGGAGAACGCCGCGTCTTCACCGAGCGGCTTCAATTCCACCCAGTTGATGCCGTCTGACTCGCCGATGCTGCGGACTTTGAACAGGGAACCGAGCGGTTCCTCGCTGGTTAGCAGCAGGGCCGGTGAGTTGCCGAGGGCTGCGTCCATCGGCTTGACCGAAACCTGCTCCAGATCACTGTCATAGACCCACACATAGCCCTTGGAACCGACGATCTCCTGCGGATAGGGATGCTGGTAGTCCCATCGGAAGTTGCCGGGACGGCGCACGTAGAGCTTGCCGGACGACGTCTCCAACAGTTTGTTGTTCTCATCGAGCAGGCGTTGGCTGAAATCGGCAGTGAGCGATTTCAGGCCGTTCAGAAACGATTCGAGATCGTCGCGGGCTTCCGCGGAAAACGCGTTCAGACTGAATACTGCAAGCAGAAGAGCGCAGACGGTACGCATCGTCGGAAAACTCCTAATCGGCGTCGGTTCAGCTCGCCTTTGGGCTACGCGTGCGAGGCTCGCGGGACCACTTTCCTGGAGCTGCGCTGCGGCGGCCAGTTCTGGCAGCCTCGCGGCAAGTGCGGCTGAGGTTCAGACCTGCGGAGGTGCGGCTGCCAGCACCTCGCGGTTGCCGTTCGATTGTACCGCACTGACGATGCCGGCTTCTTCCATCTGTTCGATCATGCGAGCAGCCCGGTTGTAGCCGATCTTGAGACGCCGCTGCACCCCCGATATGGAGGCGCGGCGGCTTTCGGTCACAATGCGTACGGCCTGGTCGTAGAGCGCATCGCCCTCCGAGCCGCCAGTCGCTTCCAGTGCCGGGAAATTGGCCGCCGCAATCGCCTCATCCGAAGGACCGTTGAGAACCTCGTCGATGTAATCGGGTTCACCTTGCGAGTGCAGTGCCGACACGACGTTGTGCACTTCGTGGTCCCCTACGAATGCGCCGTGCACGCGGGTGGGAGTCGGCATTCCCGGGGTCAGGTACAGCATGTCTCCGTGACCGAGCAGCTGCTCGGCGCCCATCTGGTCGAGGATCGTCCGCGAGTCGATTTTCGACGAGACCTGAAATCCGATGCGGCTGGGAATATTGGCTTTGATAAGGCCAGTGATGACATCGACCGATGGGCGCTGTGTGGCCAGAATCAGATGCATGCCCGATGCCCGCGCCTTTTGGGCCAGGCGGGCGATCAGTTCCTCGAGCTTTTTACCTGCGACCATCATCAGATCGGCCAGTTCGTCGACGATGATGACGATAAATGGCAGCGTCTCGAGGTCTGCCGCCTCGGTCGGGCCCTCTGCGTCGGCCGGTGCAACAAAAAACGGGTCTTTGATGGGCTCGCCGCGAGCGGCAGCGTCCTTGACCTTGCGGTTGTAGCCCGCGATGTTGCGAACCCCGAGCTTCGACATCAGACGGTAGCGCCGCTCCATCTCCGCCACGGACCAGCGCAGCGCGTTCGATGCATCAGCCATATCGGTCACGACCGGTGCGAGCAGGTGCGGGATGCCGTCGTAGACCGACAGCTCCAACATCTTCGGGTCGATCATGATGAGGCGCACGTCCTCGGCGGTCGCTTTGTACAGCAGACTCAGGATCATGGCGTTGACCGCCACAGACTTTCCCGAGCCCGTGGTGCCAGCGACCAGCAGGTGCGGCATCTTCTGAAGATCGACGACCATGGCGTTGCCGGCGATATCCTTGCCGAGTGCCAAAGTCAGATTCGACGCGCTCTTGTCGAAGGCGGCGGACTTGACGATCTCTCCGAAAGTCACGAGGTCACGCTGTTCGTTAGGCAGTTCCAACCCGATCACGGTCTTCCCTGGAATAACCTCTACAACACGCACGCTGACGGTCGACAGCGAGCGAGCGAGGTCTTTTGCAAGGTTGGTGACGCGGCTTACCTTGACCCCCGGCGCCAGTTGCAGTTCGAAGCGGGTGATGACCGGACCTGGATGCACGGCGACAACTTCGGCATCGATACCGAAGTCGTTCAGCTTCATTTCGACCTGCCGCGAGACGGCTTGTAAGGCCTGCTCCGAGATACGCGCAGTTTGCTGCGGCGGTTCATCCAGCAATGACAGGGCGGGCAAAGCGTTGTTGCGTTCCAGCGGGGTCGGCTGAAAGAGCGGCTGTTGCTTCTCGCGCTGAACGCGTTCGCTGATCGGCGCAGGCGGCTTTGGCGCTTCTATCTTGGGCGGTTCACGGCGCTCCACTTTCTTGCGGGCAGTTTTGACTGCCGTCTCACGCCGCTTGCGTTCGACCGTCGCCTCGCGTTGTTCCCTTAGTGCCGTAAGACGCACGCGCAGCCAGCGGACAGTCAGCAGCGTCACGCGGCCGGTCGTATCCATCAGCCATAGCCACGAGAGGCCGGTCAGGAACGTGATCCCAGCGAGGAACAGCGCCAGCAGGAACAGTGTGGAACCGAGGGGATTGAACGCTGCGGCGAGTCCGTTGCCAGCCAGATCGCCGAGGATCCCGCCGCCATCCAATGGCAGGTTCTGACCGTGAAAATGCAACGTTGCAATGCCGCACCCGCCTACCAGCGTCATCAACAGCCCGGCTCCGCGCACGACGACGTAGACCCAGCCGAACTCCTTGTCCCGATGGCGGTCCCGGAGTAACACCCAGGCGCCACCACCTACCAACAGCGGGAACAGGTAAGCCAGGTAGCCGAACAGGTACAGGCAGAAATCCGCGAGCCACGCACCAACCACGCCGCCACCATTGGCCACCTGGTCAACCGGTGCGCTGAACGACCAGCCGGGATCGTTACGGTCGTAACTGCCTAGCGCAACGACCAGATACACGGCGACGAGCGCCAGCGCTATCAGTGCTGCCTCCCGTGTCCCCCTGGCGAGCTGAACGGGCATTCTGAAGCCCGGACTCGTGGATTTTCTCGCTGCTTGCGCCACTTCTAAACGTCTTTCATAGGAAAGATTCGTAACAGTCTAATATTTATGAGAAAAATAGCAACCGGGTATTCGCAATGTTCGAACCAAGTACGAACGACGTGGTCGAAGGCCGGCAGACACCCCTCGGTTTGGTGCGAAAGTGCTCGCCAGACGCCACCTTCGTGCCGGAAACGGCCGGGTCAATCCACGGTCGAAGTTCACTGCGTTGTGCTTCGTCTGTTCCCCTTCACGCTGATAAACTCCGCGTCCTTGCGCGCACAGGACTGAACTGAATCGATGACTGAGACCCGACACTGCCGACTGCTGATTCTGGGTTCAGGCCCGGCTGGCTACACCGCTGCCGTATACGCGGCACGTGCGAACTTGCAGCCGGTGTTGATCACCGGTATGGAGATGGGTGGTCAGATGACGACCACCACCGACGTCGACAACTGGCCAGGCGACGATGCCGGCGTGCAGGGACCAGAACTGATGGAGCGCATGCGTCGTCATGCCGATCGGTTCGAGACCGAAATCATCTTCGACCATATCCATACCGCGACCCTGACCGAACGCCCGTTCGTCCTGGAAGGCGACCAGGCCCGCTACACCTGCGATGCGCTGATAATCGCGACCGGTGCATCCGCCAAGTACTTGGGCCTTGATTCGGAGGAGGCCTTCAAAGGGCGCGGCGTCTCCGCGTGCGCGACCTGCGACGGCTTCTTCTACAAAAACGAGCCAGTTGCGGTGATCGGCGGTGGCAACACGGCGGTCGAGGAGGCGCTTTACCTCTCGAACATCGCTTCATCGGTCACGGTAGTGCATCGTCGGGACAAGTTCCGCTCCGAGAAGATACTGGCCAACCAGTTGCAGGCGAAAGCTGAAGAAAACGTCGACCTTTGTTGGAATCATGTGCTCGACGAAGTGCTGGGCGACCAGAGTGGTGTCACGGGCATAAGGGTGCGCTCAACCGAGCGCGAGGACACGCAGGAAATCCCGGTAAAAGGCGTGTTCATCGCGATCGGTCACCATCCCAACACGAGCCTGTTCGATGGCCAGCTCGACATGAACAACGGCTACATCGTCGTCGCGAGCGGCCTGAGCGGCGGCGCGACGGCGACCAGTATCGAGGGCGTGTTCGCAGCGGGTGACGTGTCTGATCACATCTACCGTCAGGCCATCACTTCCGCCGGCACGGGCTGCATGGCCGCGCTGGACGCCGAGAAGTATCTCGACGCGCTGGAGGCTTGAGGACATCGACGACCTGTCCATTTCGGTTGTAGGCGACATAGACCAGATCGGGTCCGACGACTGGAATCGCGTTGCCGGGCCGGCCAACCCTTTCGTCCGGCACGAATTTCTGCGGGCGCTCGAGACGCAGGGCTGTCTCGGTCAGACCACTGGCTGGTACCCGCGGCACGTCCTGGTTGAACGCGATGACCGCCTGGTCGGCGCGATGCCGATGTACATCAAGACCAATTCCTACGGCGAGTTCGTGTTCGACTGGGCGTTCGCTGATGCTTACGAACGCTCTGGTCTCAAGTATTACCCGAAGCTCGTAGTCGCTGTTCCTTTCACGCCGGCGACCGGCCCGCGGCTGTTGACGCAGCCTGGCGCTGAAAATGCCAGCGAGATCGAAGAGGCCCTCATCGCCGGCGCGTTGAGCTACGCCGAACAGGAGGACATCTCCTCGGTGCACTGGCTGTTTCCCGCGGCCGCGCAGCAGGCAACACTGCGTGAGGCCGGCCTGCTCGAACGCCACGGTTACCAGTTTCATTGGCACAACCCTGGTTTCCGCGACTTTGACGACTTCATGGACTGCCTGACGCACAAGCGGCGCAAGGAGATTCGCCGTGAGCGCCGCGACGTGCAGGAAAGCGGGGTCGAGATCGAAGTCTTGTGGGGCCGCGATACCGAGGAACGTCACTGGGCCGCATTTCACGACTTCTACTGCGCGCTATACGACCGTAAGTGGGGGTTTCCCAGCCTGACGGTCGACTTCTTCAACGCGCTGGGCGAGACGATGCCGGATGAAGCGCTGTTGATTCTTGCCCGCAACGGGCAGCGCTACATCGCTGGCACTTACAGCCTGTGCGGGCCGACGACGCTGTTCGGGCGCAACTGGGGCTGCGTCGAGCAGCACCGTGGATTGCATTTCGAGCTTTGTTATTACCAGCACATTGAAATCGCGATTCAACGCAACCTCTTGCAACTCGAAGCGGGCGCTCAGGGTGAGCACAAACTGAGCCGCGGGTTTCTGCCGACCACCACCTATTCTGCCCACTGGTTCGCACATCCGGCATTTCACAAGGCCGTCGGTGACTTCGTCGACAGTGAAGCACGGGACGTGCGCCGCTATGTGAATGCTGCTGGCACGCACTCACCGTTCAAGGACGGCGCGCTCGAGCAGGTGCGCGCGCGCTGAGCTTCGATGTTGCCCTGGATTTCAGCCAGCGCTCCGCCAGACACCTTTCCGCCAACGCACGCTGCCCTGCGTCATCCCAACGGTCTGTTGGCCGCTGGCGGAGATCTATCGGAGGCGCGTTTGATCTCGGCGTATCGGCGCGGGATCTTTCCGTGGTACAACGCGGGCGAGCCCGTGCTCTGGTGGACACCGGATCCGCGTAACATATTGCTGCCAGAGGAATTCCGATGTTCGCGCTCGCTACGTAAGCGGCTCAGGCGCGATGACTACCAGGTGCGACGCAATTGCGCCTTTGCGGAGGTGGTCGCGGGCTGCGCCGCACCGCGACGCGACGCGGGCGGTACCTGGATCGATCAAGATATGCATGCGGCCTACTTGCGATTGCATCGGGTTGGTGTGGCACATTCCGTCGAAGCGTGGCAGGAAAACACGCTCGTCGGCGGGCTCTACGGGCTGGCGCTCGGTCGGGTGTTTTTCGGAGAATCGATGTTCAGTCGGGCGCCCGATGCCTCGAAGGTAGCGCTCGCCTGGCTGTGTCAGCAGGGTTTCGAATTGATCGATTGCCAACTACCGAATCCACACCTCGCCAGTCTTGGCGCCCGAACCGTTCCGCGCGCAGAGTTCGAGCACCTGCTGATGCTCGGTCTGGCAGCACCGGAGGTCACATGGCGCCAGACTGCGTGATGACCTCACTCATGAGGCCTCTCTGCCCTGCCCCAAGGCGCGGCAGGACACAGCCTTCGAGAGGCCGGACGGGCGTGGTCGCGGGGCTGGTAGTGTGAGCGCATCGAACGCTGGCGACACTCCGCCACTCGAAGACATCCGCTTCTACGCAACGGCCTACCATGCGTGCAGCTATCTGCCCGAGCGCAGCGCCCGGTCGGTGTTCGTCGACCCGCACCTGCCGAAGAGTCAGCCGCTCTATTCAAGGTTGGCCACGCTCGGTTTCAGACGCAGCGGCGACGAGATCTATATTCCGCATTGCGAAGAGTGCCGCGCGTGCATTCCGGTGCGCGTAGATGCCAGGCACTTTGCCCCGCGCCGGATCCATCGCCGTATCCTGCGCCGGAACGCGGACGTCGAACAGCGCATCGTGCCGGCGCGCTACGACGAGACGCACTTCGATCTCTACCGTCGCTACCAGCAGGCGAAGCATCCTGGTGGTTCGATGTCGGATCACACGGCACAGGACTACCGGGAGTTCCTGTTGAGTCACTGGGCTGGCACGCAGCTGCTCGAATTGCGCGCCGCCGGCCAGTTGCTGGCCGTGAGTGTGCTGGACCCCCTGAACGACGGATGGAGCTGCGTCTACACGTTCTTCGACGTCGAGGCCTCACATCGCAGCCCCGGAGTACTGGCGGTGCTGCTCGCCATCGAGCATACGCGGCAGCACGGCTTGCCGTGGGTGTATCTGGGCTATTGGATCGACGGTTGTCAGAAGATGTCCTACAAAGCTCAGTACATTCCACAGCAACGCCTGCGTGAAGGGCGGTGGCACGATCTGAGCCGTTCTTCGCGTTGACGGGGGCGGCAAAGCTGTCAGAATACGGCGGCTTTCACGTTGGCAATTCGCCAGGGGTTCCGTTTGCCGAAAGAAGACCATATCGAGATGGACGGCACCGTCGTCGACACTCTCCCGAACACGATGTTCCGGGTGGAACTGGAGAACGGTCACGTCGTCACTGCGCATATCTCCGGAAAGATGCGCAAGCACTACATCCGCATCCTGACCGGTGACAAGGTCACCGTACAGCTAACTCCCTACGACCTCAGCAAAGGCCGCATCGTCTACCGCGCGCGCTGAAGTAGCGCCGCGGCAGCCGGGTTGAACTTGCGCGGGCCCGCTTCACCACAAACTGAGGTGAGATGCGAGCGCCCTGCCCTGTCGCGCCCGTCCGCGACGTCGACGAGGTCCATTCCATCAAAGATGCCAGCAGGCGGCCGTTCCTCGGCGGTAACGGGTATGCCGCGCTGCTAACGTCGTAATCTGTTGGAGGAAAGTACGGATGCAAGCAAAAAAGTGACAGGCCTGGCGCGGGCCGCCACCGCGGCCGCCCTGTTTGTGACTGCGCCAATGACTGCCAGTGCCGGCTCGCACGCGAAGGGCCAGTGTGCCGGCTCTCAATGCCTGCAAAGGTCACGGCTGCTGCAAGGCGGCTAACAGCGCGTGCGAGGGTCAGAACTCCTGCAAAGGCACTGGCCGGGTCGCCGTTTGCAGGGAAGCCTGCGATCACCCGGGCGGCAAGTACTTTCAGGGCTGAACTTTGGAACACGCCGGCCTCGGCGCTGTCCAAACAGACAGCCAAGACAGCGTACGAGTCTGGCTGCGTCGCCGGATCTGACACATTCCCCCTCGGTCTGCCGGCGGCGGGTGCCAACAAAAAGGGGCTGACGAAAGTCAGCCCCTTTTTTTGTACGGACCCCACCCGGTAATCCAGCTTGTCGACGCCGTGTCGACGGCTTCTAGCCAATCAACCCAACCCTGAGCGAAAGTATCTAGAAATCCGGGTGGCTACCCAAGCTCTGTCTATAAACTGACTGCGTTTGATTGCGGTGAGTGGTGCGGCCGCGGTCAGTTTCGATCGTTAAAGGTATTGATCGCGAACTCCCGGTGGCGTACCGGGTGAATTTGCACGATGGTCAACCGAGCGTCCCGGTAGCCTTCCGCGCTGTAGACGGCGCCGGTGTCGATAAAATGCACGTTGTCGAACGCGAGCGTCTCGCGTATCGGCGTATGGCCGCAATAAACGCGTTCCACGCGGCCCGTCACGGGTAGTGCCGAGGCGTTGCCCGTGATGCGGTTGCGCGACCACATCGCGTAGAACATCGCGTCCTGATTGCGGCCTTCCAACAGGTCGACAAACCGGTCCCATGTGATGAGCGGCGGCACGTCCGCGTGGACGATTCCGACCACGCCTGTCTCGGTGTCCACCTCGATGGCCAGCGGCAGGGCCGCGAACCGCTCCCGGAAGCGCTGCTGCTCGTCCGCATCGAGCTGCGTCCACCATCCTCCGCCGTTGTGCTTGACCCAGACCTCCAGCTGTTCCTGGTCGTCCGAGTCGATCGCAAACTGTTCATGATTGCCGCGGCAGGCGATGAACCAGGGTTTGTCCAGCCACTCGAGCGCATGCGCCGAGTACGGACCGCGATCGACCAGATCGCCTACGGAGAACAGTCGGTCGCGTTCGACATCGAAGCCGATGTCACCCAGCAGCACTTCGAGGTGATAGAACATCCCGTGGATATCGCCGACCACGAAGTCGCGACCATCAGGATTGCGGCCGTACCGGACCAGCACAGGTGGTGCTGCGACAGATTCCTCAGCCATGGTGTCGGTAAAGACCTCAATCGACCGTGCAGCACGGTGCCCGGAGCCTGCCGGCGGCGTCGATCCGGCAGGGTGTTCAGTGCGCACAACATAGCATAAGCGCCGTGGTGGTGCTGGGCCTGTCCGCGTCGCTCGCATAGTGGTCGCACTGGCGATGACAAGCCCGCCACGCCTCTGTCAGGATACCGCCGCGGCCGGCATTTCGCCTGTGCGCCATGCCGCATTTCCAACCGACCTGCCAGACTATCGAGGACGACGAAATATGACCGTGCAATTGCCAGCAAGAGCCTCCGCCGTTGTCATTGGCGGTGGGGTGACGGGAGCGTCAGTTGCCTATCACCTGGCCCGCTTTGGCTGGACCGATGTGGTGTTGCTGGAGCGGCGTCAGTTCGCGTGCGGCACGACCTGGCACGCGGCCGGGCTCATCGGCACGATGCGCGCGAACGAAAGTCACGCACGGCTGGCCGAATATTCGATGCGCCTGCTCCACGAACTGGAAGAAGAAACCGGACAGTCAACTGGATTTCGACAGGTTGGCAGCCTCAGCATCGCTCACAGCCACGACCGATTCGAGGAGCTTCGCAGGGTTGCATCGATGAACAACGCGTTCGGCGTGACGCGCGTCGATACCGTGACCGTGGAAGAGATCAAAGACCTTTTCCCGCTCATCGATACGTCCGGCCTCATCGGTGGCACGTTCGTCGCACATGATGGCAAGGGGTCGCCCATCGACGTCACCATGGCGTTCATCAAGGGAGCGCGCGCGCGCGGCGCACTTTGCCTCGAGGACATCGTCGTGGAGGCGGTTCTGGACGACGGCCGCAAGGTAACCGGCGTCAAAACGTCGGCCGGCGAGATAAAGACGGATTTCGTCGTCAACGCGTCTGGCATGTGGGCGCGGGAACTGGGCCGACAGTCGGGCGTGAGCATTCCGCTGCATGCGTGTGAACACTACTACGCTGTCACCGAGAAACACGAGGCGTTCACGCCTGATCTGCCGGTATTGCGCGACCATGACAAGTGCGCCTACTTTCGGGAAGACGCCGGCGCTCTACTGGTCGGGGCATTCGAGCCAAACGCCGTGCCGTGGGGACACGATGGCATTCCGGCCGACTTCAGCTTCGACGAACTGCAGGGGCATACCGAAGAACAGCTGATGCCCGTGCTCGCCGACGCGATGGAGCGGGTGCCGATGCTCGGTGACATCGGGTGGCGGACGTTCTTCTGCGGTCCCGAATCGTTTACCCCCGACGACCAGTTCCATCTCGGTGAAGCGTCGGAACTGCGGGGTTATTTTGTTGCCTGCGGCCTCAACTCGGTGGGGATCCAGAGTTCTGGCGGGCTTGGTAAAGCGTGTGCCGAGTGGATGCAGTACGGCCATGCCCCGATGGACTTGTGGGTTAATGACATTCGCCGTACCTACCCGTTCATGAGCACCAATGCCTTTATCCGGGACCGTGTGAGCGAGACCCTCGGTTTGCTCTATGCGCGCCACTATCCGCATCGTCAGTTCGAGACCGGCCGCGATGTGCGTCATTCGCCTGTGCACGAGCGGCTCATCAGCGCCGGTGCGCGGTTCGGGCAGGTCGCGGGTTGGGAGCGAGCAAACTGGTTTGCGCACGACGGCTCTGGAATGCCGTACAGCATGAGCTTCGGAAAACCTGCGTGGTTCGACTACTGGCGGGGTGAACATCAGGCGGCGCGTGAAGGAGTGGCGCTGTTCGATCAGAGCAGCTTCTCCAAGTACCTGGTCAAAGGCGCTGACGCGATGCCGTGTCTGCAAAAGATAAGTTCCGCGGATGTCGACGTGGAGCCGGGCCGTATCGTCTACACCCACTGGCTGAACGAACGCGGCGGGATCGAGGCGGACCTGACAGTGTGCCGGCTGGCCGAAGATGAGTACTGGGTAGTGAGCGGCGCTGCGGTTACACCGAAAGACCTGGACTGGCTCGCGCGCAACATTCCCGATGACGCGCGTTGCTTCGTGCATGACATCACGAATGCGTGGGCGGTCTTCGGCGTCATGGGGCCGCGCTCGCGCCCGCTGCTGGAACGACTGACCGGCGAATCACTAGCGGCCAGTGCGTTCGCATTCGGCGATACGCGCGCAATGGAGATCGGCTATGTGCCGGTTCGGGCAACCCGCGTCAGTTACGTCGGGGAAGTGGGTTGGGAACTCTATGTGCCAGTCGACATGGCGCGGCACGTGTTCGACCAGCTGATCGACGTGGGTGGCGAATACGAACTGCGCCTCGCCGGGATGCACGCGCTCGACTCGTGCCGTATCGAAAAGAAGTTCCTGCACTTCGGTCACGACATCGGTGACGAAGACACGCCGTTGGAGGCCGGTCTGGGCTTCGTATGCGCGATGCAAAAGGCCATTGCGTTCATCGGCCATGACGCCATCGCCAGGCAACGGGAGTCGGGTGCCCATTTGCGCAAACGACTGGTCCAGTTTCATTTGCAGGACCCCGAAGTCATGCTCTATCACCACGAGCCCATTTTGCGCGATGGACGGATCGCTGGCTTTCTGACGTCGGGCAACTACGGTCACACGCTCGGTGGTTCGATCGGGCTCGGCTACGTTCGCAGCAATGAACCGATCAACCAGGATGCCCTGAATGCCTCGACGTGGGCGATCGATGTAGGTGGTGCCGAGATCGATGCGACGGCATCGTTGCGTGCGCTCTACGACCCGAGCGGCGCACGGATGCGCGGCTAGGCCGCGTCGCGGTGCATGGTCGGGCCCGCACGGCTTGCGGCCCGCTTGGCACAGCAAGATCCCGACCGTTTGCAAACGGACTGTCGGCAGGACCATTCAATCGCCGGGCGGGCGATGCGGGCCGGCCTGAACTGGTGCTGGAAGCGGCGGACGGATCGGCCTGCCTTTGAGTTCGACGGTGTTACCGTCCGGGTCCTCGACGTAGAGGGAAGGCCCAAAACCGTCAGCTCCATACCTTTCGGCTACCGGCGATACGATCAGGTGGAACGATTCGAGATGCGCGCGCAGACCATCCGCATCGAATGGATCGATGCGCAAACAAAAATGCTCCAGATTAGGGGCGGTTCGATCCGGCACTCCGCCACCCTTTTGGCCGAGTTCGCTGTCGACCGGCACGAGATCGATCAGCGCGGGGCCGGCCCGCAGCTGGATGAGGCCAATGTCGAGGCGCCGCTCGACATGCATACCGAGCACGTCACGGTAGAAACTGATGAGCTGCTCGACCCGTGCGGTGCGCAGCACGATGTGATCGAGTGCGACAACGTTGAACATGGTGCCAGGTCCCCGGTTGCGCCCAGCGTCGCGATGTCAGCGCGTTCACGCATATAGGACACGTGGAATGCGCTATTCTGCGCTGGCCGCCAGTTCCTGGAAACCCGGGTTGGCCGTCAGGCCTGCAACGCATGGCCGCGAAACCAGACGAAGCGCGTGCAAGATGTCGGGAAGTCACCGCATGTTCCGACATTCTGCTCCATGACCATTTCAGGCAATCTCACAGGAATCCGACATGCCGGGCATCCGCCTAGCCGTTGACATTGGCGGCACATTTACCGATCTGGCCATCATCGGTCCGGGTGGGCTCCATACCGCGAAGGTGCTCACGACACCGCGCGCGCCGGAACGGGGTGTACTGGACGGCGTCGATGTACTGTTGCGTGGCACCGACCTCAAACCTGGTGACATCGGCACGGTGGTACACGGCACGACGCTCGCCACCAACGCGCTCATCGAACGACGCGGCGCGAAGACGGCACTGGTCGTCACCGAGGGTTTGCGCGACTCGGTGGAAATGGCGCAGGAGAATCGCTTCGCCCAATACGACATCTCCAGTAATCGCCCGCTACCGCTGGTGCCGCGCCACCTGCGTTTGCCGGTCAGGGAGCGACTCAACTGGCGCGGCGACGTGTTGACCCCGCTCGATGAAGCTTCGGTGCTGAACCTGGTCCCCGAATTGAAACGCCGTGAAGTGGAGTCCGTGGCGGTCGGGCTGATCCACGCCTACGCCAATCCGCAACACGAGCAGCGGGTCGCGGAGTTGCTGGCGGAAGCGCTGCCTGACGTCTACTTCAGTCTGTCGAGTGAGGTTTGCCCGGAAATTCGCGAATACGAGCGGCAGTCGACGACTTGCGCGAACGCCTACGTGCGCCCACTGATGGCGCGCTATCTGACCGCTCTCGCAGCTGGGTTGAAACGACTGGAAATCGGATGCCCGGTATTGATGATGAGCTCCGGCGGCACCCTGATGGGTTTGGATGCAGCGAGCCGCTTTCCCATTCGCCTGGTCGAGTCAGGGCCCGCGGGCGGTGCCATTCTCGCCGCGCAGATCGCCGGCGATGAAGAACTCGACGCGGTGCTTTCGTTCGACATGGGTGGTACCACGGCGAAGATCTGTCTGATCGACGACGCGACGCCGCTCACGTCCAGGAGCTTTGAAGTTGCGCGGGCTTACCGGTTCATGCGAGGCAGTGGCCTGCCCGTACGCATCCCAGTGATCGAGATGGTCGAGATCGGCGCGGGCGGCGGATCGCTTGCGAGCACCGACGCGCTGGGCCGCATTCATGTCGGGCCGCAAAGCGCCGGTTCCGAACCGGGGCCGGCTTGCTACGGCCTGGGGGGTGTCCACCCGGGCGTCACCGACGCCGACCTGCTGCTAGGCAAGTTGAACCCGGACCGGTTCGCCGGCGGACAATTCACCTTGGACAGTCACGCTGCCACGCGCGCCATCGAGTCCGACGTTGCGGCGCCGCTCGGCCTGGATGTCGAAAGCGCTGCGTTCGGTATTGCTGAAGTCGTCGAAGAGAACATGGCCAGCGCGGCGCGTATGCACGCGGTCGAATGGGGCACCGATGTACGCGGGCGCGTGATGATCGCCTTCGGTGGGGCCGCGCCGCTGCACGCCGCCGCGCTCGCACGCAAGCTGAACATCGAGCGCGTACTGATTCCGCGCGGCGCGGGCGTCGGTTCGGCCATCGGTTTCTTGCGCGCGCCGGTCGCATATGAGGTGGTGCGCAGTCGCTACGTGCGCGTCGACCAACTCGGACAACATCTCATCGATGCGGTGTTCCAGGAAATGCGTGTCGAGGCGACCGCGCTGCTCGAAGAGGCTGCCGGCACCGGCCATCTCACCGAGCAGCGCCTCGCTTACATGCGCTATCTGGGTCAGGGACATGAGATTCCGGTCGAGGTGCCGCTAACGGCGACGCCGGAGATCTTGATGGCTGCGTTCGAGTCCGCCTACACGCGCCTGTTCGGACGCACGATCGCCAATCTGGATGTTGAAATCCTGTCGTGGACTCTGCGCCTGTCGGCGCCTGAGAACGAGATCAGCTGGCCGACCGCCGACGGATCGTCAGCAGGCGACGGTGAAGCGCGCGAGCGTGCGCTGTTCGAGCCCGAGCCAGGCGGCGTCGTGCCAGCCAGCGTTTTGGGCAGGGCAGCGCTTTCGTCGCACACCGTGGTGCACGGGCCGGCGCTCGTCGAAGAAGACCAGACGACTACGGTGGTACCGAGTGGTTTCACCGCAACGCTGACGCGACACGGCCACATTCTGTTGGTGAACGAGAACATGTCCACTGGCCGCTCAGCGCGCGATGGGCAGGAGGTGACAGCATGAGCTCAACGGCACTCGGGAGAATTCGCTTACAGGTCATCTGGGATCGACTGCTAGCTGTGGTTGAGGAACAGGCTCAAACCCTTGTGCGAACGTCGTTTTCCACTTCCACCCGCGAAGCGGGCGATCTGTCCGCAGGATTTTTTGACCAGCGCGGGCGCATGGTGGTGCAAGCGGTGACGGGCACGCCGGGTCACGTCAATGCGATGGCCGCTTCCGTGCGTTTCTTCATGCAGCGTTTCCCGCTCAACGAGATGTGCGAAGGCGACGTGTTCGTCACCAACGACCCTTGGCTCGGCACGGGTCATCTGCACGACTTCACGGTCGTCACGCCAGCCTTTCTGGATGGCGTCGCGATCGGTTCGTTCGCGTGCACGAGCCATGTCGTCGACGTGGGTGGTATCGGCTTCAGCGCGGATGGCCGTCAGGTATACGAAGAGGGCTTGAATATTCCGATCATGCATCTGTTCAGGGACGGCGACGCGAACGAAGTGCTACTGGAGATCGTCCGCGCCAACGTTCGTGAACCGGTGCAGGTCGTCGGCGACCTGTACTCGCTCGCTGCGTGCAACGCCATCGGCGTGAAGCGTCTGGCTGAAACGATGCGCGAGTTTGCCCTCGCCGATATGGAAGGCGTATCCGACCACATCATCGATACCTCGCGCGAGTCGATGCTGGACGCCATTCGGGCCTTGCCGCGGGGGCAGTACTGCAACGCGATGCGTGTTGACGGTCACGAACGCGAAATCGATCTGAACGCTACGATGACGATTGGCGATGATGGTATCGACGTGGACTTTACCGGGACCAGCGCCGTCTCCGAACTCGGCATCAACGTGCCGATCACCTATACGGAGGCGTACGCGTCGTTCGGGGTACGCTGCGTGGTCGGGTCCGAGGTTCCGAACAACGCCGGATCGCTCGCGCCGATACGCGTCAGTGCTCCAGAAGGCTGCATTCTGAATGCCCCCCCACCGTGTGGCGTCAGTGCTCGCCACGTCACCGGGCAGATGCTGCCGGATGTGGTTTTGGGTTGTCTGCATCAGGCGATACCCGGTTCGGTGCCCGCTGAAGGTGCGTCGTCACTGTGGAATCCACTGCTTATGAACGGTCCTCGCTCTGGCGGCCCCAGCAACGCCAGCCCGGCCCAGTTCACGGTCAATGTGTTTCACGCGGGCGGCACGGGCGCGCGTCCAGGGCAAGACGGCCTGTCCGCGACGGCGTTCCCGTCCGGCGTGCGCAATACGCCGGTGGAAATCACCGAGACGATCGCGCCACTGCTGATCACGGTCAAGGAGTACCGCACCGACTCCGGCGGAGCCGGCACCGAGCGCGGCGGGCTTGGTCAGATCATGGACGTGAGGCACGCCGAAGGGGCTTCTTTCATCGTCTCGGCCATGTTCGACAGCGTGCAGAACCCGGCGCGCGGTCGCGACGGCGCTGAACCGGGCGGCGCCGGCGTCGTCCGCCTTGGGAGCGGCGCGGTCATGGCCAGCAAAGGTCGACAGCTGATCCCCGAGTCCGACTTCATGCACCTGGAGATGCCCGGCGGCGGCGGCCTGGGACCGGCTGCCGAACGAGAACCTGCGAGGGTCGCCGCGGACGTGCTGGACGGCCGGGTCAGCATTACAGCCGCGCGTGAGGTCTATCGCGTCGCGTGCGATGCTGATGGCAATGTCGACGAGGCGGCGACCGCGGCCCTGCGCAACGCTTGAAGTTGTGCGAGAGGCCGCGCGGGCCGCATCGCCTCATTCCGGACGGGTCGCCTGCATCGATGGTCTGGCAGACACGGTGGCGATCCAATCGCTGAGGCCGGGTCGCCCGGTTCGCCAGTCATCCCAGCCTCCCATCTCACGGCGGAAGTCGAGGTATTCCAGCGCGCAGCCGATCGCGAGGTGCCCCATCTCGACGGGGCCGTTCAGGTAGTCGAGCCAGCGTGTTTCCAGCGCGTCGAGGCCTCGCGCGATCTTGTCGCGCTGCCCGGCGACCCAATCGGTAGAACGCTCTCCCTCCGCCCTGCAGCGCACCTCGTAGACACACAGGATAGAGGCATCGAGCATGCCGTCGGCGTGACTTTCCAGAGTCAGTGTGCGCCAGAGCGCGTCACCCTCGGGGTACAACGCCGTGCCAAAACGTGCGTCCAGGTACCTGGTAATCACCCGGCTGTCGTACAACGTATCGCCATTGTCGAGCACCAGACAAGGAATCTTTCCAAGCGGATTGCTCGCGACGACCTCCGCGTTGGGGTCAACCGGCGATCCGAATCCGTCTATCAGCGTCACGGCGTCGGTCTGGCCCGCCTCGGCCAGCATGACCATGACCTTGCGCACAAATGGGGACGGCCGGGCGTAGAAGAGCTGCATACTGGAACTCCGTCAATTGAGCTTTGCGCAGAGCTTACAGAAGACCATTCCGGTGTCCCACCAGCGACGGCTGACCATGGTCCACCAGAACGCAGGAGCGATTCGGATCAAGCCAGTGAATCACCGATCATTCTCCCGAACACGATCATTTGCGGACTGGTCTCCCGATAACGCTCGACCGCATCCAGCACCTCGGCGTGCTCGCTGGCAGGCGGCATAGGCCAGCGTCCCGACGGTTTGGGCAAGGCGGTGAACACGTGTTCTGCTGCGGCATCGATGGCTAACTGTACAGTGCGGCACGCGGTCTCGATGTCCGGGTCCTGGAAGCGGGGCGCCAACACCGTCGTCAGAAAGCCGAAGTAGCCGGGCCAACGGGCCAGCATCCGATACAGCCCGGGTACGAAGGGCTGCCCGGCGACCTCGGTCGAGAAGCGCAGTAAAGCGCCGCGAAGATCGGGCGCGACGGCCGCCGTGTCGACCATGGCAGGAGGCGCCGGCACGGGTTCGGGTGGCGTCCAGGACGTGCGGGGCTGGGCACCGCCCGGCACTTCGCCTGCCAGCAGCTTGCGCACCATGGCGGACAGCATCAGATTGGTTGGGCTGACGCGCACGAACAGTGCGCCAACGGAACGAATAGCGCCAGCTTCCGCATCGGTTAGTTGCCAGAGAGAACGAACTTCTTCGGGTACCCACGGAAGCTTTACCTGCAGTGGACAACGGGCAGCCTCCCAGGCGGCTTCTTGAGCGATGCCGCTGGCGAATACTGGCCGCGCGCTCTGCCATGCCCATTCCAGCCAGCCCGGCCGCGTCGCCAGATGCCGTTGTAGTGACGAGACGTACGGCACTGCGCAGAAACTCCGGATCTCGTCGTAGATGATCGCGATATCGCCGGTCGCGTCGGCTTCACCAAGCTCTGCCAACATCGGGGTGCTCTCCTCGTTTGAACAGGGCCTGAAGTGCCAGCGGAGACCGCACGGCGCCCGGCCCGCCGGGCGTTTAGTTTGACCCGATGTCGGGCGCACGTAACCATGTTCTCGAAAATATGAGGAAGCGGTTCGGGTGCGATGTTACGCGTAGTCCGCCCGGGAGGCGGGGGCGGTGAACGGGGTGACGCCGACCGCCCTGCCATCACTTGTCGCCATGGCGATCGCGAGACCGGTCGCCGTAGGTTTCTGGAGTCAGGAGGAACGATATGCGTGCGAACATCGATTTGTCTTCGGCGCTGACCGAAGCCCGCGCGCGCTATGCGCACAACAATCCCGCGAGCCGCGCTCAGCATGACCGGGCACTCCAGGTACTGCCCGGCGGCAATACCCGCACCGTGCTGCACTTCGATCCATTTCCACTGTTGCTCACCGGTGGTGCCGGTTGCCGGCTATGGGATGCGGACGATCACGAGTACACGGATTTTCTAGGCGAGTACACAGCCGGGCTGTTCGGGCATTCCGAGCCCCGGATTCGCGCTGCGGTGGTCGAAGCGATGGACCGTGGCACACTGCTCTCGGCACCCAACCGCGATGAAGCGGAACTTGCCGATCTGCTCTGCACACGCTTTCCGGGCGTGGATCGTCTGCGCTTTTGTAATTCCGGCACCGAAGCCAATCTGATGGCTGTGGCGGCGGCGCGCGCGCACACCCGTCGCAATGGCCTGGTGGTGATGCGAGGCGGCTATCACGGCGGCGTCTTCATGTTCAAAGACGGCTACAACCGGGTCAACGTCCCGTACCCTTACTACTACGCGCGATTCAACGATATCGACTACACGACAGCGCTGGTCGACCACCATGCCGCCGACATCGCCGCGATCATGGTCGAGCCGGTCATGGGCACAGGCGGCGCGCTGCCAGCGACGCGTGAATTTCTCGAAGCCTTGCGGGAGGCTGCCGATCGGCACGACATCGCGCTGCTGTTCGATGAGGTCATGACGTCGCGGGTCTCATCAGGCGGTGCGCAAAAGCACTATGACGTGACACCCGATCTCACCTCGTTCGGCAAGTACATCGGTGGCGGTCTGACCATCGGGGCCTTCGGTGGCCGGGCCGACATCATCGACCTCTACGATCCCCGTAGACCGGACGCACTACCGCATGCGGGCACGTTCAACAACAACGTACTGACGATGGCAGCGGGCGTAACGGCGATGCGCGATATCTACACGCCCGACGTTGCGGATGCTCACAACCAACGCGGGGAGGCCTTTAAGGAACGCGTGAATCTCTACGCCCGCGAACACGGCCACCCGGTTGTGATCACGGGGATTGGCAGTTTGCTATGCATACACTTCAACCATGCACAAGTGAAGACACCGGCAGACGTACACGCGGATATCCCCGACGCGGCGGCACTATGCCATCTCTTTATGCTCGAGCATGGGTTTTACACGAGCAAAACGGGTCTCATGAGCCTGTCGTTACCCCTCGACGCGGATGACTACAGCGGCTTCGAAGCTGCGTTGCAGACATTCATGGACGAATTCTCCGAGCCGCTTCGACGCGCGGCCTGATCGCTACTGCATGGGGGAGTGTTTCCACGGCAGCATGATGGTCGAAGACATCTCTTCGATATAGCCCACCGCTTCGCCCAGAAAGGCTTGCCAATCCGGATCGGCCACGGCTCCCGCCCGGGCCGCGGCGCGCGCATTGAGGTCCGGGTAAGCCCAGATATGGCACACCTCGTTTGGCTGCCCTGCGTCGCAGATCCACGCTCCAGAGCACGTTGAGTAACGGCTCCGCGCCGGCATGGCCTTGGTGAACGCCGCCGCCCATGCCCTGGCCCGCGTCGGCCGGGTACGGTAGCTGCGCAGTTCGTAAACATTGCCCGTAGTGGATGGCGGCTGCACCGGCAGAAAGGCATTCATCAGCCGCACTTCCTGGCGTACCAGGTTCGGCAGCAACGCCGGCAGGTACTCATTGACCCATCGTTGGTTGGTCGCCAGTTCCGCGCGCAGGCGCGCCCGTTCGTCGAGGCTCGCGAAACTCCACATGTGCATCACCTGGTTGAGAGCACCGATCTCAGTGACCCAATAGCCTTCCAGATGGCCGTAGTTGTTCCCGCGTATATCCCGCCCGAGGTCAGCGGAGTTATCGGCGACGGCAGCCTGGGTGCCAGGCTTCAGTGTGTAGGTGCGAAGTTCGTAGATCATGGGCATTCCTTCCAACAGGGCGGTCATGGGTCAGCGGAACACCAGCGGCTCGCGTGACTGTTGCGCTTTCAGTTCAGTATCGTGGTCGACGAGATAACGCATCGCACGACGAAACTGCGTCGAGCTGTCATCGGCGAAGATCGTGGTGTCAAGATCCCCTTCCTCGATGATGTTGACGCAATCCTGGCGGAACGCCGCGTCGTCCACGAGGCGTGCCGCTATCTCGATGTACTCGTCGGGAGTTGTCGCGATGAGACATTCGAGGCCACATTTTCGCAACAGCGCCGCCGCCGACCGGTTGAAGAACTTCCGGCCTTCCAACGTGACGATGGGCTTGCCGAGGAACAGCGCGTCCGTAGCCGTCGCGTAGCCGCCAAACGGATAGGGGTCGAGAGTGAATTCCGCGTTCTCCATCGCCGCCATGTACGGCTCGTATTCGAGCGCCGTATGCACCTCGACATCCACGTCAGGGCCCAGAACTTCGGTGATCTCCCGGCGCATACCGGTAAAAGATCCACTGAGTGGGGATGCGCCCGGAAAAAATCGGTAAACGACGCGATTGCGGCAGCGCGCCGCGATCTGTTTCAGCCACGAGAGATTCTGAAAATTGATCTTCTGCCCCGTCCAGGAGCAGTTCACCCGTACACGTCCGTGCGCCGCATGGTTCCAGCGGCGCTCGTAGAGCGGCTTGTTCGGCATGACGCCAGCACCGGGAATCAATACCAGCCGTTCACTGTAGTTGCGCTTCGCGCCGGCGATGTCTTCCGTCTCAAGCCCGCCCAGCCAGTAGTCTATCTCGCTATCCCAGGTCGACACCGGATGTCCGTAGCCACAGACCTGCACGGGCGCGATTCGCACGTTCGACAACAGCAGACTTTCGACATTCATGCCGATGTCTGGATAGAAGGCCAGCGCGAACTCTCCAGTCGTTACCCCGCTACCTTCCGGGTCGGCCGTGTCGAATGCCCGCACACCGCCAGCGAACAGACCGTCGTCGACCAGGGCCGGGTCACAAAGTGAGATCAACGTCAGCTCAAATTCCTCGGACAAAGCTTCCAGGAATTTGTGCATGCACCGGTAGACCGAATGGGCCGGAAACCACATCGCGGTCACGACGCAGGCCTTACGTCGATCCGGGGCTGGTGGCGCAAGCGGTAGCGCTGCGACATGTGCCCGTACCGCCTGGTTGATGTTTCGCTTGACCAGATGGTCTTCTTCGAAATCGATGTAGGTCGCGCCAAAATAGGCGTGATGCGTCTGGCCAGTGGGGTGACCCAACGTGATGTCGGCGGCCGCGTAGAGGTGGCGACGCAAATTCTGCCAGCTCGTTTCCGTGACACATCCGGTTCGGTAGTTTTCGAAGTAGGCGTAGTACCAACTGGTCGCCAGCTCCGAGTTGGCGCGGAACAGCGCCCGGGGATCGACCTGCGTTTCGCACCGCGGGTTATACAACGCCAGCAACTTCGCGTAGTTGGCCGACTGCCCAAGCAGCAGCTTGACGTGAGCATCGGTCGTACGGAAATGGGAGATTGCGACGACGTTCGCGATCACCGGATTACGTTGCACAAACTCAACGAGCTGCGCCTCGCTTGGATGAAAGTCTTCCTGGGTGAAATAAAACAGGAAGTTCTTCACGAACAGATTGACGAACCGTTCGGTATCTTCGTTGAGTTCGAAATAGAGGTGTGTGCCAAACTTTCTCAGCAGATCGAGAAAGGTCGTCGCCAGGTCCACACTGCGGCCGTCCCGATACTCCGCCGCACACTGGCGCGGGTCGAGCACCAGTTGCGTATCACTCATCGACGGGGACTCCGCCAATGGCGTTGCCCGCCTGCGCGGTAAACGCGGCCGCGCTATCGCCCACCGCCTGGCCGTGTTCGCCGCGTGGCCGGGTGCAGTGAGTCGGGTTCGTCAGCCTGGACGTCAAACGAGGCTCCAGTTTGCTCAGGCGCGCGCCCTGCACTCCAGGTGCAGAGCGCGAAACAGCATGTAAGCGGTTTCCGCGGTCTGGGTTGTGAACCAGTAGTTGACGCCCGCACCAACGGCGGCGCCCGCGATTGGAATCATCTGACCGAGCTTGCGCCCAAGCAGATTCTTCGCAATTTCGCGCGGCACGTGACGGTTCTGAGCGCTAAACGTACCGCGTACGTGCCCGTTGTACGGATGACCGTGTGCCAGGCTTGCCGCGGCGACATTGATTTCCCGGAGTGCCTGATGGCGTGCCGCTGGTTGACCGCTGGCGGCCGCGTTGAACACCGCGAGAACCAGCGGCGCGAACTCGGTATCCCGCAGGCTGAAACCGTAGGTGCCGGCCACCTGCTGGATAAGCCGCAGGTTCAACGTGAACAATACCGGCAGATCGGCGGCGATGAGGACAATGCCACCGAGGCCAGCGCCGCCGCCCTGAAAAGCGGCCAGTACGGCATTCTGGTCAAACTGGGCGCGGGCGATCGGGTCCAGCTGCTCCAGTGGCACGTTACGCAGCGCCTCCACATCATCCACGGCGACGCCGTGTTTCGCCGCATCGTTCAGGATTCCGGCGTCGGTAAAAGTCCATTGCGACGCGTCGTTCAGCAGCCCGACGAACTTCTCGACGCCCGCATCGAACTGCGTCAGCATCTCCGGCGTCGCCGCCCGATCGGCCAGCCAGTCGACCGGCCGCATCGCCGCGTCGAACAGCGCTCTCAGCAGCGATTCGTCACCACGCTGCCAGCGTTCGATCTCAGCTTCCGCCTCTCGATCGTAGTCAGACTGCGGCATCAGCTACACCTCGGTGTGGTGGGGCACTCGGAGCGCTTCTCATGCACCGGTCAGTCCATCCAGGCGGTCTGATTCGGTCAGCTCGGCAGAGCGCTCGGCCGGGTCGCCATAACCCGCGCCGCCGCCTGTACGCAGGACGAGCCGGTCGCCGCGGCGCAACGCAAAACTCTGCTTGGACGTAAGGGCAATGCGCTCGTTGCCGCGCTCTACATACGTCTCCGCGCAGCGTCCCGGTGCGCCGCCGAACAGTCCTTGCGGTGCGCGGACAAAACGGTCAGCGTACGTCGCGAACTCCACGTCGTCTTCGATTATCTCGTAGATGCGTTGCATGCCCAGCCCGCCGCGTCGGCGCCCTGCCCCGCCGCTGTCGGGAATCAGGCTGTAGTCGCGAGTCCGGAAGAACCGGTAGGTCATATCCATGGCTTCGATCGGTATGTTCGAGCAGTTCGACAGCAGGCAATCGACACCGTCACAACCGTCGTGATGTGCTCCGCCGCCGAGTCCTCCGCCGAAGATCTCGAGGTAGATGGAGTAGCCGTTTTCACCCAGATGGCTGAGACAGCTCGACGTGGTCGTGTCGTAGCCCGTTGCTATGACGCGTTCCGGCAACGCGCTTGCCAGGGCTTGCATCACCGCGTTGTAAACACGGTAACTCGGCAGCAGGCGCGCGCGAACGGGTGCCGGCGGCTTTGGGTTCAGGATGCTGCCGTATGGCGCCGACACTTCGATCGCCCGATGGGCGCCGCTATTGAACGGGATGTCGGCGTCGGTGAGTACCGACTTGACGACCGATGCACAGGCCCCGACCGTCGATGCAAACGGGTTGTTGATGTTGGATTTGACCTGCGGGTGCGATCCCGTGAAGTCCACGCTAATCGAGTCACCACGCACCTCCACCGTAGCCTTGATCGCGAGGGGGCCGTTGCCGTTGCCGTCGTCATCGATGGCGTCTTCGCCGGTGTAGATACCATCAGGCACGCGCATGAGCGCCGCGCGTACCCGTCGTTCCGAGTAATCCAATACGCCATCCATGACCGCCATCACCTTGCTGACGCCATGTTTGGCACACAGGTCCTTGACCCGTTCGGCGCCGATGCGGTTTGCCGCGAACTGCGCATTGAAATCACCAATCGTCGCTTCTGGTAGCCGGATGTTGGCACGCATCAGACGTTCCAGAGGTCCACCGTGCCAATCCCGCGACAGGCTGTAACGGCTCGGTGGCACGATGATGCCTTCCTGATGCACGTCGGTCGCGTCCGGATTGAGCCCGGGAGCACCACCGCCGAGGTCGATGTGGTGCGCGATCGAGGCGCTGTAGCCGACATGGCGTCCGTCGAAGAAGATCGGCGAAAAAAGAAACACGTCAGGTACGTGCTGCCCGCCGTGAAACGGGTCGTTGTTGATAAAGAAATCGTCGTCGGAGAGTCCTTCCGTACCGCCAACTTCGAGGCAGGGCGCGAACGTGTGACTGATCGAGCCGAGCTGCAGTGGTATCAGTTCAGCCTGCGCGATCACATTGCCGTGACGATCCAGCAACGCCGTGGAGCAGTCGGCCGCTTCGCGCACGATGGGCGAATGGGCCGACCTGATGAGCTTTGCGCCCATCTCGTTGGCCGCCGCCAGCAGCGCCTGTGTGATCACCGCCTGGTCGGCGGGGCTGACGTTTCCCGCAGGCAGTTCGGACTGCATTTGCGCATTCATAACCTGTCTCTCGAATGTGGCTAAGCGGGGTCGTTGTCGCTCGATGTGGCCGTCAACAACAACGCACCACTCGCGTGTTCGTCGGCTTGCCAACCTGCGGGTACGAAGATCGTCGAGGTGCCATCCTCGATCACTGCCGGGCCCTTTACCATGGGCCTCGCGCCACGGCGGATCCCGATCGCATCGTGCCACTGCCCGCGTTCGAAAATCCGCAGGCTCGCGGGCTCCTGCGCGGTATTGTCACGCTCGCCGATCGGCGGCAACGGCGACGGCGCGACGGCCCCGCCAACCCGCATCGACACGACCTCGCACGGCCGGTCGGTGCTCTCGGTAAACTCGAAAACCCGATGATGCGCGCTTCGGAATGCGTCCGTGATCACGACCGGATCGCCCGTCTCGGCGACGTCCTGGTCGATCTCGACCGGAATTTCGAACGCCTGCGTGGTGTATCGCATCTCGAGTGTGTAACTCAGTTCGGGCCGCGGCATGTCCAGACTTGCGAAAAAAGCGTTGACCCGACGACTCAATTCCGCCAGCGCGCCCACGAGGTCACCGGCGGTGTCCGGGGACACGAGTACTCTCCGGGTGAGCGATTCGAAATGCACGTAGTCCGACGCGAGCAAGCCGAGCGCGGACAGAACGCCGGCGTGCGGTGGCACCACGACGGTCGTGAGACCGAGTTCTTCGGCGACGCGCACAGCCTGCATCGGCCCTGCCCCGCCAAACGCGACGAGTGCGTAGTCGCGCGGGTCTTTACCACGCTCGGTGGAGATACGCTGGATAGCCCGAACAATGTTGGCCTCAGCCACCTGGATGGCACTGTCGGCTGCCTCGACCCGGTCGATGCCAAACTGCTCCGCGAGCGGGCCGAAAGCATGACTGGCCGCCGCCGCATCGATATCCATCGCGCCACCGAGAAAGGTCTGCGGCCGCACGGTGCCGCGCACGATATGCGCGTCGGTGATCGTCGGCTCGATGCCGCCGCGACCGTAACAGGCGGGACCCGGGTCGGCCCCGGCCGACTGGGGACCGACACGCAGCAATCCGCCGTCATCCACCCAGACGATCGAACCACCGCCGGCGCCTACGGTCGCGATGTCGATGACTGGTGTCTTGATGGGGAGGCCGTCGACTTCCGTCTCCCCGACAAGCTGCGCTCTGGCATCTTCGACCAGGCAAACGTCGGTGCTCGTGCCGCCCATATCGAATGTGATCACGTCGCGGAACCCGGCGAGGGCGGCCTGCTGCGCCGCGCCCACTACACCGGCGGCTGGTCCCGAAAACAAAGACGTGATGGCGTTGCCCGCCATGACGTCAGCCGGCAGGCGCCCGCCGTTCGACTGCATGATGCTGAAGCGTCCGTCGAAGCCGGTATTCTTGAGTGCCCGGTCGAAGCGGCGCAGATAAGCAGCGATAACCGGCTGTACGTAGGCTGCAAGCGCCGTTGTGGAGCAGCGCTCATACTCTCGAAATACTGGAATGACGTCACACGAACACGTCACTGGCAGTTCCGGCGCAACGCGCGACAAAATGTCGCGAAGCGCCAGTTCGTGCGCTGGATTGGCGTAGCTGTTCAGCAGACAGATCGCAACGACGGCGTATCCGTGTCCCTCGGCGTCAGCGCCAGCGAGCGCCAGTTGAATACATTCTTCGGCAGCGTCCGGGTCGAGCGCGTCGACGACGGTGCCATCAGCATCGACCCGCTCATCTATCTCGAAGGTGTCGCGGCGAGCCACTACCGGCGTTGGCTTCTGGTAGTAGAGGTCATAGATATCCCGGCGGTTGTGTCGCTGCAGTAGCAACAGGTCGCGCGTGCCAGCCGTGACCAGCAGGCAGACCCGGGCGCCTTTGCGTTCCAGGATCGCGTTCGTCGCTACGGTCGAGCCATGCACCAGATCGGTGATCGCCGACAGCGGCGTGTCCAGGCGGGTGAGCGCATCGTGCGCCCCCTGCTCCGGTGCGGCTGGCGTACTGGGCACCTTGAGGACCCGAACGGTGTCGCCGTCCACGGCTACCAGATCGGTGAAAGTACCACCGACTTCAACCCCCACTCTCATCGCGCCTATCATACCTCTCTGATTCAGGACCGGCCTCACAGCGCAAGCACGCCCGCGGGGCCGGGCACAGATTGAAGGGAATTGCCGCCATGCACAACGACACCCGATTTGATCTTACCGAACAGCACGCCGGGCTAGGTGTATCTGACCTGCCAGCCGTGTTTCGCCTGCGCCAGCACTTCGAACGCCCGCAGGTTGCGGACATCCCGACACAGGTCACCCGTGAACTCGGGCCGATAGTCGCGCGCATCAAAGCGGGTCAAAGCATCGCCATCACTGGCAGCAGTCGCGGCATAGCGAATTTTCAGGCCATCGTGGCGGAGACCGTCAAAGCCGTGAGAGCGGCCGGCGGTTCGCCTTTCGTGATCCCCGGCATGGGCAGCCACGGCGGTGCGACCAGCGAGGGGCAGATGCAGGTGCTGGCGGATACCAACGGATTGACCGAGTCGAGCGTCGGCTGCCCGATCCGCGCGACCATGGAAACGGTGCAGGTCGGCAAGACGGCTTCCGGTTTCGATGTGCATCAGGACAAGCTCGCCCACGACGCGGACGGTGTGATCGCCATCAACCGCGTGAAGCCGCATACCGGGTTCACGGAGACCGTCGAGAGCGGTCTTTGCAAGATGCTCGTGATCGGTCTCGGAAAGCAGATCGGTGCTTCGGCGATCCACCAACAGTCGCTGCGCGTGCCGATGGGCTCGCTGATTCTCGATGCCTCGAAGATCATCATCGAGAGCCCGCGACCGAAGCTGCTGGGCGGGCTCGCCATCGTAGAGAATGCGTTCAAAGAAACCGCGGACATCAGGGGCATCGCGCTCGACGTGCACGCCGACGCGGTGGCCGCGGAAGGCGCGTTGCTGGAGCGCGCCTACGCGTTGCTGCCGCGGATCCCATTCGACGACATGGATGCTCTCATCGTCGATGAGATCGGCAAGAACATCAGCGGCGCGGGCATGGACACGAACGTGATCGGCAAAAAGGCCGGGCTGACGACCCCACGAATCGGCGCGATTTACGTACGTGGGCTGACCGAGGCGACGCACGGCAACGCTACCGGTATCGGCAACGCGGACCTGATTTTGCGCGACACCCTGACAGGAGTCGATCTCAACTCGACGTACATGAATGCGTTTACAGCGAAACGTCTCGCGATCGGCAAGATCCCGATGACGGTGGACAACGAACTGCAGGTCATGCAGATCCTCGGTAATTTTCGCGCCGGCGGCCCGATCTCTACCCTGCGGCTGGTCTGGATAAAGAACACCAGTGCACTGACCGAGATGTGGGCGACCTCCGCGCTGTTCGATGAAGCGGAGCGCCACCCACGTATCGAGGTGCTCGGTGCCCCGGCACCGCTCGCCTACGACGACGGGCTGCAGCTCATGTTGCCCGCCTGATCGCGGTTCGCCAGCGGTTCGTCGTCGCGCCTGCAGGCACCGCGATCACGCCGCGACGCCGCTTTGCCGGTCGCTCAGGCGCCGGTACAGGCCGTCGCGCAGCACGAGTTCACTGTGGGTACCGGATTCCAACAGGTGCCCGTGCTCCAGCACCAGAATCTGATCGCAATGGCGCACAGTCGAGAGACGATGTGCGATGACGAGCGTGGTTCGATCGCGCATCAGCGTGTCGAGCGCCTTGCGGACAGCGCGCTCGTTAACCGCATCGAGATGCGACGTCGCTTCGTCGAGGATCAGAATCGGTGCGTCCTTCAGGAACGCACGCGCGATAGCGACCCGCTGGCGCTGACCGCCCGACAGCCGCATACCGCGCTCGCCGACCTGCGTGTCCAGACCGTCGGGCAACGCATCGACGAAACTCTGCAGCGACGCACGCTCGATGGCTAACGCCAGCGCATCGGGTGTCGCGTCCGGTCGCGCCAGGCGGATATTCTCACCCAGCGTATCGTTGAACAGGTACGTGTCCTGGCTGACGAGGGCGATCCGCGCACGCAGATCCGCCGGATTCAGGGCAGTGATGGGTGTGTCGTTGATACGCACCGTGCCTTCGTCGGCGTCCCAGAATCGCAGGCATAGTTGCGCGATCGTCGTCTTACCGGCTCCGGAAGGACCAACGAGCGCCACCGAGGTACCTGCGACGATATCGAAGCTGACGCCGTCCAGCGCCCGCGTGCTGCCCATCGGGTAGCTGAAGTTCACGTGCTCGAAACTGATCGCGTTGCGGGCATTCGCGGCGAGCGCGACCGGTTGTTCGGGCGCCGCAACGGCAGGTATCTCCCGCTCGACGTGATACAACCTGCGGGTTGCGCCGAGCGTGTCGGCCAGCTGCCGCCCGATCTGGGCGATTTCGGAGACGGGCAGGAAGGCGGACAGTGCAAGCAGCGTCAGCAACGGCAGGTCGGTTGCAGCGAGCCGCCCCTCCTGCACGAGAAAACCACCGGCGAATATGACCGCGAGGCCCCCCAGCCCCGTTGCGATCTCCAGACTCGCGCGCTGCTTCGACAGGTCCCCATAGAATGGCAGACGCGCGTCCAGATGAGCTTTCATCCGCTGCAGAAAGCCTGCGCGCCGGAGCGCGCCGCGGTCGAAAGCCTTGACCTCTGCGAGCCCCTGCAAGCTGTCTACGACGTATGCGTTCAGTTCACCGAGCGCCTCGCGATCCCGCGAGCCGAGCGCATCGAGTCGCGCGCGCAAAGCGAATGGACTGATGGCGACCAGCGCCAGAAACGGCAGGAGTGCGGCCGCCAGCCAGAGCGCGTGCCAACCGAGAGTGACGATGACGGTCGCCGGCACCAGTATTGCCACGAAAGCTGGTGCGATGGTGTGGGCGAAGAAATATTCGACCATCTCGACGTCATGTGTCGCCATCGCCACGAGGTCACCAGACCGCCGCCTGGTCAGATAGGCCGGGGCCAGTTCATCGAACTTCTTGAACAGGGCGACCCGCATTTCGGCCAGCATTCGGAAGGCCATGTCGTGGGCGACCCACGACTCGAGCCAATGCACGATCCCGGCGACCGGTGCTGCCAGCGCCAGCCACCAGAGAAAAACTTCAAACGGTTCTTCCTGCTTGACTGCGGCCACAACCAGGGCGCTCAGTACGCCGACACCAATCAGTGCAGCAACCCGTGTGATGCCGAACACGAAGGTCAACACGAGCTTCACGCGGTACGGTGCCGCGTGCCCGAACAGCGAACGTATGATCGTCGGCCATCCTGGCCCGCTGGCCTGCACGATGCCGTCTTCCAGATTCTGCACCGCGGCTTGCCGAAGCTCGTCGGCGCGCGGGGCGCCCGCGGCTTGCGGCGACGAATCGGGCCGCGCCTCGCCGGTGCTGTCGCCCGCCGCGATCTGTTCGGCCATCAGCTCGAAGTACTGGCCACGAGCTGCGCAGAGTTCGGCGTGGGTGCCGGTTTCCGCGATCTTGCCGTCAGCCAGTACATGGATCCGGTCGGCGCCGATCACGCTCGAGAGCCGGTGCGCGAAGATGAGCGTGGTGCGACCCTCCATCAGGCGATCAAGGGCTTCCTGGATGATGAATTCGTTCTCGGCGTCCACCGACGACAACGCTTCGTCCAACACCAGCACGGGCGCGTCTTTCAGCAAGGCTCGCGCGATCGCGATGCGTTGACGCTGCCCACCCGACAGTCGTATGCCCCGCTCGCCGATAGTGGTCTCGAAGCCCTGGGGCAATCTTTCGATGAACTCGAGGGCGTTGGCGTCGCGCGCCGCCTGACGCAGCTCATCCGCGGTCGCCTCGGGTCGTCCGAACTGTAGATTTTCTGCGACCGTACCGTGGAACAGGAACGTATCCTGCGCGACGACGGCAAGCTGTCCGTAGAGCATATCCGGCGCGAGTTCTGAAACAGGGACTCCGCCGATACGGACCGCCCCGGCGTCCGGATCGTAGAGACGCAACAACAGCTTGACGACCGTACTCTTGCCCGCCCCGCTAGCACCCACGAAACCGACACGTTCACCCGGCGAAACGTGAAACGAGAGGCCCGCATGCGCTGCCTGGCGCGCGTCGGGATAGCTGAATTCTACGGACTCGAAGGCGACGTCCGCGGCAAGCTCAGAGCCTGCATGCGGTGCCGCCGGCGGTTCGATCCGAATCCTCGCATTCAGCACTTCGAATACCCCGGCGGCGGCCGAGAGTCCCATCATGCCGTTGTGTAACAAAGAGCGTAGATCGCGCTGGGGCCGGAAGACTTCGATGCCGGCCATCAGCACCATCAGCAAGATGCTGATATCCATCTCACCACCCTGCACGCGATAAGCGCCGACTCCGAGGGCGACGGCGGTGCCTACCGCAAGCCCGGTATCGGTGATGCCGCGCGACAGAGAATTCGTCGCAAGCACCCACATCGTCGTGCGAAACACTTCGTCTGCCTTGTGTGCCAGCACGGCACCGCGCGCTTCGCTTTGACCAAATGCCTTCAGCGTCGCCAGGCCCTGCAGCGCATCGAGAAACTCAGCGCCAAAACTCCGGTACGCGACCGAGCGACGCATGCTGTTCGACATGTCCCATCGGTGAAACACCGCTGGCGCCACAAGGGTCAGCAGCGCAAAGACGAGCAGGATCGCTGCCAGTACCACGTCAAATGGGGCCAGCAGTGCAAATACCACCAGCGGCGTAATGGCGGCCACGAACAGCTGCGGCAGGTACTGGCCAAACCAGACCTCCAGCTGTTCGACGCCTTCGACGACGGACAACAGGACGTCACCCGTTCGCTGCATGCCGAAGTGTTGCGGACCGAGCGCCAGCACCTTGTCGTGGAGCCGCTCGCGCAGCGCGACTTGCAGGCGTGCGGCGGTGCGATGGGCGGTCATCGTGCGCCAGTGCTCCAGATGGCCGCGTACCAACATGACGGCAGCGACGCCGGCGAACGCCCAGCCCAGTTCGGTGACCGGCGTGCCGGTGAACATCGCGCCGATCAGCAGTCCCAGGAGTGCCAGCCGTGCGATGCCCACGACCGCGGCCAGTACGCCAACGAACACACAGATCGCAATGTCGCCGCGTGCACCCGCGGTCAGGCTCCACAGACGTTGATCGAAAAACATGGCGGGCTGCCTCCTCAGCTCTGCTGGATTTGCGCCCTCGCGCGGGCCTCCGTCCGGCCGCGTTGACGCCGCCACGCGGCGAGTTTGCGCCGTCTGGCCAAGACCCCGCCCATTGTTCGGCACCGGTGCTGGCCGCACAAACGAGAAATTCTTGCGCTGTCGCGCGCCGTCACAAATTTCTTTTGCGCGTGGTCGTGCCGGCGAGAGTATGCCGGGCCGGCTGGTGCCGGCGGCGGCTGACGCAGCATCGAGCGTGCAATGCTCAACGCATCAACAGTTGTGTCACGAGCAATGCGCCTGGTGCTCTCGCGCGCATCGCGTCAATACAGTTCCGGGACAAAGTTCTGCGATGACATCGGGGGACGCACGTAGTCGTCATCCGCCTGCCGGGGCGGCAGCTCGATCGGTTCCGGGCTCAAGTCCTGATAGTCGATCAACCCGAGCAGATGAGAGATGACATTCAGTCGCGCGCGCTTCTTCACATCGCCATTGACCACCCACCACG
>JBCCEJ010000063.1:0-32707 GCA_039030335.1 Pseudomonadota bacterium | reverse complement strand
TCTTCGCGTGATGCGCTTGGGGATCGCCGCCCTGCAGCGCCGCGAGCGCTTCCGGTACGTGCACTGAATGCACCTCGACCTGTCGGCCTGCAGCGCCGGCAATCTGTTCCATCGCCGCTTTGGACGTCGCGAGGGTCGGTTCGAACGTCGCCAGCATAGTGATCTTCGAACCAGCCACGAGCGCCTTCTCCATCATCGCTTCGTCAGGCGTCAGAACCGGGATGTCAACGTTGGCGCGGGCTGCGTAAATGGCCTCGTGAAAAGCCGAACACGTAAACAGAATACCGTCGGCCCCGGTTGAGACCGCATAGCGGGTCAGCGCGTCGAAGCGAGCTGTCATGGCTGGCGTCAGGCATCCCTCGGCTGCCCGATCCACGCTGAGCGAGTCGTCCATCAGGTTGACCAGCCGGGCCTCCGGCCAGCCTTGCGCAAACGCCGATGTGATCGGCTCGATGGAGCTATCGAGGGCGTGGATCAAGACGATGCGAGGCGCGCCCATCTAAGACTCTCCCTTGAAGAAGGGATAGATCCGGCTGATGTCCGCATCCGGCTCCGCCGCGCTGTGCTGTTCCCAGAGCCCCGTCACCATCGCGCCGAGCGCCTCAGCGCTCGCGGCCTCGCGAACACTTTCGAGGTACAGGCTGCAATCCTTCAGCATCTGCGTATTGCGAAAGCCGGCGGTGTACTTGCCCGTCACCACCTGCTGCGGATACTTGTCCCGCGTCGCGGTGTTCTGACCGCTCGACACATTGAAGACGTCCAGCATCAACTGCATATCCAGGCCTTGGGCGGTACCAAAGGCGACCGCCTCGGCGGTAGCGGCCATTGCCGTACCGGACAGAAAGTTGTTGGCGATCTTCATCGCCTGGCCCTGGCCCGGTGTGTTACCGATCTGGAAAACGTTGCCCGACATCTTCTCAAACACCGGACGAAGCCGCTCCAGGGTGCTCTCGCGACCGGCGAACATCAACGAGATCGTCGCCGCCCGCGCGCCACCGACGCCACCCGACACCGGCGCGTCGGCAAAATCGACATCGATTTCCTCGAACATTGCGTGCACGTCCTGCGATGCGCTGATGCCGATCGTGGAGGTATCGACCACGGTGCCGGCGCGCCGATCGTTGGTTTGCACGATCTCGGCAGCAACGGCTTTCACGACCGCGCCGTCGGGAAGACTCAGCAAGATGGTGTCGGCCGCCGCGGCGACTTCGGCCGTCGAGCCCGCGATACGTGCCCCCTGCGGCGCGCGCGCCGCCGTGCCAGCCGCATCGTAGACGATCACATCCACGCCACCGCGCACCAGATTGGTCGCGATCGGGCCGCCCATGGCGCCGAGGCCAATAAAGCCAATAGTCTCAGTAGTCATAAAGTTCCCGCGGTTCTCGAAAGCCGGCCAAGGACCGCTATTATGCCCCGGAGTCAGCGCAGTGCCCGGACCGGCCGCGCCGAACCACCGGCATCCCGCCGCTTTCGAACCGCAAGAACTGGAGAAGGCATCAGAGTATGAACCCCGCGCAGATCCCCCCCGCCCGGGTTGGTGACCCGATCGCCGACATCGATACGCCGGCGCTGCTGATCGACCTCGATGCGTTGGAGCACAACATCGCCCACATGGCCGAGCTGGTAGCTGATTCGCCGGTCGCGGTGCGCCCCCATGCCAAGGCGCACAAAACGCCGGCCATCGCGCTTCGCCAGATGGCTGCAGGTGCAAAAGGTATCTGCTGCCAGAAAGTGGGCGAAGCTGAGGTCATGGTGGCCGCCGGCGTCCCGAATGTCCTGGTCACGAACCAGATCGTCGGAACCCCCAAGCTTCGGCGGCTCGCAGGGCTCGCGAGGCAGGCGTGGGTAGGGGTGTGCGCTGACGATGCCGGTAATATCGATGCGCTGAACGACGCCGCGCTCGAAGTTCAGGCGACGCTCAATGTTCTGGTCGAGATAAACGTCGGATCGAACCGCTGCGGCGTAGCGCCCGGCGAGCCTGCACTGCATCTCGCGCGCCGCATCGCGGCAGCACCAGGGCTGCGCTTCTGTGGACTGCAGGCGTACCAGGGAAGCGCCCAACACAAACGTAGCCCAGCCGAGCGCGAGGCACTGATCGGGGCGGCCATCGACATGACCCGCGAAACCGTCGCGCTGCTCGAACGCAATGGTCTCTCTTGCGAGATCGTAACCGGCGCGGGCACCGGCACGTTTCCGCTGGAGCAGTCCAGCGACCTTTACAACGAACTGCAGGTGGGTTCTTACATCTTCATGGACGCCGACTACCGGCGTAACGAAGTCGCCAACGGCCGGCCTTTCAGAGAGTTCGAAGCGAGTCTGTACGTACTGTGCAGCGTCGTCAGCCAGGCGACGCCAGGGCGTTGCGTGGTGGACGCCGGACACAAGTCGAACGCCGTCGACTCGGGCATGCCGGAGCCGGTCTGGCCGGACACCACGTACAGCCGGCCGTCCGATGAACACGGCCTGTTGACGCTGGGTGCGAACGCGCCTGCGCTCAGTATCGGCGACAAGGTGCGTCTGATCCCAGGCCACTGCGATCCAACCGTCAACTTATACGACTGGATGGTTGGTGTGCGGCGCGAGCGGGTCGAGGTGCTGTGGCCGGTGCTTGCCCGGGGTGCCGCCAGATGAACGACTTGGTGCGGATCCGTGACTACGATGATCGCGACCGGGCGGCGGTCGTGCACGTCTTCGAAACGGTACTCCCGGATGCTCAACCGCATAACCAGCCAGAACCTGTCATCGATGCGAAACTGGCCGTCGACGATATGCTCTACGTCGCTGACCTCGACGGTCAGGTGGTCGGGACGTGCATGGCCGGCTACGACGGGCACCGGGGCTGGCTCTATTCCGTAGCCGTGCTCGAAACGCACCAGCGCCGCGGCATCGCTTCGCGGCTCGTGCAGCACGCGCTCGCAAACCTCAAGGCGCGCGGTTGCCTCAAGGTCAACCTGCAGGTCAGAGCCGGCAATGAGGCCGTGATCGGCTTCTACGAATCACTTGGATTTGCAACCGAAGCCCGCGTCAGCATGGGTATCAGGCTCTGACGGTGACAACCGCCGCTTACCGACGTCAGTAGAAACTTCGTCAACGCAGGTTCAGGCGCCGTTCAGCTGCCTCGAGCCGCGCTTTCCACAGCCGGGCTTGTCCGGCATCGGGCCGCGCAAAGCTGCCGCCGTCAGTATATTCGGCTACGAGCATCTCCAACGCGCTCAGATGCTCGTGCTCGGCTGCCCGAATCAACCAGCGCAGCCCCTCGTGCGAGTCCTGACGAGTCCCGCGCCCGGCTTCGTACATGCCAACTAGCGTAAACATCGCCTGCGCGTCACCGAGTTTCGCGCCGGCCAACGAGGCTGCGAACGCCTCGCGATGTTCGTTCAGCACCATGTGCAGCAGCGCCGCGAGCGCGTGAAAACGCGGCTCATCCGGTGCGAGACGCCGGGCTCGCGCGATCGGCGTCTGCGCATCGATGTACATCCGGATGAAGGTCATCGTCGCAGCGAGATCGTAGTGGGCCTGCGCATCGTCCGGATGCAGCTCAGCGATGCGCTGGTAGGCGTTCAGTGCATCTCCGTAGTGCCCGTCCTCGACATAGCTGAGGGCCTGGGTACGCAACGCGCTCAGCGGTTCCGCGGCTCCGGCTGAGGTAATCCCCGCCATCGCCACGCTCAACGCCAACCCGCCGGCCGCCAGAACGCGGCGCGGCGCCCCGCTTTTGTGACTGCGCGCGATCGCCCTGTCCGCTGCCATCATCACCTCTGTCCGGCCTAACAACACGCGCCCGCCAAACGCGTAGCTTGTATACTGCGCCGCCGTGATAGAACTCCGCAAACTAGCGCTACGTCGTGGCACGAACGAACTGTTCAGTGACGCCACGCTAAAGGTACCTCGCGGCGCGAGTGTCGGCGTCGTGGGACGTAACGGCTGTGGTAAGTCGAGCTTGTTTGCCCTGTTACTGGGACAACTGCATGCCGACGAGGGTGACCTCGATATCCCAGGCGATATCAATATCGCCCATGTTGCCCAACATGCTCCGGCGGGCGAGCGCTCGGCGCTCGACACGGTTCTCGACGGGGATCGGGAACTGCGGACAACCGAAACACAACTCCAGCGTGCTGAAGCGGCGGGCGACGGCCTCGCCATCGCCACAGCGCACGGGCGGCTCGAAGACATAGATGGCTATGCCGCGCCCGCCCGCGCGGCCACGATCCTGCTGGGGCTGGGCTTTCGCGAAGCGGAACTCGCGCTACCCGTGGCGAGCTTCTCCGGCGGATGGCGAATGCGGCTGAATCTGGCTCAGGCGCTGATCGCGCGCTCGGATTTACTGATGCTGGACGAGCCGACCAACCACCTCGATCTCGACGCGGTGCTGTGGCTGGAAAGCTGGCTCTCGAATTATCGCGGCACGATGCTGACCATCAGCCATGACCGCGATTTTCTCGACCGCATCAGCGACCACATCGTGCACTTTGAGTCCGGTCGCGTAACGCTTTACAAAGGTGATTTTGCTGCGTTCGAAAATCAACGGGCGGCAACCCTTGCGCAGAATCGGGCACTGTTCGATCGTCAGCAGCGTCAGGTCGCGGAGATTCAACGATTCGTCGACCGATTTCGCGCCAAGGCCACGAAGGCCCGCCAGGCACAGAGTCGGCTGAAGACACTGGCGCGTATGGAACGCATTGAGCTCGCCCACGTCGACAGGCCGTTCCGTTTCGAGATCCCCACGCCGCAAAAGCTGCCAAATCCACTGCTACGCCTGGAGGACGCGGCGGCCGGCTACGGCGAGCGCACCGTGATCGACACGGTGGCTCTGAACCTGACACCCGGGTCGCGTATCGGACTTGTCGGTCACAACGGGGCTGGCAAATCAACCTTGATCAAACTGATCGCCGGAGAGTTGCAACCCCGCGCGGGAAAGCGGGAAGTATCGCGCGGCCTCTCCGTCGGCTACTTCGCACAACACCAGCTCGAACAACTGGATCCGCGCGAAGGCCCGCTCACCCACATGCGGCGCGTTGCGCCAGACGAAGGTGAGCAGCGCCTGCGCGACTATATCGGTGGCTTCGGATTTCCCGGCGAAATGGCAGACAGCAGCTGCGCCCACTTCTCCGGAGGCGAGAAAGCGCGGCTCGTGTTGGCCATGCTCCTCTGGTCCGCGCCGAATCTGCTGCTGCTGGACGAGCCCACCAACCATCTCGACCTCGACATGCGCGATGCACTGACCAGCGCCTTGCAAAGATATCCCGGCGCACTGGTCAGTGTGTCCCACGACCGCCACCTGCTGGACTCGACCACCGATGAACTCTGGCTGGTACACGATGGTGCGGTTTCCTGGTTCAGGGGCGACCTCGATGACTACCGCGAATGGATTCTGAAAACCGACCGCGCGCCGTTGCCCGTGGCAGCGCAACCCACGCACCCGGACAACAGCCATACGACTGCGGTGCGCGGAGCGAGCGCGGCCGAACGCAAGGCACGCCGGCAGGCCGAAGCGGAACAGCGCAGTCGCCGCCAACCACTCACCAGGCGCGCGGCTAAACTCGAATCGGATCTGGAAACTCTGCAGGCGGCCCGGGCGCTGGTCGAAGACCGGCTCGCCGACCCGGCACTCTACGACGACCCGCACAAAGCAGAACTCAAGCAGATCCTGCACGAACAGACCGAACTCAAACGTCGAGTCGATGAGATCGAAACCATCTGGTTATCGGTGTTGGAAGAGTTGGAATCTCTCGATCAATAACCCGACTTACAGGCACACCGCGTGACGCGGCACTGACTGCCGGCAGCCACGCGGCACCGGTCACGCTGCCATTCAGGTCTTGATGCCAAACCCGCGCCGCATCAGATGCACGCTCAGCCACGCAAACGCGATCAGGAACACCATGATCAAAGTCAATGCTGATGAGACCGGAATGTCCGACACACCCAGCACGGCGAAGCGCAGCGCGTTGACCATGTACAAAATCGGGTTGGCGTACGAGATCGTCTGCCACGGATCTGGCAGCAGGTCTGCGGAATAGAAGACGCCACCGAGATAGGTGAGCGGTGTCAGGACGAAGGTGGGCATGATGCTTATATCGTCGAAGCTGCGCGCGAACAGCGCGTTCAGAAAACCCGCCAGTGCAAATAGCATCGCCGTCATGACCACGACCACGACCATGAGCAATGGATGCAGGAAAACCGGGTTTGCGAACACCATCGCGACGCCGGTTACTACGATCGCGACGGCGACGCCGCGCGTGGCTCCACCAGTCACATAGCCGGCCACGATCAGCCAGTCGGGTAGTGGAGATACGAGCAGTTCCTCGATATGACGCTGAAATTTGGTCGAGTAAAACGACGTCGAAACGTTCGTGTATGCATTGGTGATCACGGCCAGCAGGATAAGACCCGGCACGATGAAGTCCATGTACGCGTACCCGCCCATCGTCCCTATGCGCTTGCCGATCAGGGTACCGAATATCAAGAAATAGAGACTGGTCGTGATCGCCGGTGGCAACAGCGTCTGCGGCCAGATGCGCATGAATCTCCGTATCTCCTTGCGCACGATGGTTGTATAGCCAGTCCAGTAGCGCGCGCGCATCGACGGCACCGGGCGATCCAGTCCCAATGCAGGGTCGCGCTCAGCCACGGCCGACGTCAGACCCGGCTCCGCGGCCCTTATCCACGAGGTTCATGAACAGCTGCTCCAGTCGGTTCGATTTGTTCCGCAGGGAAGACACCGCGATTCCCGCTTCGTCCAGTACGGCAAAGACCTCGTTCAGAGTCTGTTCGCGCCGTACTTCGACCTCGACCGTGGTCGAGTCGGTCAGCTGCATCGCGAAAGTATCATCAGCCGGCAACCGCTCGAGCGGCGCGGCCAGATTCAAGACGAAATGCTCCGTATGCAACCGCGTCAACAGCGCGGCCATATCATCGCGTTCAGCGATGACGCCGCGGTCGATAATGGCGATGTTGCGGCACAGGCTCTCCGCTTCTTCGAGATAGTGGGTCGTCAGAATGATGGTCCGTCCGGCCGCGTTCATCTCCTGGAGAAAAACCCACATCGAGCGTCGGATCTCGATGTCGACGCCCGCCGTGGGTTCATCGAGAATCAACAGCGGAGGTTCGTGTACCAGTGCCCGCGCGATCATCAACCGCCGTTTCATCCCGCCTGAAAGCGATCGCGAATTGGTCTCGCGTTTATCCCAGAGTTCAAGTTTGCGCAGATAGTGTTCGGCGCGCGTGCGCGCCAGGCGGCGCGGGAGACCATAGTAGCCAGCCTGATTCAGCAGGATATCGGAGACCGTTTCGAACTGGTTGAAATTGACCTCCTGCGGCACGACTCCGAGCAACGTTCTGGCCGCATCGCGGTCACCATAGAGGTCATGACCGAAGATCCGGACGGAACCGGCGCTTTTGTTAACCAGCGAAGCGACGATTCCGATAGCGGTCGATTTTCCAGCTCCGTTCGGCCCGAGCAGTGCAAAGAAATCCCCTTGCTCGACTTCCAGGTCGATGCCGCGCAGAGCTTCGGTACCGTCCGCATAGGTCTTGCGCAGATTCTTCAGTTCCAGCGCGGGCGCGCGAGGGTCGATCAACTGAAGTGCATACCGCTGTTGACGTCGAGCACGGCGCCGTTGACATAAGCCGCTGCCGGTGACACCAAAAACGCAAGAGGGCCGGCGATCTCACCGGCACTGGCCTTGCGACCCATCGGCATCTGATCGTAGTCGAAGGCCTGATTGGCGGTCATCGGCGTATCGACCACGCCCGGCGCGATCGCGTTCACCGTGACGTTGTGCGCGGCGCCACGCTTCGAGGCCCAGCGCACAAAGCTGTGCACGCCACCTTTGCTCATCGCATAGTGCGCCGACGCGGCCACCCCGCCGATGCGCCCGGCGACGGAACCGACCAGCGCAATTCGACCGCGCCCGCGCTCGATCATGCCGGGCATGAATGCGCGCACCAGATTCAACGGCCCGCCGAGATTGATGCGAAACACCGCATCGCGCGAATCCTCCCAGTCTGGGTTCAGCCAGTCGTCGAACGGGCAGATGGCAGCGCAATCGATCAGTGCGTCGAACGGCTGCGATCCGGACACCCAGGCTTCCACGCCTTCGCGGCTGGTCACGTCGACCGCCCGCGCGCTCGCGCGCGCCCCGAGCGCCGAGAGTTCCGCAGCGAGCCCGTGAGGTGACTCGAGATCGGTGACCTCTACAGCTGCGCCCTGAGCAACTACCACCCTGGCGGTGGCCGCACCTATGCCGCCACCTGCACCGGTGATGGCGATTCGCATATCGGAGAGGTCGAACAAGTTCATGCCAGAGATCCATCCACTATTTTTCCCGGCCCAGTGTAGCGTGCCGTTCGCGGACACACAGCCAGACGACTTGCCAGACCATCGCTCAGGCCGGTCTGTCACGACACGATCCGAATCGGTGTCAGCGTCGCGCCCCGTTCGCTGCGCCCACCTCGGATCGTGTAGGCTGGCAAGCCGGCCGCGCGACGTCCGTGGCCCCATCGATCAGACTCCGCGCACCACCGTGTCACGTCCGCCCGGACGTACCACCGAGTTCGCATGGCCTCAATTCAGGGACGCTCATCGATGACGCAAGGTTCAACGACCAACCCGCTTCCGATCTGGGCGGCTGGACTCACCGGCAAAGTGGCGCTCGTCACCGGCGCGGGCCGTGGCCTGGGTCGGGCTTGCGCTGAGGCGCTCTATCACGCCGGTGCCAATGTTATCGCCGTCGCTCGCACCGCATCGGATCTCGACAATCTGCGCGAACAGTTCGACGGTCCGATCGAGACCTGGGTAGAAGACGCTACCAGCGACACACTCCTCCATGAGATCGAAGGACTGGGTCAACTCGACATCCTGGTAAACAATGCCGGAACCAACCGCCCGCAACCTTTCCTCGACGTCGAAGACGACGCATTGAATGAGATGCTGAACCTCAACGTGCGCGCCGCTTTCCGGGTCGCGCGGAGTGCCGCGCGCGTGATGGTCCGAGGGGGCAATGGCGGGAGCATCATCAACATGAGTTCGCAGATGGGGCACGTGGGCTCCCCGCGACGTACGGTTTACTGCATGACCAAGCACGCCATCGAAGGGCTGACCAAGGCGATGGCGGTCGAGCTTGGAGAGCATGCGATCCGTGTGAACTCGGTAGCGCCGACTTTCATCGACACGCCGTTAACGCGCCCCTTCTTCGAAGATCCCGACTTCACCCGCTTCGTCATGGACCGTATCCCGCTAAATCGCCTCGGTACCGTCGAAGAGGTCGCCGCGGCCGTCGTCTACCTGGCCGCCCCGGCATCTGGCATCGTGACTGGCAGCTGTATCAAGGTCGATGGCGGCTGGACGGCCCATTGAGTGGTACCGGCGCTGGTCGCTCTCGCGCCCGCAAACTGTGACCGACCAGTGCGCGAAGCGAAACGGTGCAGTGTGCTGTAATGCCACCTGAAGGCGGCCGGTCGGGCGCGCCGTACGACGGGGAGCACGAAGACCATCATGGCTGACGACAACGGCAGCATCGTCGCTGCGATTATCTGGATGTTCGTTATCTCGCTGTTGTTGTTCTGGGCGCCGGTGGTTGGACCGCTGGTCGCGGGCGCCGTAGGCGGCAAGGCCGCCGGCGGCGTCGGCAGTGCAATTCTCGCGGTTTTGCTGCCGTGTATCGTGTTCGGTGCACTGCTGTTTTTCGTCGCGTCGAGTTTGACGGGTATCCCGCTCATCGGCGCGGTGGCTGGCGCGGGCGGTCTGGTGCTGGCACTTGCGCATGTTGGTCCACTGCTGCTCGGCGCGATCATCGGCGGCATTCTCGCCTGAGCCTCAGGACCTGATAGCGCCCCGGTCAGCCAACGGTTGAGCGGCAGGTAACTGCGCCGTCGGTCTGACCGGCCGGCTCCCGACCGCTCCCCGAACGGCTGGCGCCGAATCCCGTCTGGGTGTAAGTTAGCGAGAACCGTTGGGGTGCTCTCACGCTGAGAGACGCATCGCGTCAACCCATCGAACCTGCTCCGGGTAACGCCGGCGAAGGGAACGGAACCGACCCCACTTCCTGAGCTGCAAGGTCCATTTCGATTCCCGGCGCGGAGCGCAACGCGAGTCGCGAGGATCATGACTGCAACACCTATCGCATTGACCATCGCCGGATCCGACAGCGGCGGCGGCGCCGGCATCCAGGCCGACCTCAAGGCTTTCTCGGCACTGGGCGTGTACGGCGCAAGTGTCATCACCGCGTTGACCGCGCAGAACACCCGTGCCGTTACGGCTGTGCACGAAGCGCCACCCGAGATGATCGCGGCGCAGCTCGCCGCCGTGTTCGACGACCTGGATGTACGTGCCGTCAAGATCGGTATGCTCTCCTCGGTCCCGATCATCGAGACCGTTGCTGAGGCCTTGACGGGCCACACGATTCCGGTGGTGCTGGATCCTGTCATGGTGGCGAAATCCGGCGACGCACTGCTCGCGGCAGATGCCGTCTCGGCACTTCGCGAACGCTTGCTGCCACTTGCGACCGTGATTACGCCGAACCTTCCCGAAGCCGCGTGTTTCCTGAATGACGACCCGGCGCGCAACGTCGCAGAGCAGCAGGCACAGGGTGAGGCGCTGCTGGCCCTGGGTGCCAGCGCGGTACTGATGAAAGGTGGTCACGCCGACGGAGCGGTCTGTGTTGACCTGTTGCTTCAGCGCGACTACGAAATCGAGCGTTTCGAGGCGCAACGCATCAGTACCCGCAACACGCATGGTACCGGCTGCACCTTGTCATCTTCCATTGCGGCAGGACTAGCTCGCGGGCTGTCGCTCGGCGCAGCGGTCGGGGCCGCGCACCGGTACCTGCACGGCGCCATTCGGGCTGCGGACGCATTGTCTGTCGGCGGCGGCCACGGACCGGTGCACCATTTTCATGCACTTTGGGACAACCCCACTTGACTGCGATAAACATCATTGGTGCAGGAGTCGCAGGCCTCGCAGTTGCGACCGAACTCAACGCACGTGGGCTCGAAGACATTCAGATCTTCGATCGTGCTCCGGATCTCGGCGAGGCAAGCTGTTCCTGGTGGGCCGGAGGAATGCTGGCACCATGGTGCGAGCGCGAAAGCGCCGAAGAGCCGGTGGTACGGCACGGCGAGCAGGCGGCCGACTGGTGGCATCGGCATACCTCCGGCGTCACGCGCAATGGTTCACTGGTACTGGCGCTACCTCGCGACCGAAGCGAACTGAAGCGCTTCGCCCGGCGAACCAGCGAACACCGTGCAGTTGACGCCGTCGAGATCGAGGCCTTGGAGCCGGATCTCGGCGGGCGCTTCCAACAGGGACTGATGTTCAACAGCGAGGCACACCTCAACCCACGCCACGCAACCCGCGCGCTGTTCGACCGACTGCGCGAGGCCGGCGTCGAGGTGAACTTCGAGACTGACGGCGCCGACGCCCGCCAGGCCGATCTGACGATCGATTGTCGTGGCCTCGCCGCCCGCGACAGACTTCCGGAGCTGCGGGGTGTCAAAGGCGAGATGCTGATCCTCCATTGCCCGGACGTGACGTTACAGCGCCCCGTGAGACTGCTACACCCACGCATTCCACTTTACATAGTGCCGCGCGAAGACCACCTTTTCATGGTCGGCGCCACGATGATCGAAAGCCATGAGCGCAACCGCATAAGCGCGCGTTCCATGCTGGAGCTGCTCGGCAGCGCCTACGCGCTGCACCCCGCGTTCGGCGAAGCGGAGATCGTCGAGATCGGCGTGGACGCACGCCCGGCATTTCCCGACAACTTGCCGCGGATCTATCAGGACGGCGCAACGATCTACGCAAACGGTCTTTATCGGCACGGCTTCTTGCTGGCCCCGGCCCTCGCGCGCATGACCGCAGACCTGATCGAACGACCCGCGAGCCGTCCGGAGTTCCTGCAATGAAACTGACCGTCAACGGCGAAGCGAAAATCGTAAGCGCTGACAACCTGTCCGCGGTGCTCACCGAACTGGGCTATGGGGATGCTACGGTCGCCACGGCGGTCAACGGCAGTTTCGTGCCAGCAGCATCCCGCACGGAGACGCGGTTGACGGAAGGTGACCAGCTCGAAGTACTGGCACCAATGCAGGGAGGGTGAAGGCATGCCATCGTTCTATGGCGTAAATGTTCAAAGTGCATTGATGCTCGGCACAGCGCAATATCCGTCTCCCGCGATACTTGCCGAAGCCATGCGCGCTTCCGGTGCAGGCATCGCGACGGTCTCCCTCCGGCGCGAATCCGGCATCGAACGCGCAGGACAGGACTTCTGGGCAATGATCCAGTCGTTGGGCGTGCACGTGCTGCCGAACACAGCCGGCTGCCATACCGTCAAGGAAGCGGTGACGACCGCTCAGATGGCACGCGAGGTGTTTGACACATCCTGGGTAAAACTCGAGGTCATCGGCGAAGAGGACACGTTGCAACCAGACGTATACGGGCTTGTGGAGGCGGCCCGCATCCTGACCGAAGACGGCTTTCAGGTGTTTCCGTACACCACCGAAGATCTGGTGGTGGCCGGACGTCTGCTGGATGCCGGCTGCGAGGTGCTGATGCCGTGGGGCGCGCCAATAGGTTCGGGACTCGGCTTGAACAACATCTATGGACTGCGGGCAATGCGCGCGCATTTTCCCAACACCCCGCTCGTCGTGGATGCGGGCCTGGGCGTACCGTCTCATGCGGGTGCAGCCATGGAGCTCGGCTTCGACGCCGTGTTGCTCAACACCGCTGTCGCCAAATCCGGCGATCCGGTAGCCATGGCGAAGGCGTTTGCGCTCGCGATAGAGGCGGGCGCCCTGGCCTTCGAGGCAGACCCGATGGAACCCAGAGACATGGCGGCGCCATCGACACCCGTCATGGGCAAGGCCTTTCTTGCATGAGTCGTAACCAGCGCGAGCAGACCGCGCGCAACAGGAGAGCAAACTGATGGCTGGTGGCCGGCCGCTGGACCGCTTCTACCCGATCTTTGACAACACCGCCTGGCTCGAACGGCTGCTGCCAATAGGCATCAAGCTCGTGCAGTTACGCATCAAGGAGCAACCCGACGACACGCTTCGCCAGGAGATCCGTAAGGCCAACAAGCTCTGTAAACAGCACGGCTGCCAGCTGATCGTCAATGACTACTGGCAACTCGCTATCGAACTCGGCTGTGACTTCGTACACCTCGGTCAGGAAGATCTGGACGACGCTGACGTAGCCGCCATTCGAGCCGCCGGCATCCGGCTTGGTCTCAGCACGCACGACGACGAAGAGCTCGACCGCGCGCTTTCGCACGAGCCCGACTACATCGCGCTGGGGCCAGTCTATCCAACCATCCTGAAGAAGATGAAATGGACGGAGCAGGGACTCGGACGCGTGGCGCAATGGAAGGTACGGGTTGGCGAGACGCCCCTCGTCGCGATCGGCGGCATGCGAGTGGAACGGGCCGCCGGCGCCTTTGAAGCCGGTGCCGACATCATCTCGGCAGTCACCGACATCACGTTGAACGCCGACCCGGAACACCGCGTACGCGAATGGCTGAAAGTCACGCGTACCGCTGAGTCCGAACGTCCGGCGGCGTCATGAGCGATCGGTATCCGAGACAGGAAATACTGGCGGAAGTCGGTGAGAGCGGGCAGCGAACCCTGCAAGCATCCCGCGTGTTGGTGATCGGCGCCGGAGGCCTCGGCTGCCCGGCTCTTCAGTATCTCGCCGGTGCCGGAGTCGGCAGTCTGGACATCGTTGACGCGGACCAGGTTGAAATCACGAATCTGCATCGCCAGCCGCTCTACGGTGAGAACACGCTCGGCCAGCCCAAGGCTGACGCCGCAGCCGCCTACGTGCGTAATCTGAATCCCGAAGTTCGCGCGACACCGCACCGCGCGCTGCTGACACCGGACAACGCGGGCGCGCTGCTCGAAGCCGCCGACGTGGCCCTCGACTGTGCCGACAGCTTCGCCGCCACATACGTTTTGTCCGATGCGTGTGCGCAGAGCGCCAAGCCCCTGATTTCCGCTTCAGCCCTGGGCTTGCAAGGCTACGCTGGGGGCTTTTGCGGCGGAGCGCCGTCCGTGCGGGCCGTGTTTCCCGATCTGCCGAACAACCTAGCGACCTGCGCCAGCGCCGGTGTTCTAGGCCCCGTAGTCGGGCTGCTGGGATCGCTGCAGGCGCAGATGACGCTGCAGGTTTTGCTGCGCACCGAGCCGTCGCCACTGGGTCAGATGGTGACGTTCGACAGTACGCGCTTTCGATTCTCGACGTTCCGATTCGACGGCGCACCGGAGCCGACCGGCAATGCATTCTCGTTCATTGCCGTAAGCGCGATACGTACCGACGATTTCGTCGTCGAGCTGCGCGGCGAAGAGGAGGCGCCCACGCCGGTTACGGCCAGCGCCGTACGCGCTACGGTGTCCGACTTCGAAACCGCCGACGTGGTACCGGCGGCTGGTCGCCGCGCGGTGCTTTGCTGTCGTTCGGGACTTAGAGCCTGGCGGGCAGCCGCCGCGCTTCAGCGCTACGCCGACAACCCCATCGCACTCGTCGCCGCCGGCGACGCGCCCCGAGAGGCATGAGCGCCTCGCCCTCACACGCGATGATACTCAGCTTCGGAGCGAATGCTGGTCAAAGTGTCATGCCGCCGTCCACATGCCAAAGCTGACCCGTGACGTAGGCTGAATCCGGCGAGAGCAGAAAGTCGATGACTGCCGCGATCTCATCCGGCTCGCCGACCCGCCCCAATGGCACGTGTTGGAGGCCTGGCCGGCGGGCCGCGAGGGCCTCTTCACCCGCATCACTCTCCTGGGCCTTTCGTACGTAACCGGGCACCACGGCGTTGACGCACACCCCCGCCGCCGCCAGGCGCTCTGCCCATGCTTTGACCAGGGTCTCCAGGCCTGCCTTGGCGACAGCGGAACCGGGAAAGCGATCGCCGACGTTGAAGCGGTGGGTGACGAACGAACTCACCGCCACGACGCGCGCCTCAGACGCCGCGCGAAGCGCCGGCTCGGCGCTCTGCATCAGCGCGGAAAACGCGACCGTCATCGAGCCGAACGCTTGCTCCAGCCCTGCGCCACGCAGTTCCGCGAGCGGCGTACGGTCGGCATAGCCTGCGTTGCTGACGATGCCGCCGATCCCTCCAAATCGCTCCAGAGTTGCGGCCACGAGACGCTCCGGGGCGCCGGCTACGCTCAAGTCTGCTACGTGAGTCGCGACTGACGCGCCGGCCGTGGCACTGACCTCGGCAACCGCCGCAAGGCCTTCGGCATTGCTGCCCGTATGCAGCATCAGGCGCGTTCCGGGCCGCGCCAGACGGACCGCCAGCGCCGCGCCGATTCCGGTCGCCGCGCCGGTCAACAGAACCGCCCCTCGCTCGATTTCCATGACCTCACTCCCGCGCTACTGACATCCGATGCACATGATAGCCCGGCCTCTTGCGCCACTTGCCGCGTGGCTTATAACCTTTTATTGAACATTGTTCAAAACAGGTGGAGAGAATCTTATGACCCTATGGAAACGCTTGCAGGAACTGCTGAACGCCCAGGCCCACTACGCGATAGATCAGGCTGAGCAACCTGAAGTCATGCTGGCTCAGCTGATGCGCGACCTCGATGCGGGGATCCGGGCGGCCCGCTCAGCCGTCGTACAGGCCGTAGCGGGCCAGCAGCGGCTCGAAGCAGAGGTGCAGACTCTCACAGCTGAAGCCAGGCGTTCTGGAGAGCATGCCGAACAAGCCCTCGCAGCCGAAGACGAAGACGGCGCTCGGGCGGCGCTCGAACGCCAGGTCCAGATCGAAGACCAGTTGAGCGACTTGAAGCCGCAGGCCGCACAAGCGGCCGCTTCCGCTGAGCGCCTGCATCAGCAGCTGGGGGCGTTGAGGCACCGCCGCGAAGACTACGCCCGCCGGCGGGCGATGCTTGTGGCGCGACAACGCACGGCTCGTGCGCAAATGTCGATCGCGCGTGCCACGCCGCCCGACTGCGACATGGAGAGCGCGGCAGAGCGCATGAGTGCGCTCGAGCGTCGTGTCGCCGACGCAGAAGCGCTGACAGCCGCTGAAATGACCGTCGCGGCCCGTGAGCACGGTCCTGAAGAAGCCCTGATAGCTTCGCAGACGCGCCATGCAGTGAATGAACGTATGGCCGCCCTGAAAGACAAGCTGGCCAAGCCCTGAGAGACAACCCCAGTCCGTTTCACGTACACAACTTCGGAGACAAATCATGTCCGACGTCCACGCCACTCAGCTCAACTCCCCCGGATGGATCGCCTTTACCAAGATTTCGTTTGGTCTGTCGGTAGCCGCCATGATCGGCGGCATCGCCCTGCTGCCGGCCACGCTCTGGGTCAAGGGTTATCTGGCGATGGGTGCGCTATTCCTGTTGGGAGCGACATTCACCCTCGCAAAGACCATGCGCGACGAATTCGAAGCCAACAAACTCATCAACAAGATTCAGGATGCGCGTACCGACCGCATACTGAAGGACTTCGATCCGCAGGCCGCGCCGTGATCCGAAACACCGGCTGAGCGCCGCTTGGCCGCAGAGGGTCCTGGCACGCCGGGACCCTCGCTCGACATGACGGCAGCAGAGCTGCCTCCGAAGCCGCAGCCCCTAACTCAGTTCGGCCGCGCGCTCGCGCAGCACGAACTTCTGGATCTTGCCAGTCTGGGTCTTCGGCAAGTCGCCGAAGACCACGGTACGTGGGATCTTGTAGCTCGCCATGTTGTCGCGACAGAAAGCCACGATGCCATCTGCGTCGACCTCGGCGGCATCGGGTTTCAGCGTTACAAACGCGCACGGCGTTTCACCCCATTTCTCGTCAGGGCGCGCCACCACGGCAGCTTCCATGACGTCTGGATGCTTGTAGAGCACCTCTTCGATCTCCAGCGATGAGATGTTCTCCCCGCCGCTGATAATGATGTCTTTGGATCGGTCCTTGATCTCGACGTACCCGTTCGGATGCCGCACACCGAGGTCGCCGGTGTGGAACCAGCCACCTGCAAACGCGCTGGCGCTGGCGCCGGGGTTCTTCAGGTAACCTTTCATGACCGTGTTGCCGCGTACCATCAGCTCGCCGATCGTTTCACCATCCGACGGGACCGGTTCAAGCGTCTCCGGGTTCGCGACCATCGAGTCAGTCAACGTTGGATAGTGAACGCCCTGTCGCGCCATGAATGTCGCCCGGTCGTCCAGCGGCAGGTCGTTCCATTCGTCCTGCCAAGCACAGTAGGTAGCCGGTCCATAGGTTTCGGTCAGACCATAGAGATGCGTGACACGAAAGCCGAGGCGTTCCATCGCGGCAATTACCGCAGACGGCGGCGCCGCCCCGCCAGTCGCCGTCTCGACAGTTTGCGGAAATGCCACTTTCACGTCAGCAGGCGCATGGATCAGCATGTTCAAAACGATCGGCGCGCCGCACATATGGGTGACCGAGTGGTCCCGGATCAACGGATAGATCACTGCCGGATCGACCTGTCGAAGGCACACGTGCGTACCGCCGACAGCAGTGACGGCCCACGGGTAGGTCCATCCGTTGCAGTGGAACATCGGCAACGTCCACAGGTACACGGAGCGCGAGTTCAGCCCGAACACGAGCGCGTTACCGAGTGCGTTCACGAACGCGCCGCGGTGGTGATAGACCACGCCCTTGGGATTACCAGTGGTGCCCGAGGTGTAGTTCAGCGCCAGGGCGTCCCACTCATCGTCGGGAAGCGACCAGCCGGCGAACTGCGGGTCGCCCTCATCGGCCAGTAGAGCTTCGTAGTCTTTCTCCCCGAGGCACGTGCCGCCCGGGCCTTGTGCATCGACGATATCGATGACCTGCAGCGGGTGGTCGACGACCCTGAGAGCATCGCCGACAACGCCCGAAAACTCGGTGTCGGTCAGCAACACCTTGGACTCAGCATGATTCAGTATGAAGCCGATGGTCGGCGCATCGAGCCGATAGTTGAGCGCGTTCAACACAGCGCCCAGCATCGGTACCGCGAAGTGGGCTTCGAGCAGTGCCGGGACGTTCGGGGCCATGACCGAGACCGTGTCACCTTTGCCGACCCCCCGGGCCGCGAGCGCAGAGGCGAGACGCAGGCACCGCGCGTGAAACTCACGATACGTGAAGCGCTGGTCGCCATGGATTACAGCCAGTTTATCTGGGTAGATGCTCGCCGAGTGGCCGAGAAAAGTAACGGGTGTCTGAGGCGCGAAGTTGGCATCGTTCCGATCCAGGTCGCGGTCGTAAATACTGGTCATCGATTCTGTCTCCCGTTCCTCGCGCCACCTCATGCCTGACCGATCAGGGCATCGACGATCTCTTCCCACTCAAGTTCGAGCTCTGAATCACAGCGGCGACGGCCCGCGCGACCATACCAGTATCCGGCATTGTCGAGATCGCCTTCGACCCGGTGCAGGTAGGCATGTACCCACGCCCCCGTCTCGCTGTCGTCTTCCTGCGCGAGCGTGTGCGCCGCTTCCCAATGCCCACGTTCGGCGAGCCACATCGCCTTTAGCAGATCGGGGTGACGGGTATCGGCGATCACCTGTGGCGGCGCCGGGTTTGCGCAGCTCGCGCGCAACCGTGCGCTCGTCAGCTCCGCTACCGACTCGATCTTCGGCTCCCGGTACTGGCTCGTCCTGGCGCCCGATTCGGCCGTCATCAGACCTGCTCCAACTCCACCAGGGTGCCGCAGAAGTCTTTCGGATGCAGGAAGAGTACCGGCTTGCCATGCGCTCCAATGCGCGGTTCGCCGTCGCCCAGCACGCGCGCGCCGCCGGCGCGGAGCCGATCGCGCGCATCGAGGATGTCCTCGACTTCGTAGCACACATGATGCATGCCGCCAGCCGGATTGTTTTCGAGAAACCGTGCTACGGGCGACGCTTCACCGAGAGGGTGCAACAGTTCGATCTTGGTGTTGTCGAGTTCGACGAACACCGTCGTGACACCGTGTTCGGGCATATCCGCTGGCGCGCTGACCGTGGCGCCCAGCGTCGTCGCGTAAGTGGTGGACGCGGCGGCGAGGTCCGGCACGACAATAGCGACGTGATTCAGTTTTCCAATCATCGGCAGCTCGGTTGGATGACCCGGCCAGGACAGTGGCGCGGGTTGGCTTGTCAGGTAGCCGCGGCGGCGCGGAACTCAGCCACGAGTCGCTCGGCGGCGACACTCGGGCTCAGGACGCCGGATTGTACCGCGTCCTCGAACTCGGCGAGACGTCTTGCATGCGCCGGATCCGCGCGCAGATGCGCCAACAACGTCTCGGCGACCTCATCCCAGAGGTTTGCGCGCGCCTGACGCGCGCGGTTGCCGGCCAATTCGCCAGCGGCTTTGAGGGTAGTCCAGTATTCGTAGACCGTGTCCCAGGCTTCGCTGACGCCATCGCCATGCAGGCTGGAGCAGACCGCGACGCGCGTGCGCCAGTGCTGTGAGCGGGGCCGGATCAAGCCAAACGCGTTGGCATAGTCAGCCGCAGCCCGGCGTGCCGCGTTGACCAGTTCGCCGTCCGCTTTGTTGACGAGCACGAGGTCTGCGAGTTCCACGATGCCCCGTTTGATGCCCTGGAGATCGTCGCCGCCACCCGGGACGAGCAGCAGCAAAAACATGTCGGTCATCGACGCCACCGCCGTTTCCGACTGCCCGACGCCGACCGTTTCAATGATCACGATATCGAACCCGGCCGCTTCGCAAAGCGCCAGCGTCTCGCGGGTACGCCGGGCGACACCCCCGAGCGTCCGACCCGCCGGCGACGGTCGAATGTACGCTGAAGGGTGCCTCGAAAGCTGCTCCATCCGGGTCTTGTCGCCAAGGATGGAGCCGCCGGAAATCGCCGACGTGGGGTCTATTGAGAGAACCGCAACCCGGTGTCCGGCCTCGATGAGTCGCATGCCAAACGCTTCGATGAATGTCGACTTACCGGCGCCGGGAACGCCGGTTATCCCGAGGCGCAGCGTGTCGCCCGGTGCACCCAGATGTTCGAGCACATCCACCGCGACCGCCCGGTGCTCGTCGCGGGTCGACTCGACCAGTGTGATCGCGCGAGCCAGCGCCCGCCGCTCCCCGGCGCGAATGCGTTCCGCCAGATCATGCGCCTGCAGCAAGCTTCAGCTCCCGGCCAAGACCTGAGTCAGTCGAATTCCAGGATCGGCTGATCCACATTCAGATTATCGCCAGGCTGCGCCAGTACCGCCGCGACGGTCGCAGCACGTTCAGCCCGCAGTACGTTTTCCATCTTCATCGCCTCGACGATCGCGAGGTCCTGACCCGGTTCGACCCGGTCGCCCTCACCGACCGACAAGGTTACGAGCAGGCCCGGCATGGGGGAAAGCAGGAATCGGCTCAGGTCCGGCGGGGCCTTTACGGGCATCAGGCCGAACAGTTCGGCGGTGCGCGGGCGCATCACCCGTGCGTGGAAGCTGTAGCCGCGATGACGCAGCTGCCAGTCGATGCCATCTCTCATGGCCTGTAACGTGAACGGCGTACCATCGATCTCCGCCCGAGCTAGCGTCGTGCGCGGGTCCCATTCCAGTTGGAGACTGTGCGCCACACCGTTGACGATGACCTGCCGACTGTCGCCTTCGCCGCGCACGGTCGCATCAAAGCCCTTGCGGTCGTCCGATAAGGCCACCACGGTCGCCTGACCATCCGCACCGAGCCCGCGTGGATTGACTCGCGCCTCCAGCTCCGTAGCGATCGCAGCGAGGAGTTCCGGCTGGTCGTGCGTTACGCACTCGGGTCCGAAGCCATCCGGATACTGTTCTTCGATGAATGCGGTACTGATGTCACCGCTTGCAAAGCGCGGGTGGCGCAGCACCGCCGAGAGGAAAGCAATGTTGTCTGCCGGGCCCCGTATGACGTAAGCATCGAGCGCATCCAGCAGGTTTGCGACGGCGGCCGGTCGATCGCTGCCATAACCGATAAGCTTCGCGATCATCGGGTCGTAGAAGATCGAGACTTCGCCGCCGGCATAGACGCCCGCGTCGACCCGCACTCCATCCACCTCGGTCGGCGCGACGTACTGCTCGACGCGTCCGACAGAGGGCAGAAAGTTGCGCAGCGGGTCTTCAGCGTAAATACGCGCTTCCACCGCCCATCCGTCGAGCTGTACGTCATCTTGCGTCAACGCCAGGGGCGCGCCGGCAGCCACGTGCAGCATCTGTTCGACGAGGTCGATTCCGGTCACGATCTCGGTGACCGGGTGCTCCACCTGAAGCCGTGTATTCATCTCGAGGAAATAGAAGTTCCGGTGCTTGTCGACGATGAATTCAACCGTGCCCGCAGAGCAGTAGTCGACGGCTCTGGAAAGCGCGACGGCCTGCTCTCCCATCGCCCGGCGCGTAGCCTCATCCAGAAATGGCGATGGCGCCTCTTCGATGACTTTCTGATGACGTCGCTGAATAGAGCACTCGCGCTCGCCGAGATAGATGCAGCTGCCGTGCTGGTCAGCCAGCACCTGGATTTCGATGTGACGCGGTTGCTCGATGAATTTTTCGATGAACACCCGGTCGTCGCCGAAGCTCGACCGCGCTTCGCTGGTCGCCCGGTCGAAACCTTCGCGGCAACCGTCGCGATCGTAAGCGACACGCATGCCCTTCCCGCCCCCACCAGCGCTCGCTTTGAGCATCACCGGGTAGCCGATGCCGTCGGCGATCTCCACTGCGTGGGCGGCGTCCCTGACCACGTCGGTGTAACCCGGGATGGTATTGACGCCCGCCTCGTCGGCCAGCTTCTTCGACGCGATCTTGTCACCCATCGCGGTGATGGCACCAACCGGTGGACCCACGAACACGATGCCAGCCTCGGCCAACGCATCCGCGAACGCTGCGTTTTCGCTGAGGAACCCGTAACCCGGGTGGACCGCCTGGGCGCCGGTCGACCTGCAGGCGTCGACGATGGTGTCTATGCGCAGGTAGCTTTCGACCGATGGCGCAGGGCCGATGCGGATGGCCTCGTCGGCGACGCGTACGTGCAACGCATCGGCATCAGCGTCCGAATAAACCGCGACCGTGGCGATACCGAGGCGTTTCGCGGTGCGCATGACACGGCACGCGATTTCGCCACGATTGGCGATCAGGATCTTGCTGAACATCGTCTGTGGGTTCCGAACTTGGGGCGCGCTAGAGCGGGATGTTGCTGTGTTTCTTCCACGGGTTGTCGAGTTCCTTGTCGCGCAGCATACGCAGCGCACGGCAAAGCCTCCGACGAGTCCCATGGGGCATGATCACGTCGTCGATGAAACCGTACGTGCCTGCCACGAAGGGATTGGCGAACTTCTCGCGATACTCTTCAGTGCGGGCGTCGATCTTTGCGGCGTCGTCGCGGTCTTGCCGAAAGATGATCTCGACCGCACCCTTCGCCCCCATCACAGCGATCTCGGCGGCCGGCCAGGCGTAGTTGATATCACCCCGCAGGTGCTTGGACGACATCACGTCGTATGCACCACCGTAGGCCTTGCGCGTGATGACCGTGAGCTTCGGCACGGTCGCTTCGGCGTATGCGAAAAGGAGCTTGGCGCCGTGCTTGATGATGCCGCCATACTCCTGCTGCGTGCCCGGCAGGAATCCCGGCACGTCGACGAACGTTACGATCGGGATACTGAAGCAATCGCAGAATCGTACGAACCGGGCCGCCTTTCTACTCGATTCGATATCGAGGCAACCGGCGAGCACCATCGGCTGATTAGCGACTATGCCGACCGGCGTGCCTTCGAGTCGCCCAAATCCAACGACGATGTTCTGGGCGAAATCCGGCTGGGTTTCGAAGAACTCGCCGTCGTCGACAACCTTCAGGATCAGCTCCTTCATGTCGTACGGTTTGTTCGGATTGTCCGGCACCAGCGTATCGAGCGAGTGGTCGTCGCGGTCGGCGGGATCGGTACATTCGCGCTCCGGCAGCGGTCCGCGATTGCTGAGCGGCAGGAAACCCATGAACCGGCGCAGTTGCAGCAGGGCTTCAACGTCGTCTTCGAGCGCGAGGTCCGCTACGCCCGAACGCTGTGTGTGCGTCAGCGCGCCCCCCAGATCCTCGTGAGTCACATCTTCGTGTGTGACGGTTTTCACCACCTCCGGCCCGGTCACGAACATATAGGAGCTGTCTTTCACCATGAAAATGAAATCGGTCATGGCCGGCGAATAGACGGCGCCGCCCGCACAGGGTCCCATCACGAGCGAAATCTGCGGGACCACGCCGGAGGCGAGAACATTGCGCTGAAAGACGTCGGCGTATCCACCGAGTGAGGCCACGCCCTCCTGGATACGCGCACCTCCCGAGTCGTTCAGACCAATAACCGGTGCGCCGACTTTCATGGCCTGGTCCATGACCTTGCAGATCTTGCGCGCGTGCGCGGCCGACAACGACCCGCCGAACACCGTGAAGTCCTGACTGAAGGCAAATACCGTGCGCCCGTCGATCGTGCCGTAGCCGGTAACGACGCCGTCACCTGGAATACGCGAGTTTTCCATGTCGAAGTCGTGGCAGTCGTGTTCGACGAACATGTCCCACTCTTCGAAGGAACCCGGATCGAACAGAATCTCCAGGCGCTCGCGCGCAGTGAGCTTGCCGCGCTTGTGCTGCGCCTCAATGCGGCGCTCGCCGCCACCCAAACGCGCGGCCGCGCGTTTGGCATTCAGTTGTTCAACGATGTTTTGCATGAGCCTGAATTAGTCAGAGTTGCAACAGATGCGTCAAGCCGCGAGGCGCGATTGCCGTATGAGCGCGATGACTTCGCGCGCCGCATCGGGAATATTGGTGCCGGGACCGTAGACGGCGGCGACACCAGCTCGTTTCAGATCGTCGTAGTCCTGCGTCGGGATGACGCCACCGCAAACGACCAGGATTTCATCGGCGCCGTGTTCTTCGAGCTTACGCATCAACTCCGGTACCAGGGTCTGATGCCCGGCGGCCTGACTTGAAACGCCGATCAGATGAACGTCGTTTTCGACCGCCTGGCGCGCCGCTTCTTCGGGCGTCTGGAAGAGCGGCCCGATATCTACGTCAAAACCGATATCGGCAAACGCCGTCGCGATGGTCTTGGCTCCACGGTCATGCCCGTCCTGACCCATCTTGACGACCAGCATCCGCGGTCTGCGTCCTTCGGATTCAGCGAAAGCATCGACGTCGGCCTGGATCGCGGCAAATTCTTCGTCGCCCGCGTACGCCGCGCCGTAGACCCCCGCGATAGAGCGGACCTCGGCCTTGTGCCGGCCGTATTCAGTCTCGAGTGCCGAGGAGATCTCCCCGACCGTCGCACGTGCCCGCGCAGCGAGCACCGCGAGCTCGACGAGGTTTCCGGTGCCGTCCCGGGCCGCGGCCGTCAGCGCCATCAGCGCCGCGTCGCAGGCCGGCTGGTCGCGGGTTGCGCGGACCTGCTGAAGCCTCGCGATCTGAGCTTCGCGTACCGCGGTGTTGTCGATGTTCAGAATATCGATCGCTTCTTCGTGCTCCGGCTGGTAGCGGTTGACGCCGACGACGACGTCTTCGACCCGATCGACCCGGGCCTGACGTTCAGCAGCCGCCTGTTCGATACGCAGCTTCGGCATGCCGCTCTCGACGGCTTTGGTCATGCCGCCGAGCGCTTCGACGTCGTCGATGATCTTGCGCGCCTCGACCACCAGGCTGTTCGTCAGGGACTCGACGTAGTAAGAGCCGGCCAGTGGGTCCACGACGCGGGTGACGCCGGTTTCTTCGCGCAACACGAGCTGGGTATTGCGCGCAATGCGCGCCGACTGGTCGGTCGGCAGCGCGAGCGCCTCGTCGAATGCATTGGTATGAAGCGACTGCGTCCCGCCGAGGACAGCCGCGAGGGCTTCCACTGTCGTGCGAATCACGTTGTTGTAGGGATCCTGCCCGGTCAGGCTCACCCCGGAGGTCTGGCAGTGCGTGCGCAGCATCTTCGACCGGGGATCCTCCGGCTGGAAGTGACGCTCCATCAATTCCGCCCAGAGCAACCGGGCGGCGCGCAGTTTCGCTACCTCCATGAAGAAGTTCATACCGATCGCGAAGAAGAACGACAGCCGCGGCGCGAAACGGTCCACCGGCAGGCCACTCGCCATCGCGGCGCGGACGTACTCGATGCCATCGGCAAGCGTGAACGCCAGTTCCTGCACGCAGGTGGCCCCAGCCTCCTGCATGTGATAACCGGAGATCGAAATCGGATTGAAGCGCGGCATGTGGTTCGCCGTGTAACCGATGATATCGGCGACGATCCGCATGGATGGTCCCGGCGGGTAGATGTAGGTATTGCGCACCATGAATTCTTTGAGGATGTCGTTTTGCAGCGTGCCGGACAGTGTTTCCGACGCCACCCCCTGCTCCTCGGCTGCAACGATGTACATCGCCATGACGGGCAGGACGGCACCGTTCATCGTCATCGACACCGACATGCGGTCGAGCGGGATGCCATCGAACAGGATCTTCATGTCCTCGACGCTGTCGATCGCTACGCCCGCCTTGCCGACGTCTCCAGTAACGCGCTCGTGGTCCGAGTCGTAGCCGCGATGGGTGGCGAGATCAAAAGCGACCGACAACCCCGCTTGTCCGGCCGCCAGGTTACGCCGGTAGAAGGCGTTGGACTCCTCGGCGGTCGAATAGCCGGCGTACTGACGCAATGTCCACGGGCGCCCGGCGTACATGCTGGCGCGCGGTCCACGGACAAACGGCGCGAGACCCGGCAGGCTGTCGAGATGCGCGAGCCCATCCAGATCGGCAGCCGTATACAACGGCTTGACGTGTATACCTTCGGGCGTATCCCAGCCGAGATCGCTTGCCGTCGCGCCCCTGGTCTCCCGCTCAACCAGCGCTTCCCAGTCGGTCAATTGTGGATTCGTTTCAGCCATTCGCAGTTCCCCGCGGCAGCTTGCCGCCGCTCAGTCCTATCGGTGCTCGATCGTGTCTGCTGCTACGGTCGGCGACGCCGCGGTCAGCCCGCGTAACCGACGCCTTTCAACGCCACCGTGATCTCATCGAGGATAACCGGGTCGTCGATGGTTGCCGGCATCTTCCAGGACTCACCGTCGGCGATCTTTTGCATCGTGCCGCGCAGGATCTTACCGGAGCGGGTCTTCGGTAACCGGTCGACCACGGTCGCGGTCTTGAAAGCGGCGACCGGCCCGATCTGGTCCCGTACGCGCTGCACTACCTCAGAGACGATCTGACCGTGCTCGCGGTTGCACCCGGCATTCAAGACCATGAAGCCGAGCGGCAACTGCCCCTTGAGCTGATCGGCCACGCCGATCACGGCGCACTCGGCCACGTCGGCGTGACCCGCGAGTACTTCCTCCATCGCCCCGGTCGACAGGCGATGGCCGGCTACGTTGATGATGTCGTCGGTACGCGCCATGACGAATACGTAGCCGTCTTCGTCGATGAAGCCAGCGTCAGCCGTGTTGTAGTAGCCCTCATGCTGCGACAGGTAGGCTTCACGGAACCGCTCTTCGGCGTTCCATAAGGTTGGAAAGGTGCCGGGGGGAAGCGGCAGGCGCGCGACCAGTGCGCCGATCTCACCAGCCGCTACCGGCTGGCCATCTTCGCCCAGGACTGCCATCTGCCAGCCAGGGACCGGACGGGTCGGCGAGCCCGGCTTTATCGGCAACTGCTCTATCCCGAGGCAGTTCGAGCAGATCGGCCAACCGGTTTCGGTCTGCCACCAGTGATCGATCACCGGAACCTTCAGATGGGCCTGCGCCCATTCGAGCGTGTCCGGATCGCAGCGCTCGCCCGCCAGGAACAGCGAACGCAGGCCGCCGAGGTCGTACCGGTCGAGATGCTCGCCTTTCGGGTCTTCCTTCTTGATCGCCCGGAACGCCGTCGGGGCGGTGAACAGGCTCTTTACATCGTGTTCGGCGATCACCCGCCAGAATGTGCCGGCATCCGGAGTGCCGACCGGTTTGCCCTCGAACAGCACGCTCGTATTGCCGGCAAGCAGAGGGGCGTAGACGATATAGGAGTGGCCGACGACCCAGCCGACGTCGGACGCGGACCAAAACACCTCGCCTGGCTCTACGCCGTAGATGTGATGCATCGACCACGTGAGCGCGACCGCATGCCCGCCGTTGTCCCTGACGACACCTTTCGGTTGTCCGGTCGTGCCAGAGGTGTACAGGATGTAGAGCGGGTCCGTGGCCTTGACGGGCACACAGTCACGCGGCGCGGCGTTGGCTGCCGCGTGTTCCCAGTCAACGTCGCGCCCGGCCTGCATCGCAGCCTCGCACTGCGGACGTTGTAAAACGATGCAGTGCCCGGGTTTGTGCGCGGCGAGCGCTATCGCCTCGTCGAGCAGCGGCTTGTACGCGACGATACGGTTGACCTCGATGCCACACGATGCCGAGACGATGACCTTGGGTTCGGCATCGTCGATCCGCACGGCCAGTTCGTTGGCCGCAAATCCGCCGAACACAACGGAATGTACCGCCCCCAGTCGGGCGCAGGCGAGCATCGCGATGACCGCCTCCGGGACCATCGGCATATAAATGATCACGCGGTCGCCATAACCGACCCCATGGTCGGCGAGGACGCCGGCAAATACCGCAACGCGATCGCGAAGCTCCGCGTAAGTGTATTTGCGAATTGTGTCGGTGACCGGACTGTCGTAGATGAGCGCATTCTGTGCGCCCCGGCCTGCCTCGACGTGGCGATCCAACGCGTTGTGACAGGTGTTCAGCTCACCGCCTGTAAACCACCGGTAGAACGGCGCCTGGCTGTCATCGAGCACCTTGTCCCAACGCTTGTACCAGTGCACCCCTTCGGCCGCCTCGGCCCAGAAGGCATCTCGGTCGGCGAGCGATCGCGCGTGTATGTCGTCGAAGGTGCCCATGAAGATTCTCCTCAGGAAATTGCGAGCCTGGCGAGCAACAACACGGGCGGCCAGGTCATCGGGCGATCACGTATTAGCGCGCCGCCGCAATAGCGCCAGGGAGGCGCACCGGAGCCGACCAGACGTCTGCTTTGTGACCACTTCCCGCAACGTTGGCCTGCTACCCTTGTAAACTTCCAGTTTGCCGAACAGTGGCGGCGGGTCCAAGACCCGTAGCGGAGGCGTGATGGCGCCGAGATTGTCATTGACGTTTACGTAAACGTCAACTTAACGCCAGACACCGTTCTGCGTTCCATCGCGCCGTTTCTTCAGGCTCGCCTGCAGTCGCGTCAAACAGGCCTCGACGGCAGCCGGCGCACCGCGAAGACCAGTCTGGCAGCACGTACGCTGCATTGGTGCAGGTTTCAGCGCTGGTCGCCGCGCGACGCTGCATCTCCGGTTTCGCAGCCATTGCCACTCAAACGGGACGAACTGCCTCAGCAACGCTCCAAAGGTGTCCAAACAATCGCCCGAGCCGCCGCGCTCATCCATCGATTAGAGGGTTCTCTGAATGTCCGTGAAGAGCAGTTTTCTGGATCGAACGCTCAAGCAGTTTCGTCGCGCCTGGCGTTTCACAGCGGCGGCCTCGGACGGCGAGCTGAAAAGCCAGGTCGATGCGGAACTTCGGGACGAGGATCTGCCGCTCGTGCGTCAGCATATCGACGCCTGTCTCGCCGGGCGTGGCGGGGAAGTCTCAGCGCGGGCTCGCGCAGCCAGGCTCGGTGAGCTTTACCTGAATCTCAGCGACACTGGACGAGGACGTTTCCTCGGTGTTCTGGCGGAAGACTACGGCGTGCCGGGAGAACGCGTGGAGGAACTGGTGGAAGCGTGGCGCGACGCCGTCAGCGACACCGAGCGCACGCAGATTCAGCACCGGCTTCACGCCGTACTGGAAGCGCCCCGCCGGACGTTGCTACGACAGTTCAACGATCTCGACCAGGGTGTCAAATTCCTGGTGGACCTCCGAGCGGACCTGCGCCGGATGGCCGACGAGAACAAGGCACTCTCGGCGCTCGACCACGACCTGCGCGAGTTGCTGACCTCGTGGTTCGATGTCGGCTTTTTGGATCTGCGCCGGATCACCTGGGAAACCCCGGCGGCGCTACTGGAAAAACTGATCGCCTACGAAGCCGTGCACGCGATCAAGTCGTGGGACGATCTGAAAAACCGGCTGGCGGAGGACCGGCGTTGCTACGCATTCTTCCATCCGAGCATGCCCGACGAGCCGTTGATCTTCGTCCAGGTGGCTCTGGTAAAAGGTATGTCGGGCGATGTCAGCGCACTGCTGGATGAGACGGCCCCGCTAGAGGATCCATTGCACGCCGATGCCGCGATCTTCTACTCGATATCGAACTGCCAGTCGGGCCTCGCCGGCGTGAGCTTTGGCAATTTCCTCATCAAAAGGGTGGCCAGCGCTCTGGCGAGGGAACTGCCGAACCTGAAGACGTTCGCCACGCTGTCGCCGATCCCGGGGTTCAGCCGTTGGTTGCGCGGACGCCTGACCGACGACCCGGATGCGTTTGACGCCGGGCCACTACCGCCAGTCATAACAGAGCACTCCGACGCGCAGACCTGGGCGCAGGCGCTGCAGAACATGCTGGAGGATCAGACTTGGGCTGAGCAGGTCGATCTCCAGGCGGCGTTGAAGCCGGTGCTGCTACGGGCGTGTGCCGACTACCTGCTGCACGCCATGCGGGGTTCTCGGGCCATGGACCCTGTCGCACACTTCCACTTGAGCAACGGCGCGCGCGTGGAACGACTGAACTGGTTGGGCGACCGCTCGACTGAGGGGATGCGCCGCTCCGCCGGCCTGATGGTCAACTATTTGTACGATCTGGGTCAGGTGGATCAGAATCACGAAGCGTATCGGGGCGAGGGCCAGATCGTGGCGGCCGCTGACGTCACGCGGCTGCTGAAGACCTGAGCGGCTCCGGCGGGTCCGTGGTCTGACACCTGGCGCACAGTTGCGCCGCGTACCGGCAGCCGGGGTTGTGAAGCTCGTTAACCGATGCCAGCTGTTGGCCTGCGCCGGAGCGGCGGCCGCGCACGCATACGACGGCTTCGGCTCCGTCCCACCGTACTCTGGAGCAACGCCGTGAAGTACCTGGTTGTAATCGTGTTGCTGACGGCCCTGGCGCTGGTGTCGTGGCCCTACATCTACGTCTACCGCCTCGACCAGGCGGTTGCCGCCAATGACCCCGTGAGACTCGCGCGCCTCATCGACATGGACGCGGTTCGCACTCAGGTGAAAGCGGAACTGGACCGCGAAGTCGACGGCGCTGTCGGCAGCGATGGCGGTCGTGTGACGCGTTGGCTGAAGCAAGGCATCAAGCTCGTCAGCGATACGGCAATAGACGCCAACATCGACATTCATTGGGTACAGCAGGCGCTGAACACCCGGCCGGGCGAGCCACCGTCGCCAAGACCATCGCTGATCGGCGACATCAGCTACGCGTTCTTCGAGTCCTACGACCGGTTCCTGATAAGAATGGGTGAGCTCGGACAGAACCCGGTACATGTCCAGATGGCACTACAAGACGACAACACCTGGCGTGTCGTCGCAATTCATACGCCGTAAGGCGGCGACGCGGGCTAGCGCGCCAAAGCGTCGCTGAGACTGTGACCGCAAAGGGCGTACCAGTCGTCGACGAGGCGCCTCGCGATCGAGACGCCGCGCGGCAGTCGCAGGTTACCGGCCAGCGTCTCCGCGACCAGTTCCTCGCGGTTGAACCAACGCGCGTCGGCAAGTTCGCGTTCATCGATGGTGATGGCCGGGTCGACCGCCTCAGCGAAGAAGCCGAGCATGATCGATGCAGGAAACGGCCAGGGCTGCGACGAGTGATAGCGGACATCACCGACGATAACTCCGGACTCCTCTTCGATCTCCCGTCGAACCGTGTCTTCCAGGCTTTCCCCCGGTTCCACGAAGCCGGCCAGGGTCGAGTAAAGCCCGTCGGTCCAGTTGGTATTGCGTCCGAGCAGGCACCGATCCTCGTGTTCGACCAACACGATCACGGCGGGGTCGGTTCGCGGAAAGTGCTGTCGCGCGCACGCCGGCTGCTCGCAGACCCGGGCGTGGCCCGCGTCTGATACGACCGTGCGGCCCCCGCACGAGCCGCAGAACTGGTGTGTTTTGTGCCAGAAGGCCATGGCCCGAGCGTGTGCCAGCCAGGCCGCCTCCGTGCGGTCCAATCGTCCGGCCATTTCGCGGAGGTCGCCGAGTTGGCCAAAATCTGCCAGTTGGCCGGCGATCCCACCCTCGGCCGGGTCGAAATCCGCCGCGAACACCGCTTCGCCGTCGATCTCACCCAACAGCACGAAAACCTGCACGTGATCCGTCAGCGCCGACAACTGCCCCAGCATTGGCAGTGCTGCCACGTCTCCGTCCAGTAGATTCCGGTTGCGCCAGACCGGCGCGATACGAGTTCTCGGGTTGCGCAGACAGTCGGTAATCCAGCCCGCGTCGCGGCGGCGCTGCTCGAGTCGCGGCACTCCACTGCCGGCGAACCAGTTCGGCCCCCGATCCACGCTCAGTTGACCTTGACGAGCGTGCCGGTCACATCCCGCAGCCGCTCGCCGTCCCTGACCCGGTGGAAGACCAGTTCCATGCCCTTGTCGGTCAGCGTGCGGCGGTAGGTCTGCATCTCGTAACCGTGGTCTTCAGTGATGACCAGCGCATGCACGATGAGTGTGGGGCCGTCGAGGCGTGCCCATACATAAGGGTCGCCCTTGAGCGGATCCATCGGTACGGCCTTGCCGAACAGATTACGGCGCATCGCGGACGCGTAGACGTTGGATGACCCGGACGGGACGAAGTCGACGGTGTGTTCCTTGCGCTTGACCCGCCCGTCACCGCGGCGGGTCGTGGTCGTCCAGCTGAGGCGGAAGCCTTTCTTGTGCTCCTTGATATCCACCGCGATGTCTCGGGTGGATATCTCTCCTCCACTTTCGGAGATCGCCTGACCGACGAAGTTACCGAAGAAGGCTTTGATGGGGGTTTGCCCCGCCGCGGACGCGGCCACTGAGCAACACAGGGCAAGCAAGACGATACGAGCCAGATGCCGGCGAAGCGGTGCGGCCATACTGCGCGGTTTTCCTTTGCTCAGCGGCCAGATCCGGCCGCTACAAGACTGAGGCCGCATGTTGCCAGATGGCCACTACGGGCGTCATCCCTGCACCATCCCAGGTCACCCACATTTCGTCCACAGGTCACGCAGGGGAATTCCACCGCCTTTCCACAACAAATACACTATATGTAGTTATGTGTGTAGGCGGGAGACACTATATAGTGTTGCACCGTACGTCAACGCACGCTTAGACTAAGAGATCTGGCATGGCGATAGCCCAAAACCGAAATCCACCAGGGGGGAACAGATGGAATCGGTTAAGCGCGCTCGCGCTTCGCTCGCTGTAGCGCGCGCAGAGTCACCCGTTGATATTCCGCTGCAAGCGGCCTCGCTCGACATCTGGGATAAAAAGTACCGTCTGAAGACCAAAGATGGCACGGCGGTCGATACAGATGTGGACGCTACCTTCAGGCGCGTCGCCGAAGCGCTGTCGGCCGTCGAAGAGACTCCGGCGCGTCGCGAACTCTGGTATGAGCGCTTTCTGTATGCGCTGCGCCAGGGAGCCATTCCGGCCGGCCGCATCGTGTCGAATGCAGGCGCGCAGCAACATAAGCCCGCGACCTCGACGATCAACTGCACCGTCTCCGACACGGTCCACGATTCCATGGACGACATCTTGGAGAAAGTGCATGAAGCCGGCCTGACCCTGAAGGCCGGCTGCGGCATCGGCTACGAGTTTTCGACGCTGCGCCCGAAAGGCGCTTACGTGAGCGGCGCCGGCGCTTACACGTCGGGCCCGCTGTCGTTCATGGATATCTACGACAAGATGTGCTT
>JBCCEJ010000062.1:0-33633 GCA_039030335.1 Pseudomonadota bacterium | reverse complement strand
TGATGACCCGCTCGACCTGACGGGCAGTACCGACAGGTACCGTGGACTTGTCCACAATTACGGTATAGCCCGAGAGGTAACCCGCGATCTGCCGCGCCGCTGCATACACGTACGTCAGGTCGGCGTGCCCGTCACCGCGCCGGGTCGGTGTGCCGACTGCGATGAAGATCAGATCGGCCGCGCCGATCGGCTCGGCAAAGTCCGTGGAGAACTGCAATCTCCCCTGCGCGACGTTGCGGGAGACGAGATCATCCAGGCCCGGTTCGTAAATCGGTATCTCGCCATCGTTCAGGCGCGCAATTTTTGTTTCGTCGACATCCAGGCAGACAACTTCCGCGCCAAACTCCGCAAAGCACGCGCCGGATACCAGTCCCACATACCCCGAGCCGATCATTACTACATTCATTTCTCAATCCATTCAGACCAGCCGACAATGCCGAAGCGGGGTCGAGCCGTCATGTGCTGACACGCCTAGAGGCGCAGCAGTGTGACACCGTCCGGACATGCCGTGCGATCGAGCACGCCCTTGACATCGAACACCAGGCCGGGCGGGCGCAGGTGGCGTGCCAGACCTTCCCAGCCGGCGTTCCTATAGCTCTCGTGAGCAACCGCAAGTACAACGCCGTCGGCCGTCTGCGGGTGCGTTTCCAACTTGACGCCGTATATACGATGCGCGTCTGCCGGGTCCACTACCGGGTCGTAGACACGCACCACAACACCGTGCGTACGGAGCGTTTCAATCACGTCGATAACCCGGCTGTTACGCAGGTCGGGCACGTCCTCCTTGAAGGCGAGCCCGAGGACATTGACGACAAAGCGGCCGTCGACAGGCGTCCCGCCCTGCCAGAGCCTTTGCAATACGCGCCGTGCGATGAACTCGCCAACGTTATCGTTCGTACGCCGGCCTGCATTAATGACTTCAGGCGCGTAGTCAACGGCCGCCGCCGCATGCATCAGATAGTAGGGGTCCACGCCGATACAATGGCCACCCACCAGACCCGGCTCAAACGGCAGAAAATTCCACTTGGTGCGCGCTGCGGCCAGCACGTCGCGCGTGTCCAAACCCATGCGTGCAAAGATGAGCGCGAGTTCATTCATCAAGGCGATGTTGATATCGCGCTGCGTGTTTTCAATCACCTTGGCAGCTTCCGCAACCCGGATCGACGCCGCCCGGTAGACCCCCGCGTCCACCACCATAGCGTAAGCCTGAGCGACGATCTCGAGCGTCGCGGCGTCAGAGCCTGCCACAACTTTGCAGATCGATTCGAAGCGGTGTTTACGGTCGCCCGGGTTGATACGCTCCGGCGAATATCCGATCGTGAAATCGGTGCCGCAGCGAAGTCCGCTCGCGCGCTCGAGCACCGGTACACAATGCTCTTCGGTAGCACCCGGATAGACGGTCGATTCATACACGACGATATCGCCGGTTTTCAGTGTCGCACCAACGACCTCGGAAGCGCTGATCAGGGGACCGAAATCCGGGCGGCGCATTTCATCGATAGGCGTCGGAACGGCCACGATATGAAAGTCAGCCCGTTGAAGGTCAATGGCTTCAGAGGTGAAATGCACGCGGGTTGCGGCGAGATCACCGGGGTCGATCTCCCCGGTCCGGTCCCGCCCTTCCCGCAGTTGCGCAACCCGTGCGGAATCTACATCGAACCCTACCACTTCGCCGTGCCGTCCAAATGCCACGGCCACTGGTAAGCCGACGTACCCCAACCCAACAACGGAGACGCGGCGGCTGAAACTCATCCCCAAACCTCAGGCGCCAATGCCGTAGTAGTCCTTGTACCACTCGACAAAGCGGGCAATGCCTTCATCGATCTTGACCCGCGGGCGATAGCCGACATCCCGTTCGAGCCGACTGACATCCGCAGCCGTGTCGGGCACATCGCCAGCCTGCAGTGGCAGGTAGTTCTTTTTCGCTTCTTTGCCGAGGTGGTTCTCCAGCGTCGCGATGAACACACCGAGTTCTACCGAATCGTTGTTGCCGATATTGTAGACACGCCACGGCGCCTCGCCTTGCACGGCGGCTGGAGGCCGGTCCAGAACCCGTATCGTGCCCTCGACAATGTCATCCACGAACGTGAAATCCCGACGATGATTGCCATTGTTGTACACGTCGATGGGAATGCCCGCGAGGATGTTCTTGGTAAATTTGAACAACGCCATGTCGGGGCGCCCCCATGGACCGTACACCGTAAAGTAGCGCAGACCCGTCGTCGGCATCTGGTACAGGTGGCTGTAAGAGTGCGCCATCAGTTCGTTGGCCTTCTTACTCGCCGCATAGAACGACACCGGATGATCGACGTTGTGCTCCTCAGAAAACGGATAGAGCGTGTTCGAACCGTAAACGGAACTCGACGACGCGTACACCAGATGCGAGACGTCATTGTGCCGGCACGCTTCGAGCATGTGGGTAAAGCCGAGCAAATTCGACTCTGCGTAAGCGACCGGATTCTCGATCGAATAGCGAACGCCCGCCTGTGCCGCCAGGTGCACGACCCTGTCGGGCCTGGTCATCGCGAAGATATCGGCGATCCCGCTTCCGTCGGCAACATCGAGGCGAGTAAAGCTAAACGTCTCATGGCGCTCCAGCCTCGCGAGTCGCGCCTCCTTCAGTCGGACATCGTAATAGTCGTTCAGGTTATCGACGCCCAAGACCTGATCGCCGCGCTCGAGCAGTTGCCCGCAGACGTTCGAGCCGATAAATCCAGCCGCCCCAGTAACCAGAACTTTCATACCTGTAATCTCTGCTTGAGGATGTACGCGTGTAACTGACGCCGCGGTCACCGGTGAGGTGCCGGGACGGCCGCGACAGCGCGGTCGGCACCGTGCCGCAGAGCACGGTCCAAAACGGCGGGCGGGCGAGCAGCGATTCTACCGGAAATTGCCGTTGCAACGCGGCCCGCAGTGGTTGCAGGTGCCGACGAGCTACCGCGCAGCCAACGTCCGGCGAGATAGTGCTCGCGGGGCGAGCGCACTATCATGGGCGCGGTTCTTCACGGAGTGGTCCCGCTCGATGCAACTGCGATGGCAAACACCCCGCGGTGAGGTGGTGTTATCTCCTGTCGTGCCGGACGCCTCGCAGCCGACCGCCGTACGCGACCCCCAACTCGCACGGGAGCTGTCCGAACGCGGTTTCCGCCTCGCCTGCCAGAACCTGGATACGGCGGCGCTGATGCTCTTCCGCCGGGCACTCACGCACGACGACCGCAACGCGCTGCTGTACACGCGCATGGCGCATTCCTGCTTCTGGACCGGCGCGCTCGCATCGGCACGCGAGGCGGCCCGCGCCGCGCTCGCCATAGACCCCAACATGTCGCGGGCGATGAACCTGTTAGGACTTGCCCACCGCGAACTCGACGAGGTCATCGAATCCGAGGCCGTCGCCCGCGCGGTGGTCGCGCGCTGGCCGTTGTACACAGCCGGGCACATCAATCTGGCGATGCTGCAGCTACGCCAGCGGAACCTGACCGAGGGTCTGCAGAACTACGAATGGCGCTATCCGCCACCGGATGGCCGACCGATGCTGATGCCAGCGAAGTGGCCCGCCGACCTCAGCGGAAAGCACGTATTGCTGCACCCGGAACAGGGTCTGGGTGACACGATCAACTTCGTACATCTCGCCGAATTGGCAGCCGGTAGAGGTGCCAGGGTTACCGCCAAGGTGCCGCGGGTGCTGCTTCCGCTGCTCAGTCAGGCGAAGCTGAATGTTGAATTCGTCACGGTCGCGCGACCGCGCGACTTCGATTACCACGCGCCGTTGCTGAGCCTGCTCCACCGGTTAGGCCTGGAAGACAGTCCGATCCCGCCCGTGCCAAGCATGATCAAAGCGTCACCGGCGCAGGTTGCGCGCTGGCACGGCAGGCTCGCCGCCCACGAGGGCCTGCGTGTCGGTGTCGTCCATGATGGCGACCCTCGGATGGCGCGCAACGCCATTCGCAAATTTCCAGCGCGCCTTGCCGCCGAATGGGCGTCGGTGCCCGGCGTACAGGTCTTCGACATCGAGCGACGCGCACCGGACCGCCCGGCGCCGCGCGCCTGGCAAGAGGCCGGGATCATCGATCTGGGTACCGGTTTGGATCACGCTTGCGCGCCATTTGAAGATACCGTTGGCATCCTCGCGAATCTGGACCTGGTCATCACATGCGACACCTCGATGGTGCACCTCGCGGCTGCGATGGGCAGGCCGGTGTGGCTATTGCTCGACCGGGTCGGTGACTGGCGTTGGTTCGATAATGACGAGCGGTCTGAGTGGTATCCTTCACTTCGCATCTTCCGCCAGCACATCGCGCGTGACTGGAGCCAGGTGCAAGAGCGCGTCCTCGCCGCGCTCGCCCGGATCACGCCCTGACCGGGCGGCCAACCCCGCGCACGGCAGACCGACGGTGTAAGTCCGACTCAACCATCGCGGCAGTATCTTCGGGAGGTACCGATGACACCAATCACCGTCGAGGTCTCGGTAGGCGAACTCGCCGACAAGATTTCGATCCTGGAGATCAAAAGAGCCCGGCTAACGGTTCCCGCACAGCTCGACAACGTACGCAGCGAGTTGGCCACGCTCCGCACGGCATGGCAGGCAGCCGGCGTCAACTCGGAGGCCCTGCAAGAACTTTGTGCGCAATTGAAGGACGTCAACGTCACACTTTGGAATATCGAAGACGACATCCGCCAGCACGAATCACGGCAGGACTTTGGACCGTCATTCGTCGCCCTTGCAAGACGCGTCTACATCACGAACGACAAACGGGCGGCGCTAAAACGCGATATCAACGTACTGGCCGGATCGCGGCTGTTCGAAGAAAAGTCCTACGCCAACTACCAGGCACCGACAGACCGGTGACACGCGGGTCCGAAAAATCTCCCAAGGACCGCTGCCATGGCTGCTAGCACCGACCCGTACGACCGCTATCCCTACCAGAGCAACCCGTTTGCCCAAACGCATCCTAATCGTCTCTTCGGCGTCGCAACATTGTTCGGGCTCACGCCGGCAAACCCGGCGCACGCGCGCATCGCGGAGCTGGGCTGCGCGATGGGAGGAAACCTGTTGCCGCTCGCTGAGCAGCTGCCCGATGCGACGCTCCTGGGGGTCGACCTGTCACCTCGCCAGATCGGCATCGCGCAGGAGGCCGCACGCGCGACGGGATTTGCTCAGGCCGAATTTCTGCGGGGCGACCTGACCGACTTCGCCTGCGCGGGACGACAGTTCGACTACATCATCGCGCACGGCGTGTACTCGTGGATGCCGGCGGCAGCGCGCGACGGACTGCTGCGCTTCATCGGCGCGCACCTGGCTCCCCACGGGGTGGCCTACGTCAGCTACAACACTTATCCGGGTTGGCACATGCGGGGCGCCGTCCGGGACATGATGCTCTACCACACGCAACCGTTTGAGGATGAGCAGTTCCAGATCGACCAGGCCCGGATCCTCCTCGAGTTCCTGGCCACCAATTCGATGGACGGCGCCGAAGGTGCCTACCGTCGCGTGCTCGTCGAGGAACTCGACCTGCTGAAACGCGCGCAGGACTACTACCTGCGACACGAACACCTGTCCGGGGAGAACCAGCCCGTCTACTTTCACCAGTTTGCCGCCCATGCCGCGAGGCACGGACTCAAATTCCTCGCGGAAGCCAACCTCGGCAGTGGCAACATGGATTACCTGCCGGACGCCGTGAAGCAGGCGCTGGCACCGGCCAGCGGCGACCTGATCCGGACCGAGCAATATCTCGATTTTCTACGCAACCGACCGTTCCGACAGACTTTGCTGGTGCGCGATACACTACCGCTGTCCCGACCGCCAACGGCGGCACTTATAGACCGCCTTTACGTGCCGGGCGGGCTGGTCTGCGAGGAGGAGAACGGGACCAGCGCGACTTTCCGGAATGCGGACGGTCTCACCATCACGGTAAGCGAAGCGGAGTTCGCCGCGGCGCTCGCATCGCTTGCCAGGGCGGGCTCACGGCGCGTCCCGGTAGCCGATCTGTTGACTGCCTGCGCACCGACTGACGAGGCGCGCGGACTGCTCGCCGTCAAGTTGTTGCAGTGCTTCATGACCGGTTTCCTCGTGCCCTATGGCGGTGGTTTGCCGGGCGCGTTCGCGGTGCCGGAGCAACCGGTCGCCTCGCGCATCGCGCGCTATCAAGCGCAAAAGAGCAACAACGTCACGACGATGGCCCATCTGCCACTGACTCTTTCGGCACTCGAGGTGGAAATAGTGAAGCTCTGCGACGGACAGCGCGACCAGGCGCTGCTGATCGGTGACCTCATCGATATCACGATATCGGGCCGCCTGCGAATGGCCGTCGGCGACCGCGCGATCGTAGAACCGGGCGAGATTCGCCAGCTGCTGGAAGAGAACGTGCCGAACATCCTACAGGCGTTCGTCGACAAGAGCCTGTTGCTCGCGCCGTAGCGAACATGGCTTTTGAAGCCTCGTTCGCACGAACGCCGACTTGCTCAGTCTTCGATACCGGCCAAGGGAATGGACGGGTACAGCGCGGAACGAGTGCCGGGAATCGGGGCGTTGTCGATGGCGTGAAAGGTGCTGACCACCGACAGCTTGACTTCGGACGTCTGGTTGGCGCCGGCCGCGTGGAAGGTACGGCAATGGAACAGCAACAGATCGCCCGGCTCGAGTTGCACCAGCTCCGCACTTTCGATGAGGCGCCGGTTCTCCGGCAGTTCGCGGCGCAAGAACAGCGCCGCATCGAAGCGCCCACGATCGAGTTCTATTTCATGGCTGCCCGGAATGACCCAGAGCGCACCGTTGCGCGCCTGCTCATGGCCGAGCGCGAGCCAGGCGGAGATGAGCTCGGGCCGGTCAAACGACCAGTAACGAATGTCCTGGTGCCACATCGTCTCGCTGCTGAAACCAGGGTATTTCGTCATGATGCAGTTGTGGTGACACTGGGACATCGCGACTTCTGATGTTGCGAACAGCGCATCGAGGTGCGCCTGCGCGGCAAGCACCTTCAACCACTCCCTGAATACTGGACCACGCGAGTAGGCGTGCAACAGCCGGCGCGGTGTATTGCCGCCCGGCGCGTCGCGGCTGGAGGGTGCGCCCGTATAGCCGACGTCCACTTCGAACTCGGCCGGCCCGTGCAGGGGGCTCAAAGCCCGCTGCACGCTCTCGCGCATGCGCTGGCAAGCGGCGTCCGGCATCAGTCCACGTACGACCGCAAAGCCATCGCGCGCGAACTTCTTTGCATCGACGACGGGGTCAGTCATGCAGGGTCCGCCCTCATGTGAGGGCCGCGTTTAGCGTAGCGCTGGGACGCATGGCAGATTCAGCCATCGCCGGATCGGGCTTGAAGTACCCACCGACGTCCATCGCCTCCCCTTGCGCATCGATCAGTTCAGCGATGATCTGCTGTTCACCTTCTGCCAGCGCTTTCGCCACGGGCGCGAACTCGTCTCGCAGCGCGGGAACGTCCGTCTGCTCCGCCAGCGCCTCGGCCCAGTAAAGTGCCAGGTAGTAGTGGCTGCCGCGATTGTCGATCTCGTTGACCTTACGCGATGGCGATTTGTTGGTATCCAGGAACTTGCTGTTCGCGGTGTTCAGCGTCCGAGCCAGCACGCGAACCCGATCATCATCGAGTCTCTCGGCGATCTCTTCGAGGGACACAGCGACAGCCAGGAATTCGCCAAGCGAGTCCCAACGCAGATGCCCTTCCTGCTCGAACTGCTGCACATGTTTGGGAGCGGAACCACCCGCACCGGTTTCAAACAGGCCTCCGCCGGCCAGCAGCGGCACGATCGACAGCATCTTCGCGCTGGTACCGAGTTCCAGAATCGGGAACAGATCGGTCAGATAATCGCGTAGCACGTTCCCGGTCACGGAGATGGTGTCTTCTCCATTGCGAACCCGCGCGAGTGTCTGGCGGGTGGCTTCGATCGGTGCGAGCACACGGAGGTCGAGTCCTTCGGTATCGTGGTCGGGCAAATAGGCGTTGACCTTCTTGATCAGGCTGGCGTCGTGCGCGCGATCTTCATTTAGCCAGAAGATCGCCGGTGCGCCGGTCGCCCGGGCTCGTGCGACGCCGAGGCGTACCCAGTCGCGAATCGGCGCGTCTTTGGTCTGGCACATGCGCCAGATGTCGCCAGTTGCCACGTCGTGACTCAGCAGCGTCTCTCCGCCGCGTCCGACGACACGGATCTGCCCGTCCGAAGGCGGCTGGAAAGTCTTGTCGTGCGAGCCGTACTCTTCGGCCTTCTGCGCCATCAGCCCGACATTGGAGACGTTACCCATGGTCGGAACGTCGAACGCGCCATGCTCGCGGCAATGTTCGACGGTCTCCTGATAGACACCGGCATAGCTGCGATCCGGAATGATGAACTTGGTGTCGTGCTGCGCACCGTCCGGTCCCCACATCTGCCCTGAGGCACGAATGGCCGCCGGCATGGAGGCATCGATGATGACATCGCTCGGGACATGCAGGTTCGTGATGCCGCGGTCCGAATCCACCATCGCAAGCGGCGCCTGCACGCCGTATGCGGCTTCGACATCCTTCTCGATAGCCTGGCGTTCCGCATCGGGCAATGCCGCGATCTTGGCGTAAAGGTCGCCGATACCATTGTTTGGCTCGAAGCCGACGCGTTCCAGCGTGGCGGCGTGCTTGTCCAATGCCTGCGCATAGTAGGCGCGTACCATATGACCGAAGATGATCGGGTCAGAGACCTTCATCATCGTCGCCTTCACGTGCAGCGACACCAGCACGCCCTGTTCCTTGGCGGCCGCGACCTCACGATCGAGGAAGGCACGCAGCGCCGCCGCTCGCATGACTGCCGCGTCGATGACCTCACCGGCCTGCAGCGGGGTGCTTTCTTTCAGCACCGTAACGGTGCCATCGGCCGCAACGTGCTCAATACGCACGTCGTCGGCCGCGTCCATGATGTGCGACACCTCCGAGCCGAAGAAATCATCGGACTCCATGTGCGCCACGTGAGACTTCGATGAGGTGCTCCAGGCGCCCATCGAATGCGGGTTCTTCTTCGCATACGCCTTCACCGGCATGGCGACGCGGCGGTCGGAGTTCCCCTCCCGCAAGACCGGGTTTACCGCGCTACCGAGCACCTTCGCGTAGGTCGCCTGAATGGCGCGTTCGGCGTCGCTCTGCGGCTCCTCGGGATAGTCGGGGACCGCAAACCCCTTGTCCTGGAGTTCTTTGATGGCCGATTGGAGTTGCGGGATCGACGCACTGATGTTCGGCAGCTTGATGATGTTGGCTTCCGGCGTCTTCGCGAGTTCTCCGAGCCTCGTGAGCCAGTCATCAATTTGCTGTCCGGGCTTCAGGTGGTCCGGAAAATTCGCCAGAATGCGCCCCGACAGCGAGATGTCCGGCTTTTCGAAGTTGATGCCGGTGGATGCCGTGAAGCGACGCAGAATTGGCAGCAGCGAGTACGTGGCCAGAGCAGGCGCTTCGTCGGTTTCGGTGTAGTAGATGGTGGCGGTCGGGTCACTCATGTCGTAATCCCATGCAAGAACATAGCCCGCCATTTTACGAAGGATGGACGATGCGTACCACCAACAGCGTTCCGCGGCAGCCGAGTCCAGCGCCCGCAGTTCCGATCGACCGGCCTTAGATTCCAGACCTCGACCAGATGAGTACAGCACCCTCCAGACTGAAGCGATGCGCAGCAGAACTGCTCGGCACGGCGTTGCTGCTGGCGACGGTGGTCGGTTCGGGCATCATGGCGGACGGCCTGGCCGCCGGAAACACCGCCATCGCCTTGCTTGGCAACACCATTGCGACCGGGGCCATTCTGTTCGTCCTCATCACGATGCTGGGCCCGATCTCTGGTGCCCATTTCAACCCGGCCGTAACTCTGGTGTTCACGCTAAAACGCGAACTCAGCGCATTCGATGGAGTGATCTATGTCGTCGTGCAGATAGCCGGAGGGCTTTTGGGCGTACTGGCCGCGCATCTCATGTTCGAACTGGACCCATTGCAGGTCTCGCTCAAGGGGCGATCCGGGCTGGCGCAGATGTTCTCTGAATGCGTCGCGACGTTCGGCCTCGTCTTTACGATACTCGCAACCCTGAAGGCACGACGCGACGCGGTGGCAATGGCGGTGGCGCTCTACATCACCGCGGCTTACTGGTTCACAGCCTCCACTTCGTTCGCCAACCCTGCCGTTACCATCGCCAGGTCCTGGTCCGATACATTCGCCGGCATCGCCCCGGCAGACGCGCCCGGGTTCATCGCGGCACAAGTAGTTGGCGCTCTGCTGGCGCTGGCGCTGGGGCGATGGCTGTTGCACGAACCAGGCTCCTGAGTCCGACCCTTTACGCTTCGCCTGGACGACGGGCGTGGCGCCGGCATTCCCCCGTGCATGCCGACCCGCCGGCGTCCTGCTACACTCCGCGCCCGTTGGTGCCCGCTCCACGGCAACCGTGCCGCGGCTTCGAGTCTGCACCCCGCCCGCACCCCGATCGCCTGCAACCAAACTGAAGCTGTCGAGTTCCCGCGCCGGGCAGTCTTCGTGGAGCAATTTCAATTGACCGTAGCACTCGGCTATTTGCTGCCTACCCGGGAACGGGTCATGGTGGGAGAGCACCGTACGGACGCGATCCTCGAACTCGCCGAGCACGCTGAGGCGTCCGGGTTGGACAGCGTCTGGGTCGGCGACTCATTGCTTGCGAAACCGCGCCATGACCCGCTGACGCTGCTCGCGGCCCTCGCCGCGCGCACGCGGCGCATTACGCTCGGGACCGCCGTCCTGCTGCCCATGCTGCGCAATCCCGTAGTGCTCGCGCAGCAAGTGGCGACACTCGATCAGATCGCCACTGGCAGGCTCGTTGTGGGGCTCGGCATCGCACGCGATGTTCCGGCCATTCGGGCTGAGTTCGAAGCGGCGGGGGTACCGTTCGAGCGCCGCGTCGGGCGCATGCTGGACGGCGTCAGGCTCATGCGTTCCCTGTGGCAGGGTCATCCGGTCGACTACGACGGTCTCTGGCGCGTGCGCGAGGCTGAACTCGGACCACTGCCCTACCGCGTGGGCGGCCCGCCCCTCTGGGGCGGCGGCGCCGCACCTGGCGCCCTGCGTCGCTGCGGCAGGTACTTCGACGGCTGGTTTCCATCCGGCCCGGGGGGCCCGCCGGAGTGGGCCGACGGCTGGCGACAGGTCATGTCGTCGGCGAGCGAACAGGGTCGGGGAGCGTCCCGCGTAACCCCCGCTGCCTACGTCACGGTGTCCATGTCCGAAGACGTCGCGACCGCCAACGCGGAACTCGACGCCTATGTCGAGGCCTATTACGCACAGCCGGCTGCGCTTGTTCGGGCCAACCAGTTCACTTTCGCGGGTACACCGGACGATGCGCTCGCGTGGTTGGCCGCTTTCGTGCGAAGCGGTGTGCGACATCTTTGCGTGCGCTTTGCAGGCAGGGACGATGCGGCCTGCGTCAGCTGGTTGTCCAGCCTGCGCGGGCCGCTTACGAAGGTGGCGGAGCAGTGAGGCTCCCGGGCGCAACAGATACCACGTGCACGGCGGCATCGTCGCCGCGATAATCAAAGACTACCCAGCTGAGCGACGCGCTTATGGAACTCGACAACGCAATCGAACAACTCAAGGCATCTGACCGCTTCGTCGGCCGCCACCTGCTGCTCGACGTGCAGACCCACTCGAGCCGTGGTATCAACGAAGTGCACGTCATCTACCGACTGTTGGAAGAACTCTCCAGCGTGCTCGACATGACGCTGGTGTATCCGCCGCTGGTAGCCCGTTTTCCATTCGCTTCCAGCGAACTTTCGCAGTTCGTACGCTCGCTCACCGAGGAAGGCATCCAGGCCCGGACCGTCAGTACCATGCAGGATCTGCTGGCAAAGCGAAACAGCGAAGACTCCGGCATCTCAGGCATCACGGTCTGGCTGGAATCACACGCTGCCATACACACCTGGACGGAAGAGAACTTTTTCTCGTTCGACGCATACTCCTGCAAAGACTTCGACCCCGAGATCGCGCTGTCTCACGTGCTGGCACATTTCGACGTGGCGTCGTATAACGGTCTCGACATCGTGCGGACCATCGACGCTCCCCAGCACGTGCGCGTGCTATCCCCGCACCCGCAGCCGACGGTTGTAGACGACACCGAGCCGGCGGACGGCTGAACGAAGATACCCCGGGGCGCGAACCAAACCGAGAGGCTTCGGTCCGACCAGCATCCGTCAGCAACTCAGAGGTCCGTCCTTGGCAGCGCTTCGCGAACCCACACCTCAGCAGTTCCCGGTCGTCACTCTGGCACACCTGGACCAGCTCTGGTTCCAGATCGTCGGTACACGCTGCAACCTGCGCTGCTCGCACTGCTTCATCAGTTGCTCCCCGGAAAATCTGAGCTTCGGGTCACTGACGCGCGAGACGGTGGCAGAACATCTGACGGCGTCCGTGCGCCACGGCGTCAAAGAGTACTACTTCACCGGTGGCGAGCCGTTCCTGCACCCCCAGATCGTCGAGATTCTGAGCCTGGCGCTCGAGTACGGACCGGTAACGGTGCTCACCAACGGCACCGTCATGACGCCGCGCCTGGTCGACGCGCTCGCCGAAGCCGCGGCCGGCTCGCTCTACTCGCTGGAGTTTCGCGTCAGTATCGACCACTTCGATGAAACCGAAAACGATCGGATTAGGGGAGCGGGGGCGTACCGAAAAGCTCTGCGCGGCATGCATAGACTGAGCGCTGGAGGCTTCGTTCCCATCGTCACCGCCATGCGCACCTGGGAGTTAGACGAAGACCTCGACGTCATCGCTAACCTGTCGGCGGTATTGCGTGACGTAGGCATCGACAAGCCCCGTATCAAAATCCTGCCGTCTCTGAAGATCGGCGCCGAGGCCGAACGAAGCGGCGGATACGAGGGTTACGATTACGTCACCGAAGAGATGCTGCGCGAATTTCCGATGGAACAGTTCGTGTGCTCGCACAGTCGCATTGTCACCGACCGGGGCGTACACGTCTGCCCGATTCTGATCGAGGCGCCCGACTCGATTCTCGGTCAGAACCTGGATGAGGCCACCGCGGGATTCGCGCTCAGCCATCAGGCGTGCTCGACTTGCTATCAGTACGGTGCGTTCTGCGCCAACCCGAGCGCGCTCGTTGCCGAAACCGGTGCCTCACCCGCACCGCAACGTCTTTCAGAGGCGGGACGGAAACTGGATCTGTCCGCCGTCGCTGTCGCAGCACCGGCCCGATGAGTGGTGCAATAGCGCTCTTCGGTGGGGTTTACAGCAACCACATGGCGCTGGCGGCGGCGATCGAAGACGCCAGACACCGCGGCATCTCAAAGCTCTACTGCCTGGGCGATCTCGGCGCCTTCGGTCCGCATCCGGACAAGGTATTCACATTGCTCAAAGACAACCACGTGGCGACGGTCCAGGGCAATTACGACAATTCCATCGGGCACGCGCTGGCTGACTGTCAGTGCGGTTACACCGATCCACGCGACAACTATTTCGCGCAGTTGAGCTACGACTACACGCTCGCGAACACGAGCGACGCGTTCCGCGCCTGGATGCGGGAGTTGCCGAGTGCGATTCGTTTTGAACAGGCTGGCCGGCGCGTGCTTCTGTGTCACGGGTCGCCGCGCCAAACCAACGAGTTTCTGTGGGAGTCGTCCACTCCGACACACTTTCTCGAGCGGTTTTGTGACGACTTCGAAGCCGATGTCATCGCCGCGACCCATACGGGGCTCCACTGGCAACGCCAGCTGGACCGCGACCGGCTCTTCGTCAACGTCGGGGTGCTCGGCCGGCCGGCCAACGACGGTACGCCGCGAGTCTGGTACTCCATCCTGAGTGAAGACGCGCGGCGGGCAGAGTTTGTCCCAGTCCACTACGACCACCATGGGCTCGCGCAGGAAATGCATGCCGAAGGACTGCCGCGCGAGTTCATCGACACCATCCTTACCGGCTGGTGGACGACCTGCCTCGAAGTACTGCCGGCCAAAGAACGGGTCGCAGGCCGTTTTTGAGAGGCTGGCAGCGCTACCCGGCGCGCCCGACTCAGGTGCGCGTATTTCTCTTCAAGGCATCCGGATCCCATTCCACGAAATCGCGACCGGCCTCCGAGACGTCGGGGCAACCGACCTGACACATGATCAGGTCGAGTTCATCACGCAGAATCGACAGTGCCTTGACTCCGCCAGCGACACCGTCGGCCACGACGCCATACAGGGTAGGACGCCCGACGAATACGAACTCCGCGCCCAGACAGAGCGCCGTGAACACATCCGCTCCACGCCGGATTCCGCCGTCGAAGAGAACCGTCATCCGGTCGCCCACCGCATCGACGATCGCCGGCAGTACTGCAAGTGGCGACGGCGCGCGGTCGAGCTGCCGTGCACCGTGGTTCGAAACCATGATGCCATCTACCCCGGCGTCAGCCAGCCTTAGTGCATCGTCAACCCGCATGATGCCTTTGACGACCAGCTTGCGCGGCCAGAGCTCGCGAATTTTCTGCAGGTCCTCCCACAGCACCGGCGTCGGCATCTGCTCGGCCACGAACGCGACGACCTCATCGTTGCTGGGATGCCCCGACACGTAAGGCGCCCAGTTCGGCATTGGCGCGACCCCGTGACGGAGGTAGTCGCTGAGCCACAGTGGGTGTTTCAATGCGTTCAGTTTCGAGCTGAGCGACAGGCGCAGAGGTCGTCCGAAACCATTGCGCCGATTGCGCTCGCGATTGACGCGGCTTGGAACATCGACGGTAACGACCAGCACAGGAAAGCCGAGTTCGTCTACCCGGCGCACCATGTCGTAGGTGATCTCCCGGTCGTTGGCGATATAAACCTGATACCAACTGTGGTCGGGTGCGACGCGTGCGAGGTCGACCATGGAGGCGGTGGCAGCCCCGGACATGATGAACGGGACATTCTGCTGCCGCGCCGCTTCGGCCAGCATCAGGTCACCACCCCGCCGGTAGTTACCCACTCCCCCAGTCGGCGCGATCCCGATCGGACTCGAATACTCGCGGCCGAACAGCTCCGTGCGCTGATTTCGCTCACGCACGTCGACCATGTAGCGGGGCACCAGCGGTATGGCCCGAAATGCATCTTCATTGCGGTCCAGGCCATCCTCGTCGTCGACGCCACCTTCGATGAAGTCGTAGACGACGCGGGGAATGCGGCGTTTCGCTCGGCGCTGCAGGTCACCCAGATTGACGATTTGCTCGGGTCCCACCTGTGTTCTCCTTTTGAATGCGCGGCAATGCCCGCTCCGGGTTCAGATGCCGCTCCGGGTTCAGATGCCGCTCAGGTCACGAGAAGCTGTCGACGAGGGCCAGTAGTTGGCGTGCCGTTTTCACGTGGGCGTAGTCGATGTGCTCGCCCTCGTACAACACCGCCGCCCGGCCCTCGCGCTCGGCCTCCGCGAACGCCTCGACCATGCCGCGGTAGTAGGCCACCTCTTCGGCATCCGGTGTATAGACCTCGTTCACGACTTCGACATTGCCAGGATGAAGTACGAATTCTCCGGTAAACCCGAGTTGTCGGTTGAACTGACACGACCTGCGCAAGCCGTCCAGGTCGTGCACGTCCTGCCACAGCCCTCCGAGTGGGTAGTCTTTGCCCGCCGCCCGCACGGCCAGCACGGACTTTGACTTCAGATGCAGGCTCTCCAGCCCCTCGGGCGTCCATTGGAAACCGACTGCACGCTGCACATCACCATTCTTCGCGCTCGCCGCAGCCAGCGTCGCAACGCGCGGCACACACGCGATCTCGTACGCGTGCTGAATCGATTCGGCCGTCTCGAGTACTGGGATGAACAGCGTGTGACCAACCGGCATGCCCTTGCGCAATTCGATGTCCGAAACGATGCTGGCGGCGGTCTCCATACTGCCGGCCCCTCCCGGTTTCGACAGCAACAGGCCTTCCAATCCGGGTTGGATGACCGCGTGGAGGTCGTCGAGGTCGTAGATGTAGGGCGTCGGATTCACCCGCACCCAGATGCGCTGTCCGGCCTCAGACAGCGGCCCGATGGCCTGCGCAGCGATATCGCGCGCGGTCGGCTTCAGGTCGTGTGGCACGCTGTCCTCGAGGTCGATAATCACCGCATCCGCGCCGAACGTCGGGATACGTTCGACCCATTTTTCTTTGTGGCCGGGCACAAACAAGAATGAACGTATGGGCTGCATAGCTGTTCGCCTGTGACTACGCTTCGGCGCGGCGGCGCGCGGTTGTGATGACCCGACAATCTACCAGACTCGCGCACGAAGGCCGCAGCGAACCACCGGAGGCCGATTGCGCGTGCCGGCCAATACAGGACATGATCAGGGTCATGATCGCCGTTTCGGAGAACCCGCATGAGTGCTACCGCCGAGGCCGACGTGGCCGACGCCACGACCCCGTTGTATTCCGTCGAGGCGGGCCGCGCGACCATCCGGCTGAACCGACCAGCCAAGATGAATCGCATCGAGCCAGCCGATCTCGCCGCACTTGCAGAGCATATCGCCGCAGTCGATGCGAACGAGTCGGTGCGCGTGTTGATACTGACTGGCAACGGCAAGATCTTCAGCGCCGGCTACCATCTCGGTGATCTGGACGAACGCAAGTCGGGCCGTACATCCGAGCCCGCTGACGGACCCGACTTCGAAGCGGTCGCCAACGCTCTGGAAACCTGTCGCGTGCCAACCATCTGTGCGCTCAATGGCAGTGTCTACGGCGGCGGCACCGACCTCGCCCTGGCGTGCGACTTCCGCATCGGCGTGGTCGACACACAAATGCTGATGCCGGCCAGCAAGCTCGGCGTGCACTACTACCTCGGCGGTATGCAGCGCTACGTCGCGAGGCTCGGACTGGCGGCGGCGAAGCGACTGTTCCTGACCGCTCGCCCGATCGACACCGACGAAATGCTCCGGATCGGTTATCTCGACGATGCCGTCCAGAAGACCGAACTCGAAGCTACGGTGGATGAGCTGGCTCAGGTGCTGGCACGCAACGCCCCGCTGTCAGTACAGCATATGAAACGTGCGCTGAACGACATCGCTCACCATCGGGTCGATATCGGGAGGTTCACAGCCGGGCACCGCGCATGCATGGAATCGGCCGACCTCGCCGAAGGCCTTGCCGCCTGGAAGGCACGACGGCCACCCGAATTTGCAGGCCGCTAGTTGCTCTGCGGGGCACGATGACCCGCCCTGACGTTGTGGGCGCACCGGATCTCAGGCAAGTGCGCGACCGGCATTTCTGGCTGGACCTGATACCCGGTCTGCACATTGCGGGGACTGCGGCTGCGGACGGTAGCGCCGTGCCAGCTTTTCCTCTCGCCCAGCACGAACCGCTGCGGCAATTGCTGCGTCACGAAGGATATGCTCAGTTCGACCAACTGCTGGACGGCAGCGTGGCCGGTCATCTGGCCAAGGCCGTAGCGCGACTTGTGCAACACCGGATTACGCCGGTCTTTGCATTCGTCTATGACGAGTTCTGGTGGCTCGCACATCAGCTGAGGAGCGTTCTCGCGCCGGTACTGGGCGACGGGTATGTGCAGTTGCCCGATTTCTGGGTCTGGTATCTGGATCCGTCTTACGAACAGTCTGGCTGGACCCCGCACCGGGACAAGGTGCAAACGCGGTGCCTCGATGCCGCCGGGCTCCCGTTGAGCCTCACGACCTGGTGCGCGCTGACAGAAGTGTCACCGCTGAATGGGTGTATGTACCTGCTACCGGCGCACCTCGACCCGAACTACGCCTCTGGTGATACGGCGGTGCCAGCCACCGCGCTGTCGGCGGTGCGCGCACTGCCCGGCCCCGCCGGGACCGTATTCGCCTGGAACCAGCGCATCCTGCACTGGGGCGGACGCGCGAGCCACCGCGCGAACATGCCGCGTATCTCGGTCGCATTCGAGTTTCAGCGGGGCGACATTCCGCCGTTCAATACGCCCCTGCTTGCCCCGGATACCTTTCCCGACCTCGCGACCCGGCTGCGTCTCATCGGTAAGCAGGTGCTCCAGTACACACACATGTACGGCTATCGGCAGGAACTCGTCGCGGTCGCGCAGGCACTGTCCGAAGACGGTTGACACCCTGGTGGTCAGCGACAGGTGATCGCCTGCGTTCGGAGTGCCACGGCGCCCCTCACCGTTGCCACCGGCGTAAAAAAGCCGGCCCTTCGGGCCGGCGTCGCAAAAGGTCCGCGGCAAGCCTGGCCCAACTGCCATCAGGCAGTGGCCAGCGCCGTCAGATCAAACCCGCTGAGGCTGCATGTCGTCGCGGCTGATACCTGCAACGGTCTCAGGCTTGCGCATTGCGTCGCGCCGGAACGGCTCTCCCAGTTCCTGATTCAGCACAACTTCGATGAATGTTGTAATGCCGTCTTCCATCTGCGCCCGCACAGCCTCACGCAGGGCTTGCGTGTAGCCATCCATGCTGGTCACCTGCACGCCCTTCAGACCGCATGCGTCGGCAATTTTCGCGTACTCCACATCGAGGTCGAGTTCGGTGCCAACGAAATTGTCGTCAAACCACAACGTCGTATTGCGCTTTTCAGCGCCCCACTGGTAATTGCGGAAAACACACATCGTGATGGCGGGCCAGTCACCTCGGCCGCACGCCGTCATCTCATTCATGGAGATGCCGAACGCCCCGTCTCCGGCGAAACCCACGACAGGCGTGTCAGGGCACCCGATCTTGGCGCCCAGAATGGCCGGAAAACCGTATCCGCAAGGCCCGAACAGGCCCGGCGCCAGGTACTTGCGTCCGTCCTCGAAAGTCGGGTAAGCGTTGCCGATGGCGCAGTTGTTGCCGATGTCCGTGGAGATGATCGCGTCTGCGGGCAAGGCCGCCTGAATCGCACGCCAGGCCTGGCGCGGCGACATGCGTTCGGGCTCACGATTGCGCGCACGCTCGTTCCAGGTTGTACCCGGATCGTCATCCTCGTGATCCATCGACGCGAGCTGCTGCAACCAGCGCGACTTCGTGGTCGCGATGAGACCTTTGCGTTCGCTCCGGCCGTTGTCGCCAGCCGTTGGTGTCAAACGGTCGAGCAACTGCTCGGCAACCAGTTTCGCGTCGCCCTGGATGGCGCAGGAAACCTTTTTCGTGAGCCCGATACGATCGCTGTTCATATCGACCTGGATGATCTTGGCATCTTTAGGCCAGTAGTCGATTCCGTAGCCGGGCAACGTCGAGAACGGGTTCAAACGGGTCCCCAGCGCGAGCACGACGTCGGCCTTGGCGATCAGTTCCATGCCCGCCTTGGAGCCGTTGTATCCAAGCGGACCTGCGGCCAGCGGGTGCGAGCCAGGAAACGCATCGTTGTGCTGATAGCCGCAGCAAACCGGCGCATCGAGCCGCTCTGCGAGCGCCGCACTGGCAGGGATCGCGCCCGAGAGGACTACGCCCGCACCGTTCAGGATGACCGGGAAACTGGCTTCGGAGAGCATCTTGGCGGCCGTATCCAGCGCGTTGGCGCCGCCGCTCGGGCGCTCGAGTTGCACCACCTGCGGCAACTCAACGTCGATGATCTGGTTCCAGAAATCACGCGGCACGTTGATCTGCGCGGGCGCCGACCCGCGCCAGGCTTTTTCGATGACGCGGTTCAGGACTTCAGCCATGCGCGAGGGATCGCGCACCTCTTCTTGATAACACACCATGTCTTCGAACAGCGCCATCTGCGGGATCTCTTGGAACCCGCCTTGGCCAATAGTCTTGTTCGCGGCCTGAGGCGTCACCAGGAGTAGCGGTGTGTGGTTCCAATAAGCCGTCTTCACCGGCGTTACGAAGTTCGTGATACCAGGTCCGTTTTGCGCGATAGCCATGGACATCTTGCCGCTGGCTCTGGTGTAGCCGTCGGCCATCATGCCGGCATTGCATTCGTGGGCGCAGTCCCAAAATCGTATGCCGGCCGCGGGAAACAGGTCTGATACCGGCATCATGGCCGAGCCGATGATGCCGAATGCATGTTCGATCCCATGCATCTGCAGAACTTTGACGAAAGCTTCTTCTGTGGTCATTCGCATCGGACGGGTGCTCCTCCGGTAAAACGTCATAACGCGAGACAGCCCGCTATTCTTGCAGGCCCTAGGCGCGGGTCAAGCGCCAGAGGGGCGTTCAGGGCTGGGCCAGAGCCTGTGAGCGCTGGCGCGCCCTCGCGGCAGACCCCGTACCACGGATATATGGATTCAGGCGCCGGGCACGGCCAGACTGCCGCAAAGGTTGCGCTCGGGCGTCGCCTGGGAGCCGGCGATCGCGCGCTACGTGCGCTCGGGTATTGCCGCGACACCGCGAGACGGCCCCGGTGCGGTTCGGGCCGATGCGCTGGAGTGAAACTTTGTCCCGCCACAGTGAACAACTGCGTTCGCACCGCTGGTTCGGCGTCGATACGCTGCGCGCATTCGGACACCGGTCACGAACCTTTGAGATGGGCTTCTCGCGCGAAGACTTCGTCGGCAAGCCGGTCATCGGTATCGTCAATACCTGGAGCGATACGAATACCTGCCATTCGCACATGCGCGCACGGGCCGAGGAGGTTAAACGCGGCGTCTACCAGGCGGGGGGCTTTCCAGTAGAACTTCCGGCGATGTCGGTTGGAGAACAGCTGACGAAGCCGACTTCGATGCTGTATCGCAACTTCCTGGCGATGGAGACCGAAGAACTGCTCCGCTCTCAGCCTGTCGACGGCTGCGTACTGCTCGGAGGGTGTGACAAGACCACCCCGGGCTTGCTGATGGGCGCCGCCAGCATGAATTTGCCGGCCATCTACCTACCCGCCGGCGCCATGCTACGCGGCCATTGGCGGGGCGAAACGCTCGGATCCGGGACCGACGTGTGGAAATACTGGGCTGAGCGGCGCGCCGGCAATCTTGACGACGAAGCGTGGTTCGAACTCGAAGAAGGCATCGCCAGATCACCGGGCACGTGTATGACCATGGGAACAGCGGCGACGATGATGTCTCTCGCCGAAACGCTCGGCATGACCCTGCCGGGCGCCTCATCGATCCCCGCGGTGGACGCAACTCACTCACATATGGCAGCGCGGACCGGACGACGGATCGTCGAAATGGTTTGGGAGGACCTCAGGCCCGACGCCATCATGACTCCCACCGCGTTCGACAATGCCATCACGGTCGACATGGCGGTGGGTGGCTCGACGAACGCCATCATCCATCTGGTCGCCATGGCTGGCCGACTCGGCATCGAGTTGCCACTGGACCGCTTCGACGAGTTGTCGCGTTCGACGCCGACGCTGCTGAACCTGAAGCCGTCCGGGAAATACCTGATGGAAGACTTCTACTATGCCGGCGGTCTGCGTGCATTGCTGAACTCGATGCGCGACCTGTTGGCACTCGAGTGCATGACCGTGAACGGAAAGACCCTCGGCGCCAATCTGGAAGGTGCGGAGATCTACAACGACGAAGTCATTCGCAGCCGCAACAACCCGATCAGCGAGTCGGGCGGCACGGCCGTCCTGCGCGGCAACCTCGCACCAGATGGCGCGATCATCAAACCGACCGCCGCCGAAGACCATCTGTTGCAGCACACCGGGCCGGCAGTGGTGTTTGAAACGGTCGAAGACATGTACGCCCGCATCGACGATCCGGACCTCGAGGTCACCGCCGACAGCGTGCTGGTATTGCGCAATGCGGGTCCGCACGGTGGTCCTGGCATGCCCGAGTGGGGACAGTTGCCGATACCCAAGAAACTGCTGGAACAAGGCGTACGCGACATGGTGCGCATTTCGGATTGCCGGATGAGCGGGACCAGCTACGGGGCGTGCGTGCTCCATGTGGCGCCGGAATCGGCGATCGGTGGGCCACTCGCGCTGATTCGATCGGGTGATCTGGTAACGCTCGATGTGGAAAACAGGTTGATCGAAATGCAGGTCGAGGACAGCGAACTGTCGCTGCGCCGCGCCGCCTGGAAGGCGCCGCCGGCCAAGTACCGGCGGGGATACGGCTCGCTCTACCTGCGTCATGTGACGCAGGCCAACCACGGCTGCGACTTCGATTTCCTGCACCACGGAGAGCCGGTTCCGGAGCCTCCGATCTACTGACGCGAAGATGCCCGGCGTGCGGCCCACGCGCGCAGTTGATTACCGCACTGCTCAACTGCCTGCGGTCATGCCCCCGTCGATCACCATGCCGTGACCCGTAACGTAGCTGGCCCGATCCGAACACAGCCACGCAACCGCCTCCGCGATCTCTTCAGGTTCGCCCAGCCGTCGCATCGGCACCGCCTGAGTCATCGGCCCTTCGAGACCGGGTTTGGACGCGACGATGTTGTCCATCATCGGAGTCTTGATCGGGCCCGGGCAGACCGCGTTCACGCGGATACCGCGGCTCGCATACTCGAGAGCCGTGGTGCGCGTGAGGCCGAGACACGCGTGCTTGGAGGCGACGTATGCCGGCAGATTGCGCGCGCCTTCGATACCAGCGATCGAAGCAGTGTTGACAATTGCGCCCCCACCGCTTTCGAGCATGTGTTTCAACTCCTCGCGCAGACAGAGAAATACCCCTTTCAGGTTCACCGAGTACGTGAGGTCCAGGTTCTCGACAGTTGTGTCGGCCAAACGCGCATAGGTCCCTTCAACGCCCGCGTTATTGTGCGCGCAGTGCAGTCGCCCGAAGCGTCCCATGATCTGCTCGAACATCCCGGCCACGGCCTGCTCGTCGGTCACGTCGCACGTCACTGCGAGCACCTCGGTACCGCCGGCCCGAAGCGCGCTGGCCGTGCGCTCCAGTCCTTCCACGTTGACGTCCGAGATCGCGAGCCTCGCACCTTCGCGCGCCATGACCTTGGCGGTCGCGCGCCCGATACCGCTACCAGCGCCCGTCACCAACGCCACCTTGCCAGTCAACATCGCCGTCATCGTTCAGATCCTGCTCAGTCTATTCAATACGCGAAGCCCCAATGAGGCCTTTACCTCTCCACCATACTGCTTCAGTACGGCGCATCGCCGGCTATCGTGACCTTGTGCATGCAGCGCCGGTAGCCGTGGTAGTCGTTCACAGCCAGATGCTGCACGCTACGGTTGTCCCATAACGTCAACATTCCCTGTTCCCAACGGTGTCTGTAGGTGAACTCCGGGCGTGCGCCATGGGCCATCAGAAACCTCAGAAACGGGTCACTCTCCGCCTCTGTCATACCCTCAATGGACTCGGTATGGGAGCCGTAGTAGAGACCTTTGCGTCCGGTCTCCGGGTGAGTCCTGATGAGCGGATGCGCAGTAACGGTTTCAACGGTCTCTTTTGTCTCCCGCTGCGCCATGGTGCCGATTCCCATGGCTGCGCGTTCACTTCGGGAGAACTTGTAATAGCGGCGGCTGTCGCCGTTGTTCACACCGCGCAGTCGCCGGCACACGGCCTGCATAGCGGGTGACAGTGCGTCGTAAGAAAGATGCAGGTTGCTGAACATCGTGTCGCCGCCGAACGGTGGCATCTCGCGGGCGACGAGCATCGTGCCCTTGGCAGGCCGCGGCGTGTACATCTGGTCGCTGTGCCACCGCGCACCATTGTTCAACTTCTGTTCTTCGGTCTTCAGAATTTCCAGCACTTCCGGATGACCGTCGAGTGGCTTGTTGAATGGATGCAGATGGATTTCACCAAAGCGTCGCGCAAACGCGACATGCTCGGCCGGCGACAGGCGCTGATTGCGAAAACAGATCACGTGATAACGTAGCCATGCAGCATGAATCTGCGTAAACACTTCGCCGTCGATCGATTCGCTGAGGTCTACGCCCACGATCTCCGCTCCGGTATGCGGCCCGAGCCTGCGCACGTGTACGCGATCGAAAGCTGGATCGACTAGCGGATCCGGGGTCGGTGCCACTGCGGCCATCGATGCCTCCAGGATAAGTGTGGTGCGCGCCGGAGTGCCGATTTTACGTCTCGCCGCCGCGCGCCACCAAGAAGCGAACGAACTGGCAGAATCACCGATGGCGCTCTCGCCCACGTGGCATGGCAGCTTGAACCGGCGCGCGTCACCCGGCAACCGCGACACCCGGACAAAGTGTTGCTAGTCTGCGCGGCCATCAGGCCACCTTCGCTACACGGGTCTCATTATCAAACCCATATCAGTCATCTTCGATCTCGACGACACGCTCTACGCGGAGAAGGATTTTGCGCACTCCGGGTTCGCGGCCGCGGCCGCTTTTGCTGCTGATACCTGGGGCTGCGACGCGTTCGCCATGGCAAGCGAGATGCGTGAACTGCTGGCAAGTGGACACCTGGGGGCTCTGTTTAAACTGACACTCGAAAAACACCTCGAAAATGCAGACGCCGACGACCTCAGCCGCTTCGTCGATGTGTACCGATCGCACAAACCGACATTGACGCTCTTCACGGACGCTGAAGCCGCGTTGGCAGAGGTCGCCCGCTTCGGACCGATGGGGCTGATCACCGATGGCACGCACTGGGTGCAGAAAAATAAGGTCGAAGCGCTCGGTATCGAAGACCGGTTCGCCCATGTCATCTACACCAACGCGCTCGGTGGCCGTGAATTCCACAAGCCGCACCCACGGGCATTCGAGCTTATGGAGGAAGCACTGGAGCTCGAGCCCGCGCAACTGGTTTACGTCGGCGACAACGCCGCGAAAGACTTCGTACAACCGAACGCCCGCGGCTGGCACTCAGTACAGATTCTGCGACCGGACCGGATCCACGCGGGTGCCAAACCGCACGAGGACGGAGAGGCACAGCATGTGCTGACGTCACTCACGGAACTCGCCGCATTGGTGACGGAGCTCGATAGATGAGCGCGCGGCTATGGTTCATGGTGGCCTGCGGGGTGCTGATCGTCCTCGTGAGCGGCGGCCTCAGGCAGTCGTTCGGTGTCTTTTTGAAACCTGTTACCACCGACTTACAGGCCGGCAGAGAGGTATTCGGCCTGGTCATCGCTCTGCAAGCGCTGATCTACGGCGTCGCGCAGCCGGTAATCGGTGCTTTGGCGGACCGTTTCGGCGCCATTCGCATCATCGTCGGCGGCGCGACCCTCTATGCGGTTGGGCTGTATCTGACCAGCTTGAGCACCACCGCCTGGCATCTCTATGCATCACTCGGCGTGATGGTTGGACTTGGCCTTAGCGGCGCTACCCAGGTTGTAGTGCTTGGCGCACTCGGCAAGGTCATTCCAGACGCCCGCCGGTCGGTCGTCTTCGGCACCGTCATAGCGGCGACCTCCCTCGGTATGTTCCTTCTCGTGCCAACCAGTCAGATGCTGATCGCGACTTTCGACTGGCGCGTTACCTTCGTGCTCGCGGCCGCACTGCTTTGTTGCGTGCCGTTGCTCGCGACTGGATTGCAAACGAAAGGTGTGCCGCGCACCGCCCGTCAGGGACAGGCGTTCGGAGCCGCGCTCCGCGAGGCGCGCGGCCACTCGGGGTATGTGCTGCTGACTCTTGGCTTCTTCGTCTGCGGCTTCCACGTCACATTTGTGGGCACCCATCTGCCGGCGTTTCTGGCCGATGAAGGGGTTTCGCCTGAAGCCGCGGCTTACGCCTTGGGTCTGATCGGACTCGCCAACGTAGCGGGCGCCTATCTGTTCGGCGCCCTCGGCGACCGATATAGCAAGAAAAATCTGCTAACGGGGCTGTACGCGGCGCGCGCGGTCCTCATGGCCGGCGTTCTGGTCGTGCCGATGACCGATACGGTTGCATTGCTCTTCGGTTGCCTGATGGGGTTGCTATGGCTGTCCACGGTGCCGCTCACGAGCAGCATCGTCGCGCAGATATTCGGGACCGAGCATTTCTCCATGCTGTTCGGGGTCGTCTTCATGAGCCATCAGTTCGGCAGCTTCTGCGGAGCGTGGCTTGGCGGCTTCATCTACGACCGTACCGGGTCGTACGATCTGATGTGGGCAGCAGCGATCGGCTTCGGTCTTGTCGCCGCTGCGTTGCACTTTCCAATTCGGGAGCAGCCGATCGCCCGTACCGCGGCCGTTTGAGTTGTCAGTGCGGTTTTCTCAGCCGGGCGGCCACATCACCTGACACGGGCCAATGCCAGCATCCCGGCCTGTCGGTGTGGCATTGCGGCCGTGCCGCTCCGACCGGTGCGGCGCGACCGGCCGTCACAGCTCAGCGCACATCGCCGTGTCCATCGCCCTGCCCGCCCTGTCCAACGTTTCGTTCACCGCGGCTGAAACGCTCCAGACCGTCCAGGGCTGCTTCGCTGGCAGCTGCAATTTCGGCGTTTGCGCCAACGCCCCGGTCGAACGCATCCCGCCACGTCGATACCGCCAGCGGAATATCATCCAAAGCCCGTTTGCATGCGCTGAGCGTATCTGCGTCAAACCCGGCCACTCGTTCCGCAACCGCTCTTACGCGTGTCCTGAGCGCCTCCGGCGCCACCACTTCATTCAGCATGCCCCACTGCTGCGCCGTCGCCGCATCGATCCGCTCCGCGGTCAATACCAGCCACGCAGCACGCTTGCGCGCGAGGTTCAGCTGAGCGGCCGGACCAGCCGGGTTTGGATACATACCGAAACCTACCTCGGGCATGCCAAACGTCGCGTCCGCGGCCGCTATTGCGAGATCGCATACGCCGGTGAGGGTTACGCCACCGCCCAACGCGAGGCCGTTCACCGCCGCGATGAAAATGGCGGGATGGGCGCGGATTTCGAGGTTGAGTTCACGCCAGTCAGTCAGGGCGGCCGTGGACCCCGATTGCGCCTCGCGTTGCACCTCTTTGAGGTCTATGCCGCCGCAGAAGACCCCATCCGTGCCGGTGATGACGACAACTTTGCAACGGTCGCGGGCATGGCGCATCGCGTCGCGAAGCGCGGCCCTCAACGCCGCATTCAGAGCGTTGCGTTTAGATGGCCGGTTCAACCGCACCCAGATGTGATCTTCAGCGGCTTCGGTTACCAGCAACGCTTCGTCGGGCTGATCGGCATTCGAATGGCGGGCCATTTCCTGAGTTCTCCTGGTTGGTTGCGGCCGAGGCGGCTTGACCTCGCCTCGCGGGCACCCGGCACCGGTCGGCCTCGATTCGCCCGATCTACCCGCTCTCGGTGGGAAACCGGTATGCTTTGCGCACTCCCGCAGAGCGTGCGATAACCCGAGTATAGCGACCGGCAGACCGGCCATGCCCGGCCTGCCGGAGACGAAGCCCACACCGGACACACGCCATACTGCATGACCAGTGCCAACCCCGGCTGCCGCACCGAACCTCCACGCAACCCGGCTGACCTCGACGCTTGGGACGACGCCGTGGTGAGCACCTATGCACTTCGCCGCCAGGTCGTGCAGTCGAGCACCTTGACCGCGCGGCTCTTCCAGGCCGGGCCGCGGCGGCTGCTCGCCAACGCCCCATATCTGGAGTATGGCGGGATCGCCGGGGGCGACGTGCCACTGACGTCCGCGGACCTCTGCGTGATGGATGAGGCGCGCCGTGCGGCGGCCGCTCCTGCTCTCCTCCTGAAATCCGACCGTCTGTTGACCGAACCCTCGACGGCGGTGGCGGTCGACGACCGATACGTGTCCTTTACTCTGGAACTCGACCGTGACGCACAGGCGCTCTGGCGAGACGCGCTGGATGGCAAAACGCGCAATCAGGTCCGCAAGGCGGAGCGAGGAGACTTCACCGTGCGCTTCGGTGGCGCGGATATGCTCGTCGACTTTCAGCGCGTCATCACCGAGGTGTGGCGCGACCTGGGCACGCCGTCGCACGCGGCACGTCTGTTTTCCCGCGTCGCGGAGACCTTCGGCCCTGCCTGCCGGGTCCCGGTGGTTTACGATGGCGCCGTGCCGGTTGCTGCCGCGCTGCTACTGGAAGTCAACGGTACGCTGCACCATCCGTTCGCGGGAACGCGCCGCAGCTATCGCCATACCAGCGTCAACAATCTGCTCTATTGGCGTATCATCCGCGACGCCTGTGAGCGAGGTCTTCACACTTTTGACCTCGGACGCTCAGCGCCTGATGCCGGAACTTACCGGTTCAAGAAGTCCTGGGGAGCAACGCCGCGACCGCTCTTCTACCACTACCTCGTCGCCCGCGGCGACCGCGCTCCATCGCTGGAGACCGCCGCCGTGCGGATTGCAACTCGTGCCTGGAAATATTGTCCATTGTGGCTGTCAAGACAGTTGGGCCCAAAGCTCATCCGTTACATTCTTTGAGCCACCAGCACGATGCATAAATCCAGCCGCATTCTCATTTCCGGTGCCGGCGTCGCCGGTCTGACCAGTGCCATCTGGCTCGGCCGGGCCGGGTTTCGGCCCGTGGTAGTCGAAAGAGCGCCCGATGTCAGAGCTGATGGCTATATCATCTCGCTATCCAGCCACTCGTATCAGTACGCGCGCAAGCTGGGGCTGCTCGATGAAGCGGTGGCTCTGGGCGCCGGCATCCGCGAATCGGCGTATCTGAACCACGCCGGGCGCCCCATGCTCGAACTCGACTACCGTGCGCTGTTCAGCGGCCTCGATATCGTGCAACTGATGCGCGACGACCTGCAGCGCGTGCTTTTCGACGCGGCGCGGCAAGTGGCGGAGTTTCGTTTCGGCGATTCCATAACCGGCGTTCGCATGTCGGAAGAAAAGGCGGAAGTGTCTTTTCGACACGCCCCCGATGAGGCGTTCGATCTACTGCTCGGAGCAGACGGGTTGCACTCCAACACGCGTCAACTCGTATGGCCAGCCGACCAGGTCAACGCGCACTACCTGGGCCTCTTTTCTGCCGCATTCAAACTCCCCAACGTGCTCGGTCTCAAGGACCGTTTTGAGAACCACATGGAGCAAAACCGCTACATGTGCGTGTACACGACGAGAGCGGGCGACCTGGCGTGCGTCTTCATCTGGAAGCGAGAGAATCGCGAGGCGCCAGACCCGGTTGACCGGGCCGCGGTGCTCCGGGCGGATTTCGCCGGCGCGGCGCCCACCACGACCAAGGTGCTGGAACACTGTCCGCCTGATGGCTTCTACATGGATAACCTGATTCAGATCCATCTGCCCGCCTGGGGCCACCAACGAGCCGTTCTGCTCGGTGATGCAGCGCACTGCATGACATTACTGTCAGGCCAGGGGGCGTCAGCGGCCTTCTGGGGGGCGAGTGCCTTTTGCGAGGCGTTGATCGATGGCACTCCCGAGTCCGCGCTCGCCACGTACGAAAAGGCCCTGCGTCCGGCGATTAACGCGAAACAGCCAGCTACCTTGAAGGCGGCTGACTGGTACATCCCAGGCAGCCGGCCGCGTTATTGGATGCGCGACACCGCCATGACGTGTCTCCCCAACTGGCTGTTCCAGAGCTATTTTCAGCGCAAGTACTCTTCCGCCTGAAGGTCAGCGCACACAGGGCTCCTCGAATGGACACATGTCCAGCGCTGTCCAAGTTCTGTATACATAGACGTGAACTAAGTGCAGAATCCCGGCAGCGATGTCTAGCCGGTGCCCCACAGTGACTCCATCCGGGAATGAAACCTCCCCCCTCAAAATTGGTGCAGTGGCGCGCCTGGTCGGGGTATCCGTACACACCTTGCGCAAGTGGGAAGAGCGCTACGGTGCCGTCGGGCCGAGCCGCACCCCTGGCGGCGGACGTCGATACACCCGCGAGGACCTGGATCGCCTGATTCTCATCAAAAAACTCGCCGACCGCGGCATGTCGCTGGCCGAGTTGGCGAACCGGCCGCTGTCGGAGCTCGGCAACATCTGGGAGCAGCTACCGGATGCTCCGGCGCCGAGACATACGCAACACGCGCGCCCCATTCGCGTAGCGGTTCTCGGCGGTGAAGGCTTTACCGGGCCTGCGGACAACGCACGTGGTGACCTGCCCGGGCCGACGCAGCTGGCGTGCGTGGCGAGTGGATGGACGTTGCCGGATCTGAAGGCAGCGCTGGAGGACCGGACAGTCGACCTGCTGATTTATCATGTGGCCGTCGTCAGCCGGAGCACGGATCTGCAGCTCGCCAGTTTGCTCAATGAGACTGGCATTCGGCACGCATTGGTGATCTACAGGTACGCCACTCGAGCAGACCTGAGGACCCTGCGGGCTCCCAATATCGCGGTAGAGAGAGCGCCTGTGAATACTGCCCGCGCCGCGACGCTGGCGCAGGAGCTGCTACTGCCGCACGGCGCCGGCGGAACCGCGGACCACGGCGGAGGCGTCTGGGCGCTCGGCGACGCCTATCGCGCGCCGCGATTCTCCGCCGCGCAGATTGCAACGCTCGCTGGCGACGCCCCAAGCGTAGAGTGCGAATGTCCACGTCATCTCGCCGAGTTGCTGAGCGACCTGCATGCTTTCGAGCAGTACAGCGTGGTTTGCAAGAACCGCAGCGACGAAGACGCAGAGCTGCATCACTACCTGTGGCAGACGGCTGCACATGCGCGCGCGCTGTTCGAAGATGCGATCGAACGGGTCGCGCGGGCTGAAGGTATCGACCTTGTGGTCACCGAGCCGACAGCGTAGGTGAGTTCCCGCAAACGCTCCCGCGCGAGCGTGCGCCGCAGGCGCATCGTGCAGCGAGCTATCCCGTCTCGCGAGACGCGCACTTTGCTCGCCTGAATGGCGCTCCCGCCCTGCTCAACTCGATGCCGGTTTTGCGACGCAGATTATTCAGCTGAAATCCCGTTCGAGGGTTGCAGTGAAACACGGCGCTCGGAGGCATCGGTAGTTCATCGAACCACACCGCAAACAGTCAAATGAGCCGAGCGAGAACTGTCTCCACCGGACGATGTAGCAGGCGCTCGTGGGTATATTTCGCCTGCATGTGATCGCCGCGATGCTTAGATGTATAAGTCTTGGCTATATTTAGATATTGAAAATACGTGTAATCCTGCACTCAATTTTATAGAATACTCGACAACTCGAGGCTAGCGACGGTCAGCCAGAGATCGAGCGAAACGCGGCCGGTCGCGCGTATTCCGACTCTGCCGCGGAGCTTCCGCGACACCCGCAAGCGCCTGCCGCTTTGCATAGACGATGCTGAGGTGATGATGTCGAATTCTCCGTTCCTCACCCCGTTTTCCAACCTTCCGTCGACGCTGCCGGTATTCCCGCTGGCGGGCGCAGTTCTATTTCCCGGTTTGCAGCTTCCGCTCAACATCTTCGAGCCTCGCTACGTGAGCATGGTCATCGACGCACTTGGCGCCGACCGGCTGATGGGCATGGTTCAACCGCGTGGGACGCCGGGAGAGGCAGCGTCGCCAACGGCGATACATAACGTAGGCTGCGTCGGTCGTATAACGACTTTGCAGGAAACTGGTACCGGCGGATTTTTTATCATTCTGAGCGGCGAGTACCGGTTTCGTGTTGGAGAGGAGCTGTCGCTTCGCAACGGCTACCGGCGTATACGGCCTGACTATGCGGAGTTCGGCGCGGACACTGCCGTGGTTGACATACCCCGAAGCGTACTCGAGGAACTTCGACCTATGCTGGAGCAGTTCGCGAGCCGCAGCGGGCTACAAGTCAGTTGGGATGATTGGGAGCGAGCCGAGACCATGCGACTCGTTGACACCATCTGCGCTCAGTTTCCTTTTGAAGCGGAGGTGAAACAGGCGTTTATCGAGGCCGACGCTGGAGACCAGCGGACGTCTCTGCTGAAGGCGGCTCTGCAGATGGGAGCGTCACCGCTTACCACATCCCGCGGCCAGACCCACTAGAACGGCGCCGCCGTCCGGCCCCCCTTACGGCGTTCTGCCGCGAATGCGAATCGGCCCGCGAAAAGCTGACGGGTCTACGACTCTGCCACGCTGAACTATCTCCACCATGCCGGCGTGCACCAACCGCCTGGCCGCCCGCCTTGCGGGCTCCATCAGTTCACGCCAGTTTGCACCTCGACCAACCGCGACGTGACGGGCCGCCTCGCTGGGGCAAATGCTCCCGGTGGGTGACCGCTGGTCCAGAAGCCGTTGGATAGCATGTTCCAACTCACGATCAACCGGCCGAATCCGGCGCCGCCGGCATGCCTCTGAGCAGTACTTGACCTTTTCTTCGATGCCCCGCCAGCGGGCGCGCAACGTCAATTTTCGGCCACAGCTGATGCAGGCGGGCGGTAGTTGCAAACTGGACGGAACCGTGGCTTTTGAGTTCCGCACCAGATTTAGTTTCCGCGCCGCCCCAGGAATTCTGCGCGAAGCGTGCGATCTTCGATAAAGGCGCCGCCCAAGGCGCGGGTGGAAGTGTGCGAACTGGTATCGCGAACCCCGCGCGACTTGACGCAGTAGTGTGTCGCGTCGATATAGACGGCCACATCGTCAGTGCCGAGCAAAGTCTGGAGCGCCACCAGAATCTGACGTGTGAGGCGCTCCTGCACTTGTGGCCGCTGGCCGAAGAACTGCACCACCCGGTTGATCTTCGACAGCCCGATCACCTTTCCCGAAGGGATGTAGGCGACATCGGCAGTACCGTCGATCGTCACGAAGTGATGCTCACACGTGCTCGTTAGTTCGATACCCGCAACTTTGATCATGTCGGTCGCTGCGAACTTGTTGTCGATGGCGGTGATCTTCGGGAACTTGCGGTAGTCGAGACCGCTGAAGATTTCCTGGACGTACATCTTCGCGATTCGAGCCGGCGTCTCCGCCAGGCTGTCGTCGGTCAGGTCCAGGCCGAGGGTCGACATGACCTCGGTCATCGCCGACTCGATCCGCTCCTGCTTTTGGGCCGCCGTAAGGAAATTCGGCACCATTGGAGTTTCCAGGCCGGCCTCCAGTAAGGCTTGTCGCACGGAAAAGGCGGCATCACTCAGATCACTATCATCGGGTGTGGCAATAAAAAGCGGATTGGCACTCATACTGACATCTCTGGCGATTGAAATTCGTTGCCGGCCGGCGGCGCACCGGGGTCGCTGGTGTACGACATGGCGAGTGACACCGAGTCCGCGAAACGCAGTGCGTGCGGTTTATCGATGCGCACGTGCGCGCGCTGTACGCGCGGGTCCCGGGCGACTATCGCCAGGACGTCCGCGACCAGGCGCTCCAAGAGCAAAAACCGACCGCCTTCTACATACGTGATGATGGCTTTGGTGATCTGCTTATAATCGAGCGCCGCGCTGACGCGGTCATCGGCGATCCCCTGGTCTGCGACATAGCTTAGATGCGCGTTGATCACGACGTCCTGCTGCTTTTCGCGCTCCTCCGGATTGAACCCTATGTAGGTGCGTAAGCGCAGGTTCTCGACGCAGACCTGCGCCACGGGTGCACTTGAACTCCAGAGCCAATGCGAGGAGTGGTCGGGGGCTGTCTGACGGCTCAAGCCGTCTTTGCCGCCTTCGATTCTATCGCTACGCGAAACGACCTTTTCGGCGGGACATGGGTCGGCCAGCAACGTTTGCATTCCCAGCAGTTACCTCGAGTTTGCGTGGGAATGATGGTCGGCTCCGCGCCGTGAAGACGTTGTGAAGAGAAGTTCAAATCCGCGTGCAATCGGCAAAGATTCGCGGTGATCTGCGAACCTTCCGAAGCGACCAGCCCCTAGCGGGGCTCATCGGCACAACTACTGTTTAGTGATTCCACCATGGCAGATCCGAAAACGCCCGCAGGTCCAACTCGTGGGTCCAAGCGCTGCGGTGCTGCTTCGCTATGTGGTAGTACGTATCAGCGATACGCTCTGGTAGTAGCAACCCATCGTGGTCCAAACCTTTCGATTCGCGCAGTGTCTGGAAGCGCTCAGGCCCGAGCATCTTCCCGAGCGTATCGGGTGCGTCTACCGCGCCGTCGATGAGAATGTGTGCAACATGAATACCCTTGGGCGAGAACTCCGCGTTTAGAGACTGACACAGCATCC